>JBCCGH010000183.1:0-19408 GCA_039029375.1 Planctomycetota bacterium
ACGGCCCTCTGCGCCGCTCGCAGCGGGGACCCACTCGACGCTGGCGTCGAGTGGGCGCGTGTTGCGTCTCCTCGACTTGTCCACCAACAAGCCCTGCGTCGACAGCGCCTTGCGAGCGGCACACATGGCTCGCCGACTTACCCAACCAACTTCCGACACACAACACTAGGGAGTGCGGCAAGGCGCGCGCGGGCCGTGCTGCCCGAATGGGACGCTCGGTCGGCTGCCATTTCTGGGCCGACCGCGAGCTGCGTCGCCAACCGCGTCGCGGATATTCTGCGGAGATGACCGTCGATCGTCGATCGTTCCTCGCCGCCGCCGTGGGCGCCGCCAGCGGGCTCACCTCTTGTCAGCAGGTCGCCGACGCCCGGCGCGCGGCGCCCGCGACTCCGGCCAAGCGGCCGATCGCCATCGCGACGTATGGGTTTGCTCGCACCGGCACCGAGCGCGGGATGGCTGAGCTGCGTCGGGGAGGCGCGCCCATCGACGCGGTGGAACAGGGGATCCGCGTCGTGGAGGCCATGGGCAACGGCAGCGTCGGCCAGAGCGGTCACCCAAACGCCGCCGGCTACGTTCAGGTGGACGCGTGCATCATGGACGGGCCCGGGCATCGCGCTGGGTCGGTGGGGGCGGTCGAGGGCATCGTGCATCCGATCACCGCGGCCCGGAAGGTGATGGAGGAATCCAAGCACGTGATGCTGGTGGGTGAAGGGGCGCGATGGTTCGCCCTCGAGCACGGCCTCGAGTCGGTCGACGTCGCGGCGCATATCGCGATGAAAGAGGCGTGGCGGCAGGCGCCGGCGGTGAATCGAGAGGCAGAAGGGCACGACACGGTGGCGATGCTGGTGCTGGGCGCCAACGGCGACGTTGCCGGGGGCTGCTCGACCAGCGGCGCGGGCAACAAGCTGCCGGGGCGAGTCGGCGATTCACCCATCCTCGGTTCCGGGCTCTACGTCGACAACGAAGTGGGCGCGGCGGGCGCCACCGGCCTCGGTGAGAACATCATGCGGCACTGCGCGACCGCGATGATCGTCGAGCTCATGCGGCAAGGTCTGGCGCCAAGCGACGCGTGCGCCGAGGTGATCCACCGCGCCGCGCGCATCGATCCGCGCGGCTACGACTTGGCGATGAGCTACATCGCGCTGGACGTGCAGGGTCGGGTGGGCGCCGCGACGACCGGGAACGGCTTTCCATACGTGGTCGCCTCGCTCGACTCCAGCGAGGTCCACCGCGTCGAGCGCGTTGCGCCGCGCTGAGGGCGCAGGTTGAGCGCCTCAGAACGTGCGGCCAATGAACAACGTGAGCGAATCATGGCCGCCTTCGGCCATTCCATACCCGAAGTAGACGGGCCCGAGGATCGATTCTACGCCGAGAAACACGCTGCCGGCGAGAACGAGATCATTGAACAGTTGGCTGCGTCGGTTGACCACGTTCCCGGTCTCGATCGATCCCCCGAGATAGACCGGCATCCCGAACACGTCGGCGCGCTCACCCGTGAGCAGTGTGTAGTTGACGAGGCTAAAGACCGCGGCGTGCTGGCCGACCAGCTCTCGCTCGTTGAAGCCCGACAGGTCGAGGAAGCCGCCCCGCTGATGCTGTCGGTACACCGGTAGATCTCCCTCCAGCTCGGTGCCGAAGTTCGCGACGGCGAGGAAGGTCGTGTTGGCCAACGTCACCGCGTAGGCGGCCGAGGCTTCGAAGCGCTGGTAATCGTCGTCCGCCCCCAGGCCGTCGACCGACATCACGTACTCGCTGGCGAGCACCCCGCCGGCCGACGGAAAGTTGGGGTTGTCGAGATCGTCCACGACGAGGCTCGCCGCCAGCACGCCATCCTCGAAGTCGATGTTCGGCATGGGCGTGGCACTCGACTCCACGTCCGCCCGACCCCAGGAGCGATGCAGGCCCACGCGCAGCTCGGCCAGGTCGCCGAGGCGCGTGCCGACATCGAAGGCCACCTGCCCGAATTGGACGTCGAGTTCGGCGACCCGTGACCCCGCCGCAAACTGGTCGATGTTCAAGTCGCGGAACTCACCGCTGGGGGCGACGAAGAAGCGCGACCGTGGATCGAGTGGTTGGTAGAACTCGCTGCGGACCCGGATCTCGCGGCCCAAGGACAGGTCGTTGCGCCACTCGGCGCCGAGGCGGTTGATCGACCGGGCCGTGTAGTTCACCGCGAAGCCGTAGGCGGCGTTGCCGTCGAAGTCGTCGGTGATGTTGAGACCGAACCGCAGGTAGTTCGGGCCCCAGGACCGGGCGACCACGAGCAGGCGCAACTGGGTGAGGCCGTCGTGCTTCTGGATGTCGAAGGTCACGCGGTCGAACTCGTCGAGACCGTAGATTCGGTTGATATCGCGCCGCAGGGTTTCCGGGTCGAACGGCACTCCCGCGCGTGTCTCCAATCGGGAGGTGATCACTTCGTCCGCGAGGTTCGAGCGGTTCTCGACCACGACGCGGTCGATCAGCGGGTACGCGGTTGGCGGCCGGCGTTGTCGTTGCAAGTAGGCTGCGTACTCCGCTTCGGAGACAGAGAAGCGGCGCAGCTCGTTCGCCACGGCGCGTGCGGCTTGCTCGCCCACATCGATCGCCTCAGCGACGCGCTCGAAGTCGGTCGACGTGATGTCGCCGAGATCGGGACTGATCAACAGATCGTCATCGGTGAGCAGCGCGAGCCGCTCGTCGATGTTCTTCTGCATCAGGATGCTGATCATCTGACTCGTCACCTCAAGCAGACTGGTGATCTCCTCGGGCTTGAGCAGAGGCGTGCCGATGTCGACCGCGATGATGACGTCGACGCCCATCGCCCTGCCGACGTCGATGGGGATGTTGTTGACCACCATCCCGTCGACCAGCTCGCGGCCGTCGATCTCTACCGGCGCGAACACGCCGGGGATCGCCATGCTCGCGGCCATGGCCTGGGGAAGGCTCCCGGAGTCGAGCACGACCTGGTTGCCCGTGCCGATCTCGGTCGCCACGGCGCGGTAGGGGATCGGGAGATCGTCGAAGTGGCGCAGTGCGTGAGCCTCGGTGGTCATGAAGCGCAGCACGTTGCCGGTGTAGTTGCCCTGCACGAGGCCTTTGGGCAGCACAATCCTGAAGTCGGTGTAGCCGAAGGTCAGGTCGATCAGGAAGTTGAGGCTGTCCTCCTTGCGGCGGAAGGACAGGTCCCGGCGCGCGGGGCGGTCCGACAGCGCGATCGACCAATCGATGCCGGTGAGCGTCTTTGCCAGTTCGGCGGGCGAGCGCCCATACGCGTAGCCGCCGCCGACGAGGGCGCCCATGCTGTTGGCGGCCAGTGCGTCGATCGGGATGCGCAGCTCCTCCAGGACCTTTAGCACCCCGATGTGCGCCGCGCCGCGGGCGCCACCGCCGCTCAGCACAAGGCCGATACGCGGTCGAGCCGCCGGATCGGTCGGCGCGGACTGCGCGCTCACCGGGGGCCCGGCAAGCACGGCGAGCAGCATCAGGATCCCGCCCCGGAGCGCCGCCCGCGTCGTGTGACGCGGCCGCATCTAGCTGCCGCGGTCCTCAAACATCAGGTATGGCGTCTGGGTCATGCCCAGGTCGCGATAGGTCTGCTGCGCCCGCGTATTGTCACGTTCGACGTAGAGGCGGTAGCCGCAGACGCTCCCGGCCTGATCGCCCAGCTGCCGGACCGTACGGTAGAGCAGCTGGAAGACGCCGCGGCGGCGGTGCTCCGGGTGGACGTAGACACTCTGGATCCACCAGAACTGGCCGTTGCGCCAATCCGACCACTCGAAGGTGATGAGCAGGCAGCCGGCCACGTCGCCGGCCTCGGACTCGGCGACGAGGTAGCGGCCGTGGCTGGGCTCGTCGAAGACGCGGCGGACCCCGGCGGACAGGGTCGTGAGGTCGAGTGCTTTGCCCTCGGTCTCTTGGGCCATCGCCTGGTTGAACCGGGCGATGACGGCGGCGTCGTCCACGGTCGCGGCACGGGCGGTGTACACCACGGCGAGCATACCCGCTGTGGTTCGGCTGGACCTCTAGGCTCTAGGGTCTAGGTCACGGCCACGTGTTCGCTCGGATGGGCGTCCGTCTGCGACGATGACCGGTCCATGAATGCGTCAAGATGGCGTCAGTGCCTCCAGAGATCGGATGCGAAACCGCACCGGCTCCTGGGTTGGTCGGATGCGGACTTCGTCGATCATCGTCCACGGTCGCCCACAGTTCGACTCCGCGTTCGAGTTCCAGATACTGAGCGGCGAGCGCACGGTAGCGCGGGGCGTGGATCTGATGGTCGTCTGAGCTTGTCACGAGCAAGTCTCCCTCCAGCGTCGCGTCTCGAGGTGTCCTGCCGACCCAAGGGATGCGGGATACCCGATAAAGCCGGTTCTTCTCGGATTTGGCCGAAGAGTCCCATCGCCGCGGCTTCTCAGCTCGGGCATCAGATAGTCCAGCATGTGCCTCCACCCCCACGTGAGTGCCGAGTGGTCGCCAATCAGCAATGGGATCGGTTTCCCCTGGGCGATGCCGTTGACCAACGGCGCGGTGTAGGTCGATCGCCGCCCGGCCGCCGTCTCGAAGCCGATGCGCATGTTCTCGGGCAATAGGCACCAAGCGACTCCCACGATGCTCGGCTGCGCGACACGGCCCCACGCGTTCCGGCCGTAGAGCTCAAACACGAAGTAGAGGCCGACGTAGAACGGTACGGCGAGCACGATGTAACGCTGCTGGAAGCCGTCGTCTCGTCCTATGGCGATCCCAGCCGCAAGCGCCACGATGGCGAGTTGCAGAGCCATCAGGCCCCCGAGCCGAGGGGAATCCGGACGTCCGCCTGGGGCGACAGCCGGTGAGGATCGCGTCGGGAGTGCATTCGTTGATTCACTCGGAGCGAAGGGTCGGCCGTCGGCGGGCGGTTTTGCCCGGCGCGATCCGGCAGGCGGCGCGTGGTACCATCCGAGCGATGCCAGTCGAGGCCGGAGGCACCGCGCCGCGTGCGCGGTGGTGTTGTCGAAAGTGGCGGACAGCGGCGATTTGCTCGGTGGTTGGCCTCGCGAGCTCGGCGCCGTCCGCCCAAGATGATCTCGCGACGACGTTGGCCGAGCACCCGTTCTTTCAGCGGGTCCACTACGTGGTCGAGGAGCGCGGGGAGTTCGCCTTCGTCCTGCATCAGCCAGAGAAGGCGGCTGCCGACTACAACCGCCAGATCATCAACTGGTTTCTGCCGCATGCACGTGAGCTGCACGCGGTGTTCCTCGAGCAGTACGTGCGGCCTCTGGGGCTGAAGCGCACCGATGGCCGTAAGGACTTCTGGGTCGCGGTGCTCAGCTCGAAGGGTGCCTACAGCGACTATCTGCAGGCGGTCGACGTCGAGCTGCACTGGACGCGGGCGCACTTCAATCCGCTGCTGGGCCTGGCGGTCACCTACGAGGACAGCTTTGCCAAGGAGGCGGATCAGTGCGAGCGTCGGATTGCGCTCCTGCACGAGCTGATCCACGCGATGCAGCACGCGTACGATCAGGGCGACCAGGCCGATGGGATGCCGCGGCCGACCTGGTTCAACGAGGGGCTGGCCGACTACTTGTCGACGAGCACCAACGTGGCGCGATCGCTGCGCAAGCCCGGGCAGCGGAGTACCTACTTGGAGGCGATCGCCCATGTGGCCGGTCAGCGGAGCGAGGTGCGCTCGGTGTACTTGGCGCCGCTGGACGAGCTGATGGCGGCCGAGAGCTACGCCGACGTGATCGCGCGAGTGCGGAAGAAGGAGGGCGCCGACGCGGACAACGACCTGGCGATGCTGTCGTTCTACGCCCAGAGCTGGGCGCTGGCCTATTTCCTGCACCGGGCCGACGACGGCCGCTACCGGCCGCGCTTCGATCGTTACATGCGCGCCGTGACAGACGGCATGCGTCACGCCGGCGCATTCGAAGCGGCGTTCCCCGACACGTCGGTCGCGGCCCTGGACATTGAGTTCCGGACGTGGCTCGCGGGCGTGATGCGCGAGCGGGGTTGGTCGCGCGCGGCGCGCGCGATGGCACGCAGTGCGGGCGCAGTCGCGATGGACGATGGTCAATCGACGGCGGCGCCGGGTGACCAGGCTGCGGCCGAGGCCCCGCCGGCAGAGTTTGACTATGAGCGGCTCGCTTGGTTGCCGGTCCAATGGCCGGAGCGGTTGGCGAGCGCGGTGCGCGCCGCGGCGCAGGGCCACTTCGCCCGGGCGGTGGCTGCGGTCGAACAGATCGATGCGCCCGCCGCTGTGCGACCGCGCATCGACGCCGCCAGACGGCGCCTTCAGGATGTGGCGACGCTGCGTGAAGTCGCGCTCCAGAAGGCGATGAAGGCGCGCACGCTTCTGCGCGTCGGTGGTGCCCGTCGCCGCGTGAAGAGCGTGGACGCAGAGACCGTGACGTTGTTCTTCGGCCAGCGCACGGAGCCCACCGCGATTGCGACGCTCGGTCCGGAGTGGTTACTCGATCTCGCCAAACAGAAGCGGCAACTGTTCGAAGGGGCGCCGGCCGCGGCTCTCGCCGGTCTCGAGATCCTCGCCGGGCGTCGTGCGGCGGCGGAACGGCGCCTACGCGGTTCCCTGGAGGGGCAGGCCGGGCTGGTCCTGCTCGCTGAGCGCCACACGGTGGGCGATGGGCTCGACTGGGGTAAGCTCGCGGGCCTCGCACCTCCGGCCGATGCTGCGGCGGCGCGGGCCCAGCGCGATTTCGTGGTGGACACGCTCCGCCAGCACGCGGGCGATCCGCTCCTCTTGGCTCGTCGCGCCGAGCTCATGGACCTGATCCGCTACCTGGGCGAACGCGGCTTCGATCTCGGCGCGCTCGACGCCGTCTTGGGCGCCCAGGTCGAGGCCTTGGGCAACGGTCGCGTGCGCCTGACCTACAACTTCGAAGATCAGGCACAGGCGCGTGATCTCATCGAAGGCTACGACGACTTGGAGATGATTCGGGGCAAGCAGCCCCAACTCGGTGCTGCCAAGTCCTACGCCGCCGTGCGCAACGGGCGCCTGGAGCTGTCCGGCGCTGTAGCGCGCCGGATCGGCATTCCTATGCTGGCGCCTCTGTCCGCGCGCTACACGTTGAAGTTCAAGGACGCCGGCCAAACCGGTCGCGCCATCTTCCTGTTGGGCCTCTGCGCCAATGCGCGCGGCTACTGCATCGTGGTGAACGGGACCGGCGGGATCGACGTGCTGGACTCCGAGGTGGAGGACCACGCCGCGGCCGACGAGCGGATGTTCTTCGACAAGACCTACCATCTCCGCGTCGTCCACGATGGCGATGGGGTCACCAGCTTCCTTGAAGGCGAGCGGGTCGCCCGCATCGAGGACGTCGGCAGCCGCACGGGCGGGCACGCCTTTGTCTGGTTCCACGCCAAGTCGGCGGTCCACATCGACGATCTCGAGTTCGAGGGCGCGATCGACGGGGCCGGGGCCCGCGCGCTGGCGCGCGAACAGACGGCAGAGCTGCTCCAGTCCCTGTGGCGCTAGTGGTGTGTCACGGTGAGCGAGCCGCCGACCGCCCTCTCCGCTATGCTACTGCGGCTGTGAGCGACGACGCGGATCCCGAGCTGTTGGCCTCAGTCCATGCGCGTCTGCGTGCCCTGGCGGACAGGCAGATGGCGCGGGAGCGGGCCAATCACACCCTGCAGGCCACGGCCTTGGTCAACGAGGCCTGGATGTCTCTACGTGATGAGGTCACCGCGGCCCGCGACAACCCGGCTGGCTTCTATCTCGCGGCCGCCGAGTCGATGCGCCGGATCCTGATCGACCACGCGCGGCGGCGCAACGCGCAGAAGCGTGGCGGCGACCTGGGCCGCTTGTCGCTCGATCTCGTCGAGGTGGCAAGCGACGCCAACTTGGGTCAGGTCTGCGCCATCGATGAGGCGATCGATGGGTTGGCGGCGGTGAGCGAGCGGGCCGCCAAGGTCGTACGGTTGCGGTTTTTCGCGGGCCTGGACGAGGCCGAGGCCGCCCGCGTGCTGGAGACGTCGCCGCGGACCGTGCGGCGCGAGTGGGCGTTCGCCCGCGCCTGGCTCTACCAGAAGCTCGCCGGCGACGGCGGCGAGTAGCGCATTCGAAGAAAGCTGGCCGGCCCTCGCCGCGCCTTGCGCACACCAGCGAGCCGCCGGGTGACCCGCGTCGCGGGCCCTGGCGGGCTTCTCCATCGCAAGGCAGACGAGACTATGGGCCGCTTGTTCAGCTTCCTCTACGGGACGATCGCCTACGTGCTGTTCCTGGGCACGTTCCTCTATCTGATCGGCTTCGTCGGTGACCTCTTGGTGCCGAAGGGGGTCGGCAGTGGTCCCGCCACCGCCGCGTCGCTGTGGTCGGCCGTGCTGATCGATGTGGGCTTGATCGGGCTCTTCGCCGTGCAGCACACGATCATGGCGCGTCCGTCGTTCAAGGCGTGGTGGACTCAGATCGTCCCGCCAGCGCTCGAGCGGAGCACCTTCGTGGTGGCGACGTGCGCGGTGTTTGCGTTGATGTTCTGGCAGTGGCAGCCGCTGACCGCGGTGGTGTGGAGCGTCGAGTCCCAGGCCCTCCGCTACGCACTCCTCGCGCTGTTCGGCTGCGGCTGGGCGTTGGTGTTGGTGTCGACCTTCGTGATCGATCACTTCGATCTCTTTGGGCTGCGCCAGTCTCTGACGCACGCGTTTGGTCGTGAGTATCACAAGCCCCGGTTCCGGGAGAGCTCGCTCTACCGGGCGGTGCGCCACCCGCTCATGCTGGGCATGGTCATCGCGTTTTGGGCTGCGCCCGACATGAGCCTCGGCCGGTTCGTGTTTGCGGTGACCTACACCGTCTATATCGTCGCGGCCATCCGCATCGAGGAGCGCGACCTGATCGCGGCGCACGGCGCGGCCTACGAGGAGTATCGTCGGCGCGTGCCAGCGCTCCTGCCGCTCCGCCCGCTACTGCCACGGCCGGTGCGCAGCCGGGGTTGAGGCCCTCAGCGCCGCGTGGCCGGCTCGGCGCCGCGCGGCTCGGTCACTGGGCGGCTGCGGTTGGCGCTCGAGGCGCCGGCGCGGCGCTTGACGGTCCGCCGGGGGCGTTCGGCCGCGACCTCGCCGAGGCGGACCCAGTGATGGAGCGCCGCTGCGTGCTCGGCGAAACCGCTCAGCGTGGCTAGCAGGAACGCGCCGAGAGACAGCGCCGCGGCGACGACCGCCCACAAGAAGATCATGTGGTCGGAGAACCACAGCGCTTGCACGACGTAACCCACCGTGGCTGCTGCGAGCAGCAAGCAGGCGTTGCGGGCGAACGTCGAGGTGCCGGCGACGCCGGGCGGCTGGCCGGTTGGACCGAGGAGGTCCAGTGTGCTCTGGGCCCGCGCGGACCGGCTGATCCACCGGTCGGGGTCGATGCCAAAGCTCGCCGCCACCATGTCTAGCCGATGCACGACCGCGGTGGGCTCGGCGAGTTGCAGCAGCCCCCGCTCGAACGCGCCGGAGATACTCGCGGCGAGGCTCCGCCACAGCCGACGCAAAAGGCCCTTCTTCTTCTTGCCCTTCTTCTTGCCGCTGACCCCATTGGTCCGAGGCGCCAGCGCCCGCGCCACCTCGCCGTTCCCGGCCTCGGGCGCGGCGTCCTCCGACGCGCGCCCCGTGACCCGGCGAAACAGATCACGCTCGGCGTCGTGCAGTCGATGACCAAGCACAAACCAGCTGACCGCGCTGATCGCCAATCCGAGGGGCGGGGCGATCGTCAGGAGCAAGATGCCAAAGAGAAGCTGCGCTGGCGCACCCGCCGCCACGGGAAACGCTGCACCGCCCAGCGCGACGTAGTAGCTAAGCCAAGCGAGCAGCATGGCCAGCAGCGCCGCCGCGCTGTCAAAGAGGAAATGCCGAAACGACAGCTTGAACCCCGAATGGGGCGACCCCACCGCCACGCCCGAGTGCGCTGCCGTGGCCGGCAGCGAAGGCGCGAGGCTCAGGACTTTGCGATCCCACTGCTCGAAAGCGTGCTGACCGGGATTCGGCAACGTGACCTTAAGCGCGCACACAGATTGAACAGTTTATCCACAGCTCGGGCTTGCGGATACCCGGTCCCGTTGCTTTATGCGGCGCCACTCGGGATGGGGGCGCACTTCGTGCGCGCGTGCATCATGCATGCGCGCCCGCGACTTATCCGGTCGAGCGCGACAACCAGCGCAGAAAGCGCCACTCGAGATTGTCGGGCTTCGGCCCATCGCCGGAGAGCGGTAGGCCGTACACCTGCTCGCACGCGGCGTCGAGTCCCGAGGCGGGAGCCGCGAGGAGCTGGCGCAGCAGCTTGCCGAACTGTGTGCGCGATTTGGTCGACCGGCCAGCGGCGGCGTCGCGCAGCCAGTGGACGAAGCCGCTGCGGTAGGCGCGCATGAACTCGAGGTAGTCGTTGGTGCACGCGGCGGGAATGGCCGCAGCTGCGGTGCCCCGCAAGAATGGCCCGTCGACGACTTCGCCCTGGCTGCGATCGTCGCTGTAGAGCGCCACGGCCCCCGGGCGTGCATCCCGGCCGCGCCGCTTCTTGCTGGCGTCGCGCAGGCCGCGCCGCAGCTCGCGCACGAAGTAGTCGCTGCCCTTCTTGGTCCGCCAGCGGCTCTCGAGGTTGATCCCCGCCAGCATGCCTCCCTCTGAGCGGCCGCCGGCCACGAAGCCACCGTACGACGCCGCGCTGCGCCCGCGGACGTCACCGCCGGAGCGCGCGTTGTTCTCACCGTAGATCGCGATGACCAGATTCTGCGCCAGGCCGGTGACGAAGCTGGCATCGAGGTCCCCGCCGAACGTGTGTTGCAGGAGCGACGCGGCGCCGCGCTCGGCCACGTGCTGGAGCAACCCGGTGGCCTCCTTGGAGGACATGCTCATCGCGCCGACGTAGTCATCCGGCGGGCGTTGCGGGTCAGCGTACTCGAGCGCGACGAGCTGGAACTCGAACGGGGAGTGGATCCACGTCTGCGCGCGTTCCGGCACGGTTGGGTGCCAGAACGAGGCGCGGTTGGCCGGCTCGATGCTGCCGAGGAAGGCGCAGACCTCGAGAAAGTGGCGCCGCGTCGGGGCTAGGACCAGGCGGGCCACGGCCGGGTTGTTGGATGGCTCGAGGCCGAGCGCCACGCCGGTCGTGACGGCGTCCGCGAGTGTCGCGGCCGCGGCGCGGACTTCGTCGTCCGCGCCGAGCAGGTCGAGCGCGGCGGCGTCGATGGTCTTGCGGGCGGCGCTGGCGGCCAGAGTGCGCAGCGCTTCTCGGTCGGCCCACTTGCCCAGGCGGTCCGCGGCCTTCAGCGCGGGCTCCGCGGCCTCATCGGCGGCAAACCAGCGGACCCACTCGGCCTGGAGCTTGATCAGCGCGCTCAGTGCATCCCGCACGGCCTCGCGGTGGCGCCGTTCGGCCAGCTCGTGCGGCGGCACGTGGATCAGCAGGTTGCCGATCCGGGCGCGCAGATAGCGCTGATCCAGGAGGTCGGCGAAGCTCGTCTTCGCCTCGGTCGCCAAGTCGTGGTGGGTGCGGAAGTCCGCGGCAAACTCCGCGAATGGCACCGGTGGCTTGCCTTCGGCCGGCTTGTTCTGGGCCGGGGTCGCCACGGCCAGAACCAGGCCGAGCGCGGTCACGGAATAAGAGTGTCGTGCCAGCATCGCTTCCTCACCTGCCGTTTTCGCCGAAGTGGCCTCCAGGGGAAGCCCCCCCAGGATTCTATCGGTCGGGGAAACGGAAGAACTGCGGCGTGGTGCAGCGGGCGACTTTCCCGGCCGAGGCCGCCCCCGACTGGCGAGGGGGTCGCTACTGGGCGCGCTGGCGTTGCAGCTTGCGCTGGTAGCGCGACTGCACCAGGTCGGTCAGCACGAGCACGCTGATGACGAAGTAGAAGGTCGTCTTGGTCATTGGCGTGATCTCGTTGCCGAATAGCTTCAGGTGGGCGAGGTGCCCACCTTCGGTCACCAGCATCACGCCGACGACAAAGAGGATAAACAGGCCGAGCACCTCGTACATCCGGTTGCGGGCCAAGAACGTCGATACGCGGTCAGCGAGCCAGATCATCAACAAGCCGCTGATCACGATGGCGGTCGCCATCACCCAGAAGACGTCGGTCAGAGCCATCGCGCTGAGGATCGAGTCGAACGAGAAGACCAGGTTCATCGCGACGATCCAGGCGATCGTCGCGGCCACCGAGCGCGTGCCGCCACCGGCTTTCTCGTGCTCGAGGTCGGTCTGCAGCATGTGCAAGATCTCCTTGGTCGCCGTGTAGAGGATGAAGGCGCCGCCGATGAGTACCGTCACCGAGTGGAAACCGAACGAGCCTTCGATGATGTCCGTCTGATCGAGGTGGAACCACGGCTCGCGGAAGTGTTCCACGGCTTGCACCACGAAGAACAGCAGGGCGATGCGTAGGGCGATCGCGATCCCGATGCCCCAGTGCCGCACCGCCGCCTGGCGATCCGCCGGGGCGCGCTTGGACTCGATTGAGATGTAGAGCAGGTTGTCGAAGCCGAGGACGGCCTGCAGCAGGATGAGGAATCCGAGCGTGATGAAGTGGTCAATCGACATGGCGAGCTGTCCAAGCTCTTCAGCTGGACAGTCCCATGCAACACTTCTTGAACTTGCGACCGCTCCCGCAGGGGCACGGATCGTTGCGACCGACCTTGGCGGCCCGATGCCGCACGGTCTCGACGGGGCCGGTGACGGCCACGCCGTCGCGGTGGGCGGCTCCCGCCGCGACCGCGGCGCGGAAGGCATCGGTGTGCGCGGCCAATGCCTGCCGGGTTTCGAACGCGCCGGGGAACACGCTGTGCTCGGCCAGATGCTCGAGGAAGGCCTCGAGGATGGGCTCGGTGACCGCCGCCAGGGGGTCCGATCGGCCAAAGCGGCGGGGCAACGCCGCGGTGAGCACCTGCGCCATGGTTTCGCCGTCGAGCAGCTTTGGGGCGATCCCTAGGTCGTCGTAGCACGTGGCGAGGAAACGCTGGGCGACCTCCTGGAGCTGGTCACGCTCCACCCCGGCCACGCCCTTCGCGGCGGTCGAGTCGAGAAACGCGGCGGCGTCGAGGAGGGCCTGGCGATGCATGGGAGAACTCGGTCAGCGCCCGGGCTGCGCGGCGCGTCGGGCGGGGCGGGCCACGGCGAGCTGGCCACAGGCCGCGGCCACGTCGGCACCGGCCGAATCGCGGATCGTCGCCAGGATGCCGCGGGCCTTGATGCGGCGCACCATGGCTACGATCCGGTCCCGGGGTGGGCGTGCGAACGGCGCGCCGTCGACGGCGTTCCAAGGGATCAGGTTGACGTAGCCGCGCGTGCCCTCCAGCAGATCGCAGAGAGCGTCGGCGTCTTCGTCGCGGTCGTTGACGCCGTGCAGCAGCGTGCATTGGAATTGCACCGGCGTCCCGCAGACCCGGGCGTACGCATCGGCGGCCTCAACCAGGTCGGCGAGGGACTCGCGCGGCGCGCCGGGGAGCAGCTCGGCGCGCAGGTTGGGGTCGGCGGTGTGCAGGGACAGCGCCAAGCATGGCAGCGCCGGCGCTCGCCGCAGCCGTTCCAGCGCGCGCACCGACCCCACGGTCGACAACGTGAGCTTGCGCGGACTGATCAGCCCGTCGTGCCGCAGGGTGTCGATCGCCGGCAGGACGCCCGGCAGGTTGTGGGTCGGCTCGCCCATGCCCATGAAGACGACGCGATCGACCCGCGCCTGGCGCCGCGCCCACACGACTTGCTCGACGATCTCGCCCGCTTCCAGGTTGCGGGCCAGCCCCTGCGCGCCGCTGGCGCAAAAGCGGCAGCCGACGGCGCAGCCGACCTGGGTCGACACGCACGCCGAGCGGTTGGGCATCACGACCGTCTCGGCGCGGTCGCCGGGCGCGAGCGACAGGACCAGACGGTGCGTGCCGTCCGCCGACGTCTCGCGCCAGTGGAGTGACGACTCCAGCCCAGCGTCACACCACTTTTTGAGCCAGGTGGCCTCGTCCGCCGATAGGTCCAGCCCGCGCGTCGAGAACTCCGCCGGCGTCAGGGCCGCGCCGGCGAGCAGCCGACGGCGCGCCAGCTGCGCCTTCGGCGCGGGCAACGTCGCCAACCCGGCGTAGCCGCGAGCCGAGGCCCCAACAGTCGTGCTCGACAGCTCGTTCAAGGGACTATCGGTCGCGGCCGAGCTCGGCGACGATGGCGTCTTCGAGCTCCGAGGGGCGAAAGCCGGAGGGTCCGCGAGCCCCGGCGTAGGCGATCTTGCCGTCTTGGCCCACCAGGTAGAGGCGGTCGGGGCCGGCCTGGTAGGCCTGATTGACGCGGTCGTCGAGCCGATCGATGACCGTCGTGATCGCGTCGAGCTCGAGATCGTCGACGCATTGTGACGCCACACCGCGCCGCTCAGCATCGGAGATCGGGTCTTCGATCATGCCAAACGTCATGGGGCTCTCGCTGTCGATCGCGTGTGCCTCGCGGATATAGACGAGCAGGAACTGCACCCGGTCGCCGTAAGTCTCGTGCAAGTCGCGCAGCCGACCGGCGGCGCTGCGGAAGGGCGGTCAAGTGTAGCTGCCGAAGATCAGCGCCACGGGTCGGCCGTCGCGATACGCCGAGAGTCGCACGGTCTTGGTGTCGTCCTCGACCAGCGGTAGGTCGAAGTCCGGCGCCTCGTCGCCGACGGCCGGTGCGGCAGCCCCGCCGGTTCGGCGCCCGCGCCCAGGGAGTTCACCGGGGCCGAGCGTCCCGTCGCTGTCTTGGTCGAGTGCGCCAAACCGCGCGACGAGCTCATCGACGGCGAGCGTGCCGTCACCATCGCGGTCCAGTGTCCGGATGAGGCGCCGCAGCATTTGCCGCGGCACACCGCGTCGGCCCTGGCTCGTGCCTTTCTGCAGCTCGGCGGCGGCGATGACGGCATCGCCGTCGGCGTCGAGCCCGCGGATCGCGGCGGACCATTCGTCCGCGGTCACGCGGCCGTCGCCGTCGGCGTCGGCCTGTCCGGCCAGTGCCCCCAACGCCCGCGTCGTCCGGTCGCCGCCGCCCCGGCTACCGCGGCTGGAGCGCCGGCCGAAGTCGCCGGCGTCGATGACCCCGTTGCTGTCGCGGTCGAGGTTGCGAAAGGCGCGGTCGCCGCGCGGGTACTCGGCCGGGGTCAGCGTGCCGTCGCCGTCGGCGTCGTACTTCTCGGCGAGCATCGTCCACGCCTTCGCGTCTCGACGTCCGGATTGCGCCGCTTGCGGCGGCGCCGCCGCAAGCGTTGCGACGGCACAGAGCAGGAGCGGGTGTGACATGTTCATGGGCTCTCGCCTGAGGCAAGGAGGGCGCCGCGAGCGGCTTGCCCACCATAGCCCCGCCCCGCGGCGTGCGTGAACGATCAGTCAGCTCGTCCTGGGGCGCGGCGTTGGAGTAGTGATCGCGCCGACGGCGATGCAGGCCCAAGCCGACCGTGGAGCGGGATCAAGTTCGGCGACGGCGGGCGCGGCGCCCCAGCTCGGTGAGCCATTCGGGCCAGGCCAGATCGGCGAGGGGCAGGACCAGGTGACCAGTGTTGGGGAGCACGCGCAGCGTCGCGGCGGGGAGACGGGCGCGGATCTCCTCGGCGCAGCGGACGGAGGGCACCACCGCGTCTTGGTCGGCGGCGAACAGCGCGACCGGCACCGCCAGCTCCGCGAGTCTCGGCCTCAGGTCCAGCTGCAGCATCATGCGCAGGCGCGCGAGATAGGCGAGGTCGAACGTCGGCTTGCGGGCGCGCAGCTCGGCACTGAGGGCGGGCTCGACGCGGGGGCCGAGAAGCCCGCGGCCGCGGGCTCGTTGTCGCACCCACTGGAAGAACCGCGGCCCGGCGACCGCGCCGAGGCCTCGGCCGATCCACAGCTGCGCGCGGCGCGGGTAGCGGGCGAAGGTGTTCACCAAGGCTAGGCCGGCGATGCGTTCTGGTTCGGCCAGCGCGGCCTCGACCGCAACTGCGCCGCCAAACGACTCCGCCAACAGCAGCCAGCGCGGCACCGGCGGTTGGGCTGCGGCCAGCGCGGCCCTTGCCGTTTGGGCCATGTGGGCGTAGCAGTCCTCGCCCCCGCCGCGGTAGCGAAAGTGAATGACGCGAAAGCCGCGGGCCCGCAGCCGCTCGATGCAGTGTCGCGCCATGGTGCCCGTGCCGCCGATGCCCGGCAGATAGGCCACCGCGGGGCCGTTGCCCGCATCGTCCACGACCTCGACGCGCAATACTATGGGTTGAGTCGGACGTTCACCGGGTTGGAGGCGAAGTCCCAGGTCGTGCCGTCCTGCAGGAACGCAAACGAGAAGGTCGCTGAACCGGTGAAGCTGATTGGCGGCAGGGAGAACGTCGCGCGGCCGAGCCCGGCAGCGTCGAGGTTGCCGACAAAGCCGATGAGCGGAGGCGACGTGACGGCGCCGAGCGCGACGCGCGTGAACGCATCGAAGTTGAGCGGGATCGATGCGCCGCCCAGCGATGGCGGCAAGGTGACTCCTGGCATGGTTCCTGACAGCGAGCCGAGCACGATGTAGGGACGTCCCGCGCCGGCGGTGCGCATGAGGGACAGACCGACGCTGCCGCCCTGCATTGCCACGAGTCCCCGCGGGGCCGCGGCGAGCTCGCAGATGTCGGCGCGGCCAATCCAGGTGTTCCAGGAGCCGACCGTCGGCGCGTACTCGTGCGAGTACCACAGCCGGCAAGGCTGCATCGGGTCGGGCACAACCTGACCATAGTCGCCCCACCGGTAGGACAGGGTGCGACCCGCGCTCGTCTTGACGTTCACCGGCGGGCGCATGCTGCCGAGTGGGTCGCTGTCCAGCCGGCATGTGCGCTCGATCGACACGGGTTCCTGGCTCGACGATCGCGCGTAGCAGAGCACCACGTTGCCACCGGCATCTGCGCCGATCGCTGGAAAGAAGGTGTGCACGTTCAGGCCGCGATCGATGGTGCCGGTCTGCGCCAGGGTTGGTGCCATGCCCGAGGTCGGCCAACCGTTGGTCTTGATCTCATACCAGCGGACGCGAGCCGGATCGCCCTGGTGATGCGCTGCCCAGAGCGAGCCATCGCGCCACATGCAGCTCCAAAAGCGCGCCTCGAAGAGGTCGATCAGCGTGGAGGTGCCCTGTCGCGGCACGGGGACCGGCGGTGTGTAGATGAACACCGCCAGGTCAGCGGTCACCCGCGTCGGTGAGCCCAACGGGTCGGTAATGGCGTGCAGTCGCAGCACGTTGCTCGAACGGGCCTCCGAGTGCTCGAGCAGATACTGAGCCGGGGCCGGGCTGTACGACATGGGCAGCCCAAACGACTGAGTGCCTTGCACCACGAGGCTCCGTTGGGTGCCCACCGGCTGGCCGGCGAGTAGCGGGGCCTTGTCGAGTGCGACGACCAGGTGCTTGTCACCGGTGTTGAAGAAGTCCGCGGCCAGATAGACGGCTTGCCCGTCGACCGCGAGGTTGGGCGAGTCGATGTCGGCCCCGCCACCCAGCGACGTCACGTTGATGCGGTACTTGTGCCAAGTGCCGTTGGGGTCCGCGTCATCGGACACGGCGACGACGAACCACGATTGGGTTTGCGTCGACTCGGCAGCGGCGGCCACAAAGCGTTGGCTGGTCGCGTCAAACACGACCTCTGGGTCGAAGACGAAGCTGGTGGCGCCGAGCGCGCCCCAGAAGCCGAACCCGCCTTCAATGGGGACGGCGAAGGTGCGCGTGCCATCGAGTCCCGTGAACGCGATCTCGCCGTTGGCGATCGCCACGAGGTGGTTGGGCCCGACGGCCAGGTGGGCATCCGGCGGATCCCAGCCGGTGTCGGTAATCGCTGGAAACCCAAACTCGGCACTCCCCGTGGGCTGCGCGTCGCCGCCGAACGGCAGGCGCGCGGCATCCGGGCGCAGTCGTCGGGTCGGTGGATCGTGCGGCCGCGCCGCGTCGGTGTGCGGTTGCTCGGGTGTGGGATCGGCCCCGGGGCCCACGGGCCGCAGCAGCGTGACGTGCGCGCCGCTTGGATCGCCGCGGCCGGCGTCGCCATGCCACGCGAACACTAGGGTGTCGTCGGCACCGAACTGCACGCAGCGGCGGCCGGTGCCTACCGGCAGAGCTTGGGGTGCGCCCCGCGCGCGCAGCGGTGCGAACGGGCCACCCAAGGGCTCGCCGTTGCGCCGCAGCCAACGCGCGACCACGGTCGGTCGATCCCGCGCGCTGCGCCGCTCATTCCAGGCGACGCAGGCGCGGCCGTCGGCCGCCACGGCGACGGTCGCGCCGCTGCAGCCACCGCCCATGCCGGCCCCGCGCGAGAGTCGGGTCGCCGGGCCGCGGGGCGTCCCGTCCGCGGCGAACGCACGCGCGAAGACGTGATAGCCGCCGGTCTCTGGGGCGCGCCGGAGCCAAGTCGCGACGGCGCGGCCGTCGTGGCCGAGGGCCACGCAGGGTTCGACGTCCAGGTGGCCCGGCTCGGCCAGGACGAACGCCGCCCCCGGTTGGCCGGCAGGGTCGAAGCGCCGCGCGCGCAGCCGGGTTTGATTCGCGAGCGGCTCAACCCAGGCCACGAGGCTGGCGCCGCTCGGTTGCGCGGCCAAGGTTGGCGAGGACGGCGCGGGATCCCCGCCCGTAGCGATGGCCACGGTGGGGCCCAAGCGCGATCCGTCCGCGGCGAGCTGACGGCGCCACAGGCGATCGACCCCGGCGTCGTCGGGGCCGAGCCACACCGCGATGACGCCGTCCGCTGCCGGGGCCAGCGCGATGGCCCGTTGCGCGCCGGCGGTTCGGTCGGCCAGGAGCGTCGCCGATGCCGTCGCGTCGTCGAGGCGGCGCAGGTAGACGCCGCGGCCGTCGCCGTCGCGGCCAAACGCTTCGAAGGCACCCCAGAGACCGGTGGCGCTCTTGGCCAGCGCTGGCGCGCGGTAGTGGAAGCCGCCGACGCGCGGCATGCGACGCTCCGGCCCGAGTGGTCGCCCGGCCTGGTCGAACCGTCGGTACATCGCGCCGACACGGCCCTGCTCTTGGCGTCGACTCTGCCAGCAGACAATCACCTGGCCGCGCTCGTCGAGCGCCAGGTCGGTCGGTGCCTGCCGCGAGCGCACTTCGGCGTTGGCGCGCCACTCGATGCGTGCGAACGTCGCGCCCGCGGTGGCCAGGGTGTCTGCCGTTGGCGATGCCGGCGCATGGGGCACAGCGTCGGTCGCGGCCGGCCAGGACGCGTAGGCCGCCGCCGCGCCGGCGGCCGCGACAGCGAGAAGCAAGCGTGCGGGGCTCGGTGGTCCGAAGGGCATCGACGTCTCTTTCGCGCCGCGCAGGCGGACGCGGCGGCAAACGGAACGATCGGTCTATGGTAGCCGAGTGCAGCGGAACTGGCTCACGCGCTCTGTAGCACGGACTCTGATCGATGCTCCAGGCGCCGCTCCGCGGCGCGTTCGGGCTTGTCACTTCAAAAGTAACAAGCCCTCAGAGCCTGTAACGAAATCCACGATACAGGCTTTCTTCGATGCTGCTGGCGCCGCTCCGCGGCGCGTTCGGGCTTGTCACTTCAAAAGT
>JBCCGH010000184.1:0-19375 GCA_039029375.1 Planctomycetota bacterium
AACTTGGATCCGAGGGCTGGACGAGGTGAACAAGCGCTACCTGATCCAGGCCGCTGCGCGCAATCTGGGCACGATCATGCGAGTCCTGATCGGGGTCGGGACGCCACGGGCACTGCAGGGGGGACGCACAGGCGCTCGTGGGGCTGCTGCAGCGCGCTGTCAGCGCCATCGGCGCGTTGCTAATCGCACTCAGCCACTTCGGCGCCCGAACACTGCGGTTTGCCGAGTTGGCGCGATCCATCTGAACTTTTGGCCCATCGGCGGCCGCGAGCGGCCGCACGCCGCTTGTTCAACGGCCCGTTAGGCCTCGGCCCGGTGCGCGACGAGCCACAGCACCGGAATCGTGAGCGCCAGCTCACCGCGCGCCGCGGCGAGCGCGTTGAGCCGCCGCCGCAGCGCTGCCAACACTTGCGGCCACGCCGCTTCGGCGACGATCTGCTGCCAAGCGCTGAGGAAGCCCAGGCGAATGAAGCCGTGCCGCAAGAATGCTCCCCCATCGGCGAACCGCATGCGCCACGCATCGCTGCTCTGCTCGTGAACCACCAACCCGCAGTCGGCGAGCTGCTTGGACCAGGACGCCGCCGTGCCGCGGTGCGCCTCGTGCGCATCGAGCGCCGCCACGGTTTCGGGGAGCCCCACCTCGATCAACGTCTCGCGGAAGGCGGCGTAGAGCTCAGCCATGTGGCCGACGGGATTGGTCGAGGTATAGAACCGACCGCCGGGCTTCAGCGCGCGGGCCACGCCCCGCAACGCCGCTGTCGGATCCGCGAAGTTCGTGAGCGCCAGATTCGCCACCGCCACATCCACCGACCCGTCAAGGAGCCCGGCATGCTCGACCGCTCGCGACACGATCTCGACGTTCTCCAAGCCGAGCCAGGCGACGCGACGCCGTAGGCGCGCCGCCGCGGCCTCCCACGGATCCACCGCAATGACCCGCGTCCCGTCGCCGCAGCGCTGCGCGAGCTCCACGGTCAAGAACCCCGTGCCCGCGCCGACGTCCAACCAGGTGAGCCCAGGCGTCATCGGCACCCGATCCAACAACCCGGCGACGAAGGTTGACGACCAAAACGGCAGCTCGTCGATCAGCTCGGCGACCTCGGGATGCTCGAGGTCCATCGGCGCGTCACGGCGACTCATGCCGACGCTCTCAGCCACCGACGTGACCGCTTCACGGCGCGACCTCTCGTGGATCGGGCAGCACGAACCCACAGCGCGCGGCTTCGGAATCGAGCACGTGTCGCGGGTAGTAGCGCTCCAGAAACGCGCGGTCCAGGAGATCCGCGTGGTCGGAGCGGAACCGCTCCCATGAGGCCTCGGGGCATTGACGCACACGGGCGTGGATGACGCAAAGGAAGGCGAAGGTCACGGTTTCGTGGTAGTCGTCCGCCCGCCCCTTCGCGCGCGCATAGGCCTGCAGCAGTGCCGGCACCTCGAGCAGCGTCTCGGGCAACGAGAGGCGGGTCGCGTAGTGCCAAGCCACTCGCACGTGGTCCTCGTGGCTCAGCGCGCGCAGCGTACCATTTTGCAGCGCAGTCACCAGAGCCGCGGTCTCGAGATCCATGGCCCCCCTACTCCTGCAACTTGTGGCTATCCGACGCGCTCAGGTCGAGACCGTAGATCTTCTTTAGATCGGCGATGCGGGCGCGGGTCTCCTTGCTGAACGGGGGCTTCGCCTCGAAGGCATGCAAGCACACGCCCTCCAATAGATCACCCAACGAGACGTCCCTGTACTCCGCCAGAGCCTTGAGCACCTTGAGGAGGCGCTTCTCCATTCGAACGCCGGTCTGCACGCGCTCCACTCTGGGCTGGGACTCCGCCGACTTCGACTTCGCGGGCTTGCGTTTCTGGGCCACTCGCCGATGGTACCTTGGTACCATCTATGGATCAAGCGGCCCGCTCGCCTCGGCAGCGCCCCACGTCGACGCAACCAGCCGACGCCACGGCCGGACGCAGGGCCGTCGGCAGAGCCGTCGGCAGGGCCGTCGGCAGGGCCGTCGGCAGGGCCGCGCTGCCTACGGGTTGAACTCGAGGCGTTGGCGGTTGGTGATGTCGAGGCCGGTCTGGGTCGTCACGGCCTGCAGGTAGAACTCGGTCTCCGTCTGCGAGAGCGGCGTTGGCAGCGGGAACGTAAAGCTCGTCGCGCCGCCGGCGCTCAGGGTTCCGCTCGCCATCAGTGCCCACTGCGCCGGGTTCATGGTCAGGCAGCCGAACGGATCCGCGAACAGGCTCTGCGCAATCGGCGTCGTGCCGTCGGTGAACCACTGATAGAGGAACACGCCGGCGAGCGGGGCGCCCGTGATCGTCACGGTCAGGTTGATCGGACCGCCGCTCGTGCCCATGTTGCCGAATGCGTCGGCCCCAGCGGTGACCGCCAGCCGCGCGGTGTTCACTTCGTCGCCGCCGATCTCCACCTGCGCCTGGCCGTCGTCATTGAAGTCGGACATCCGCGAATCGCCGTCCACGTCCATGCCGACGTCCACGCGATGGGTCAGAGTGCCGGTCGACAGGGCGGTTGGCGGCAGGACGGCACCGCGTTGCCCCAGACCAATCAGCGGCGACGCGGTTGTCAGATGGACGTCGAACGGAAGGGCCGGCGACACGAAGCCCGGCGGGATACTGACGTTGTTGTTGATCCCTACGTTGGGGTCGAGCGGGTCCTCGATGTCATTGAAGGCAATGCTGAACGCGCCCGTGATCGCAAGCTCTGGCACGCCCGGGTTCCACAGCACGTTGTTCACGATGGTGATCGACTCCGCCCCGAAAGCGGTGTGCTGGATCCCACACGGGGAGCCGAACACCGACGAGGCGAACGCCATGGTGTTGTTGACGACATACGGCGAGCCCCCCGTCGAGATGAGGTGACATGGATTCTCGACGAAGAAGTTGGACTCGATGCGCGGTTGGCACGCCCGTGGCGGGCTGGTCGCGAAGATGGTCATGCCTTTCTCGTTGAAGATCAGGCGATTGGCGCGAACCCATGTGCTCGACTCCCCGGCACACACGATGTCGATGCCGGTCGAGAAGCTGCCGAGGATCTCGTTGCGCTCGATGACGTGAGTCGCCCGCCGGCCCGGCTGTACCACGACGATGATGCCGGCGAGGTTGTCGTCGAACGTGCAGTCGCGAATCGTCACGGCGTCGGCGGGCAGCGGGATCACGATCGGCGGCGTCAGGTTGATCGGGTCAATGAGAACCCCCGAGTTGCCGTCGATGAGCGTCAGGCCCTGCAGCACGGTGTTGGGACCTTGCCCGGTCGAATCGATCCAGATCGTCGCATCGATGTCGTCCCCGGTGATCACGACGCCGGGGCCGTCGGCCTCGACCGCGACGCCGCGCGCCGGGAAGCGGATCGGGTAGGTCTCATCGGCGCCATAGGTGCCGGGCATAACGTTGAGCGTGACGGGGGACTGCAGGCTGAGTGTGCGAACCTGACTGGCCGCGAAGGTCAACGTCCGCCACGCCTGCGCGCGCGACAGACCCGTGTTGGCATCGTCGCCGCCAGGGGCAACGAAGAACCGCTGGCCGCCGACCCAGTCGCCCTGAGCGACGCTGCTCGCGGCGCACGCGGCGATGGCCAAGAGCGTAGTGGTGAGAACTCGCAAGATTGTGCTCCTTGATTGAACGATGAAGCGCGGCAGCGGCGCCGCGCCTACGACGCCTCTTCAGGGCGGGCAAAGCGATCTCGGCGTTACACGGCGGCGCTCGTTCGCGCAGTTCGAGCCCCGCCGGCGAGAAAGACGGTCCACTTCGATCCCGCAACCCGCCTTGGGACGCCGTGGCAATGGACGCGACAACGCACCCTTGGCTCGACGCCGACCAGCTGCAGCGCGCCCGCGCCGGAGATCAAGCCAGCCTCGGCGCGCTACTGCAGCGAGCTCGCCGCCCTCTGTTGGCGATCATCCAGCGCCAGGTCGGCCGTCGGCTGCGGCACCACATTGATGTCGACGATCTGCTGCAGTCGGTCTACTTGCAGGTCCTCGTTTCCTTGGAGTCGTTTCGCAGCGAGTGTCCGCGCGCGTTCTCGGCCTGGCTCACGCGGATGCTGGTCCGCGACATCGCGGATCGCGCGCGGGCCGTGCGCCGCGAGTACGGTGTGTCGGAGCCGGTTGCCTGCTCCGACTGCCTGATCGACCCCAGGCCGACGCCCGCGACCCACGCCCAGATCAAAGACGAGCTCGCCGTCGTCCTCGAGCGCCTCAGGGGACTCCCCGAGGCCTATCAAGGCATCCTGAACCTGCACGCCGACCCCGCGCAGACGCACAAGGACAGCGCCGTGCAGCTGGGGCGGTCTGAAGGTGCCTCACGAGTGCTGCTTTTGCGGGCCCGCAACGAGCTGCGGCAGCGTCTGGCGCGCCGCCCCAGCCCGTGTCGCTAGCCCCGCAGCCACGGCCGCGTTACGGAAAAGACAGATTCGCGGTCCGGTCTTCCCCACCGCAACGCACTGGGGGGCGATGACGTCTCCACGGCTGAACACCGCGCGTCCGCGGCCCGCATTGCCGGCGGCGCGGTGGACCGACAAGATCGGGGCCTTGGACTTCCTCGCCACACTGAATCGCGCCCGCGCCAGCGACGCACGGGCGTGTAATGACCTCGTCGAAGCGTTCTACCCCAAGGTGCGCGCCATGGTGCAGCGCGAGCTCGACCTGGACCTGCGGCGCGGCCGCCCTTGGCTCGGCTCCGTCCTGAGCACCGGCGACATCCTGCACGACGTGTTTCTCGGGGTGCTGCGCGACCTCGATAACTTCCACGGCACCGAGGCCCGGGCCTTCGAGGCATACCTCGCGGGGGCAGTCTCCCATCGCCTCGTCGACGTGCTGCGCTTCCACCAGGCGCACCGCCGCGACCCGCGCCGGGCCCGGTCGCATTTTGATCTCGAGGCAACGCTGCGCGATGCCGACCTCACGTCGCCGACGCAGGCCGCGGCGCGCAGCGAAGAGACCACCGCCGTGCACACCGCGCTCGCCGAGCTTGCCGAGCGCGACCGCGAGCTGCTGGCCTTGCGGTTTCGCCGCGAGGCACCGTACCAGGAGATCGCCCGGACCTTTGATTTCCCCTCGGCCGAGGCGGCTCGCAAGGCCGTGCGCACCGCGCGGGCGCGCCTGCTCATCCGCCTGCGCCGGCTGGGGGTCAAGGCGTGAGCGATCCGTCTCAGCAAACCGACGAGCTGCTCGAACGGCTGGTCGAGCGCGCGCTCGAACTCGAGGACTGCGGTGAACCATGGTCCGTGGACGAACTCTGCGCCGACGCGCCCCATCTCGCGGACGAGGTCGCCGCCGCGCTCGGCGAGCAACGGCGCATCGACGCCTGGGCCAAGCCCTTCGGCGATCTCATCGGCCAGAAGCTGCTGCAGCGCTATCGCGTCGACGCGCCGATCGGCGCTGGCGCGATGGGCGCAGTGTTGCGCGGCCACGACCTCGAGCTCAAACGCGATGTCGCGATCAAGCTGCTGCACCCGCATCTCTTTGGCGATCAGGCCGCCGAGGCGCGGTTTCTGCGCGAAGGTGAGGTCCTGGCGACGCTGCGACACCCTCACGTGGTCGCCGTGCACGACCGCGGGAAGACCATCGACGGCGCGCACTTCGTGGTCATGGAGCTGCTGGAGGGCGAGTCGCTGGCGACGCGCCTCGAAGCTGGTGCGAAGCCGAGTGTGCGGCAGGCCGCACGCTGGGCCGCCGACCTCGCCGATGGACTGGGCGCGGCGCACGCGGCGGGCATCTACCACCGCGACGTGAAGCCCTCCAACATCTTCATTACGAGCGCCGACCGCGCCGTGCTGCTGGACTTTGGCATCGCCTCGCGCCGCGACGAGGCCGGGATCACGGTCGGCGACACGACGCTCGGCACGCCGAAGTACATGCCTCCGGAGCAAGCGGCCCGCGAGACGCCGCCGGCGCCAACTCTGGATGTGTACTCACTCAGCGCGACGCTGTACCACATGGTGTGCGGTCGCGCGCCCTACGATGGAGGCGTCCGCGAAGTGCTTGCGGCAGTGCAGCGCGACGACCCGCCGTCGCCCGCGCGCCTGCGGCCCGACCTCCCGGGAGACCTCCTGGCGGTCCTCGAGTGCGGGATGGCGCGCGAGCCGAGCCGGCGCTACGCGACCGCCGCCGAGCTGGCGGCCGACCTGCGTGGGTTTCTGGAGTTTGCGCCGATCGCCGCACGGCGGCGCGGGCCGGTGGCGCGCGCGCTATATCAGGTGCGCCGGTCGCGCCGTTGGCAGGTTGTCCTCGTCGCGGGCGCCGTGGCCGCGGTCGTCGGTCTCGTGCCGCCTTGGCTCGAGGCGCGCCGCCTCGACCGCGAGCGGCAAGTGCAGAGCTTGTGGTCAGGCCTACCCCCGGTGCTGACGTTCGGTGGCAATCCGCGCGTCGCCGACGAGCAGCTGCGCGCCGAGCTCGGCCGAGACCTCGACACGCTGGTCGAACTCGCGCCCGGGGATACGGTCCTGCGCTGCTACCGCGCGGCGTTCCGCTGGGACCACGACGATCAGGAAGGCGCGGCGACGGACTTCGAGACCCTCGCCGGTCGCACGACGAGCACGTACATCACAGCGTTGGCGGCTCGCTACCGCGCGGCCGCGTTGACTGGCGATGCCAAGCCTGACCTCGCGGATCTTCCCGAACCCGTGGGTCGGCAAGCGCGGCTCGTCGCCGGCTACCACGCGGTCCGCGCGCGCGACCACGCACGCTCGGCGGCGCTGTTGTCAGATCCCGGCAACGATCTCGTCGCGCAGGAGCTCGCCCTCCTGGCGCGCTTCGAGCCCGCGGTCATCCATCGAGACAAGGTCGCGCTCCTAGACCTTTACCAGCGATGCCTACGGATTGAGGGCGCCTTCGGCGCGCAAACCACACGCACTCGCTACGTCATGGGCACGGCCTTGGTGTTACTCAAGCGGTTCGAGGAGGCTATCGAGCCGCTGGAAGACGCGCTGACGATGGTGCCTGACAGCTATCCGGGTCTGAACAACCTGGCGATCGCGTATCGCCGCACATGGCGGCTAGAGGACGCCGAGCGCGCGATTCGTCGCGCCATCACCTTGCGGCGCACGGCTGCCAAGCCGCGCAACGTGCTCGCCAAGATCCTCACTGAGCGCCAGTGCTTTGACGCCGCCGACGCGGCAGCCGCTGAGGTTAACAACGCCACGCTTCGCGCTGAAGCTAGCGGCTATGCCAAGTTCTGGCGCGCGGTGGAGTGTTTCCAAAAAGGCGAGACACCGAGCGCTACCGCAGCGGCCGAACAAGCGTTGACTCACTTCCGCAGCGCGTACGAGTCGGGGCGCGGCACGTTGTCGAGAAGCGAGCTCGCGATGCTAAAGATGAACGCGGTGGCCGCCCGCGAGCTGGTTGCGGCCGACTACGCCGGGTTCTGCAGCGCCTTGTGCGAAGTCCTGCAGCAGCAACCTCGCGCGGCAACCTACGTCGACAATCTCGCTGATGCTCTGCCGGACGAAATCAGCCCCAAACTCGCTCAGAGCCTCCGCCGACTGCTCCGATCCATCGCCAGCGATTCCGCGCAGGCCGATACATCGCCCGCAACTCCTTCTTCCTCACCTGCTACGCAAGAACCCCGATGACGCTACTGCTTACACTCGCCCTGTCCCTCGCTCCCCAGGGCCCCGACGCCAACCTCCTGGGCGCCGGTGAGACTGTGTTCGTCGACGCGCAAACCGCCGGCATCAACTTCCCCAGCGACCTGAAGTCCGCCGGCTGGCTGAAGCGAGCCGGCGCCTTCGATGGTCCGCCTGACGTCCATCCCTCGGAGTTCGGCACCCCGGATTTCTCACCCGGCGCAGCGCCCTGGAACCTCCCGGGCGTCGAGATCGACGGATTCTCTACCAACCTCAATTGGATCGTGATTGACGCCAACGGCCGAGCATCGGCACAAGGGGACGGTGGAGCCGGCTGGGCGGGGATCGCCGTGTCGGTGACGCGAGGGACCGAGGGCGAAGCCGGCTCGACCATCGCCGCGGAAATGGACACGAACGATGGCGGCGCGACGACGTTTCAGTACGTCTTCCCCGACAGCCAAGGGCTCCCCGGCGGCCTGCCCGGCAACACCCTTGTTGCCAATGACGCCGAGGACATTCGGTTGATCGGTGGGATCGATGCCCCAGAAAAGACCGCCTTCGACCTATTCGTGCCCCTGCTATACGGCCAAAGTGATCTCTCTAACGCGCTCAGAGCGGAGTTCGAGGGTGTGTACTTTTCATTGACATCCGCGTCGGCGAACAGCTTCGAGCACGGCGGCATCCAACTCAGTGGCGCTGATATCTGGGCCAGCTATTGGGTTGGCGGCCATTGGACGACGCCTTTCGTCCGCTACAGCTACCAAGCGCTCAACCTACAGGAGAGCGACGAGATCGCAGGTCTGGCATGGGACAGTGAGCGAGGCCGACTCCTTTTCTCCAGTCCCGACACGCCAAGCACGCTCAACGTCGTGGATCTGACGACCATGACCTGGGGGCCGCTGCATTTGCCCGACTCCCAGGGAGGAGGAACCGTCAGCGAGGCAATTGGGTTGTGTGCAGCTGCGCCGCCGGTGCGCATCGACGACATCGACGCGGTCTGTGCCTTCGATCCGCGGCTCCCGGACTTCACGCGACACATCGCGACCCCTCACGGCAATGACCCGTGCGGATCCTGGGGCAGCATGTTCCGGCGCCCCAACGCGGGGTTCACCGGCGACGAGTTCGTGGCGATGTTCCGGCCTCCGGTCACGCAACCTCAATTCACGTGGCTGACGCTACAGGTCGCCGCCGGATCGCCCCCGGCGCCCTTGCTGCCACCGATCGGTACTCCGGCCCCTCTGGTCACCCTGCCCTACACGCCCACCCTGCAAAGCCATAGCTGGCCGGCCGCGCCACTGGTCAGCAACGGCTACCTCGACGCGCAGTGGATCATCTCAAGCGCCACCGATCCTCTCTGCTGGGGCCCCTGGCTCCGTCTCGAGATTTGATCGCACCGGCCACGGTCGTGAACTGACTGCCCGCACCACCGCTCGCGTCGACGACCCACGTGGTTTACGCGCCGACGCCGCTCGTGGTCATCGCCAAGACCGCGCCCGCCAGAAAGAGAACTCGTCGTTCCGCGACAGATCCCCCGCGGCCCAGGCGGGCACCGTCGCGACGGGACGCCGAGGCGCCGCGCGTACGCCACCCAGCCGTGTGGGGCGCCGTCGGCCGTCGCCTTCGCCGGCCACGCCGCTGGTCGCATAGCCCCCCCTGCGCAGGAAGCGCACACCTGTCCAACAACTTGACGCGCGGACCAACGGGAGCAAACCCCGGGTTGGCGCCGATCGACGCTATCATGAGTGGCGGTCTTTCACCGCGAGGGGAGCCCTCCTATGCGCCACTTCACTCAAGCTTCGTCCGCCTTCGTCCTCTACTTCGCGGCGATCACGCCGCTATCCGAGGCCGCCCACGCCCAGGTGACCTGGACGCACTACGGCGTCATCGAGGCGCGATTCTCGCACGCCATGGCATACGACAGCGATCGAGATCGCGTCGTCGTGTACGGCGGCATCGGCTCGCGCACCTTCGGTGACACGTGGGAGTGGGACGGCAGCACGTGGGAGCGCAAGACGACGGCCTCGAGCCCGTCGCTCCGCCAAGGGCACGCGATGGCCTATGACGCCGCGCGCAAGCGCGTCGTGTTGTTTGGCGGTGGTCCCCTTGACACGTGGGAGTACGACGGCAGCGACTGGCGTCGCATTGGTTCGCCGACGTTCCCGCCGCCGCGCACCGGCCACGCGATGGCGTATGACGAGACACGAGGCCGCGTCGTCCTCTTCGGCGGAGCGTCCGGCTCCGGCCCGTTCGAGCAGTGGTTCTCCGACACGTGGGAGTGGGACGGCAGCGCGTGGACCCAGCTCACATCCGCCTCGGCGCCGACGGGCCGTCGCGATCACACGATGGCCTACGACGCGGGGCGCGGGCGCCTGGTGCTCTTCGGTGGGACTGGCCCCTCGCGGTTGCCCATGGACGAGACCTGGGAGTGGGACGGCAACGACTGGGTCTTGCGATCGACCGCCGCGCCACCGCCGGCGCGCCAGTCGGCGGCAGCCGCCTACGATGTGGGCAGAGGGCGCATCGTCCTCTTCGGCGGCCAAGGCATCCGCGGCTTTCTCAATGACACTTGGGAGTGGAACGGCATCGAGTGGGCGCAACGCGCCAGCAGTGCCGGCAATCCGAGCGGGCGCAGCTTGCACGGGCTGACGTACGACGCCGCCCGCGGCCGGGTGCTGCTGTTCGGCGGGGTCGATTCCGCCGGCGCGAAGATCGACACCTGGCTCTGGGACGGTGACGCGTGGGTCGAGCCCCCTCGGGTCAGGGACCCGGAGGCGCGGATCTATCACGACATGGCCTTCGACGCCGCACGCGGCCGCATGGTGCTCTTCGGTGGCAACGGCCGCTCCGGCTTCTTGGACGACACGTGGGAGTGGGACGGCACGCGGTGGCAGGAGCGCTCGCCCGCCAACCGGCCGCCCGCGCGCTATCGCCACGCGATGACGTATGACTCGGTGCGTCAGCGCGTCTTGCTCTTCGGCGGCTCGGGCCTGACCGGCCGGCTCGCGGACACCTGGGAGTGGGACGGCAACGACTGGACCCAACGAACGCCGGCGCAGCTGCCACCCAGCCGCGAGCAGCACCAGATGGTCTTCGACGAGCAGCGCGGGCGCGCCGTCGTGTTTGGCGGCTATATCGGCGGCACCACCTACAACAACGAAACGTGGGAGTGGGACGGCGCGACGTGGACGCAACGCACCCCGGATACCATCCCGCGCGCACGGCTACAGTACGGCATGGCCTACGACGCGGGGCGCGGAGTCGTGCTCATGTTCGGCGGCTTCGACCAGGGCAGTCTCCTCACCGAGCTCCTCGGCGACACGTGGGAATGGGACGGGAACGACTGGACCGAGCGGTTTCCGCCGAGTGCACCCAGCCCCCGAGCCGACCACCGAATGGCCTACGACCCGGCGCGACAGCGCGTCATGCTCTATGGCGGCGGGTTTCAGGCGTTGGGCGATACGTGGGAGTGGGACGACGTCGAGTGGTCCCCGCGCGCGCCCGACAACAACCCCGGCCCGCGCTATCGCTACTCACTGGCCTATGACAGCCAGCGAGAGCAGATGGTGATGTTCGGCGGATCGAGCATCTTTGGCACCTTCTCCGACACCTGGGAGTACGCGCCGACCAACCCGGCTTCCTACACCTCGTATGGCAGCGGCTGTGTCGGCAGCGCCGGCACGCCGGTGCTCGCCGCGGCCAACGGCGCACGGCCCTGGATCGGCGATGACTTCACGGTCGAGGCAGCCAACCTCCCCCCCGGCCAACTGGCCGGGCTATTCGTCGGCGCCTCGGCCACGGCCTGGGCGGCGATCCCGCTGCCGCAGCCGCTCGCCGTCGTCGGCATGCCCGGCTGTGACCTGCTAGCCAGCGGCGACGTCATCCTGCCGATGGCCAATCCGGCGGGCACGGGCCGCGTCACGCTCCCGATCTGCGCGTGCCCGTCGCTCCTCGGCGGCGCGTTCTACAACCAGTCGTTCGTCTTCGACCCAGGGACGAACCCGCTGGGTTTGATCGCCTCCAACGGCGCCGTGGCGGTGCTGGGCGATCGGTGAGTCGTCGGCCGCGCGGTTGCTGCTGAGCCCAAAGCCGGGGCGCATCCCACCATCGCTCGGTGGCGGCGGCGCAACCGCGCTGGAGGCGATCTCGAGCGGCCCTGAGCCACTCGCAAATGCGGTGGTTTTTGTCGCGGCTCGGTACATTCCAACCGCCATGCACGCAAGAACGATCACGCTGTATCTCCTCGCCATCGCCGGTGTCGCGAACGGCCTCGTCGCGCAGGCTCCCCTGGGCGAGGCGCCCGCACGCCGAGCAGGCGAGAGGGTCGCGGCGGCCGATCGAGGGCCCGGCTGGATCGAGACCATGGCCGCGGTGCTCGCGCGGCGCGATACCGAGCAGGCCCGAGCCGCCAGTGAGCCGACCGCTCGCGGCGCGTCGCGGGCGCGGCTCGGGATCGCGTTGGGGCGGGAGGTCAACGTGCGCGGCCTTTGGATCGCTCGCTGTGGAACCCTTGGCGGCGCGGGGCGCGAGGTGGCGGTCATCGGCCGGCGCAACGGCGTCGCAGTCGGTCGCACCGTGTGGCGCGACGAGTCCGGCGACCAACCCACGTGGTGGGCCGTGGAGCTGCCCGGTGTCGACCGCCTGGAGTTTGAGTCCGCGTCGGCGACGCCGAACGGCGGGTGGTATGTGATCGACGACTTGGCGCTAGAGCTCGACGTCGCGGGCGCGACGCGGGCCGTCGTCGCGGACTTCGTCGGCCTCGAACCCGGGGCCCGCCTGGCCGGGGCCCAGGAGTTCGCGCTTGCGCTAGATGGCGAGCGCGATGCCGGCTTCCGCGCGGAGCTGCAACCAACGGCACCCGACCATCGCCCGCCGTCGCCGGTGCACACGCCGGAGCCGGCGGTCTCGCCGACGACCGTCGCCACGCCACCCGCCCGCCGGGGCCGCGCGGTCAGCGGGGGCACCCCGCGCCAGACTAGAGATGGCCTGGTCCTGGGCCGCGGCTTCGTCGGGCCGAGCAACTACGATGTGGGGACCGTGCCCGTGGCCGACACGAACGGCGCGGTCGGCCCCAACCACTACGTCGCGACACCCAACGGCCACCTCGCCATCTACGATCGCTTCACCGGCCAGAAGGTCCTCGACGACCTCGCGCAGACGACATTCTGGGGCATCGGCGGCCAGCTCGGCGACCCGCGCGTGCTCTACGACCACCATCACGACCGGTTCCTGCTGATCGCGTCGGACTGGGCCGCGCGGATCTACTTCGCCTACTCACTCACCGCCGATCCCACAGCGGGCTGGTTCAAGACCTCGTTCAACACCGCCCAAGGCGCCGACGCCGGCCGGTGGCCGGACTACCCAACGCTCGGGCTCGACGCGAACGGCATCTATCTCGCCGCGACGATGGTCCCTGCCGGTGCGGCGCTCACGGCGACGATCTTTGCCATCGACAAGGCACCGCTCCTGCGGGCCACACCGGCCCTCGGCACGATCACGGCCTGGCGCCGACTCCCCAACGACTGGGCCGTCCAGCCTTGCGTGACGTTTGGGCCATCCAGTGGCGCCTATCTCGTCTCGACGGGCGCGACACCAGAGATCCGCCTGCGACGCGTGTCCGGCCCCCTGACCAACCCCTCGCTGCTCGAGCTCGGGCTCGTCGACATCCCGCCGTATCAGCAATCCCCGAATGCGCCGCAGCGAGGCTCGTCGACGTCGCTCCGACCGGGATCCTCCCGTCTGATGAACGCGGTGTATCGCAACGAGGCTGTGTGGACGGTGCACGACGTTGCCGTCGAAGGCAAAGCAAGCGTGCGCTGGTATCAGATCGATCCGAACTCGGTATCGCTCCGACAGGCAGGCAACGTGACCGACCCAGTGCGCAGCTACTTCATGCCATCGCTGTCGGTCAACGTCTGGGACGACCTTCTGATCGGCTTCACCGGGTCGAGCCCGAGCGAGTACCCAAGCGTCTACGCCACCGGACGCCGGCCGTCGTATCCAGCAGGTCGAACGGATCCGCCGGTACTGCTACGAGCCGGCACGTCTCCCTTCACCGCGGTGAGCGGTCGCTGGGGCGACTACAGCGCGACCGGCATCGACCCCCGCGACGACGCCACGTTCTGGACGATCCAAGAGTACGCCACCGCCCGCGACGTCTGGGCCAATTGGATCCAAGAGCTGCGCTACTAGATCGACCGTACGGTGCCGCGACAAAAACCGCCGCATTCACCCGCTACCGCGCCCCAGACCGCAGGAACCCCAGTATCGCCGCATTGACATCGGCCGCGCGTTCCAACGCGACCCAGTGACCGGCGTCGGGGTACAGCACCACCTCGAGGTCCCGCACGACCGGCGCCATCACCGCGCGCAGGTCCTCTTGCGAAGCCCCCCCCAGGAGCAAGTCTCGCTCGCCGCCAAGGAACAACACCGGTAGATCGACAGTTGCCCCGGCGAGGTGGGCCGAGCGGTGGAAGGTCCGGTCCAGCGCGCGGTAGTAATTGAGCCCACCGCGAAACCCGGTGCGCGCGAACGTCTCGACGAAGAGTCGCATGTCCGCCTCGCTGAACCAGGCCGGCAACTCGCGCGCGCGGCCGAGCCGCCCCAGCAAGCCACCCGCGCCGGCGGCCGGGCTCTGGATCGTCGGTGGCTCCAGCTCTTGCCCCGGCGACACGAACACCCGCTCGAACAACGCGCGCGGATCTGGGTCGAACTCCGCTTCGGCCACACCCGGCTCTTGGTAGTAGACGACGTAGTTGAAGTTGTCGCCGGCGGCTGCGCGCATCGCCTCCAGCGGCGGCTGGTCGCCGCGACCGCTAAACGGCACCGAGATGGCGACCAAGCGGCGAAAGCGCTCGGGGTAGATCAATGCCGCGGACCAGGCGACGAACGCGCCCCAATCGTGACCGACCAATACGGCGCTCTCTTCGCCAAGAGCGTCCATGAGGGCGATCACGTCGGCGCTGACCTCGAACATGTCGTAGGCCTCGACCGCGGCCGGCGCCTCCGTGCCGCCGTAGCCGCGCATATCGGGCGCCACCGCGTGGTAGCCGGCGGCCGCCAAGGCTGCGAGCTGGTGGTGCCAAACGTGAGAGAGTCCGGGAAACCCGTGCAGCAGCAGCACGAGAGGGCCGGAGCCCTGCTCCAGGATGCGCATGCGAATCGTGTCGGTCTCGATCATGCGCGCCCGAGCTCCGCCCGCGACGACATCGCGACTCGAACCGCACGCGCCGAGCGTCGCGAGCAACAGCAACGCCGCGAAGAACCCAGTCCTACGCCAAACCACCATCGCAGCATTGTGGGCCCGCAGCGCCGCCAGAGGAAGCTGACGCTCGCGCGACCGGCGTACCCGGTACCCGCCTGCCACCGCTGGCAACACAGCGCTTAAGCGGGGTCGCCGCGTCTGACCGGAGCCAAATTGTCGGCGCGCGACGACGCCGCAATCGCTGTCGACACGGTCGGCGATTCCGACTCCGCCGCGGGCCCCGCATCACGCTTGAGTTCGTGACCGCACCGCGGGTGGCCGGAAGTCGGCCGCCCACGCGCGCGGCGACCAACCAACGATAGGACCCACGATGTCAAGCTTCACATGGCGGACCGCCTCGACGGCCGCCGGCGCAATTCTCTTGCTCGCCCCCACCAGTGTCGCGCAGCAGTGGTTCGAACGGGTGTCGACGTCCTCACCGGGGGCCCGCTCCGACTTTGCGATGACCTACGACTCGACGGCGAGCCGCAGCGTCCTCTTCTCGGGCAAGGGGCCGGGCGGCGGCACCGCCTCGGATACCTGGACGTGGAACGGCACCTCCTGGACCGATCAGATGCCGGCCAGTGCCCCGCCACCGCGCCTGCGCAGCGCGATGGCCCACGACCCGACCACCGGCCTTAGCGTTCTGTTTGCCGGGGGCGGCCTCGCCGACACCTGGCGATACGACGCGACGAACAACGTCTGGAGTTTCGTGGCGGTGTCCACGGCACCGTCACCCCGCGAGAAGCACGCGATGGCGTTCCACTCGAGCGTCGGCACCGCGGGGGTGCCCGGAATCGTCCTGTTCGGGGGCGAGGACGGCACCGGCGAGGACGACGAAACTTGGGTATTTGCCGACGCCTGGACGCAGCTGATGCCCTACACCGTGCCCCCGGAGCGTTCGAACCACGCGATGGCCTATGACGCCGCGCGCGGGGTGATCGTGATGTTCGGAGGATTCGACCGGGATCCGTACGGCTACTCGATCAGGTACCAAGACACCTGGGAGTTCGACGGCAACGACTGGTCCCCGAAGTCCTCCTACTCGGTCCCCCCCGCCCGCGAGAGCCACCAGCTGGTCTACGACCCCGACGCCGGCGTGTGCGTCCTGACCGGCGGTCACGACGGCATCATGAACTTCGGTGACGTGTGGCACTGGGACGGCTCGGATTGGGCCGCGGTGACCCCGGCGCCAGCACCAACGGGGGCGCAGCCGGCGTCGCCGCCCACGCGCCGCGACCACGGGATGGTGTATCACGCGGCCACCCAGGAGGTCATGGTTTACGGCGGCGCCGAGGTGGGCAACCCGGTGCTCGACGGCGCGTGGGTTCGCACGTCGGCGACCGTGCCGTTTCCCTCTGGCTCGCGGTTCTACAAGTTCGGTCCAGGCAGCGGCCCGGCCACATCCCCGACGTGCACGGCCTTGTATGCCGAGTCCGTCGAACCCCAGCTCCGCACCGACGACGTCGCCGCGAACGGCGCCTCGTTCCAACTCGACTTCGTGCAGCTACCGCAGCGAAGTGCTCTGGTCGCGTTGCATCTCGACTCCAGCGCCACGGGAAACGGGCTGCCTTGCCAGTTTCACCTCCCGGCCAGCTCGCCGTCGATCCCACTCTCCTATCCCGGAACTGGCCCGCTGAGCTGGACCGTCAACCTCCCGACCGACCCCGGCCTGGTCGGCGTGGACTGGTATTTCCAAGGGATCCTGCTCGAACCGTTCCTCCCGAAGCTGTCGCTGACGAGTTCGATCCACGGCAAGGTCTATTGAGCGGAAACGGCCGTACAGAGCCGCGACAAAAACCACCTCATTCGCCCTCCACGGCAGAAGAGCGGCGGACGCCGCGCCCATACGAAAGGGAACAAGTTCCCAATCTTCGGGCCCGTTCTGCGTGAGTGGCGCCATGCGATCCCTCGCAGGGCCGGACCTCGGCGGCGCGGAAATCTACGAGACCCGCTATCCGGCGGGCCGAACGCAGCCGCGGCACGCGCATGACTACACGAAGGTCAGCTTCGTCCTGGCCGGCTCGGTGGTCGAGCGAGTGCACGGGGCCACACGCCCGGTCCGCGCGCTGGAGGCGATCGTCAAGCCGGCGGGGACCGAGCACAGTGACGCGTTCGGCGCCCGCGGCGCCTGGCTGCTGACGCTGCGCCTCCCGCCAAGCCACGATGCCGACCACGACGCCTTGGACCAGTACCGCCTCGCCTCGGCGAGCGACTTCGGCCGCGCGGCCGTGACCACAATCGCGGCGCTACGCGGGCTGGCGCCGAGCGCTGCGGCTGCCACCGGGTTGCGCCGCCTGCTCGCAGCCCTGCGCGCGCCCGAGCCGGCAGCGACCACGGCATCGCCACCGCTATGGCTTGCCCCCACCGTGGACGCCATACACGCCACGTACCAACAGCCCATCCTCGTTGGCGACCTCGCGCGGCGCGCCGGCGTGCACCCCGTGCATTTCGCCCGCGTCTTCCGTCGCCACGTCGGCTGCACCGTGCGCGACTACCGGCGACGGCTGCGCCTGCAGGCGGCGGCAACCGCGATGGCACTGGGCGACCAACCCCTAGCCGAAGTTGCCGTGGCAAGCGGGTTCGCCGACCAGCCGCACATGAGCCGGCTGTTCAAGCAGTGGGCCGGGCTGTCGCCGCGCCGCTACCGAGCCTTGGCCGACCCGCCGGCCGGTCGCTAGTGGTGTGATTCAGACAGATGGGGCATGAAACGCGAGGTATCGGCGCCGGTCGCAAGGCGGGTCGCCGCAGGCATATTCGTGGATACGGCGAGGACGACCCAACGCTGCGAACGGCGTTGAGGGCCGCGGAGAATGCCCCAGATTTCTGAATCACACCACTAGGGGCGCCCAGAGCACGACGTTGCATGGGTTCAAGAACTGCCGCCAAACCACGCCTAGGGTGCGCGCGTCTTGACATCGCCAAAGGACCCCATCATGCGCGCTCTTGCGTTCCCGTTCCTCTGCCTGAGCCTCTTCACCGCCGGTGCGTGGGCGCAGGAGTCCGCATCGCCAGCGCCCGACTTCGAGGCTCTGGCCGAGCGCTGGCAGGCCGCGATGGCCGACCTCCGCGTGCCCGGCCTCGCGGTCGTCGTCGTCCGCAACGACGAGGTCATCTACCGCGGCACGTTTGGCATCCGCAACGCCGACGCCGAGCCCGTGACGCCGGCCACGCCCTTCTACGTGGCTTCGTGCACCAAATCGTTCGTCGCCATGGCGCTGCTGACGCTGGCCGACGAGGGCAAACTCGACCTCGACGCGCCGGTGCGCGACTACCTCCCCCGATTCGGGCTGGCCGACACGGAGGCCACTGCCGAACTCACCGTTCGCGAGCTGCTCTGTCACGCACCAGGCCTGGAGAGCGACCCGATCGTGTTTTTGGACGCATACACCGGCGAGATCACCGAGGACCGCTACTACCGCTTGCTGCGCGACGTCGCCCCCACCGGCGAGACCACCTACTCGAACGTGCACTACACGCTGGCGGGTCGCGTGCTCGCGGCGATCACCGGCCAACCCTGGCGCGAAGCGCTCGCCGCGCAGGTGCTCCAGCCCGCGGGCATGACGCAGACGACCGGCTACGCCGACGCGATGTACGCCGAGGACGACGTCGCGATCCCGATGGTCGCCACCGGCACCGACGGCGGCTTCGAGCCGTGCGCCATGCGCAAGACCGACGCGACGATGCACGCCGCCGGCGGTCTAGGCGCCAGCATTGATGATCTCGGTCGGTGGCTCCGCCTCAATCTTGGCGGCGGCGAGATCGACGGTCGCCGCGTCGTGTCGGCGGACGCGGTCCGCGCGATGCAGACGCAGCAGGCGGCGTTGCCCAACCCATCCGGACGTCTGCGCGAAATGCTCGGCTTCGGGCTGGGGTGGCAGGTCGGCACGTTCCGCGGCCGCAGCTACGTGCAGCATGGCGGCGGCTATTCCGGAGCCGCGGCACACATCTCGATGCTGACCGAGGACAAGTTCGGGGTCGCGGCGGTCGCCAACGCCAGCGCCTCGGGCCACGCGCTGATCGAAGTGGTGTCGATCGACGTCTATGACGCCCTGCTCGGGACCAAGGACAAGGACTACTTGCCTGGGTTTGCTAGGCAGATCGAGGCCTACATGGCGCGGCGAGCAACGGCGCCGGAGCCGGCAACAGAGGGTGAAGGCCTCGCGGCGCCGGTCACCGAATACGCGGGCACCTACTCGCATCCGGAGCTCGGCACGTTGCGGGTCACGGCGAGCGACGGGCAACTCCACGCGACCCTCGGCGCGCTGCGCGCCCAGCTCGTGCCCACCGGAGGCGAACGCTTCGTCCTTTGGGTCGAGCCGGAATGGCAGGCGACGGGTGCGTTCACGCTCGACGGCGGCCGGCCGGTCGCGGCGCTACTCGACGTGGCCGGCGCCGAGGGTGAACGGTTCGAGCGCGCGGCCGGCGACCACTAGTGTTGCGTGTCGGAAGTTCGTCACATATGTCGACGGCCCTCTGCGCCGCTCGCAGCGGGGACCCACTCGACGCTGGCGTCGAGTGGGCGCGTGTTGCGTCTCCTCGACTTGTCCACCAACAAGCCCTGCGTCGAC
>JBCCGH010000185.1:0-19364 GCA_039029375.1 Planctomycetota bacterium
CCCGCGCCGCCCCGGCGCGCCCCCCCCCCCCCGACCGGGCCCACCGCGTCCGTCCGTACCCCACACCCCCATAGGCAGAGCGCCCAGCGGCTCGCGGAGATCAGCTTCGGGCTCGCCCAGCTTGCCGATCAGGGCCAGGGACTTCGCGAGTGGCTCACTCAGATCCGCGGATCGTGCCACTCGGCTCCCAGATCACGACCCCGTCCGGCGCGTGCTCGATGGCGGCCGTAAGGCGCGCGTGGTGTGCGTCCGCAGCCTTCTGCTGGGTCGTCTCGATCGCCACCACAATGAACACGGCCTCGCCGCTCAGACTGGCTCGCTGGATTCGGACCAGGACGGGGTACGTCGAGCCGTCGGCGCGTCGGTGCAGCGTCTCGTGCGAGATGACCTGTTCAGCGCCAGTGGACAACGGAGCGACGAGCGCGAGAAACTCCTCTTCGCTGAGCTCCGGTTGCAGGTCGATCAGACTGGGCACCGCGCCCTTGGTGCTGTAGCCGGTGCGCTGGCGGATGCCACGATTCAGATGCTTGATGGCGAGTGTCTCGGCGTCGACCACGTAGATCTCGTGCCCGGACTCTTCGAGCGTCCGGCCAAGCGCGGTCAGGCGGACATCCGCATCTCGACTCTCCGTGATGTCCTCGATGGTGCCGGCAAAGCCCGCAGTGCCGGACACCGGCCGCGCCCGGGCGTGCACCCAGCGAGACGCCCCGCCCTGGGGATCGATGCGGAACACCTCGTCGAACTCGACACCATCGCTGAGGAGCAAATCCCACGAGTGCTCGACTCGATGGCGATCCTCCGCGTGCATCAGCGGCCACCACCCGACGATGGGCTCGTGGTCGGCAACCCCAAGAAGCGTCCGGCACTGTTCGTTCGCAAACGTGAACGCGGTCGATGCACCCTCGGTGCGAAAGATCCCGAGCGGCGAGGAGTCGGCCAGGGACCGGAACAGGCTCTCGCGCTGCGCGATCTCCGCCGTTTGCTCCTCAACCCGGGCCTCGATCAGGCGGTTGGTCCCTTCGAGCTGGGCTTGCCGCTTCGCCATCTCACGCAAATCCGTGGCGCCGTGTTGGCAGGCTCGCACCAAAAAGACGCTCTCGAAGAGCACCCACGCCGCGTGCTCCGCCCATCGCCACTGGCTGACGACCGCTGTGCCGAAGACCGACTCAGGCCAGAACAGCCCGCGCAGCAGATGGTCGAGCGCCACCACCGTGGTCGCTGGAATGAACACACGCCAATCGCGGTAGAACGACAGGAAGGCAAGGCTGCCGAACACGTGGAAGTGGGTCTCGATCCTGCCGCCCCACAGGTGGATCAGCAGCGCCGACATCAGCATCTGCCCGGCAGCGATGACGTAGCGTGTGGACGCCTCCGCCGGCTGCTTCAGCGCTAGGAGGACCGGGCCCCAGGCAATGGCCCCGCCAACGAGGACGGCAGCCCACACGTGGGCATGCACCTGGGAAGACAGGCCATCCCAGCTACGGGGCGAGATCAACAGCGCCACGACGATCGCCGCGCCCCATTGCAGCATCATCAGCCCGGCGAAGAGTCGGTCGGTGCGCTTGTAGATCGCGCCGGCTTGGGTTCGGAAGATCTCGTCGGAGCGGCGGGCGACCTCAGGGTCGCTGCACGCCGTCGCCATGGTTGATGCAGTCATCAGCCCCCTCCTCCTCCTGGACTGGATCAAAGAGGCCGCAGCCGAAGGTGGCGGTCCCGCTGGTCCACTGTGTTCCTCCGGCGAACAGCGCCTGCAGGCTCGCGGACCCAACGGAGTCCCCCGTGTGCCCACGTCCCGACGTCAACCCGCCGCGAAAGGCCAAGCGCCCGTCTGGCCGGTAGAGCAGCACCTGCCCCGAAGTCTCGACCCCGAACCGGGCCGCAGTGCGGCCGCCAGGGTCAGCGATCACTTCGACCCCCGGGATCGCGGCGGCCGACCGCCACAGATCGGTCCGCTCCCACCCCTCGGGTGTCCCCTTCGGCTTGAGAAACACGGCCGTCACCCGCGCACTGCCCGTGCTGCGCGCCATGACTCGGCTCAGCTGGTCGATGGTCGCATGCGAACACGAGCACTGCGGGTGAATGAAGAGCAGCATCGTGAACTGCTCTTCGTCACCCTTCAGCGTTCCCAAGTCCGGGAGGATGAGCGGCGGGGCTGCTGGCGCACCCGGGATCTGCGCGTAGGTCGCCAGCGACCCCATGCTGACCACGACAAACACCAGCCACGGAAGCAACACGCGCCGGGCCAAGCCAACGCGCACCCTAGGCCTCCTCTCTAGGGATATCTCCTCCACGCCCACCCTATCGACGGCGGCCGGCTCGCTGCCCGAGAACAAGTCCGCAGAAGAAGCCCTCGGCACGCAGCGGCGCGCAGAGAAACCCGTTCGCACGGGAGGCTTCGGGCCCCTTCGCGTGCGCGCCGGCGGGCCGCAGCGCCGACCGCTCCGCCATCCGCCGGCAGGCGGCCGGGCAAACCCTCATCTACCGCACGAGAGACGCCGCGCCAGCACCGCCCCACCAAGCACTAGCGACCCGCAGAGGGCGCCGGCTCCGTCGCGGCTGGACCGTCGCGGTTCTTGCCGATCTCGACGTCGAGGACCGTGTCGACGCCGGGTTGGACGACGACCTCGTACTCGCGGGCTCGGATCTTCTTGTTCCAGAAGGTCAGCGTGTACGGGCCCGGCGGCACGCCACGAATGGCGTACTCGCCGGTGTAGAGGCGCGGCTTCCCCTTCGCAGGGCGCTGCTTCTTCAGCTGCACGTGCGCAAACCACGGCTCCTCCAACACGACGAGCCACAGGGACATCTCTGGATGCAGCCGGCATACGATGGGCACGATCCCGGGCTGGTCGAAGACGTGAGCCTTCGACGCGTGTGCCGCGGTATCGATGTCGATCGCACAGCACTCGCTCGCGGAGTAGACGTTGTGGACGACGTTGTCCTCGTTGACGAAGCGGATGGTCGTCCCGCGCAACAATGCCAAGACGTGTGGCTCGAACCTAAGGTTGCGCTGCACCACCGCGGCCGGCGCCAGGGGGGACGGAGCATGATCGCCTGGCTCCACCGATCGGAGGTAGATCACCACGTCCCGCTGGCTCGTTGCGCCCCGGGTCTGCAGGCGCTCGAACGACGTGAACGTCCCCCGGACCGTCCCGGTCTCCGTCGCTAGCGGCGCGAGGTCGCTCGGTGCGTTCGGGGGCGGCGGCGGCACGTCTTGGGCCAGGACCAGTCCGGATGCCGTGAGCCACGGCATCATCGCCGCCAACCAGAGGCCACTGCCGATCCTGCCGTATGACCTGAAGCCACGACGGCTGAGGCGAGGCGCGAAGAGAAGGTTCAACATCAGCGTGGAGTGGCCGGGGCCGGATGAGCGACCGTGTTCTGAATCCGGAGGAGCGGCTGCCCCCCAAATTCACCGGTGAGCGACCGAAGGAACGCGGCGATCCGGCGCACCTGACCACCCGTCAGCTCGATGTCGAGCTGGTAGTGCCCCATCAACCGTATGACCTGCTCGAGCGTCTCGACGGAGCCGTCGTGCAGGTAGGGCCCGGTGAGGGCGACGTTGCGCAAGCTGCCGACTTTGAAGACGAATCGGTCGCTCTCTTCACCCGTCACGTCCATGCGGCCCAACGGGCCATGCGCCATCTCCTCGACGAAGTAGTCCTTGCTCCGCCCGAGGCGCTGGTAGGACCTCGCACCAATCGCCATGCCGTTGTGGCACTCGATGCACCCGACGTCTTTGAAGACCTGATAGCCCTCTTTGACTTCCTCGCTCACCGCGGCGGGGTCCCCCATCAGATACTGATCAAACGGTGCGTTCGGTGTAATCAACGTCCGCTCGAATTCGGCGATGGCCATCTGCACGTGCTCGGCGCGAATCCCCGCCGCGAAGTCGACTTCGGGAAACGCCGTGCGAAACTGACGCGTCATCAGGGCGTCGGCGTCGAGCTTGACCAGGATCTCCTTCCAGCTCGACGCCATCTCCGTCGGGGCCTGCGGCGGCCCGTCGGCCTGGGTCTCGAGGTCCGGGGCTCGCCCGTCCCAAAACTGACTGAGGTGGAGGACGGCGTTGAACACCGTCGGGGTGTTCAGCACACCGATCTGGCCGTGGTACCCAGTCGCCGTCACCGCGCGGTCGACGCCCCCGTAGCGCAAGTCGTGACAGCTCGCGCACGACAGTGAGTTATCCGTCGACAGTCGGGGGTCGTGAAACAACGACCGGCCGAGCTCGATCAGCGCCGGCCGATAGTCGCGCTCGAGGTAGTCCTCGAAGAACAGCTCGACGTCGCTTGGGATCGGCTCGACCGGCTCTCCGCGCGGATCCAGAGGCTCGTAGGTGAACCCGCGCTGGGTGGCGCCCCGTCCGGCCGCGGCATCCAACGGACCGACGGCTGGATCAACCTCCAGGGCGCGAGAGCTTCTCCGCAACGAGCTTGGAGCAATCCCGGCGCGAGCCCCGACCGTGGCCTGGTTTTGGCAGGCCACCAACACGGGCCCGCTCGCGACCGCGACACACAACCACCCCCGAAACGCAGCACTCGTCATGGACCTCCTCCTCGCTTCGCTCATCGTCCTCGCGCCCCACGGCCTTGAGGTCGCGGCGTCACCGGCCGCCTCAACCAATCCCGCCGGCCACGGCATCTTCACCCGGTCACAGAGGTCGCGACGCGTCGCCGCTGCTCGATCGGCAAGCGCACGATGAAGGTCGTGCCGCGGCCGACTTCCGATTCGACGTCGATGGTCCCGCCGTGCTTGCGAACCACGACACTGTACGCAAGCGACAACCCCTGGCCGGTGCCGCGACCGACCTCCTTCGTCGTAAAGAACTGATCAAAGATCTTGCCGCGGATCTCCTCGGGGATCCCTTGGCCGCTGTCGGCGACGCGGATCACGACGTGATCGCCGTCTCGCTGCGTGCAGATGCGGATCTTGCCCCGGTTCTCTGGCCGCTCGCTCAGCACGTCGCCGATGGCGTGGGCAGCATTGACGATCAGGTTCAGCATCACTTGGTTGAACTCGCCCGGTGCACACTCCACTGCGGGGAGGCCCGGGGCGAAGTCGACCTGCAGATCCGCGACGCGCCGCCATTCGCCGCGCGCCACGGTGATCGTCCCATCGATCGCGTGGTTGAGGTCGACCGCGATCATCTCGTCGCTCCCAGGATGCGAGTACTCCTTCATCGCCTTGACGATCTTTGCCACGCGCTGGAGGCCTTCGAGCGCTTGCTGCAACGAGCTCGGCACCTCCTCGAGCAGGAACTCGAGGTCCGCCTCTTCGGCCAACTCCAAGAGCGCTTCGGCGTCGGCCCCCGAGGCGGCGCCATCGCGAAGGCGTTTCGCCACGTCCACGGCCTTCTGCAGCACGGGACTGGCATCGGCGAACGCCCGATTCACGAACGTGGTGTTGTCGTTGACGTATTGGATCGGCGTGTTGATCTCGTGCGCGAGCCCCGCCGCCAGCTGCCCCACAGCCTCCAGCTTCTGCGCCAGGCGCAGCTCACCCTCGATCCGCTCGCGCTCTTCGCTCTGGGCCTTGAGCTGCTCATTCGCCGTGCGGAGCTCCGAGGTCCGCGCGCGCACCTGGTCCTCAAGCGTGTCGGCCCACGCCCGCAGCTCCCGCCGCGACTGAGCCAGACTGTCGGCCATCGCATTGAACGACCGGGCGAGGTCGCCGAGCTCGTCTCGCGACTCCACCTCGATCCGGGCGGTGAAGTCGCCATCGGCCAATCTCTGCGTGCCCCCGCTCAACCGGCTCAGCGGCGCCACGACCGACCGACCGACCAGCCGCATCGAGAACCCGATCACCACGACGACGAGGCCGAGGCTGGCCATGAGGATACACGTGAGCAGGTATCGCCGCGCTTCCGCGATCGCCTCATAACAGAGCGACGCCCGCTCCTGCGTCGCCATCATCGCATCGAGTGAGTCCTCGAGATTGATGCTGCTGGACGAGTACGCGGTGGCGAGGAGAGCCTGCTTGCATCTGACCAACGTGTTCAACGCCGCGTCCAGCGCGGCCCAGCACGCCTCGGTGTCGGCCAAGGCCTCCAACGCGAGCTCCCCCGACAAGGGGCGGACCTCACCGCCTGGATCGCCATCCCGCAAGGCCGCTAGCGCGGCCCTGGCCGCGTCGACGGCCACCGACAAGCTGAGCCGGGCTTGGTTGTCCGGGTCACCCGCTGGGGCCGAGACGAGCTTGAAGAACGCGCTGTTGAGATTGGAGGAGAGCGATCGACAGTCGGCAATCAGGTCGAGCTGTGGCTCATCCTCGACGGCCTCGACGTCGATCTCCGCCTCGAGTGCGGCGAGCGAGGCCAGCCATGGGGCGAACTGTCGCAGCACTCGATCTTGGCTTCCGGCCAAGGCCTTCTGTGCTTCGAGCGCCTGGTCGATCGCTACCGAGTACGATGCCCAAGATCGTTCGAGCGCCGGGCGGAGCTCGGACGACAGTGCCTCGCCCCCGCGCCCACTGAGAAGCCCCTGGTGTCGGCGACCAAAGGACCGCTTCGCCGACTCGATCTCGGCCTCGAAGTCCTCACCCTGCAAGAAGCCCATCACCAGGAGCTGAATCCTGAGCAGGCTCGACTCTTGCTCCCAGCAGAGCTCCTTGAGCTCATTGTCGGTACCGAGGGCCTTGACGGTCTGGTACGTGATGCCAATCAAACCCAGCACCACGGCACCGAGCGCCAGGAGCAGCAGGCCCAGCTTGTGGCGAATCGAGAGGCCACGCCCCGCCGACGCGTGCTGCGGGCCGGACGCGGGCCACGCGCCGCTGGCGTCCATTACCGTCGAGCCCGGTCGTGTCGCGTCATCCGCCTCCAAGAGCCCTCCCCGTCGGGCAGGTCCCACGGCACGGCACCGCCCACCAGCCCCGGGTATCGGCCCTGGCGCTGGCAATCCCTTAGCCCAAGGCCGCTGCGTCGCTATCGAGGACGGTGCTGCGTGCCAATGCCCGCCGTGATGAACACAGCGGTGACCGAGCCCTCCGCATCGGCGGTATGCCAAACCCCGGGCGGATTGATCGCGTAGTCGCCGGCAGCGAGCTCGATCCGCGTGACCTCGCCGTCGCACTCCTGGATCAGCATGCAGCGCCCCTCCGTGACCAAGACCACCTCGGCACCTTCGGGGTGCATCTCCCACATCGTCCACGGCGCGGCAAACGTGTGCATCGACAGCAAACGGCCCTCGCGGCCATCGGAGGCATGGCGCACGCCGTAGGCCTCATACCACGCCATGTCCGGCACAAACGGCGGCTGCGGGATGGCCGTGGCGCCGGTGCCGAGGTGCGCGGGGCGATCGGCGAGTCGGAACGGTCCGTGCTCAGGGCTAGCATTCACGATGGGGACGATCTCCTGGATGATGCAGGCGCCCAGACTAAGGACGTTGCCGTCGTGCTCGCAACGACCGTGGCCGCCTTCGATGGGCCGATCGAGCTCGCCTACGCAGCCCTGGCGATCTTCGCGCCCACCGGCCCGTTCCTGCTCGGCAGGTCGCTGTGGATCCTGGTCCTCTTGCTACCGTCCGGGGACGCACACGGCCTCGCCCAGGTTGAAGTTGATGGACGGGTGCCGCACTGCGTATTCCTCCGAGAACGAACTCTGGGCGGGAGGCGCCGCCGCGGCGACGAGGGCGGTAGCACCGACGAGGGAGAGTCGGGTGGTCATGATGGTGTCTCCGTTCGGCGGGGCGCGCAGCGCCCCGGGGAGAGCCTCATGCGTCGGGCCGGCTCGGAGGCTGTCAGCGGATTTGCAGGGGGGGGCACGGCGAGGTCATCGACGGCACCGAGAACCGCGCAACACACGGGCCCGCATGCGGCGCTTGGACCCGACCCCCTCAGCCGCCGATCACGAGCTGCACGACAGCGTCGAGCATCCCGGCCGATGCCGGGCCCACTCAGGGCGCTTCTCGGCGAATTCGTCGCGGCCCGGTTGCTCATCGTAGGGGCGACGGAGCACGTCGAGCTGCTCCCGCACGCGGGTGAAGTCACCGCCCGCGGCACGGTCGATGGCGACTTGCGCCAGGTAGTTGCGCAGCACGTAGAGCGGGTTCACCGCGTGCATGCGCACCGCACGCGCCGCGTCCTCGCCCCCCTCGGCCCGGACCCGCGCGGCGTAACGCTGCAACCACGCAACCCGCTGTGCCCGGGCCTCGGCGGGGAGCTCGGCGTAGTCGGCGTCCGCCATGCCCGCGATGGCACGATCGTCGGCCGCGGCGTCGCCGGTCCCAAACGACGCCGGCACGTCGGCGAGGCGTCGAAACCACAGCGTCATATCGGTCTCGACCGACCCGAGCAGCACCCGCAGCGCGTCGATCAACGCGGCATCCTCGGCGCCGTCATCGCGGCTCAACCCGAGCTTCCGCCGCATCATCGCCAGCCACTGGGTCTCGTAATCTCTGCCGTAGTCGTCGAGCGCTTCCTGCAGCGGCGCAGCGTCGCCCACGAGCGGCACGAGCGCGCTGCCGAGCTGAGCCAGGTTCCACTGCGCCACGCGCCCCTGCGTCCCAAACCGGTAGCGGCGGTGCTGCGCGTCCGTCGTGTTGGGCGTCCAGGTCTCGTCGTAGCCTTCGAGCCAGCCATAGGGCCCATAGTCGATTGTGAGGCCGAGGATCGACAGGTTGTCCGTGTTCATGACGCCGTGCACAAAGCCGACGCGCTGCCAGTGCACGATGAGCGCGGCCGTACGACGACAGACCTCGCGAAACCAAGCGACATGCGCGTCGCGGTCGGGCGCGCCGCTGGCCGGATGCAGTGCCGTGAAGTGCTCGCGCAGGGTGTAGTCGACGAGCGTCTTCAGCAGCTCGAGCTGCGCGGTCGCCGCCGGCAGCTCGTAGCTGCCAAAACGCAGGAACGACGGTGCCACCCGACAGACGACCGCGCCCGGCTCGTAGTCCGGTCGCCCGTCGTAGAACATGTCGCGCAGCACGTCCTCACCGGTCAGCACCAAGCTGAGCGCCCGCGTCGTTGGCACGCCCAGGTGATGCATCGCCTCGCTGCAGAGGAACTCCCGCACCGATGACCGCAGGACCGCGAGCCCGTCCGCCGAGCGCGAGTAGGGCGTCGGGCCGGCTCCTTTGAGCTGCAGCATCTGCAGCACGCCAGCGCGGTCGCGCACCTCGCCCAGGTTGATCGCGCGGCCATCGCCCAGCTGCCCGGCCCAGTGGCCGAACTGATGCCCGCCGTAGCACATGGCGTGCGCCTGCATCCCGGGGAGCAACCGGTTGCCGGCAAACACCTCGGCAAAGGCCGGCGTCGCGCAAGCCGCCTCGGTCAGACCGAGGTCCTCGGCGACTTCGCGCGACGCGGCCACGAGCTCCGGCGCCCGCACGGGTGTGGGCTCGACCCAGGAGTAGGCCGCGCCGCGCACTTGACGGGGCTGGTTGGTGCAATCCGCGTCGGCCGGCAACGAACGCACAAACCGATCTTCGACGGCGAGGGCACCGAGCTCGTCACTCTGGGGCGTGCGGGGCGGCATGCCCGGCATCCTACCCATCCCGATCCTCCGCCGACCACGACGTGCAAATCGGTCGCGGGTGCGTTTGACTGCGCGCCGATGCGAGAGCCCACCACCCGACGCCGCATGCCCGACTTCAGCTTCGCACTTGCCGCCCTCGTCGTCGCCGGAGCCATCCTCGCGACCGCGGGCGTGGCGCAGACCGAGCCGCCGGTCGTACCCGCCCCCCGATCGATCCGTTGGCGCGCGGGCGAAGTCTGGATCCCCGTGGCGCCGGAGCCGGTCATTGCCGCGGGGGCGGAAACGGCCGCGGGCGCCGCGGCGTTCGCCGAGACATGGGAGCGCCTGACCGGCCACCGCGCGCGGATCGCCGACGAGGCGTCGACGCCCGACGCCTCGTGGACACTCGCCCTGGACCGCTCCCTCGCACACGAGGCATACCGGCTCGAGATCGACCGTCGCACCACGTTGACGGGCGGCTCGGTCGCCGGCATCGCGCACGGCTTGGCGACGCTCGTGCAGCTCGCCCGGCCCGGCGATGGCGCGTTCGAGCTGCCGAGCGTCGTGGTCGAGGACGCCCCCGCGGCACCGTTCCGCGCGGTCATGGTCGACGTCGCGCGCCAGCCACACCGCATCGACCAGCTGCGCGCCGTGGTCGACCTGCTCCATCTGTACAAGATCCGCTACCTGCACCTGCACCTCACCGACAACCAGGCGTTCACGTTCCCCTATCCACCGGTCACGGACCAGCTCGCCAACAACCGCACGATCGCGCTGGACGACTGGCGTCAGCTCGTCGCGGATGCCGACGCGCGCGGCGTCACGATCATCCCGGAGCTCGACCTACCGGGCCACTCGGCCCAGCTGAAGGCATCCGGGTATCTCGAAGACCCCACCCCCGACGATCCGTTGACCGACGCCGACGTGGCGCACGAGGCAAACCACGCGCGCATCTTTGCGATCGTCGATGCGATGCTCGAGGTCTTTGGGTCGAGCCCCTATTTCCACATCGGCGGCGACGAATCGGGGGCCGGCCCAGCGCTCGTGCCGTTCCTCGCCGCGGCCAACCGACACCTCCGGGATGCGGTGAAGCCGCCGCGACGGCTGTTGGTGTGGGAGGGGTTTCAAGGCAGCCCCGACGGCCTACCTGCACGGGGCGACGATCGTGTGTGCGTCGTCGCGTGGGAGTCGCACTACAACCCACCCTGGCATCTCCTGGACGCCGGCTACGAGATCGTCAACGCGAGCTGGAAGCCGCTCTACGTGGTGGGTGGCGGCGCGCCGCGCTACCCACACATCGGCGGCCGGCGCTGGCCGGCGCGAGACATCCACGCCTGGAGCAAAGACCAGTTTTGGCACTGGCAAGCCGGCACGCCGGTCTTCGAGGACCGCGGCCCCAACGACCCGCATCCCGACGACGGTGTGTGGCACGCCCCGGCCACACAGCGCGCGCAGATTCTCGGGGGCCAGCTGTGCTTCTGGGAGCAGCGCGCGCACACCGTGCTGCCCGACGCGTGGGAACGCGTACCCGCACTCGCCGATCGCTTGTGGTGCGGCGACCGCGCCGAGGGCCTGGGTTACGTGAGCTTCCAGCGCCGGCTCGACGCGGTGCAACGTCGCGTGCAACGCCTGGTCCGGCCCGTGCGGATGCTCCTGGCCGGGGGCGAAGTCGACCTCTCGCACCCCACAACTGCCGATGGCGTGTGGTTCGATCGAGCAGTCCGCGTCCTCATCGATGCGCCAACGCGGCTCGGCGTCGCGACGCGCGTGACGCGCGACGGGACCGAGCCCGATGCTTCGTCGCCCCGCTACGAGGCCCCGCTCACGATCACCGAACCGACAACCTTGATCGCCAACGCCTTTCTCGGCGACCAACCGCTCGGGGCGTCGACGCGCGCGACCTTTGACCCGCGCCCGGCCAAGGTGCGCGTCGCGTGGTTTGACCTGCCGCGTCGCGCGCTGGACCACGTCCCGGACTTTCGCGATCGCAGCCAATGGACACCGCAGCGGGTCGACTTGCTCCCGGAGCTCCGCGGCCCCTACCGCACGACGGAGCCGGTGGGCCAAGCGCTCGAGGGCACCTTCATGGTTGGAGACGCCGACTCCGGCCCGCACGGCTTCCGGCTGAAGACGCGCGACGGCCGGGCGGAACTGTTCGTCGACGGGGTTCGCATTCTCGGGCCGTCGGCGCGCGACGAGACGCCACTCATCGCCGACGTTGCGCTCGCGCCGGGGCGCCACGCGGTCCGTGTCCATCACGCGAGTGGCCCGATCTCGCCGACCCTGCTCGTCGCCATCCGCCCCCCGGGCGACGACCAATTCGTCGGCATCGAGCAAGTGCTCGAACCGATCCCGCGCGGCACCGAACCCGACACGGTCGCCGCCCCCGCGGCAACCCTCGATCTGCTCGACGGGCTGGCGCACTGGCGCTGGGTCTGCCGCGACTCGGACTCGACGCTGGGCGACATCGCGCAGCTCGACGCGAACGGCGTCCTACGCCTTGCCGGCCAGCCTCACGGCTACCTGGAGACCCGCCGCTGGTACCGCGACTACACCTTATCCCTCGAGTGGCGCTGGCCCGAAGAATCCGGCGGCAACAGCGGCGTCCTCGTCCACGCGACCGCGCCCCTGTTGTTCTACGGTTGGCCGCGCTCGCTCGAGGTGCAGCTCGCGGCCGGCCGCGCCGGCGAGTTCTGGACCATCGGGGCCGGAGTCTCGCTCACGGTCGAGGACGACACGCGGCGCCGACGCGTGCGCGCACCGCGCGATCTCCACCGGCACCGCCGCATCGCCCGCCGCGTCGACGACGTCGAATACCCGCCCGGGGCGTGGAATCAGATGGAGATCCGCTGCCGCGGCGACACGGTGGTCGTGACCGTGAACGGGCGCGAAACCAACCGCGCGATCGACGTCACCGTCCGTGAAGGCGCGATCGGGCTCCAGTCGGAGGGGGCGCCAATCGAGTTCCGCAACGTGCGGCTCGCGCCGATCCTGTCCGTCGTGCGGTGATGCGGACGCGCCCGGGCGGGCCGCGGGTAGGGTGGGGCCGACCGGCCTGCGCCATGGCCCGCGCCCGCCGACCGTTCACGCGCCCAGAAACCACGCGTCAGCTGCAACCTCGCCCGACTTCCGAACTACACCTCGCCGAGAGTCGGTCGCTGCATCGCGCGAGTCGTCCCCCCCAACCCTCAACGGACTCGCATGCAACCTGCCCTGATTCGGCGCTCCTGCGCCACTTCCCTGCTCGTTACGCTCGTCGTCGTCTCCGCCTCGGCGCAGACCTCCTGGACCCTCCGCAACCCCACCAACTCGCCGACCCCGCGCACGGCCCACGGCCTCGCCGGGCACGGTGGCAGCCAACGCGTCGTCCTCTTCGGCGGGTGCGGCGGCGGCCGCTGCTTTGGGGACACCTGGCTGTGGAACGGCGGCCCCGGCACGTGGGCCCGAGCAGCGGCGAGCGGCCCCACGCCGCGCTTCGGCCACGGCATGGTCTACGACTCGGGCCGGGACCGGATCGTCGTGTTCGGCGGCGGCGACCTGGCCAACAACCTGTTTGGCGACACCTGGGAATGGGACGGGACGCGATGGCAGCGGATCGCGACCTCCGGACCGTCGCCGCGATGGAATTGTGGGATGGCCTACGACCCGGTGCGGCAGCGCGTCGTCCTCTACGGCGGCAGCACCCTGACCGAGGTTCTCGGTGAGACCTGGGAGTGGGACGGCCGCTCCTGGACGCAACGCCCGACGCTGTCTCTGGGAGGAGTCCACGGACCGCTGGCGCCCCTCACCTCACCAGCCCTGGCATGGGACGGCACCACCGGGCGCATCCTGCTCTACGGCGGCTGGGACCTCGGCACGCCTTCGGTGATCCCCGCCGACACCTGGGCGTGGGACGGCACCCAATGGGAGTTCGTGTACCGTGAACGCGCCCACGGCGTGATTGAACCGAGCTACGCCCACGGCATGACCTGGGACGCCGCGCGCGAGCGCGTCGTGTACTACGGTGGCACCTGCTTCCCGAGCACGGCCGCGGTCTTCTTTGACGGCACGTTCGAGTGGGACGGCAGCGAGCCCTGGCGCCGCCGCGCTGGCACGCTGGCAGGCCCGGGTCCGCGCGCCTGGACACCACTCGCCTACGACTCCACTCACGAGCAGGTCGTGTTGTTCGGCGGCAGCGACGCGGTCGGCGTATTTGGGGACACGTTCACCTACGGTGCCGACGCACCCGCCACCGCCCATGGCTTTGGCACTGGCTGCGCCGGCACGTCGGCCCCTGCCCTCGACACGTCGGGCACGCGTCCATGGCTGGCAACGGATTTCGACCTGACGCTCACCGGCCTGGCGCCGACGGCACCGGCCGCCGTGCTCGTCGGCGTCTCGCGCACGACGTGGCGCGGGCTGCCGCTTCCGCTCGACTTGGGCGCACTCGCCGTCGGCTGCTCGATCCTGGTCAGCCCGGACCTCGTCGTCCCGACCACCAACGTGGGCGGCGTGGCCCTCCTCACGCTGCCGATCCCGCGCAATCCGGTGTTCACAGGCAGCCGTTTCTACGCTCAGGGCCTGTGTGCCGACCGCGTGACGGCGCTGGGACTCGTGCTCTCGAACGGCCTGGCAGCGACGGTCGGGAGCAGGTAGCGCGAGCCTCCCACGGCGGCACGTCGGCGTCGACATTTCGACAGACGGCTGCAACTTCCGCCGCGGTTCCGGCACCAACGCAGCACCGCCTGCCCCAAGGGGTGCGTGACCACCGACAGGGTCTCGCTCACCCATCGGACTGAGGGTCTAATCGAGAGGTAGCTCGCTCTGTTGTGCCGACGACGCGTTGACGTTCTGCAATCACCCAGCCGATCGCAAGCTCGCCCGGCGAGCTTGCGCCGGCGACCCCACGGCAGCCGCCGAGCTCGCCGAGCGCCTGCGCTGCGTGCCGCGGCTATTAGCGGCCCAAAACCGCCGGGCCGGTGCACGTCTCTCGATCGAGGACCTCAAGGACGCCACCCAAGAGGCCATCGCGATCACCTGGCGCAAGCTGGCGGAGTACCGTGGCGACGCCTCGTTGGTGACCTGGGTCGCGTCGATCTGCCACTTCGTGTTGATGAATGCGGCGCGCAAGACGCGACGGCAACCGGTGCCGGCCAGCGCCATCGGCGACGGCAGCCAGTTGGAAGTGGCCGTCGCGACCGACGCCAGTCCCCATGATTTCGGCCACGTCTACGCCTGCCTCGAGCGCCTGCCCGACCGCGATGCACAAATCGTGCGCGCCCGAGCCTTCGAAGAGCTCGAGTTCGAGGAGATCGCTCGCCGCACCGGGCTCGGCGTCGGGGGACTCAAGTCGCGCTACTACCGCGCGCTGCGCCGGCTGCGTGACTGCCTCGATGCCGCGGAGGCCGAGCAGCAATGAGCGCCGACGGCCTGTCCGCGGCGCACGAGCGCCTACTCGAATCCATCGCCGCCGGCGATCGATCGCTCGAGGATCCGCTGGTGGCTAAAGCGCGCCGCGATCCGGGGTTCGCGCGCGAGCTCGACCGGCTGCTGTCCGTGCGCGATGAGCTGCGCGCGGCGGCAGACGCGGAGCGGGCGGCGCTCTCGGCGCTGGACGACCCACCGCCGTTCGAAGGCGCCGACGACCTGGTCCGCGTTTCAGTGACCCAGCACTCGGGCAACACGGTGCGACCGGCGACGGGCCGACGCACTTGGGTTGCCGCCATGGTCGCGGCGGCGGCGCTCGTCGCCGTCACGGTCTGGTGGTGGTCGTCGCGCGCTCGTCCAAGCCCCGGCCCCTGGCTCAGCGGCGGGATCCGCTGCGTCGCGCCGGTGGGTGACGTCGCGGAGTACGGGCCGTTCCGCTGGCAATACACGCTGCCCGCGGGCGGCTACTTCGAGGTGCGGGTGCTCAACGAGGAACGCGCCGAGGTCGGCGCGAGCCCGCCGCTCGAGGACGACTCATGGACACCGACCGACCCGCTGCCGCCCCGCATCCGCTGGCACGTGCGCGCCTACTCGGTGACCGGCGAGGAACTGGCCACCGGGCAGGCTGAGGCCGCGCTCGCGCAATGACGCGCCGCGTTGCCGCCGCCCTCCTCCTCGGCACCCTCGCGACAGCGGCGGCGCCGGCCCAACCGTCGCCGCAAGACGAAGCGGCGTGGATCGCCACCGCGAAGGCTCTTGTGCACGGCCGGACCCTCGCGACACCGGCGGAGGCCGCGGCGACCGTGCGTCTGCTGCGCGCCCGGCCCGCGAGCGCGAGCAAGCTCGCGCACTACTGGCAGTATCTCTTGGCGCGCAGCCTGCGGCGCTTTGCCGGCGCCGACGTTGCGGCCGACGGCGACGCCGAGGCCGTTCGAGTCCCGGCGTGGACCGAGCTCTGCGCCACGGCCGCGGCCGCCGCCGACGCGAGCGGGTCAATCGCGGCACGCGGCGACGCCTGGTTCTTGTTGGGTGATGCGCACATCATGGCCGGCGAAGACGACGCCGCCCGCGCCGCACTGCAGCGCGGGCTCGATCTACCGCCAGAAGCCGGGCACTGCCCCCCCCACACCCAGCTCGCCATGCTCGAGATGGCGGCCGGCGACCTACGGGCCGCCCGGCGACACGTGGAGCGCGCTCTGGCCACCAAGCCGACCGACGCGGCGGCCCGCAGCGCGTACATTCGCGCCGCTGCGGACGGCACGGCCGGTGAGTTCTTCTTGGAGATCGGCCTACTCCCCGAGGCAGCCGCGCACTTTCGGGACGCCGCCGGCGTGCTGGGCGAGGACCACGTGGTCGTGCGCAAGCGGCGGCTGGACCTGCTGCACTACGCCGGACGCTTCGCCGAGCTCGGCGAGCAGGCCGGCGCGTGGCGGCGCGACGCGGACGCCGCCGGCGACGCCGATCGCGCCGCCGCCATCTACCGGATCAACGAAGCCATCGCGCTGAGCCGTCTCCCGGGTCGCGAGCCCCAAGCACTCGAGATGCTAGGTGAGCTTGCCTCGCACGAGCATCGCGACGTCGCGGCCGCCGCCCGCGTCTGGGCCGCGGACCTCGCGCTGGACCAAGGCGACCTCGTGGCCGCAGCCAAGGCGATCGACGGGATCGAGCGGCCACGCATCCTGGACAAGTGGCATGGCGTGCTCATCGCGCGGGCGCGGCTGTTGCTCGCGACCGACGCCGAGATCCCGGCACAGCTCGAGCACGACCTCGAAGGCGCGGTGCAACAGTTCCTCGAGCAGTGGGACCTCGTCGAGCCGCGGCCCGGCGGCGTGGGATTCCTGCACCTTGAACGTCGCCGCGCTCTGGTCTCAGCGCTCATGCAGGTACGCGTGCGACGACACCCGGACGGGGCACGACGGGCGCTCGCCGACCTGCTCGCGGTGACCGACCGCGGCGCCTTCGCGCGCCGCATGCGGCTCGGCTCGACCTCGCTGGAGGCCGCGTTGCGGCTCGTGCCCCCCGACGGCGCGCTCGTTGCTTGGTTGCCGGCCGGCATCGGCTCCCACCTGTTCGTCCTCGTCGATGGGCGCGTTCACCGGTTTGACGTGGCCGGCGAGCGCCGTCTGCGCCCGCAGATCGCAACGTTCGTCGACCTGGTCAGCCGGCCGGCGACCGACCCCGACGCGCGCGCCGATTTGGCGCACAGACTACGCGACGCTCTGTTTCCGCCACCGGCCTGGCGCCTGATCGCCAGCCGCCCGCGGCTCTTGGTCGTCGGCGCCGAAGTGTGGGGACGTCTGCCCTTCGAAGCGCTGGCCGGTGACACGCAGCCGTTCGTCGGTTGGAGCCACGCCGTCGCTCACGTGCCGTCGCTGGCGGTTGGCGTGTGGCTCAAGGGCCGCGCCGCCGTGCCCCCCATCGAACGCGTCGGCCTGGCGTGGGCCGCCCGCCCGTGGCCCGAGGTCCGTGAACGCTGGCAGCTCGGTGCACTCGACGTCGACGAGGCGCGCCTCGTCGCGGCGCTCGATGCTTGGACCGGTGTTCCGATCCGCGCCGTCGAGCTCGACCTGGACACCTGGCGCCCGCCGGCACCGGACTACCAGCTGATCCTGGCACACGGTGTCTACGACGCCACGGCGGAGCGACCCGCGGCCCTGGCGATCGGCGGCGCCCCGGGTCTAGCGCGCTCCGAGCACATCGAGAACGCGGCGGCGGCACCATTCACCACGGTCCTCGCCTGCCAGGCCGGGCGCGCGCCGCTACCCCGCGGGGAGGACGGCGGCAATCACCTGGGCGCGGCTCTGTTTGCCGCCGGCGCCCACACCGTGGTCCTCGCCAACCACGACATCGAGCTCAACAGCGCCGTCGCGCTCGCGACCGCGATGCACGAAGAGCTCGCGGCCGCGCCACTAGCGCCGGCCGAGGCGCTGCGACGGGCCCGCATCCGGGTCGGCAGCCAGCCGACCTTTCGAGCCCCGGCCTATCACTGCCTGCTACGCGTGAACGCCGCCGACTTCGCGCCGGTGCGCGTGGCGCTGCAGGCACCGGCGGCCTGGCCGCGGCTCGTGGTCGGGGCGCTGCTCGCCGTCGCGGCGATCGCCGTGGCCTACCAGCTCAGTCGATGGGCAAGATCAGCACGTTGCCGATCACCGTCGGCGGTGGCAGCTCCGGATACGGAGTGATCACCCGGCCGGTGGCGCCGTCGAGCTCGTACGCCAAGAGCACGGCCGGTAGCGGGTCGGCGTTCGGCGCCGAGGCGTAGCGCGCGCGGAACACAAAGATGTGGCCCGCCGGGTCGTGACTGGCTCCCGTGGGCGTTGGGCCGGCCGCGACCGAGGGGCTGCAGTTCACGACTCCCGCCACCGGGGCAGGACAGGCGTGACGGACCCCCTCCGGCAACAAGAACCTCTCGCCATTCTCGGTCCGCAGCTCCCAGCTGAGGACTTCGAGCTCGAGCGGAACGCCGAGAGCGGGCAGCAACACTTGGCAATCGAGCTCCTCGTTTGCGTTCAAGGTGGGCAACTGCATGAAGGTGGGCACCAGGCCACTGCCGGTCTCGCTGGGGTCGGCAGGGTTGCCCGCCGCCTCGATCACTTGACTGACGCCGATCTTCACGCCGGCAAGGCTGGAGTAGCCCAGCGCGAAGTCGACGTCGCCATCGCCGTCGAAGTCCGCATGCGCCGCCCGCACGCGCTCGCCGGGAGCCAGCGCGCCGCCCACCGGGAAGGCGCCCGCGACCCCGCCGTTCCACGCATACTCAAACCGCGGCGAGATCGGGAGCGGGCCACGGTGAAAGAGGAGATCGATCCAGCTCCCCGTCTCCGCGATGAAGCTCACATCGGCGTAACCGTCGTAGGTCAGGTCCGCGACCGCCAGGTCGACGAGCGCCTGGTCCTGGAGATCCGTCGTCTCGGGAGCGAGCCCCGTCGACCGCCCGAGGAGTGCGTTGCCACCCGGTCCCTCCACATAGGCGACCAACATGTCGTCGACGGGGCTCGGCACTCGGACGGCAAGGGCCGAGGTCGCCGCGGGGATCGGCTCGCTCGCTTGCGTCCCCGCCGCCAGGTTGTCCACACGCAGCGTACTATCGGCGCTGATGACGCACAGCTCGTCGTACAGGAGCGCCGGGTCGTAGTCGACGGCTGCGGCGGCCAGGACGGCCGCCGAGTACGTGAGGACGATCGTCAAGCCAGGCGTATCGAGCATCACGACGCGCACGCTGTTGTCGCCCGGTGTGTAGCCGACAAAGCACGCCTCACCGTCCGAGAAGAAGCTCCCCACCTGGAGGTTGGTCAGGCCGGCCCAGCTCGGCTCGAGCATCTGGCACGTCGCGGCCGCGGGCGAGACCTGGCGATCCAGCGTCCACAGCGCGAGCCCTACCTGATGAGCGCACCTGGCATCTTCGAAGGTGCGGCGAGGCTCTCGGGGGTACCGGGCGGCTCGGTCACGCATGACCTTCGCATCCTGCCGGGCTACGGCCCGGGCGCCTCGGATGCCATTGCTCTGCTCG
>JBCCGH010000186.1:0-19340 GCA_039029375.1 Planctomycetota bacterium
GCGCCGAGGATCAGTCCTACCCCGACCAGGGTCATTCCCTGCCGGAAGATCATTGACAAGACATCCCTCCGCCGCGCTCCGAGAGCCATTCGAACCCCCATCTCGTGCGAACGACGAGCCGTCTACCGCTGTGATTAGAACTGTTGTGATCTTGCATCCATGACTACTCTGCTAGGTGATCCTGCTGCGGGCAATGCGCCTGTAGCAAGATAGCACTCACGAGCATATGTGCAAATGTCACTTCGGGGCTACCCGCGCTATGTAAGTGCCTGTCGAATTTTCTTTGCATTTAGCACGTAGCGGTCCACGAGCATGGGTCCACGGGTGGCGGTGTCCCGTTCCCCCGGTGAAGTGGTTAAGGGGCTCAGTCGCGAGAACTGGCGGGGCGAAAACCGAGGAGGACGATGCGGTAGTCGGGGCGCCACCAGCTGCGGAACGCAGAGCGACACACCCTGGCGTCGTACCTCCACGCCCCCCCGCGGAAGACACGGGCGCCAGAGCCGTCCTCTTCCCAAGCCGAGCCGTCACACGGCGCACCTGTGTAGTCGCGGTGCCACTCGTCCTGGCACCACTCAAACACGTTGCCGTGCATGTCAAGCAGCCCCCAGTCGTTGGCGGGCTTCTCCCCCACCGGGTGCAGCTTGCCCTTGGCGTTGCCGTCGTACCACCCGACACGCTTCAAGTCCTTGATGCTGCCGCCCGACCAAAATCGCGTCGTCGTGCCCGCCCGGCAGGCGTACTCCCACTGCGCCTCGCTGGGCAACGAGAGGCCCGCCCACCGACAAAACGCTCGCGCGTCCTCCCAAGAGACGCCCACCACCGGCTGCTCGGAGCGGTTGAACTGCCGCTTGTCCCAGTACGCGGGGACTCGATGGCCCGTGGCCTCGAGAAACACGGCGTACTGCGCGTTGGTCACCGCCGTCCTCGCCAAGGCGAAGCGTGCGACCGCGACCTCTCGTTGCGGACCCTCGACGTCGAAACGGTCTTTCTCCGACTTCGGTGATCCCATCACAAACGTCCCCGCAGGGATGTCGACCATCTCGATGCCGGTCTTCTCGTGCGTCCCGCCTCGCTTGGACACGGTCGAGCCCCCAAAGCGCTCGCGGACGGCGCGCGACGCACTCTTCGCCAGCACGCGCTGTCGCTTCTCCAGCTCGTCCGGCGCGACGCGCTGCAGCGCCCGCGCCGCCACGAGCTGCCGCTCCGCCAGGCCCACGTCGTCCCCGGCATCCCGATCGAGCAGCGCGGCAAACGGCGCCGGGTCCACGCGCTTGGCCTCCTCCAGGCACTCCTGCACCAGATCCTCATGCTCGACAAACGCCTCGCGCTCGACCACGCGCACAAACAGTGGCCGAAACAGCGACGTCCCCTCGAGCGCGAGCAGCAGCAGGGTCACCTCACGCCACCAGTTCTGCCCAAAGCGTTCGGCGAGGACATCGAGCCACGGCGGAGCCTCGCCCCCTTCGACCCCGGCCTCGGTCACTTGCCGGTGGATCTCGCACGCCGCGAGGTACTCCTGGAAGCCCAAATGCAAAAACCCGAGCTCCGCGTGACTCCAGCCCGTGAGCAGGCCGCTCTCGTCCCGCACGACCTCTAGAAACGCCTCGGCGGAGCGGGTCCAGCCCACCTGCCGAAGCGTCTCGGCCAACACCGGCGCCAGCTCGGCCGCGGGCGCGCGGGTGCGCCCTTCTTCGTCATGCAGATAGAGCGCGACCGGCTGCAGGGCCTCACGGGCCCGCTCGGCAGTGAGCGCGATACCGAGCTGCTTGGAGTCGCGCCAGAGCTCGAGCAACACGTTGAGGCACTCGCGGTACAGCCGCTCGCGGCCCTGCGGCAGGTAGCTGCCGCGGTCGCGGTGCACCAAGCACACGTTGGTCAGCAGCAGCGGATTGGCCGTCAGCGATGAGACGCGCTGCGCGCGAAACTTGCGGTCCCGCAAGCGCCCGATCAGCTCGTCTGCCTTCGCGGCGCCGGTCGCCGCGCCATGCTGCGGGTCGAAGTAGCTCTCGATGACCCCATACCAGTTGCGCACGAAGGCGTCGCGCTGGTCCTCGTCGAGCGGCCGCAGGTGCAGCTCGAGAAAGCGCACGCCCAGGGCCTCGCGCGCCGCTTCGTCGTAGCCGGCGTACCGCGACGTCACGGCGAAGTAGCCATCGGGGTCGTGGACGAGTGCGTCCTGGATCCACTGCCCCACGTCGGGCCGCCGCGAGGCCGGCACTTCGTCGAGACCGTCAAACAGATAGAGACGCCGGCCCGGGCCGCGCACGAGGCGCTCCGCCAGGTCCGTCGCAAAGCGCGCGGTCGGCGGAAAGGTCCGCGCCAGGAGCGCCGCGACGCTGGCTTGCAGATCTTCGGGCTGGAGCAATCGCAGCGGGAGAAACAGCGGCACCACGCCCTCGGGCAACCCGAGCAGCTCGGGCCCCTCCCGCAAGACGCCGAGCAGCATGCGCTTGAGCTGCGTGGTCTTCCCCGAGCCCGGGTCGCCGAGCACGACGATGCCGCGGTGCCCGCGCGCGGCCGCGCAGGAGAACGCCTGGGTGAGTGCCACGTCTTCGCGTTGTCGCAGGTCTTTCCGCGCGGACTCTGCCGCCGCGGCGTCGCTGAACGTGCACTCGGTACCGCCGAGCATCAATTGCGCCGCGAGCGGGACGTAGAGGTCCTCGAGCCGCACGGGCACGCGCACCTTGGTCTCGAAGCCGGCCAAGGCCAGAGTCCCGTGCGCTTCCTCCATCGTCGCGCGGTACTTCTCGAGCTCGGAGGCGTCGGCGGCCAGGGGCGTCGGCCGCGCGGCAGGCGCCGCGCCGTCGGGCGGCGGCTCGACGGACGTCAGCCCCTTGCCGTGCAGCAGAGCCACCAACGTCGCCACGTCGTGGTCCCAGTCCGCGAGCCGCAGCCGCGTGGCCTGGAGATCCGCCAACGCCGCGATCGGCAGGTCGTGGATCGCCGCCTTGGGGAGCGGCCGGGCCTCGTTGACCAGCACCGGCACGGCGGTCTCGGCGCCGAGCGCGGCCTCGACCTCGGCGCGCACCCAGTCCTCGGGGTCGTCGAGGCGTCGGCGGCCGTACTCGTTCTGCGCGGTGAGCCACTCCGGCCCGATGAGCACCAGCACCACGGCGCACTCCTGCACGGACTGCGTCAGCGCATCACGCCAGTCCTCCCCCGCCCCGATCGAGCGGTGGTCCAAAAACACCGCCTCGCCACCGAACGTCCGCGCCAACGCCTCCCGCAGACGATCCGCCACGTGGTCGCAGTCGGCCTTCCGGTAGCTGATGAAGACCTTTGCGTCGGAGCCCGCGCCTTTCCTCTTCGCCACGGCCGGAGGGTAGCGCTCGGCCCGGCCAATGCGGTGGTTTTTGTCGCGGCACCGTACGGCCGGATCACATCACGCCATCCCGAACCCGGCCATCCTCGACGTGCACGATGCGATCGCACCGAGCCGCGACCTCGGGGTCGTGCGTGCTCACCAAAAACGCCGTCGCCTCCTCGGCCGAGATCTCATGCAGCAGGTCGACGAGCTGCTCGGACGCCTCGCGGTCCAGGTTGCCGGTGGGCTCGTCGGCGAGCACCAGCCGCGGCTCGTTCATGAGCGCGCGCGCGACCGCGACGCGCTGCTTCTGGCCGCCCGAGAGCCGCGTCGCGCGATACCGCGCCCGCGCCGAGAGTCCCACCCGGTCGAGCAGTCGCTCGGCGCGGCGGCGGTCGGCGGCGCGCTCATGGCGGTGCAAGACATACGCCGGCATCAAGACGTTCTCGAGCGCGGTGAAGTCGGGCATCAGGTGGTGGAACTGAAACACGAACCCGAGCGTGCGATTGCGAAACCGCATGAGGGGCCTTTCCCGCATGGAGTCGACGCGCGCGCCAGCGACCTCGACCGTGCCCGCACTGGGACGGAGCAGCGTGCCGAGGATCGACAGCAGCGTGCTCTTGCCGCTGCCCGACCGTCCGACCAACCCCGTGAATGAGCCCACGGCGAGCTCGAGGTCGATGCTCCGCAGCACTTCGGTGGTGTGCTCGCCGTCGCGGTAGGTCTTGCACAGCTCGCGGGCGATCAAGACCGGCGGGGTCGACGTCGCGACGCTCACTGTTGGATGACCTCCACGGGGTCGACCTTGGCGGCGCGCCACGCCGGCAGAACGGACGCGACGGTGGCGGCGAGGGTGGCCAACGTGATGGCCGTGCCGTACTCGCCCGCCGAAGAATCCACCGGCAGCACCAGGCTGCCGTCGGCGCGGCGGGCAAACAGCTCGAGCGAACGACAGATCAGCCAACCACACCCCGCGCCGACGCTCGCGCCGACCGCGCCGATCACCAGGCCCTGCAGCTGAAAGATGCGGCGGATGCAGCCGCGCGTGGCCCCCATGCTGCGCAAGATGCCGATCTCCGCCTGGCGTCGCATGCCCGCCAACAGCAGCACGCTGGCGACGCCGATCACGATGGTCAGCAAGCTAAACAGCTTGATCAGGCTGCCCGTCGAGCCCTGCCCGCGCAGGGCGTCCTGCAGGTTCTTGTTCTCCGACACCCAATCGCGCGCGCGATACCCGGTGGCGGCCTCGAGCCGCTGCGCGGTCTTCGGCGCGGTCTCGAAGTCGACGAGGTCGATCGCGATCTCGGACACCGCCCCCTCGAGCTCGAGCAGGCTCTGGGCGGTGCGCAGATCACAAAACGCGAGGCGCTCGTTCACGTTCGCGCTGCCCACGTCAAACACGCCGCGCACGCGCAGATTGCGCTCGCGACCGCGCTCGCTGAGCATGCGGAGCTGCTGCCCGACCGTGACGCCGAGCTCATCCGCCAGCCGGATCCCGATCATCACATCGCCGGGGCCGAGCCGAGTCGTGCCGCGCACGATGTTGCTGTCGAAATCGATGATCGACGAGATCGCCTCGATGGGCACGCCGGTGATGCCGACGGGCTTGATCTTCTCGCCGCGCTGAAAGAAGCCATTGCCGACCACCTGCGGCGCCACCGCCGCCACCCCGCCCATCGCCTCGATCGAGTCGACCAGCGTCGCGTAGCCCTCGATCCGCGGCCGCAGCTCGTTGCTCCGCTGGACGGCGACCAGGACCCGCCGGCGCTCGGACGGCCACAGCACGCGCGGATCGCGGTCGGGCGGCTCCAGCACCACGTGCGCGATGTTGCCGATGACGTCGTTGGTCAGCTTGATCGCGAGGCCGTTGATCAGGGCGGCGATAAACGTGTAGGCGACGATGCCGAGCGCGACGCCCGCCAGGATGAGCAGGGTTTGCAGGCCGTTGCTCTGCAGGTGCCGGATCGCGACCCTGAACTCAAACGGGCTCACTGCGCGCGCTCGGGCGTCGCGCCCGCGTCGGTCGCCGGCCGGACGACGCGATCGTCCCATTCGGGCCGCGGCTCCAACAGCACCTCGTCGCCGGCTTCGAGCCCGCCTCGCACGACGATCTGCGGCGCCGGCCAATCGATCGCGTCCACCGCCACGCGCACCGCCCGACGTTCGCCCGGGCGCTCGGTGGCCTCAGCGACAAGGACCCAGGGCTGGCCATCGAGGTCGGCCACCGCGGCCCTTGGCACCACGAGCGCACTGGCGTGCTCGTCGACCTTGACGTTGACGTCGAGCGTCTGGCCGACGGCAAAGTCCGAGGTGGCCGCGGCCAGGCGAAAGCGCACCAACACCGCGCCGCTGAGACGGTTCACGTTGCGCCCGATGTGCACCAACTCCGCCGCTTGCGCCTCGCGCGCTCGGCCGGCCGGCGCCACGCGGGCGGATTGACCAAGGGCCAGGTCGGCGAGAAAGCGCTCGTCGACCTCGGCCTCGATCCACGGGTCCGCGACCGTCGCGACGACGTAGACCACGTCGCCCGGCCCCACGGTCTGCCCCGGGTCCACCGGGCGCTCCAGCACGACCCCCTCGAGCGGCGAGCGCAGCACGAGATCCTCGCGGCGCGCGGTCAACGAGTCCTCGCGCCGCTTCGCCGCCGCGAGCCCGCGCTCGCGCACCTGCAGCGCCAGGCGCACGCGCTCGATCTCTTCACTGGACGTGGCACCGATCGCGTTCAGCTCTCGCGCGCGCTCCAGATCGCGCTGTGCCTGCGCGAGACTGTCCTCGGCTTCCAAGGCCCGGGCCGACGCCTCGGCGATGTCGGCACACAGCCGCGTCGCGTCCAGCCGCGCCACCACCTCGCCGACTTGCACGGGGTCGCCTTCCTCGCGCTCCAGCTCGATCAGCCGGCCCCGCTCGATCGGCGTCAGGCGGTTGCGTTGGCGCGGACGCATGCGACCGGTGACCGCGAGCACTCGGTCGACGTCGTCTCGCTGCACGACGGCGACCTCCACCGCGGGAGGGCGTTGCATCGCGGCCCGCACGCGCGGCCACGCGAACACGGCGCCGACGGCGAGGACGAGGATGGCGAGCAGGCGAAGCATGGTGCGAGCACGCGCCATGGAACGGGCAGGTCGAATCCCACGCAAGGGAGCCCGGGGTCTCCCCGACGACCTCACTTGGCGAGGGGGGAAGGAAGAGGCGCGGCTATGTTCGAGTGAGTGGGGTTTGGGGGAGGTCGGGATTGGTAGTTCGGGGGCGGACTCGGGAGCGGGAGCGGAGGCGGAAGCGGAGCCTGGCGCCCCCCCACCCCGACGCGGACCACGCCAAAAAACCGCGAAAGCGTTGTGGGCGGGCGCCGCGAGGGTCGTGCAGAGGGCAGCGGGCAAACGCGCCGCGCGATCCGCTCGGCGTGCCCGCCCTCGCTCCAAAGCACTGACCGCATCCGCCAACGATCACGACCCTCGAATTCATGACTCTCCATCTCCCCTCGTCGCGCGCCGTGCTGGCGTGCGTTTCTGCCATGCTCGGGGCCACCGCAGTTTCGGGCGCCGACACCGGCGACCGGACGCCGCAGGCCGACCCCTCCCCCGAGGGCTACTTCTGGGCGGACTATGACGGCGATGGCATGGTCGACGTGCTCGTGCTCGGCCAAGACGGCGCCCGCCTCCTGCGCCACACCGGGGGAACGGCCTACGACGATGTGACCGCCGCGACGGGGCTGGCGGGCGCGGTGCGCGATGCGCATCAGGCCGCCTGGGCCGACTACGACGGCGACGGCGATCTGGATCTGTTCGTCGCCTCCTACTCCGGCCGCAGCCAGCTCCTGCGGCAGAACGACCGCGGCATGTTTGAAGACGTGACGGCGACAAGCGGCATCCCGGCCGGCCAGCGCGTGCTCGACGCGAAGTGGTCCACGCGCCAAGACGGCGGGCGGCCCGATCTCCAGCTGATCACCTGGTCCGACGAGATCGTCCTCCGCCACGCGAACGGCCTGTTCCAGCGCGTCGACCTCGGCGCGACGGGAGCCGCATCCGCCGGCGCACCGCCGGCAACCGTCGACGCCGCACGTTTGCAGCGCGGCCTGTTGGCGCGGTCGGCGGATGCCGGCGCGGCGCGGTCGGTCGCGGCTGGCAGCGCGGCGTGCGCCCACTCGCTCCTCGACGGCACTTCTGACCAATGCATCAGCGCCAGCTCGGACCCGGTGCTCGGCCAGCTGATGCCCCTCAACCAGCACTTCAACGTCGACGCCGCCGGCAATGTCGGCATCGGCACGACGACGCCGACGGCCAACCTCGACGTGGCGGGGACCGCGCGCGTCTCTGGCCTGAACCTGCCGACCGGCGCCGCCGACGGCCTCGTCCTCACTTCGGACGACGCCGGCAACGCCACCTGGCAGCCGGGCACGCCGGGCCCGACGGGGGCAGCCGGGCCGGCCGGGCCGCAAGGGCCGCCGGGCGACGTCGGCCCACAAGGACCACAAGGCGACGTCGGACCGCAGGGACCCATCGGCGACCTCGGACCGCAGGGCCCCTTGGGCGCGGCCGGGCCGCAAGGACCACAGGGCGACGCCGGATCGCAGGGACCCCTCGGCGACATCGGCCCCCAAGGACCGCTGGGCGACGTCGGCCCCCAAGGACCACAGGGCGACGCCGGGCTCCAGGGCCCCCTTGGCGACATCGGCCCCCAAGGACCCCAGGGCGACATCGGCCCGCAGGGACCCCAGGGCGACATCGGCCCACAGGGCCTCCAGGGCGACGTCGGCCCACAGGGCCCGCAGGGAGACATCGGCCCACAGGGCCCGCAGGGAGACATCGGTCCGCAAGGGCCGCAGGGCGACATCGGCCCCCAAGGACCACAGGGTGACCTCGGTCCCCAAGGACCGCAGGGGGACCTCGGCCCGCAGGGCCCGCAAGGCGACCCCGGCCCACAGGGCCCGCAGGGCGACACCGGCCCGCAGGGACCCCAGGGCGATGCCGGACCCCAGGGACCACAAGGTGACACCGGACCGCAAGGACCCCAGGGCGCGCCAGGCAACGCCGGCCCCCAAGGACCGAAGGGCCTGGCAGGCCTGCCGGGACCGATGGGTGCCGCCGGCCCACAAGGCCTACAGGGCCCAGCCGGCGCGCGGGGCCCGATCGGTCCGGTGCCGGCCACGACCGACGCCACCGGCTCGGCCACTCCGGTCGACACCATGCCACCCTTCGTGAACTGCAACTACATCATCTCGCTGGAGGGCGCTTACCCGCCGCGGGGTGCAGGTCCCACTCCAGCGCCCTACGCGATGCTCGGCGAGATCCGCACGTTCGCCGGCAACTTCGCGCCGGCGGGCTGGGCGTTGTGCGACGGGGACCTGCTGGAGATCGAAGACTACCAATCGCTCTACTCGGTCCTCGGCACCGCGTATGGCGGCGACGGTCGCACCACCTTCGGCCTGCCCGATCTGCGCGGCCGCATCCCGGTCCAGCAGGGCAACGCCCCGGGGCTCACCTGGTGGTCGCTCGGCGAGGGGGGTGGCAGCGAGCGCGTGACGCTGACCGAGGCCAACATGGCCAGCCACAGCCACACCATCACGACGCCGTAGCGTCAGAACCTCCCCCAGTCGCGTCCGACGGCCGCGCCGATCCGGGGGAACGTCGCGACGGGTCCGCGCCTTGCGGGCCGCGTCGCGCATTCCGGCCGCGAAAAACCCGGCGAAACCGCTGTGGTGCGCACGCGCCGCCCTCGTGCACCCGGCAAAGGGCGCAAGCCACGAACGACTCTCAAGGCCGCGGCTCACCACCGCCGCCGCACCCGAACCCCTGGATCCATGAAGCTCAATCTCACCTCGTCGCGCGCCGTCATCGCGTGCGTTTCCGCGATGCTCGGCGCGGCCTCGACCGCGACCGGCGCCGCGACCGACGACTCCCCCCGGCACCCGTCCCCCAAAGGCTTCTTCTGGGCTGACTACGACGGCGACGGCATGGTCGACGTGCTCGTGCTCGGCGCCGACGGCGCGCGCCTCCTGCGGCACACCGGCGACATGACCTACGACGACGTGACCGCCGCGACCGGCTTGGCCGGCCTCGCGCCCCGCGCGCATCAGGCCGCCTGGGCCGACTACGACGGTGATGGCGATCTCGATCTGTTCGTCGCTTCGTACGACGGCCGCAGCCAGCTGCTGCGCCAAGGCGACCGCGGCATGTTTGAAGACGTCACCGCCACCAGCGGCATCCCGGCGGGTGCGCGCGTCCTCGACGCGAGCTGGCTCAACCGCCAGGAGCGCGGCACGCCGGATCTGCACCTGATCACGTGGAACGACGAGATGTATCTCCGGGCCACCGACGGCCTGTTTCAGCGCCTCGACCTCGGTGCCACGCAGGCGTCCCACGCCGATGGCGCGGCACCGGCCACCGTCGGCGCGGCGCGCGCCCAGCGCGGCTTGCCGGCTCAGTCCGCAGACGCGGGCGTGGCTCGGTCGGTGCAGGGTGGCGCTGTCGCGTGCGCGGCCGCGGTCTACGACCAGGCCACGGGCCAGTGCCTTCGCGCCAGCTCGGTGCCGGTGCTCGGCCAGCTCATGCCGCTCAACCAGTTCTTCAACGTCGATGCCGCCGGCAACGTCGGCATGGGCACGCGGTCACCGGGAGCCAAGCTCGACGTGGCCGGCACGGCGCGGGTCACGGGCCTCAACGTGCCAACCGGCGCCGCGGATGGGCAGGTCCTCACTTCGGACCCGAGCGGCAACGCCACTTGGCAGGCGCCGACGCCGGGCCCGGTCGGCCCAGCGGGACCCGCTGGGCCACAGGGACCCCAGGGCGACCTCGGCCCCGCGGGACCGCAGGGCGTGATCGGGCCGCAGGGACCCCAGGGTGATGTTGGCGCGCCAGGCCCGCAGGGCGACGTCGGGCCCACGGGACCTCAGGGCGACACCGGGCCCGAAGGCCCGCAAGGTGATGATGGCCCGCAGGGACCGCAGGGCGACCTCGGTCCTCAGGGACCGCAGGGCGACGACGGGGTCGCGGGGCCGCAGGGCGACCTCGGCCCCCAGGGACCACAAGGTGACGATGGCCTTCAGGGGCCGCAGGGTGACCTCGGCCCCCAGGGCCCCCAAGGCGACGTCGGCCTGCCGGGGCCGCAGGGCGATGTCGGCCCCGCCGGCACCCAAGGCGACGTCGGCCTGCCGGGGTCGCAGGGCGCGGTCGGCACCGCCGGGCCCCAGGGCGACGCCGGGCTGCAAGGCCCGCAGGGCGACGTCGGACCGCAGGGACTCCAGGGCGACGACGGCCTCCAAGGGCCGCAGGGCGACCTCGGTCTTCCGGGCCCCCAGGGCGATGACGGGCCGGCGGGACCGCAAGGCCTGCCTGGCCTGACTGGGCCGCAAGGCCCGCAGGGCGACGTCGGATCGCAGGGGGCGCAAGGCGCCGTCGGCGTGGCGGGGCCTCAGGGCGACGACGGTCCGCAGGGGCCCCAGGGCACCGCCGGCGTGCAGGGCCCGCCCGGTCCAGCGCCGACCGTTACCGCGGCCGCCGGCTCGGGCACGCCGTTCGACACCATGCCACCCTTCCGCGCGGTCAACTACATCATCGCGATCGGCGGCGACTTCCCGCAGCGATCCGGCGGCATCGCGTTGAACCCCATCATCGGCGAGATCCGCATGTTCGCCGGCAACTTCGCCCCGACCGGCTATGCCTTCTGCGACGGCTCGTTGCTGCAAATCAGCCAGTACGCGGCCACGTTCGCCGTACTCGGGACCACCTACGGCGGCGACGGGCGCAACACCTTCGCGTTGCCCGATCTGCGCGGCCGGATGCCCACCTCGGCAGGCACCGGTCCGGGACTGTCGAGGCGTCGACTCAGTGAGCGATCGGGCCAAGAGCGCGTCACCATGACCGAGAGCAACCTGCCGAGCCACAGCCACTCGATCACCTCGCAGTGATCGCCGCTCGCGGCCCCGCGGGCGCGCGAGAGCACTTTGCGGCGCCCCGTCCGAGCGGTCGCGACGGCCGGCCAAAAAGCCGGCGAAAACCGGTGTGGAGGACGCGCCCAGACCTCGTGCACCGTGCAGAAGGCGAACGCGCTCGAGCCGTTGGATCACGACGCGCGCCGCCCCCCACCGAATTCCCGCTGTGGTGCCCCGACCACAGACCAAGCCAAACCACGACTCACTGCTGCACTCATGATGCTCAATCTCACCTCGTCGCGCGCCGCGCTCGCGTGCATCTCCGCCGCGCTCGGGACCACCATTGCCGCTAGCGCGGCGACCGGCGCCTCGACGCCCGTGCCCAACCCCACGACGAAGACCTACTACTGGGCCGACTTTGACGGCGACGGCATGGTCGACGTGCTGGTGCTGGCCAACGACGGGGCGCGCCTCCTGCGCCACGCCGGTGGGTTGCACTACCAGGACGTCACTGCGACCACTGGCCTGGCCGGCATGTCGCGCGACGCGCATCAAGCCGCGTGGGCCGACTATGACGGCGACGGCGATCAGGATCTGTTTCTGGCGTCCTACTCCGGGCACAGCAAGCTGCTGCGGCAGAACGACCGCGGCATCTTCGAAGACGTCACCGCGACGAGCGGTCTGCCGACCCACGCGCGCGTCCTCGACGCGAGCTGGTTCTACGCGCAGGAAGGCGGCCGACCCGATCTGCACCTGATCACCTGGTCGGACGAGATGTACCTACGCCCCGCGAACGGATCCTTCGCGCGGATCGCGCTCGGCCGAACGCTCGGCAGCGCGCCAGGCAACGACGGCCCGCCTCCGGCCTCCGTGGACGCGGCGCGCACGCAGCGCGGCCTCGCGGCGCGCGCCGCCGACGCGGGCGTCGCGCGCTCGGTGGCGGGCAGCGCCGCGTGCGCCGCCGCCATCCGCGACGGGATGACCGACCTGTGCCTTCGCGCGAGCTCGATCCCGGTGTTTGGACAGCTGATGCCGCTCAACCTGTTCTTCAACGTCGATGCCGCCGGCAACGTCGGCATGGGCACGCTGACGCCCGGTGCCAAGCTCGACGTCGCGGGGACGGCGCGCGTCGCCGGCCTCAACCTGCCGACGGGCGCCGCGGACGGGTTGGTCCTCACTTCGGACGGCAGCGGCAACGCGACCTGGCAGCCCGGCACCCCGGGCCCGGTCGGCCCCGCGGGTCCTGCCGGGCCGATCGGTCCGCAGGGTGTTGTCGGACCGCAGGGACCGCAGGGTGATCTGGGCCCGATCGGACGGCAGGGCGACCAAGGCCCGGCCGGACTGCAGGGCGACAACGGCCCGGCCGGACCGCAGGGCGACGTCGGACCGCAGGGCGCACCGGGCGCCGAGGGCCCCATCGGCCCACAGGGCGACCAGGGCCCGACCGGCCTCCAGGGCAACCAGGGCCCCGCCGGACCACAGGGCGACACCGGGCCACAGGGACCGCAGGGCAACCCCGGCGCCGCGGGGCCAAAGGGCGATGTCGGTCTGGCGGGACCGCAGGGCGACCAGGGGCCGCTCGGACCACAGGGCGACCAAGGCCCGACCGGACCGCAGGGCAACCAGGGCCCCATCGGCCCACAGGGCGACCAGGGCCCGACCGGACCGCAAGGCGACCAAGGCCCCATCGGCCCGCAGGGCGATGAGGGACCCGTCGGACCGCAGGGCAACCAGGGTGCGGTCGGACCGCAAGGCGACACCGGGCCACAAGGCCCGCAGGGCAACCAGGGCCCGACGGGGCCGCAGGGCGACCTCGGCGCTCAGGGCCCGGCGGGCCCGCAGGGCGACGATGGCCCGCAAGGTGCATCCGGGCCGCAGGGGCCCGTCGGGCCGCAGGGCAATGTCGGCCCGCAAGGCGCGCAAGGTCCCGCCGGCGCCCAAGGACTGGCCGGCCCGGTCCCGGCCGGCACGGACCCCACGGGCTCGGCCGCGGCGGTCGACACGATGCCGCCTTTCTTGGTCCTCCACCACATCATCTGTCTCGCCGGTGACTACCCGCAGCGGACGGGCGGGCCCGGCGTGACCTCCAGCGGCAACCCCAAGATCGGCGAGATCCGGATGTTCGCGGGCAACTTTGCGCCGGGCGGTTGGCACTTCTGCGACGGCACCCTGCTGCAGGTCAATCAGTACAGCGCGGCCTTCTCGATCCTCGGGACCACCTACGGCGGCGATGGTCGGCAAACGTTCGGCGTCCCCGATCTGCGTGGCCGCTTCATGATGCACACGGGCAGCGGCCCCGGGCTCAGCACGCGTAACCTCGGCGCGAAGGGCGGCCGCGAGAGCGTGACGCTGACCGAGGCCAACCTGCCGCCCCACACGCACACCATCACCACGCCGTAGTCCACGGACCGCGCCGCTTTGGCGACTTCGAGGAGTCGCCGCGGGGCGCCAGCCCCAACACGATCTGGGCAAGCGGTAGAGCCCGCGCGGCAACGCGGTCCCGATCGCCAGAAGAAACCGACGAAATCGTTGCCCTCGGGCCCGCCCGACGCCGTGTGTCCCCGTGACGGGACGGCTCCACGGCCGCGACGACCACTGATCGGACTTGACGTCCGACGGCTGGAGGTCGAGTGGCCCCACACGCCGTCCGCAGAACCGACCCGTTCTGCCTGTGGCGCGAACGGGCTCGGGGCCCTTAGCATGCTCCGCCCGAAGTCCCGACAGGGCCCGCGGTCGCGGCGGCGGTGAAGCCCGGCTCGCGGCCGCTGTCGTGCTCGATCTCGCGCCACGAAAAGGCACTCATGGAAAGCCGCCTAGCCGCAGCCGCCCCACCCCCCGCCGCCGCGCCCCCGGCCACCGCGCCCGAGGCTCGAGCTGCCGGAGTCGGCGACGGGCCCGGCGGTGTCGCGATCCGGGTGCCCGCGGCGCTCATCAACGGCGGCGGTGTCGTCCAGGCGGTGCCATTGGCCGCCGGTGGCGGACCGCTCGGCGGTCTCGCCCCTGGGCAAACGTTGATCGGTGTGCTGCCGCCGCTCTACCCGGAATGGCTGGGCGATCGTTCGTTCACCGCCGCGCACGGCTGCCGCTTCCCCTACGTCGTCGGCGAGATGGCGCGCGGCATCGCGACGGCGGACATGGTGATCGCGTCCGCACGGGCGGGGCTCATGGCGTTCTTTGGCAGTGCCGGGCTCCCGATGCCGGTCGTCGACGAAGCGATCGCGAAGATCCAGGGCGCGCTCGGCGACCAAGTCCGCCACTGGGGTGCCAACCTCATCCACAGTCCCCAGGAGCCGCACCTGGAGATGGAGTTTGTGGAGTTGATGCTCGCGCGCGGCGTGCGCAACGTCTCGGCATCCGCGTTCATGCGACTGTCCCCGGCCGTAGTGCGCCTAGCCGCGAAGGGCCTGCGCGCCAACAGCGCCGGCTACGTCGAGCGACGCACGCACCTCTTCGCCAAGGTGTCGCGGGTCGAGGTTGCGCGGCCGTTCCTGTCGCCCGCGCCCGAGGCGATGCTGGCGCCGTTGGTGGCCGCCGGGCACCTCACGCCGGCCGAGGCCGAGCTAGCCCAGCGGATTCCGGTCGCCGGCGACATCACCGTGGAGGCGGACTCCGGTGGGCATACCGACAATCGCCCGCTGCCCGTCCTCTTGCCGCGGATCGCCGCGCTGGCATGCGAAGTGGCGGAGCAGCACGGCTACGCGCCACCGCGCGTCGGCGTCGGCGGCGGCCTTGGGACCCCAGCGGCGTTGGCCGCGGCCTTTGCCGCGGGCGCGGCCTACGTGGTGACCGGTTCCGTCAACCAGAGCACGGTCGAGTCCGGCCTGTCGCGAGACGGCCGCGAGCTGCTCGCCCGCGCGTCGATGACCGACGTGGCCATGGCACCTGCGGCCGACATGTTCGAGCTGGGCGTCGAGGTGCAGGTGCTCAAGCGCGGCACGCTCTTCGCGCAACGGGGCAAAGAGCTGTATCGCGTCTATCGCACCTACCCGAGCTTGGAGGCGATGCCCCCCGGCGAACGCACCAATCTCGAAGAGAAGGTCCTCGGCCGGTCGGTCGACGAGATCTGGGCCGAGACCAAGGCGTTCTTCGGCAAGCGCGATCCGACCGAAGTCGCCAAAGCCGAGGCCGACCCAAGGCACAAGATGGCTCTCGTGTTCCGCTGGTATCTCTTCATGGGCTCGCAATGGGCGCGCAATGGAGAGACCTCGCGGCGCGGCGACTATCAAATCTGGTGCGGCCCCGCCATGGGAGCCTTCAATGACTGGGTACGCGGGACGTTCCTCGAGCCCGTCGACCATCGTTCCGTTGTGCAGGTCGGCCTCAACCTTCTCGAGGGCGCCGCACACATCACACGGGCCAATCAGCTGAGCCTCGCCGGCGTTGCCATCGCGCCGGGAGAGCGTGGCTTTCAGCCTCGTCCACTTCGCTGAGACCACACGTGCAGACATCGTCTCCCATCGCCATTGTCGGGATGAGCGCTCTCTTCGCCGGGAGCGAGGACCTCCTCGGGTTCTGGCGCGACGTCGTGTCCGCCACCGACCGCCTCACCGATGTGCCACCGCATCACTGGCTGATCGAGGACTACTACCATCCCGATCGGACCGCGCCGGACATGACCTACGCCAAGCGCGGCGGCTTCCTGCGGGGCGTGCCCTTTGACGCCGCGGAGTTCGGGATCCCGCCCAACGCGATTCCGGCGACGGACAGCGCGCAGCTCCTGGCGCTCATCGCGGCGAAGCGCGTACTGGCCGACGCGGCGCGCTTCCGAGACGGCGACGCCAATCACAGTCGAACCAGCGTGATCCTCGGCGTGGCGTCCGCGACGGAGCTGGTCGTGCAGATGGGGTCGCGCCTGCAGCACCCCATCTGGCGCAAGGCGCTGCGCGACGCCGGGCTGCCGGAGAGCAAGGTGCAAGAGGTCGTGAAGCGCATCGGCGACCACTACCAACCGTGGCAGGAGAGCTCCTTTCCCGGGCTGCTCGGCAACGTCGTGGCGGGCCGCATCGCCAACCGACTGGACCTGGGTGGATCGAACTTCGTCACGGATGCCGCGTGCGCGAGCTCGATGTCCGCCCTGCAAGCGGGACTGTCCGAGCTCTATCTCGGCGACAGCGACATGGTGATCGCGGGGGGCGTCGACGCTCTCAACGACATCCTGATGTTCATGTGCTTCTCCAAGACGCCAGCCTTCTCGCCGACCGGCGACTGCCGGCCGTTCGCGGAGGACGCCGATGGCACGCTCATCGGCGAAGGCGTCGGCATGCTGGCCCTGCGGCGGCTCGAGGACGCGGAGCGCGACGGCGACCCCATCTACGCGGTGATCCGTGGCCTCGGCGCCTCCTCGGACGGCCGTGGCTCCAGCGTCTATGCGCCGCGGCCGGAGGGGCAGGCAAAGGCGCTCGCGCGGGCGTACGACCGCGCCGGCTACTCGCCCGCCACCGTCGAGCTGGTCGAGGCGCACGGCACGGGCACCAAGGCTGGTGACGCGGCGGAGGCGCGCGGCTTGACGTCGGTGTTTGGACCGGCCAACCCCGAGGGGCGTGCGTGGTGCGCGCTTGGCTCGGTGAAGTCGCAGATCGGCCACACCAAGGCGGCCGCCGGGTCCGCCGGTCTGATCAAGGTCGCGTTGGCCCTGCACCACAAGGTGCTGCCCCCCACGCTCAAGGTGCAACGGCCGAACGCACAGTTGGGCTTGGACGACGGCCCGCTCTACATCAACACGATCGCGCGGCCGTGGGTGCGATCCAGTGAGCATCCGCGGCGCGGTTCCGTGAGCTCGTTTGGGTTCGGCGGCAGCAACTTCCACGTCACCATCGAGGAATACACCGGCCCCGGCCGGCACGCCGAGCGCCTGCGAGCGTGGAGCGAAGAGCTCATCGTCTTGTCCGGGGCGTCGCGGTCGACCGTCGGCAGGGCGTTGCGCGCGGTCGCCAAGCGCGCGGCGGCAGGCGAAGCCATCGCCAGGATCGCGGCCGAGCTGGCGGAGCAGTTCGACGCCAGCGCGGACGTCCGTCTCGCCCTGGTCGTCGCCGATGCGGCAGAGCTCGACGAGAAAGCGCGGCGCGCCGCCGCGGCCCTTGAGCAGGGCACCATCGAGCAGCTCGCCGACCCGGACGTGCTCTGCGGCACTGGTGATCCGGGCGCCGGCAAGACCGCCTTCCTGTTCCCGGGGCAGGGCTCCCAGTACGTCGGCATGGGCGCGGCCGCGGCGATGACCTTCGAGTCGGCGCGGGACGTTTGGGATCGCGCGGCCGACCTGCCTGAGTTCGGCGCATGCCCCCTCGATCGCGCGGTGTTCCCGCCCCCGGAGTTCAGCGACGAGGAGCGCGCGCGCCAGCAGCAGACGCTCACCGCGATGGAGACGGCTCAGCCGGCGATCGCCGCGGTGAGCCTGGGCTACCTCTCGCTGCTCCGCAGCGTCGGCCTGCGGCCCGACGTCGTGGCCGGCCACAGCTTCGGCGAGCTCACCGCTCTGGCCACGGCCGGGCGGCTTCAGGAGGAAGTGCTGCTGACGGCGGCCAAGCAGCGGGGCGAGCTGATGGCGGCCGCCGCGGCGACGCAGCCGGGAGCGATGATCGCGGTCCGCGCTGACGCCGCCACGGTGTCGGCAGCGCTCGGCAGCGACGCCGATGTAGTGATCGCCAACGACAACGCGCCGACCGAGGTAGTCCTCGCAGGGGCGACCGAGGCGATCGAAGCCGCGCAAGCGACGCTTTCGCAACGCGGCCTCACCGCGATCCGGCTGCCGGTCGCATCAGCGTTCCACTCGTCGATCGTCGCCGCCAGCTGCGAGCCGTTCCACGCGTTCCTCGGCACGCTCGACTGGCGCGCCGGGACGATCCCGGTCTTTGCCAACACCACTGGCAAGCCGTACCCGAAGGCGGCGGGCAAGGCGCGCCAGCTGCTCGCGGATCAGCTCGCCGCACCGGTGCGCTTCCGCGCGATGATCGATGCCATGGCGCGGGACGGCGTCACACGCTTCGTCGAAGTCGGTCCCGGCAACGTCCTCACGAAGCTCGTTGGCCGCTGCCTCGGCGACCGCCCACACACGGCCGTCGCACTCGACGACAAGCGCCAAGGCGGGCTACGCGCGCTGTGGCGCGGGCTCGGCCGACTGTGCGTCGAGGGGGTCGCCCTCGACTTGACGGCGCTTGGCGCCGGCTACCGAGTACCGCCGGCGCCGGCCAAGGCCAAACCGCACCAGATCCTCGTGACGGGAGCCAATCACCAAAAGCCCTACCCGCCCGCCAACGGCGCCGCGGGCATCCCAGGCCCCAACCCCGAGATGCCCGCGCCGGTACCGCCGCCCACAGCACGCCCCCTGCCCTCAACCACGGCGCCCTCAACCACGGCGCCCTCAACCGCGGCGCCCCCAACCGCGGCGCCCCCAACCGCAGCTTCTCGGCCCGCGCACGCCCTGCCCACCCCGAGCTCGCTCATGCCGCCCTCGACCCCGTCCCGCGTCGACTCCGGCGCCCTCACCGACATTCACCATGTGACCATCGACGCGCATCGGCGGTACCAGGAGCTGATGGCGGAGAGCCACCGCACGTTCCTCGAGATGGCCTCCGGCGTGCTGGGACAGATGGCGGGCGCCCCACCGCAACCGATCGCGGGCCCTGCGGCGACGCCGAGTCCAACGGTGCCGGCACCCGCGCCATACGTCCCCCAACCGCCGGCCGTGCCCGCCACTCAGGCACCGGTCGCTCCGGCACCCGTGACGCAAGCAACCGTGACGCAGGCGCTCGCGACCGCGCCGGTGCCTGCACCGGTCGACACCACGGCGCTGGCACTCCAGGTCGTCGCCGAGAAGACCGGCTATCCCCTCGAGCTCCTCGACCTCGACATGGAGATGGAGGCCGGCCTCGGCATCGACTCCATCAAGCAGGTCGAAATCCTCTCCGAGCTCCAGGCTCGCGTGCCCGGCATGCCCGAGATCGAGCCCGCCGAGCTCGCCAGCCTCCGCACCCTCCGCGACGTCGCCGACAAGCTGCAGCCCGCCGGCAACGGCGCGGGGCAAGGGCAGCACGCGCCGGCGGCGGCGGCGGTCGACACCACGGCGCTGGCACTCCAGGTCGTCGCCGAGAAGACCGGCTATCCCCTCGAGCTCCTCGACCTCGACATGGAGATGGAGGCCGGCCTCGGCATCGACTCCATCAAGCAGGTCGA
>JBCCGH010000187.1:0-19316 GCA_039029375.1 Planctomycetota bacterium
CGTCGAGGACCGTCGCGTCGTCGTCGTCTCCATAACCGAACCCGGAAGGCCCCGTCTCCCAATCGGCATCGTCGTACTCGAGCGTGGCCCAATCGCGAATGCCTCCGCTCGGTGCGCGGAGCCCCCGAAAAAAGCGCCACTCCGCTCCCCCGGCGATGGTCAGCTCACCCCCACCGGCACCACTGACCGCTCCTCCAGAGAGCTGCGAACTCACGTTTTCGTCGAAGTAGCCGAGCCGCCGACTGACGAAGGCGTCGACCTCGTCGACGATTTCAAAGACGTCTGAAGGTTCGTGGAGTGCGTAGGCAATTCCAAAACGTCTCAGCATCTCACGTCGGGCGAAGACGTCTCGGCGGATCCAATCAAGCTCCTCGTAGTACATCGCCGCAAAGCGAGGGTGTGTGAGAAAGGCTCGCGTCGCCGTTAGCTCGGGCCTGAAGAGTCGCTCCTCTGAATTCGCGAACGTCTCCTCGACGTCCCACGCCATTAGCCACCACTTACCGGCACTCGCGCGACCAGAGTCATCGGGAAGGCGGTAGAGAAAGTAGTCTTCCCCACTGTCGTTCCAGATCCCTCCGTCGCGATTCGTCATCGTCGCCATGACCGCGAAGAAGCGAGCCCACTGCCTCGCGTCGATCACCTCTTCCATCTGATCGGCAAAGACCTCCTCGTCGACCATCCCCCGTTGCGCCAAGAGTCGCGTCAACTCGACGACGGCCTCTAGATCGTCAATCTCTCGATCGTTTCGCTTCTCGTAGGCGAGGCGAAAATCGTCGACGTCTTCGCTGAGCACGGAGAGGTCCCCACTCGGGCCGCCGACTCCGAGCGGACTGCGCGCGCGGTAGAGGCTTCCATCGGCGTCACCGTCGAAGTAACGATCGAGAAAGTCCCCGTCGTAGTTCTCTTTGAGGATGTAACGCGAGTCGTAACCGCGAAACACCATCCCGGGAAACTGCAGGACGATCGGATCTTCGAGAGGGCGACGCGGGCGACCAGCGCGTCGCCGAGCTTGTCGAGGACGAACCCTGGCAGGCCGTCGCCTTCGGCGTGCGCCAAGCGATACGCGTTGGTCACGTCCGCCAGGCGCAGGACCCGCTCGCGTAGGTCGACGGCCTGCGTCAAGAGGTCGCGGAGCAGGGTGTCGACTTGCGCGTCGTTCGCCGCCATCACGGGGCTGAGCATCCGCAGCGCCAGCTCGCAGCGGGCGTTGTAGAAGCCCGTCCCGACTGGGCGGCCCTCCCGATCGACGACGGTGGCCGCGCTGCCAGCCGGCAAGGCGCGGCTCGGCTTCTGGATCATCTTGCGGAAGAACCACGGGTGCCGACCGTGCACGCGGATCTTGAGGCGGAGCTGGGGGAGGGCCACGAGCATGTTGTGGCGAAAGGGCCCCGCGGTCTCAATCCGAGAATCGGAGACTGCCTCGCGGGTGACTCGTGCCGGTGCCACGGGCGGTGCGCGCCGCGGCGCGGCCCCGCGGCGGCCGGCGAGGCCCAGACCGGGGGTAGGCTTCAGCGCCATGCTCACGGTCACGGCACCCCTCCACGCTCCCCTCTTCGTCCCCAATCGACGTCGCCGCTCGCGCCGACGGCCCAACGCCCCGATCAACCGCTTCACGGTGTTCGGGGGGAGGCGCCGGCGCCCCCGGCGCCGCGGCGAGGTCCGCGGCTCGATCCCCGACCAGCACGGCGCCTGGCTGTTCCTGGCCGTCGGCGCTGTGGCATTGCTCAACATCCTCGACGCCTTCTACACGGTGCTCTTTTTGAGCCATGGCGGTACCGAGATGAACCCGGTCGTCGACTGGGTGCTTCGCGGCTACGGCGTGTGGGGCCTGGTGCTGGTGAAGTCGGTCGGGATCGGCTTCTGTGTTGGTTTTCTCACCTTGACCAAGAACTTCATCGCGTCGCGGGTCGGCCTCGGCGTGGTGCTGGTGGGTTACACGGCGCTCCTCGGTTGGCACCTCTACCTGCTGACGCTGCTCCCGCATTGAGCCGCCACCCGTGACCTCTTGAAGGTCGCGTCTTCAACGCCCCGGTAGCGGGGCCACCGCCCGCCATCCGGGGTCTTCTCAATCCCCGCGACCGGGCCGGCCGATAACTGCGACACCCACGGTCCGAGACCCGTCTCGGGTCGAGGCGAAAGGATTTGCCATGGTGTCGATGGAAGAGCTTCTGAACCTGATGGTTCAGCGGGGAGGGTCCGACCTTCACCTCTCGGTCGGGTCGCCACCCAGGGTTCGTATCGATGGGCGGGTCCAGGACACCGAGTTCGACCCGGTGAGTCCGGAGGTTGCGAAGAACCTCGTCTACTCGGTGCTCTCCGCCGACCAGGTCGCGCGGTTCGAGAAGGACCTCGAGCTCGACTTCTCGTTTGGCGTGACCAACCTCGGCCGCTTCCGCACCAACGCGTTCATGCAGCGCGGCACGGTGGCCGCCGTCTTCCGGGTGATCCCGTTCGAGACCCACGACTTCGACCAGCTAGGGTTGCCGCGTGGGGTCTGCGAGTGGATCTGCGGACTGCAGAAGGGCCTGGTGCTGTGCACCGGTGCCACGGGCTCGGGCAAGTCCACGACGCTGGCGTCGATGGTGAACTTCATCAACCACCATCGGCAAGGGCACATCGTCACGATCGAGGACCCGATCGAGTTCTTGCACCGCAACAACAAGTGCCTCGTCAATCAGCGTGAGGTCGGCTGCGATACGCGAGCGTTCGGCCGGGCGCTGCGCTCGGTGCTGCGTCAGGACCCGGACGTCGTCCTCATCGGCGAGATGCGTGATCTCGAAACGATCGAGGCGGCGCTGACGCTGGCGGAGACCGGTCACCTGACGTTTGCGACGCTGCACACGTCGGACGCCGTACAAACGGTGAATCGCATCGTCGACGTCTTTCCGGCGCACCAGCAGCAGCAGATCCGCACGATGCTGTCGTTCACGCTGCAGGCGGTGGTGTGCCAGGTCTTGGTCCCGCGGGCCCAGGGCAAGGGCCGGTCCATGGCCGCGGAGGTCATGGTTGCCAACCCGGCCATCAGGGCGCTGATCCGCGACGACAAGTCACACCAGATCGCCTCCATGCTGCAGACCGGCGGTCAGCTCGGGATGCAGACGATGAACCAGTCCATCTACGAGCTGTACCGCTCAGGGCAGGTGACCTACGAGGACGCGGCCGCCTACTCGCCGGACCAAGGTGAGTTCCAGCGCCTGATTCAGCGGACGTCCCGCCCCGACCGCGCTAAGAGGCCACTGCGATCGCGATGAGTCAGTTCGCCAAGAAGGTCCGCGCGATCCTGGAGAAGGCGGGCAAGCTCGACGCCGAGACCGGGGAGACTCTGCTTGCAGAGTCGCAAGGCGACAAGAAATCGCTGACGGAGCTCGTCGTCGAGAAGGGGATCATCTCCGACCGCGACCTCCTTCATCTAATCGCCCGTGCCGCGAACGTGCCGCCGATCGATCTACAGAAGGTGCGTGTGGAGAAGGAGGTCCTGGACGCCGTCCCCGTGGACGTGGCGAAGGACTACCTCATCTACCCCGTCGAGCGCATTGGGCAGATCCTGACGCTCGCCGTTGCGAACCCCTTCGACGTCCTCAAACTCGACGATATTCGCATCATCACTGGGTGTCAGCTGCGCCCGGTGGTGACGACGCAAGCGACGCTCGAGCGAGTGATCGCCGTCGCCTACAAGTCGGACGAGGACACCGTCGGTGAGCTCCTCGAGTCGTTTGACGGCGATGGTCTCGAAGTCGCTGACACCAGTGACGACGAAGACGCGACGCTCGACCTCTCGGCCATCAGCGACGAGGAAGGCCCGATCGTCAAGATGGTCAACAAGATCATCGCCGAAGCGTGCGCCTCGGGGGTCAGCGATATTCATATCGAGCCCTACGAGAAGAAGGTCGTCGTTCGCTACCGCCGTGACGGCCGCTTGGTGGAGACGTTGACGCTGCCCAAGCGGATGCAGAACAACATCATCTCCCGCGTCAAGATCATGTCCAAGCTGGACATCGCGGAGAAGCAGCGGCCGCAGGACGGCAAGATTCAGATGAAGATCGCCAACCGAGCGATCGACTTCCGCATCTCAATCCTGCCGGTCGTGTGGGGCGAGAAGATCGTCTTTCGAATCCTCGACTCCAGCAATCTGGCCCTCGACATCCACGCCCTCAACTTCGAGCAGCGGAGCATGGATGACTACATGTGGGCCATTGAGCGTCCTTATGGGATGATCCTCGTGACCGGTCCGACGGGGTCGGGCAAGTCGACGACGCTCTACTCGGCGGTGCGGCACATCGCCGATCCCGAGATCAATCTGGTGACCGTCGAGGACCCGGTCGAGTACACGCTCGAGGGGATCAATCAGGTACCGGTCAACCCCAAGCGCGGGATGACCTTTGCCGGTGCGCTTCGCTCAATTCTGCGACAGGACCCCGACGTGGTCCTGCTGGGCGAGATCCGCGACAAAGAGACGCTGGAGATCGCGGTCAAAGCGGCGCTCACCGGTCACTTGGTGTTGAGCACGCTTCATACCAACGACGCGCCGTCGACGATCACGCGTATGGTCGATATGGGGATGGATCCGTTCATGGTGGCGAGCTCCACCATTCTGATCTGTGCCCAGCGTCTCGCGCGCGTGCTGTGCCAGCACTGCAAGAAGCAGGTCCAGTACAGCGAGAAGGCACTCCTCGACATCGGCTTCACCGAAGAGGACCTTACGCGCGACGACTTCGTGCTCTTCGAGCCCGTCGGCTGCTCGCGTTGCTCGATGGGCTACAAGGGCCGGTTCGCGCTGTTGGAGACCATGCGCATGTCGGATGCCGTGAAGCGCATGGTGGTCGAGAGAGCGCACATTGCAGACGTCAAGTCTAAGGCCCTCACCGAGGGCATGCTGACCCTGCGGCGCTGCGGCGTGCTGAACGCCGGGCGAGGCAGGACGAGCATTCAGGAAATCGAGCGGGTCACAATGGCGGACTGACCTGCGGCGGAGAACAGGGCTATCGGGACTCAGGGCTATCGGGACTCAGGGCTATCGGGACTCAGGGAAAGATCAGCGATGTCGACAACGTTTAAATACCAGGCGAAAGACACGTCCGGCAGGACCGTGAATGGGACGATCACGGCCAACTCGCAAACGGACGTCGTCGCCGATCTGCGCCGGCGCGCGCTGACGCCCATTCAGATCAAGAAGGTCGGCAGAGGCGGCCTCTTGTCGGGCAAGAAGGCTGCCGGCGGCGCGAACCGCAAAGCGGCAAAGAAGGCCGCCGTCAACAAGGGCGAGCTCGAGGTCTTTACTCGGCAGCTCTCGACGATGCTCGCGGCCGGTATCCCGATGCTCGAGGCGCTGGAGATCCTCGCCGAGCAGGCGGAGAGCCCAGGGTTCCAATTCTGCCTCAATCAGGTGGTCGACGACATCCGCTCGGGCGCGGACCTGTCGAAGTCGATGGAGCCGCACGCCAAGGTGTTCTCGGACATCTACGTCAGCATGATCCGCGCCGGTGAGGTCTCCGGTCAGCTGGACGTCATTCTGACCAGGCTCGCCGAGTATCTCGAAGCCGCCGCCCATCTTCGCCAAGAGATCAAGTCCGCGATGACCTACCCGGTCGTGTCGCTGTTCTTGGTGTTCGGTATCGCCGGCTTCCTGATGATCGGCATCGTCCCGTCGTTCAAGCCGGTGTTCGAGTCGCTGGAAGTCGAGCTGCCAGGCCTCACGGTCGCCATCATGGGTGCGGCCGAGTTCATGCAGGCCAACTGGCTCTACCTGCTTGGCGGGCTGGTCGTCTCGATCTTCCTGTTCAAGTTCTGGAAGAACACCAAGTCCGGCGCCTACATGTGGGACGTGATCATGCTGCGGGTCCCGGTGTTCGGCCCGCTGTTCAAGAAAGTCGCGCTGTCGCGGTTTTCGCGGACCTTCTCGACCCTCGTGAAGAGCGGTGTCCCGATCCTGGGAGCGATGGAGATCGTCTCCGAGACCGTCGGCAACCGCGTGATCTCCAACATCGTCGACGAGGCCCGGGAGAGCGTGAAGCAGGGCGAGACCCTGTCGGACCCGTTTGCCAAGCACGCGGTGTTTCCGCCGATGGTGACCAAGATGATCGGCATCGGCGAGCGCTCGGGCGCCCTCGACGCACTGCTCGAGAAGATCGCCGAGTTCTACGACCAGCAGGTCGAGGCCGAGGTGAAGGGCCTCACTTCGCTGATCGAGCCGATCATGATCGCGATCATGGGCTTTGTCGTCGGCGGCATCGTCCTCGCGGTGTTCCTGCCGATCTTCAAGCTGCAGGAGAAGCTGGCTGCCGGCTAGTCGCCGGCGCCGGCCTGCCAGCCCGTCGGACTGACGGGCGCGGCGGGCCCGGCCTAAACGGCCAGCCCTCCCCGACCCCCCCAAACAAGGAGAGCGACCGATGAACCCCCTCGCCAAGCGCCTGTTGTCGTACGGCGCCGCAACGGCTCTGACCGGCGGAATGATCTACGCCGGTTTCGTCTATCAGGCGGACCCGGACTTACTCACCATGGTGAGCTCGGTCGACGTCCAGCTGCGCATGGCCTCGGTCATGCCGGAACGCGAGAAGGACGGCACCTTGGTGCAAGAGCGCGCTGACCTTCTGAAGTCGGCGCGTACATTTTTGGATCGAATTGAGCGAGTCGAGCCCGATTATCCTCCTGCTTATGAGTATCGCGCCTTTCTCGCCTACCTCGAGAAGGATTACGCCGGTGCGGCCGGCCATTACGCGACGCTGCGAGGGCTCGAGGGTTGCTCCGACGAGCTGCGCGAGCATTCGGTCGTGAATCAGGTCAAGATGCTGAAGATGGCCGGCGACGACGCCGGTGCCCAGAAGGTGGCGCAGGCGCACGAGGCTTCGTTGTCAGCGGAGAATGCGTCCGCGGTGCAAGCCGCGATGCGGCATGACCGCGACGCCGAAGCGGCGCCAGAGGCGCCCGCCGAGCCGGCTGCAGCCGCGCCCGGCCACTGACGTCCAGCGCGGCGCCGCCGCGCGTTGTCGCTGTTGCTGACGTCGACTTCCGCTCAAGCCGAACCGCGCTTGCGCTCGATAGTGCGCAAGCCGGGACCCCGCAGCAATGCGGGGCCTGGAAGGAGAGCTTCAGCGCCCCCCCGCGGGGCCGGATTCCGTCCACGCCTATTTGGGAGAAGAGCAAGACAATGACCAAGCGGGATCAGGGTTTCACCCTCATCGAGCTGATGATCGTGGTTGCGATCATCGCTATCATCGCGTCGATCGCAATTCCGAACCTCTTGAGCGCTCGACTGAACGCCAACGAGTCGGCGGCAATCGCGACGCTCAAGAACATCTCGTCGGCCCAGTCGCAGTGCCAGGCTTCCGGCATTGTCGACACCAACACCAATGGTGCCGGTGAGTACGGCTACTTTGCCGAGCTGTCGGGTGGCACCGCCGTCCGCAACAACGAGACCGGTGGCACCGGCACCGAGCGCATCAGCCCGCCGTTCCTGTCGGGTGCGTTCACTAACGTTCAGGCCTCGCGCGTCCTGCGCTCGGGCTACTTCTTCCAGATGTACCTCCCGGACAGCGCCGCCGCGGCGAAGCCGGAAGCGTCGGGTGGTGGTGGCGGCAGTGTGTCCGTCGCCGCGGCCAACGCCGAGGTCATGTGGATGTGCTACGCGTGGCCGGCCAGCTTCGGCAACTCGGGCAAGCGCGCCTTCTTCGTGAACCAGCAGGGCGACGTGTTGGCCTGCCGCAACGCGACGCAGCGCTACAACGGCACCACCAACCCGCCGAACGCCACGTCGGCGTTCCTGTCCGGCGCCTCGAGCACCATGGGTTCGACGCTCGCGTCCAACGGCACCGGCCAGGACAACGAGCGCTGGATCGTGGTGAACTGAGCGGAGTTTCGGCCCCGCCGCGATGCTCGGCCGTGCCATTCGGGCGCGGCCGTCGTCGTTTAATGATGTCGCTGCGCACGTCGTTGCGCGGACTTGCCCGCGGAGCCTCAAGCGCCGTTCGCCTGGTTGCCGAACATCCATGCGCGAACGAATGGTATGCGTTAGCGGGGTAAGTAGGCCCGACCGCCAACGGGCAGGGTACACGATGCTAGAGATGCTGATCGTGATCGCGGTGATCGCGATCGTGGTCTCCATCGTGATTCCGAACCTGATCAGCTCGCGGATCGAGGCCAACGAGTCGGCGGCTCTGGCGACGTTGCGGCAGATCGGCACGGCGCAGGCGCACTGCCGGACTTCGGGCTTCATTGACGTCAACGGCAACGGCACCGGCGAGTTCGCCTTTATTGGCGAGCTGAGCGGTCGGGTCGGCGTGCGGACGGACGAAGTGGGCGGGGTGGGCAGCGCGGTTCTGCGGCCGTCACTGCTGACGGTGCCCGAGCAGCTCGCTGGGACGATGCTGCGGTCCGGCTACTACTACCGGATGTACTTGCCGGGCGGCACCCTGCAGCCGCAAGGCGAGGCCTCGGCAGGTGGCGGCTCGGGCGTCTCCGTGAACGCCCTGTCGGCGGAAGTGATGTGGTGTTGCTACGCGTGGCCCGCGTCTCATGGGATCTCCGGCCACCGAACGTTGTTCCTCAATCAGCGTGGCGACGTCCTCGCGACGCGCAATAGCGCCCGGCGTTACAGCGGGACGACCAACATGCCGCCCGGCAGCGCCGCGTTCCTGTTCGGCTCCAGCGGCCACATGGCGTCGTCGGTGGCCGCGAACGCGACCGGGCTCGACGGCCAGTTCTGGCTGGTCATCGGCTGACGGTCTCAAGCCGAGATCCGGCGGGCGCCGATCTTGCCCATGGCGTGACGGTTTCGGCGAAGGATCAGATTCCGCGGCCGGCGCAGCTGTCCGGGCTTATGGGCTCGGGCGAGCAGCCGGTACGCAAAGATGGACCTGCAGAGGTCGTGTTGCGCCCGGCGCGCGTCGGTCGCCTCAGTGTGGTGATTCCGGCCAAGAACGAGGCCGCGAACCTACCCGGCCTCTTGGCCGAGCTCCGCGACGTGCTCGCAGCCACACCGGGGCTGTCGACCGAGGTGCTGGTCATCGATGATGGTTCCACCGACCAGACAGGCGCCCTGGCGACCGAGCTCGGGGCCCAGGTGGTACGACACCCGGAGAGCCTCGGGAACGGTGCAGCGGTGAAGCGGGGCATCCGCGAGGCGCGCGGCGACTGGATCCTCCTCTTGGACGGCGACGGCCAGCATCCGCCGGCGGACATCCCGGCCATGATGAAGCTCGCCGAGGGCCACGATATGGTGGTGGGGTCCCGGCAAGGCCGCGGTGGCTCCGCGCACCGGAACTTCGCCAACCGCGTCTACAACCGGTTGGCGAGCTACGTCACGAATCGGCGCATCCCGGACTTGACTAGCGGCTTCCGGCTCATTCGCGCCGACGTCGCCAAGAGCTACGCCTACCTGCTGCCCAACACGTTCTCCTACCCGACGACGATCACGCTAGCCATGTTGCGCGGCGGGTATGCGGTCGGCTTTCACCCGATCCAAGTGCGGTCGCGGCTCGGTAAGAGCCACATCCATGTGATCCGCGACGGCACGCGGTTCTTCATGATCATCCTGCGGATCGCGACCTTCTTCGCGCCGCTGCGGGTCTTCGGTCCGCTGGCGTTGCTGTTCGCGATGCTCGGAATCGGCTGGTACCTCTACACGTACTTCACGGCATCGCGCTTCACCAACATGGCGGTGCTCCTGTTGTCGCAGGCGACGGTGGTGTTTGGCCTCGGGCTGATCTCCGAGCAGATCGCGGCGTTGCGCATGGAGCGCTCGCAGCGCGAATGAGCACGGCGCGGCCGAGGCTGCTGGCGTGCGGTGCGTGGGATCAGGGCGCGTCCTATCCTCGCACCCGAGCGATGCTGGCGGCCCTCCGGGCGCAGGGCGTGGCCGTCGCCGAGTGCCGCGTCGAGTTGCCGCTCGGTGGGCAGAGCAAGCAGCGCGTCGCCGCCACACCGCTGGCGTGGCCGGGCCTCGCCGTCGCGATGGCGGGCCGCCGTCGCGCATTTCTGCGCGCGGTTCGGCGCGCCGTGGCGGAGCATCGGCCCGACGCCGTCTTGGTGCCGTATCCCGGACATCTCGTCGCGCCGTGGGTGCGGCGGGCGTTCGCCGGCCCGGTCGTGCTCGATTTGTTTCTGTCGGCCTATGACACGGCGGTGGGGGACCGGGCCCTGCTGCGCCCAGGCTCCCTACCGGCGCGCGTGCTGCGTTGGCTGGACCGTCGGGCCGTTGCGGCTGCCGACCTGGTCTTGCTGGACACGCCGGAGCACGCGCGGTCGATCGCCGAGCTCTTGGACCGGCCACCCCGGGACTTCTCCTGGGTGCCGGTCAGCGACCCGGAAGCTCCAGCAACGCCGCCCGTCTACCAACCGCCGCCCTCGGGCGGGCCGGTGGATCTGCTGTTTTTTGGCACCGGCGTGCCGCTGCATGGGCTGCGCCATCTGCTCGATGCCGTGGCGCTGGTCCCGGCGGTGCGGTTGACGTTGATCGGCGGCACCGCCGCGGATCGCGCGCATGCGCGGACCGTGCTGCCGCCCCGGCGCCTGCGTCTGGGGCCCGAGCTCGTGCCCCGTGCCGAGTTGGCCGCGCATCTCGCGGCCTGCCACCTGGTGGCGGGCGTCTTTGGCGCGGGCGCCAAGGCGCAGCGGGTGGTGCCGTTCAAGGTCGTGCACGGCCTCGCCGCAGGTCGCCCCGTGCTCACCGCCGAGACTGCGGCGATCTGCCGCTGGTTGCAGCCAGGGCGTGACGTGGTGACCTGCCCGGCCGCTGAGCCGGCGGCTCTGCGGGCCGCACTCGAACGACTTGTCGCGCGGCCTGACACCTTGCAGGCGCTCGCCGCGGCCGCGCGGCCGGCCTACGACGCCCAGTTCTCCGAGGCCGCCGTTGGCCGGCGCCTACTGGCGCTGCTCGAGCCGCTGACCGGCGTTGGCGACCCTCGCGCCAGCGGTGCGGCGGCCGTGCCAGTCCCAGCCGCACTGGGGGGATCGGCGTGAGTGGTTTGGCCGATGCGCCCCCGACCGGCGCCGGCTGCACCGGCCGCCGGGACTCCTCCGCGCGGTGGCTCGGGCTCGTGGTGCTGGGGGCCCTACTGGCGTACGGCACGTCCCTGGTCGGGGATTTTGTCTACGACGACCATCACTCCGTCCGTGAGAACGAGGCGCTCCGGAGTCTCGCCGCGGTGCCGCAGTACTTCATCGACGTCGACCTGTTCAGCTCCCTGCAGTCGCGGATGTACCGGCCGGTGCTGCTGGCGACCTTCGCCGTGAACTGGGCGATGGGGGCGGGCAGCGTCGTGGCGTTCAAAGTGACCGATTTGCTCCTGCACGCCTTGTGCGCCGGCCTCGTCTACGCGCTGGCGCGGCGACTCGGCGCCGCCGGGGGCGCGGCGGCGGCGGGAGGCTTGTTCTTCGCCGTCCATCCGCTGGCCGCCGAGGCCGTCAACATGGTCTCGGCGCGGAGCGAGCAGCTCATGGTCGCCGCCGTACTCGCGGGACTGGTCCTTCACTGCGCCGCGATGCGGGGGCGGCGGTCAGCAGTTGTCGGCACGGCCATGTGTGCGGTCGTGGCCACCGGCGCCAAAGAGACGGGCGTCGTGTTGCCGGCCCTGATGCTGGTCCTCGAGGCGGTGGCGCTGTGCCAGGGCGAACGCCCCCGCTGGGCGACCGTGGTGCGGCGGCTCTTGCCGGCGGTTCTGGTCGTGCTGGTCTACTTGGCTGCGCGCAAGGCTCTGTTTGGTGCCGCCGCGGTTGCGACACTGCGCCTGCAGGGCGGTACCGATCCTCTGACGGGAGCGAGCCGCGACTTGGTGACTCAACTCGCGACGATGGCGACGTTGCTGCCACGGTGCCTGCTCCAGCTCCTGGTGCCGGTCGGCCTGTCGCTGGATCCGCCGATCGCCTACACGAGCCAATGGAGCGCGCCACGGGTCTGGGGCGGCGCCGTGGCGGTGGCCGCGGCCACGGTGTACGGCCTGGCGCGACCGCGGTCGCGCCCGCTGCTGTGCTTGGCCACGTGCGTGGCCTGGGCCACGTCGCTGCCTTGGATTGTGATTCCGCTCAATTTGCCGCTTGCCGAGCATCGGCTCTACGGCTTGATCGCCGGCGCCGCGCTCGGAGTGGCGGCGGCCTGGCCCGCCCTGGGCTCGGCCATGGTGGTTGGCCGAAGGCCCGGCGTTCGCGTGGCCACGGGCGCTGCCACGGGGGCGCTGGTCCTGTGGTTCGTCGCGCTCTCGGCGTCGCACTGCCTTGCCTACCGCGACGAGCGAACGCTGTGGGATCGCACCCTGGCGATCAACCCGGCTTCGCACCGCGCCGCGTACAGCATTGGGGCCGAGCTGCTCAACGCCGGGCGCCCCGGCGAGGCGAAGCCCTGGCTGGAGCACGCGCTCGCGCTCTACCCCGACTACATCTTCGCGCAGAAGAATCTGGTCGAGGCGCACCTGCGGCTCGGCGCCACGGGAGACCCGGCCGTGGCCTTGGCGATGGCGCGGCAGCTCCGCGACCGTGAGCCCCACAACCCGTTTCGCCTGCTGCTGTTGAGTCGTGCCTACGCCGCGATGGGAGCGCGCTCGGGCGACGCCGAGCTGTTTGACCGCGCCGTCGAGATCGCGCTGGAGGTCGGCGAGCATGCGCCGCTCAAGGGGCTGGTGTTCCGCACCGCGGCGCACGCTCGGCGCACCCAGGGCGACCTAGAAGGCGCGCTGGCACTCCTGGATGCCGGGGTGGCGCGCGGCTTCGATCACAGCTCGGTCTTGCTCGATCGGTTCGAGGTGCTGCGGGCTCTGGGCCGCGAGGTGCTGGCCGCCGCGGATCTGCGCGAAGCCATGCGCCGAGATCCGTTCGATCCCCGCGTCGTCCGCGCCCTGGCTCGCTGACGGCCGCCGGACCCTCCGCAGATCTTGTGGTCCACGCGCCGCTTCGGTACATTCCGGAGCGTCTGTCACAAGTTGTGACCACGGTCACATGAGGGTCGCAACACGGATGGACAGCTCCCTTGGGAGGGAACATGGCTGTGCACACAATCGCGGAGCCACGGCGTTCAGCGCCGCGGCTGTCCTTGGCGGTTCCGCTGCTACCGGCGGCCCTAGCTGGGTTCTGCCTTTCGGCATTGGTGTATTACCACGTGCGGGTTGGCGGGATCGAACCCGCGCACGGCATGCTGCAGTGGATCGTCGTGGGCCTCTACCGCCTGATCGGGTTTGCGCCCGCGGTCATTTTGGCGCTGCTCGTGTTGGTGTGGAGCACTCTGTGGTACGCGACCGGCGTGCTCGAGCGGCCGGGCCGCCGCGTGCTCCGCCTGTTGGCGCTGGCGCTCAGCCTGTCGATCCTCGTCAGTCTGGAGCCGGCCGCAACGGGTGAGATCGGGCGGGAGGGTGGCTGGGTCGGCTCGTTCATCGCTGTGCGTTTGCACAGCGTGGTCGGGTATGCGTTTAGCACCGTGATGGTGTCGTTGTCCGCGCTGTGCTCGCTGCTGTTGGCCACGGACTTCATGTTCCACCGTCATTTCGAGCTGATCACGCAGGGCGCCGCACAGGGTCGGCGTGAGGAGGCCGGAGTGGAGGCCGAAGCGGTGCGCGAGATGCAGGCGCTTCGGCTCGAAGGGCAACGCCGACGTCCCACGGCGGCGACCGGCGCGTCGGGCCCCGACGCGGGGGGCTGGCCGGCAGTGCCGGTGTCGTATGGTGCCAGCGCGGCGTCCGGGATGGCCGTGGCAGGGCCTCCCTCGGATGTGGTCGAGGCCGAGGAGCCGGTTGGGTTGCCGGTGGCGGCCGCCACCGGCGCGGTTGCGGCGACCGAGGACGAGAGTGAGGCCGAAGTCGAGGACGAGATCGGCGACGCGATCGAGTCGGTCCGTCCGGCGCGCCGCCGCCGTAGCTGGGCGCCGCGCCGGGACTTGGCGACCGAGCTCGATGACGAGATGGGAGGCGTGTCGCCGCTCGAGTCCGAGCCGGCGCGCGAGCCCGTCGCCGAACAGCCTGAGATCGAAGCAGTGGCACCCCCGCTGACCGAGCCCGTCGAGGATTTGGTGGGAGAGGGCGTCGAGGTCTTGCGTGGGCTCGCCGGTGCTATGGACGCCGAAGCGGCCCCACCAGAGATCATCAAGGCGGAGATTGTCGAGGCGGAGGTCGCCGCCGCGGTTGAGGCGGTTGAGGCCCTCGACGACGACGAGGAGGAGGTTGAGGATCTCGCCGAGGACGAGGACGAAGACGTCGCCGAGGAGGACGAGGAAGAGGTCGACGACGCGGAGGAGTGGGAAGAGGTCGACGGCGACGAAGGCGAGGAAGAAGACGACGAGGAGTACGAGGAAGAAGAGGAAGAAGAGGAAGAGGAGGAAGAGGAAGGCGACGCCGAGGACGAGGAGTACGAGGAAGAGGAGGAAGAGGAGGAAGAGGAAGGCGACGCCGAGGACGAGGAGTACGAGGAAGAGGAAGAGGAAGAAGACGCCGGCGAAGAAGGCGACGCCGAGGAAGAGGAAGAAGAAGACGAGGAGTGGGAGGAGTACGAGGAGGGCGAGGAGGAAGAGGGCGAGGAAGGCGAAGACGACGAGGCTGAGGAAGACGAGGCTGAGGACGACGCCGAGGAGTGGGAAGAGGTTGAGGATGACGACGCGGACAACGCGGAGGGGGCCGAGGCCGTCCTGGCGGACGTGGAGGCGTCGGCGGGCGCCGCTTCCGACAAGGACGAGAGGCGGGCCGAGGAGAGCGCGGCTGCGACCAGCGCCAAGCCCGCGGAGCCCGTGGTCGAGATCCCGCGGCCCGAGTGGCGCGTTGCCGGTGAGCCGGCGAGCAAGCAAGGCAGCCTGTTCGGTGCGGCTGCCGAAGACGCAGGCCTCTTGGCCGAGGCCGAGCAGGCGGTGCGGCAAGCGCAGCGCGCCAGCATTGTTTTTCTCCAGCGACGGTTGCGGATTCGCTACGAAGAAGCCCGCGATCTACTCGAAGCGTTGCGACGGCGCGGTCTCGTCGGTGGCGACCAGGGAGCTCCACACGGTGAGGTGCTCGTCGACATCGCCGAAGACTGACGACGCTCAGGCGTTCTCCCCAACGCTGATGCGGGGTGGGTCGCTCGACGCGCACACGGCGCGGCGCGCCGCTTGGCGCGCGTATCCCCAGAAAACCTCACAGCGGTTTCCACAGCGTTTCCCACCGACCGATGTGCGGTGGTGGTGTGCGCCGACGCCTCAGGTGCTTGCCATGCGGTGGTGAACTGCTACATGAGACGGACGCGTTGAGGTGCCTGCGCCCTTGGGAGGGGCCCTGCGAATGGTGGACTTCACAGCTGGTTCGGAGGGACGTGGTGTCCCTCGCAACATCGAGGCCGAACGGTCGATCATTGGCGCCTTGATTCTGCACGGCTCGGCCGTGTCCGAGGTGATCCAGATCCTCAAGGCGGAGGACTTCTATCACCCTCCGCACCAGATCGTGTACCAAGCGATCCTCGACTCGTACGAGCAGAACTCACACACCGATCTGATTTCGGTCGAGGAGCTCCTGGTTCGGCAGAGTCAGCTCGACGAAGTCGGCGGGCGCGAGGTGCTCCTGGACCTGGCAGGCTCCGTGGTGACCGCGGCTGCCGTGACCTATCACGCCGAGATCGTGCGGGACAAAGCCGTCCTGCGGCGCCTCCTCGAGACGTGCTTGGACATGGCGCGTCGCGCGTACGAGAACACGGTGACCCCGGCCGAGCTCGTCGACGAGGCGGAGCGGCGGATCTTCGAGATCGCGCGGATCAAGACCGCCGCGGACTCGATGACAATCACCGAGCTGATTCACCAAACCTTCGATCGCATCGAGAAGATGCGTGATCGTAAGGGGCGGCTGACGGGGGTCCCGAGCGGCTACTTCGACCTGGACGAGATGACCTCGGGTCTGCAGCCCGGCGAGCTGGTCATCGTCGCCGCGCGACCGTCGATGGGCAAGACGTCGTTCGCCCTCAACCTCACCGAGCGCGCTGCGGTGGAGGGGCATGGGGTGGCCATGTTCAGCCTCGAGATGTCGAGCCAACAGATCATCCAGAACATGCTGTGCAGCCGGGCCCAGCTCAACAGCCAGGACCTCCGGCGGGGCATGGTGACCAACGAGCAACTCGCGCATTTGCAGGAGATGGCGAGTACGCTCTACGAGGCGCCGATCTACGTTGACGATACGGCGGGTCTTACGGTCTCCACCCTGCGAGCGAAGTGCCGCCGCATGGCGCAGAAGAACAACATCAAGATGGTCGTGGTCGACTACCTGCAGCTGTTGACGACGGGCGGCCGCGTCGAGAGTCGGCAGCAAGAGATTGCGACGATCTCGCGGACGCTGAAAGGTGTGGCGCGCGAGCTCAGCGTACCGGTCATCGCGTTGTCGCAGCTCAACCGCGATGTGGAGAACCGCGACAACAACCGCCCGCGCATGAGCGACTTGCGCGAGTCGGGCGCGCTGGAGCAAGACGCCGACGTCATCATGCTGCTGCACCGCGACGAGTACTACAAACCGACCGAAGAGAACCGCGGCCTGGCGCAAATCATCTTGGCCAAGCAGCGCAACGGCCCAACCGGCGAGGTCACCCTGCGCTTCTTCCGGCAGTTCATGCGGTTCGAGAACTACCACCGCCAGCCCGAGCCCGTGGCTTGAGCGCGCGGCCCTGAGGGTCCCCTTCTTGCCCAGGCGACTCCTCCCGATCTTGCCGTTGGCGCTGGCGCTGACTCCTCTGCCGGGGCAGGTGCGTCCAAGTACCCCCGCGCGGGTGGAGGACTTCGAGGGGAAGATCGTCCGCGACCTCAAGTTCAAGGGGGCCGCTTCGCCGGATGCGCTGGCGCGCTACCTGACGACGCGGACGGGGCAGCCCCTGCGCAGCGCCGAAGTGCAGGAGGACATGCGCAACTTGTGGCGTCGTCCCAAGGTCAAGGTGCTCGCGGTGTGGGTCGAGCCGGAGGGTGACGGCGTGCGGGTGGTGTTCGAGGTGAGCGAGCCGCGCAGCTACGACCGCGTGGTGTTCCAAGGGCTCCGTGAGTTCACCGATCTTGAAGTGCGCGAGCTGTTGGGGATCCGGGTCGCGCATCGCTTGGCGGACGTGGACGCGTTGGATCATCAGCGCGTGCTGGAGGCCCGCTATCGCGGCGAGGGCTACGCGTTCGCGCGCGTGATCATCGAGCGCGACGACGAAACCAGCACGCTGACCTTCGTCATCGACGAAGGGCCGAAGGTCACCGTGCGCAGGGTGCGGTTCCGTGGCAACCAATCGTTCCCCGGCACGGCGCCGCTGCGGCTCTACGCCAACCTCATCGGCGACGCCGAGATCGAGAGCGCCCCGGCGGGCCGTATCCTGCGCGGCTCGGCCTACAGCGAGGAAGCTGTCCTGGACGACCTAGAGCGGCTGCGTCTCTACTACCGCGCGCGCGGCTATCGCGACGCCGAGGTCGAGCTGGCGGAAGAGCAGTTCACGCCCGACTTCAGCGAGGTCGACCTCACGTTTCGCATCATCGAAGGGCCGCGATACCGCATCCGCAGCGTGGATGTGCAGCACTTCGCCAACGATGCGCTCGTGGCCGAGCCCCGCTTCGATGCCTCGGAGCTGATTGCCGAGCTGCAGGTCAAGCCCGGCGACTACTACGACCGCGACTTGGTCAATCGCGACAAACGCGCCATCGAGAACTTCTACGGCGCGCGCGGCCATCCCATTCAGGGGCGCTATGGTCGGGCGCCGCTGCCGAGTGCCTTCAAATGGCATCGTTCCGATTGGATGCAGCCCCAGGAGACGTTCGATCCCGAGAGTGCGGAGATCGATCTCGTCTATCAGATCGTCGAGGGGACGCCCAAGGTCCTGCGCGATGTGGTGATCGAGGGCAACACCGACACGCAGGATCGCATTGTGCGGCGCAAAGTGTTTCTAAACCCCGGCGATACGCTCGACCTGCGCGAAGTCGATCGCTCGCTGCAGGTTCTGGACGCGCTCCGCTACTTTCAGGACCCGGATACGTTCGCGGGCGCTCGCTTCGAGCTGCTGCCGACCGAGGCTGATGACGAAGTCGACCTGGCGATCCAGGTGCAGGAAGGCGACACCGGCTCCTTTGTGTGGGGCGCGGGCGTGAGCACCGGGGCCGGCGTGCAGGGCCGCATCCAATTCAACAAACGCAACTTCGATCTGTTCCGGCCGCCGTCGTCGTTTAGCCCGGGCACGCTGTTCTCGGAGATCGTCGAGAGCAAGGCTTGGCATGGCGCCGGACAGGAGCTGGAGCTGTTGCTGGCCCCGGGCACCGAGATCAGCACGTTCCGGGTGTCGTTCTACGAGCCGGACCTGTTTGGCAACCATCTCGACACGATTGGCCTGCGCGTGCAGGGCTTCCGCAGCCTGCGCATCCTCGACTCCTTTAACTCGGATGCGCGGGGGTTGATCCTCGGCCTGCAGCGCAACTTCACCGAGAACTTCACGCTCGGTTTCTCGGTGCGGCAGGAGTCCATCGAGATCGAGGACGTGGATGCGAACGCACCGCAGATCGTGTGGGATGCGTTTGGCCAAAACGAAGTGCGCAGCGTCAAGGTGCAGGCCACGTTCCGCGACCTCGATAGCTTCCTACAACCCTCCGCCGGCTACGACGTGCGGATCGGCGCCGAGCTGGCGGGCGGCATCTTTGGCGCCAACGAGGACTTCTACGCGCTCGAGTTCGGGGCGCGCTACTACCACACTCTGCGCCGGGACTCGCTGGATCGGGCCCACGTGTTCCACGTGAACCAGCAGTTCGACGTCGGTGGCGGCTACGGCGACACCGAGGACCTGTTCCTCACCGAGCGCTACTACATGGGCGGGAGCACGCTGCGCGGCTTCGACCAGCGCCGCGCCGGACCGACCCAGTTTGGCGAGCCGCTGGGCGGCGAGGCGCGCTGGCTCTCGCGCTTCGAGTATCAGTTCCCGCTGGTGTCGACACGCCGCGAGCGGGCGTTCCGCGAAGTCGAGCTGCTCCGTGGCGTCTTGTTCACTGACATGGGCCTGCTGGGCACGCGCATCGACGCCGACAACTTCTCCGAGCTGCGCATGAGCGTGGGCGCCGGCGTGCGCATCCACGTACCGGTTCTCGGTGTGCCGATCGCACTCGACTTCGCGCTGCCGCTGCTCTACGAGCAGACCGACGATCGGCAGATCCTGTTCTTCTCGCTCTCGCGGTAGGGTCGCGGTTCCCTGCCGTCTGGCCAGAGGCTCCGGGCGCCGCTCGACCGTCTTCGGCCGCCCGCCTAGTGGTGTGATTCAGGCAGATGGGGCCTTATCCGCGAGACATCGGCGCCGGTCGCAAGGCGGGTCGCCGCAGGCATATTGGTATCAAACTTGTACTCGTCGCACGCACCGCGCTCGAGCAGCCCCACACCGATCTTCACGAACGAATC
>JBCCGH010000188.1:0-19278 GCA_039029375.1 Planctomycetota bacterium
AAGTCGGCGAGCCATGTGTGCCGCTCGCAAGGCGCTGTCGACGCAGGGCTTGTTGGTGGACAAGTCGAGGAGACGCAACGCCGCGAGCGGCGCAGAGGGCCGTCGACATATGTGACGAACTTCCGACACGCAACACTAGAACTGGAAGTAGATGAACTCGGGCGTCTCACGCACGCCGAAGATGAAGATCCAAACGAGCATCCAGCCGTAGCAGAGGGCCCGATAGGGAATCGGCCACTTGGTGGGTGCCAGCAGGTCGCGGGTGTAGTGCTGCAGCAGCTGCATCAACAGCAGCGGCGTGCCGAAGAACGCCAGCTCCACCGCAGCCGCCGTCGCGCTGGCGTCGACCTCGAAGCCGAGATGGCTCAGCATGTAAGCGATCTGACCCAGGCTCTTGGCCCGGAACAGGATCCAGCCCACCAAAGTGAAGCACAGCATCACTGAGATCCGCAGCGCGATGCGCGGGCGGAACAGAGACACCGGCCCCGCATCGTCCACCACGGTCTGGACACCCGCGATGCGGTAGCCCATCAGCAAGACGCCGTGGAACAGCCCCCACAGGACAAAGTGCCAAGCCGCGCCGTGCCACAGGCCGCCGAGCAACATGGTCAGGAGGAGGTTGCGGTACGTCGCGAGCGGGCCGGATCGGTTGCCGCCGAGCGGCACGTACAGGTAGTCGCGCAGCCAGGTCGACAGCGAAATGTGCCAGCGCCGCCAGAAGTCGCTCGGGTCCTGGGCGAAGTAGGGGAGCTTGAAGTTGATCATCAACTCGAAGCCCAGGAGCTTGGCGAGGCCGCGCGCGATGTCTGAGTACGCGGAGAAGTCGCAGTAGATCTGCAGCGCGAAGGCCACTGTCGCGAGCGGAATGTTGGCGCCGCTGTAGTTGGTGTACTGATCGAAGACCGGGTCCGCGACGCGCCCCAGGTTGTCGGCGATGACGGTCTTCTTGAAGTAGCCCCACAGGATCAAGAAGATCGCGGCGTCGACCTGATCGGCGCAGATGCGCCGCGGCGAGAGCACCTGTGGGAGCAAGCGTCGGGCCCGCTCGATCGGCCCGGCGACGAGCTGTGGGAAGAACGCGACATACAGCGCAAACCCCACCAGGTTGCGGGTCGGCTGCATGCGCTCGCGATAGATGTCGATGCTGTAGCTGAGCGTCTGGAACGTGTAGAAGGAGATCCCGACGGGCAGGACGATCTCCAAGGTCGGCACGCTCGGGTCCATCCCCAGGGCCGTCAGCACCCGGGCGGCGCTCGCGGCGAAGAAGTTGAAGTACTTGAAGACGCCGAGCAGCCCCAGGTTCGTGGTGAGCGAGACCAACAGCAGAGCGCGCCGGTGGCGACGGCCGGTGGCCGCCGCCATCTGGAGCCCCACGCAGTAGTCGACGAGGGTGGAGACCCAGAGCAGCGACAGGAGGCGCCAGTCCCACCAGCCGTAGAAGACATAGCTGGCGGCGAGCAGCAGGACGTTCTGCGCGCCCACGGAGCGCCGCAGCAGCAGGTAGAGCGAATAGACCGCTGCGAAGAACGCGAGAAAGGTCAGAGAGTTGAAGAGCACGCCAATCTCCGACCGCTGCTGCCGAGGGCGAGGGGCCGAGGCCGCGGAGCATAGTGCGCACCAGCGTCGACGCGTGACCGATTAACGAACACCGCGAGTCCGCACCTTGCTCGGATGGTCGCCCCACTCAGGTGAGGTACAGGTACACCGCCAACCACAGCGGGTTCAGCACCGTCACCGCCACCATCTTCAGCTGAAAGCTGCGCTTGCGGGTCTTGTGGCGGAACGCGTACATCCCCCCCCAAGCCCCCAACAAGCCGGTCGCCAACGCCAACCCACACAACGTCGCCTCCGGCACGCGGCGGCGCTGGGCCTTGGCCTTCCACTTGTCGATGGCGAAGGCGGCGAACGTGATCGCGTTGATCACACCGATCACAACCAGGGCGGGCACGAGCATGGCGAGCGGCGCACCCTACCATAGGCGCCATGCCGCCGTTCGCCGACGACGATCACCGCTTCATGGCCGAGGCTCTCACCGAAGCACGGCAGGGCCAAACCGAGGGCGGCGTCCCCATTGGCTCGGTCCTGGTCGTGGACGGCGTGGTCGTCGGCCGCGGCCACAACCGCCGGGTGCAAAGCGGTGACCCGATCCTCCACGGCGAGATGGATTGCCTGCGCCACGCTGGGCGGCGGCGCGCCGAGGTCTATCGCCGCGCGACGATCTACACCACGCTGTCACCGTGCGACATGTGCACCGGCGCGATCCTGTTGTTTGGCATCCCACGCGTCGTGCTGGCCGAGAATCGCACGTTCCGCGGCGCCGAGGATCTCCTGCGCGCGCGCGGCGTCGAGCTGCGGAACCTCGACCTCGAGGAAGCCGTGACGATGATGCGGGAGTTCATCGAATCATCGCCCGAAATCTGGAACGAAGACATCGGCGAGTGAAGCCCCCTACAGTGCGTGGATGAACGCGCTTTGGATCGCGCTGGGCGGCGGCTTGGGGGCCGTGGCGCGCTACGGTCTCCATCAGTTCGCGCAGGCACGCATCGCCCACGACTTCCCCGTCGGCATCCTGCTGTGCAACGCGTTGGGGTGCCTGGCCATCGGGGTGCTCGGCACGCTCTTCACCGAGCCCCTCCCGGTCCGGGAGGAGCTGCGGCTGGCCCTCCTCGTCGGCCTGCTCGGTGGCTTCACGACGTTCTCGACCTTTGGCTGGGAGACGATCGCCCTGGTGCAGGCCGGTCAGTTGCGGCTCGCCGTTTCGTACGTCCTCGCGAGCAACGTGCTCGGTCTGTTCGGCGTGTGGCTCGGCCGCCGCGGCGTGGAGCACTGGTTCGGAATGGCCTGACGCGCCCGGCGGCGCCGCGGGCGGCACGCGGCTCAAGCCCACGGCGCCGCGGCGACGACGACTCGGGTGAGCGAGCGCTGCGTCGTGACTCTCCCCCCCCCGCCCCATCCCGCCCTGCTGCCGTCGACCGCGCGCGGCCGCTGGGCCCTGCTCGCCATCGTCATCGTGGCCGCGGCGCTGCGCTGGGCCGGGATGGACTGGGGGCTGCCGAGTGCGACCCACCTGTTTCCGTTCCACCCCGACGAGCTCACCAACATCAATGCGCCGCGGCGGATGCTGGAGAGCGGCGACCTCAACCCGCGCTTCTTCCACTACGGCAGTCTCTACTCGTACCTCGTCTGGCTCGCCTACCTGCCGTGCCGAGCGCTCGGCGGCCTCGAGCAAACCGCGACCTACTTCTGGATCGGCCGACTCGTGGTGCTCGGCTGCGCGCTCCTCACTCTGCCGGTGCTGTTTGCGATCGGCCGGCTGCTCGGCGGCGAGCGCCTCGGCCTGATCGCCGCGGCCCTCCTCGCCGTCACCCCAGCCCACGTCATGCACGGGGCGTTCGCCACGGTCGATGTACCTTCGATCCTGTTCGCCGCGCTGAGCCTCTGGCTGGCACTGCGCGCACTCGAGGCCACGGCCACGCCACGGCGCTGGCTCGTGTTCGGCGCCACCGTCTGCTGCGGCCTCGCCGCGGCGACCAAGTACCCCATGGGCATCGTCGGCCTCGCCAGCCTGGTCGCGATCGGCCTCGCGCGCGTGGACACGCCGCGCGAACGCGCCGGCGACGCGGCGGTCGCGGTCTTGGGCGGTGCCGTGGGCTTCCTGCTGGGCTGCCCCTACGCGGTGCTCGACTTCTCCGCGTTCTGGCGCGACCTGCACTACGAGCTGTTCGAGCACGCGGTCCAAGGCCATGGCGAGCTGTTCGCGGCGACGGGCAACGGCTGGTGGTTCACGTTCACGCAGAACCTGCCCTACGTGATGGGCCCCGTCCTGCTCCTCATCGGCCTCGTCGGGACCGCCACGCTGACCCGCGCGCGGCCCCGAGCCGGGCTGGTGCTGTTGGCGTTCGCGGTGCCCTACTTCGCGATGCTCGGCGCAGTGCAGATCCGTTTCATGCGCTACTCGTTGGCTTTAGCCCCGGTGCTCTGCCTCGGTGCAGCGTTCGTCCTCCAGGGCATCTGGCGTCGCGGCACCATGGGCCATCGCGCGGCGGCCGCAGCGCTCGCGGTGCTGGTCGTGCTACCGACGCTGGTCCAAACCGCGGCCTTCGCCCGGGAGGACCCCAGGCTGGCAGCGGTGCAGCTGCTCGTCGAGCGCAGTGCCCCGGACGATCGCGTCGGGGCGCTGATGCACCCCGGCTGGTTTTCGGTGCCGCTCACCCGCTTCAACGGCGGTCGACCCGCGCGCGCTTATGGACAAGTGGACGACGGCCCGCTCACCCTGACGGTCACCGAAGGCTGGCAGCCGGACGCGCTGCGGCAGACCGCGCCGGAGTGGTTCGCGCTGACGGAGTTCTGGTGGAGCTTCGAAGACACGATGGCCGGGGGCGGGCGCCGCGCGTTCCTCGGCGCACTGGACCGCGACTATGAGCTGGTCTTCGGCGACGCGGGCTACCGAAAGAGCCTGCGGTGGCTGTTTGGCAACCCGCACCCGCCGCACGACTGGCTGTATCCGTTCCCCGAGGTGCGGGTCTACCAGAGGCGTAGCCCCCAGCGCGCCGTCGCCGCCCCGGGGCGATAACGCAAGAGCCTGTAAACCAACCCACGCTACAGGTTGCTTCGATGTTGCTGGCACCGCGCCGCGGTGCCTTCGGGCTTGTCACTTCAAGAAGTAACAAGCCGCGGTCTCCCGGCCACGTTTCTGCACGTCGACGCGCCGCGGCCGGGCCCGCGCGAGCGCCCCAACCCCTCCGTTCGTCGGGCGCGGCACGGCGCGCCGTCCACGGCCGGGACGGAAACCACCGTTTTTTGAAACCGCCGACCACGACGCCGACCTGGTCGGGGCAGTTTCATTTCTCTTCCGCTTTTCTCCTGCCCGCGACTTCCGTATGACCCGCCTCCCGATCCTCGCCCTTTGCCTGCTGAGCCCCGCGCTGGCCAGCCAAACCACCTATCCAATCCTCCCGTATACAGCGGGCGTCATCCCGTGGCCGACCGCCACGCCCGGCACGTTCAGCCGCTCGGTCGCCGGCCGCTTTCGGGCGGACGAACACCGCGACACAGTGGTGCTGCACGGCACGTCGCTGTCGCGCGCCCTGGCTCCTGGGCTCTACAACGCGGTCTTTCCCGTCGACGTCGGCCGCAGCGTGCACGACATCGTGCGGATGCCGGGGGGCAACGGCGCGCTCGACGCCGTCTTCGTCTCACTCCCGGCGGCGAACTCGGTGATTCGCGTCTACTGGGATGCCACCACCGGCGCCCAGCAGACGGAGCTGACGGCGCTCGCCGGGTGGATGGCCGCCACGCCGCTGGCGAGCACCGCCGGCGTGGCCGCCGGCACGTCGCTCATCGCCGGCGTCAGCTCGGCCGACCAACGCACCATCCTGCGGGTCGCGTTCGACGGCACGCAGTTCGTCCCCGCGCCGATCAACATCATTGCCAGCAGCGATGTGCAAGACCTGGCGCTCCTCGACTGGAACGGCGACGGCGTCCCCGACATCGCCGCGCTGGGCACCGATAGCCTCGAAATCTTCGCCGGCACCGGCGCGCTCCTGCATAGCGAGCCAACCCCCATCGTGGGAGCCGACGGCGCCATCGCGGTGTTCGATGGCGCGCTCGCCTGGCTTCGGCGCGACGCCCCCGACGAGTACTTCGAGCTCCGCCTCGTCGCCTCCGGGGGCGGCACCGGCACGCTGCAAGTCCGTCTGGATGACGTTGATTTCGACTTGGTCGGCATGGCGTCGGGCGACGCCGATGGCGACGGCGACCTCGATCTCTTCATCACGCAGAACACCACGGCCGAGGCCCTCGTCCTGCGCCAAGGCGATACGGGCCTGACGGCGATTGAGTTCCCTCTCGCGGCGTCATCCCCGACCGGCATCAACCAGTGCTCGGCGGCGATCGCTGACTACGACGGCGACGGCACCGCTGACTACCTGCAGTGGTCACAGGATGAGAACGGCGGTGTCCGGGCGGAGGGCTTCGGTACGCCGCTCGGGTCCCCGGCCCCCAACGTCGGCGAGATCCTGTTCGACGAGAGCGAGCTGTGGATCGACATCGGCCCCGACGACCTCGATCGGTTCGACCTCTTCTTGCACGTGCCCGAGCTCGCGGAGATCGCCGACAAGCTGCAGATCATCGGTTGGGTCGAGGACCCGCAAACCGGGATGGTGACCACGTCGTTCTACAACGGCGTCTTCACCTTCGCGGGTGGCTCCACCACCGGGCACCACTTCGCTTCCCTCGACCCGCCCGACGGCGTCATCCCGCGATCGCCGGTCAACGTCTACTGGGAGCTGCGCTTCTCGAAGGACACGGAGGCCTTCCCAGGGCCGACGGTCATGGTCGGCGCGTCGTTCACAGAGCCGACGCCGATGGGTCCGATCCCGGCCGCCCTACAGGCCCTCGCGGTCGCCGGTGCCGACTTCATGGACGTCGCCTACGGTGGCATGGGCAGCGGCAGCGGCGGGACTCCGACCGGCGGCCGGATCATCATCGGCACGACCGTGCGCGTCGTCACGACCGGCCCGTTCATCAATGTCCCGGTCACGTCCGAGCCGAACACCGGCCTCGTGACGGTGCCGTTCACCGCGCCGGGCTGATCTCTACCAGCGCGCCTGGCCGAAACCCACGACTTGCAGCGTGCTCGCCAAGAACCCATCCAGGGAGTCTGCGGGCACGGCCGCGCGCGCGCGCCGCAGGGCTTCGGCAGGGCTCAAGCCCTCGTTCAGGATGGCGGGCAGCGCATCGCCCAGAAACCGCACGGTCTCGGCCAGCGGAATCTCATAGCGCGTCACGACCACGGCGGTGCTGCCCGCGCGCAGGAACGCGCCGCCAAGGTGCGCCGGGCGATCCTCGCCAAAGCGCTCGGGGCCAACGGCCGCTTCACAGGAGGCCAGCACGACCAGCCGCTGCCCTCGATTCTCGCGCTGCTCGACGATGCGCGAGCTCAGCGGCGCGTCGTGGAGCTTGAGGATCGCGTCGCGGACGAGGCCTGGATCGCGCCCGCCATGGGCCAGCAGCAACAGCACGTCGTTGGGGCCAAGCGCCTCGAAGCGTTGCAGCGAGCAGGCCCGCCCGAGCCACAGCTGCGGCTTGGGGCCATCGCCCCACAGCGCCGTCAGATCCTCGGCGCGCAGATCTGGCCCCTTGGTCGCGACGGTCGCCATGAACGCCGCCCGCAGCGGGTCCGCCGCTGGCTGGTGCTCGCGCGCCCGATCCACCGCCCACGGCAGCGACGGCGCGTGATCGATGGCCAGCGCCCCGCCGAGAGTGGTGTCGCCCCAAGGCAAGCACTCGAACGGCATCTCGCCGAGCATCTCGGCGCCGACGACGGTGACACTCCGCCAGCGGGCGAGCCGCGACGCCAACGCCTCGCGGAGCGGGTCTGCCACCGCACGGCCCGCCGCGCGGATCTTGGCCAGGATGGCGGCCCCGCCTTGGCGCCGCGCCGCTGCCGTGGCAATCGACGCGGCTTGGACGATCCGCTGATGAAACCCGCTGGTGCGTTGCCGCAAGTCCCCAATGCCTTCGGGGAGCGCCACGTGCCACGCCTCGCGCCGATCGAAACCCAACACCTGGGTACTAGCTCGGGCCGGCAGCACAACGAGCACGCCGTGCGCGTCTCCCTGCAGCAGGTGTCGACGGGCCGAAGACAACGTCATGCGCATGCCGCCCTCGGCCTCGACGACGCGCTGTTGCGCCCGCATGACATCCTCGAGCGCCGTCTCAACTCCAGTGACACCGTCTTGCAGCTGCGTCCTCAGGGCCACGAGCTGCGCCAGCACCTCACGACGAAACTCGTACCGCAGGAAGCCCACGCCGCTGGCCCGGCGCGGTGCCCGCCGCCATCGCGACAGAAGCTCTGCCAAGGCCCCTAGCTGTTTGGGCAGCTGCTCCTCGAGGGCCGAGCGCCGCGCGCCGCGCTGCAACAGCAGGCGGGTCTCTAGCGAAGTGACCATCAACCCGGGCGCGAGCGCCCCGGGCTGCAGCGGACCGCGTTCGTCTTTGGTCGCGCGGGCCCGCCGGAGCCATTGCTCGGCGCGAGCCAAATCGCCGGTATCCAACGCCTGCTCGGCGAGCAGCCCTTGCGCAAACAGACGATTCCGTGGCGTCAGGGCGGACAAGAGCGACTCGAGCTCGACGACAGCGTCCTCAGCCGCCTCCGGCTCCGAGCCGCGCACCGCCCCGACCGCACCATAGAACCTCAGAACGCGGGCGTTGTGACCGCTGACTCCTGGCGCCGCCAACACGCCAGCGACAAGGGGCTGCAGCCGGTCCCATCCCTGAGTGCAAAGCAAGTAGTCGCACTTGGTCCGCACCAGCGGCAGGCTCTGATGCAACTCTAGGTGCTCGGCCAGAGCATCCGCCCGCGCGATCTGCCGCGCCGCCTCATCGTAGTTACCGACGTGCAGCAGCATCTGCGCGCGCTCACTCAGGAGCTCGACGACGAGGGGCGCGACGGGCTCGAGCTCTTCGCACCGCGCGAGCAGCGGTTGCGCCTCGTCCCAGCGACCCAGGAGGCGAAGGCACTTGGCCTGCTTCAGCAAGTTCTCGGCGTGCGGATCCCCGACCGGAGCGCAATCGTCGCACAGCTGCCGCAAGACGTTGAGTGCCGCTTCCGGGTCGTGGTCGCGGACCACGGCCGCCAACGCCAACCCCACCCAATGCGCCACCCTGCGGGCACGACGACCGTGCGCGGCATCCTCGCGCCAGGCGAGAAGATCGTCCAATCCATCGCGCAACAAGGCCTTGCTCGCCGCGTCGGACTCGGTCTCGCCCGCCAGGAACAGAAAGCAGCCCGCCGCCGCGTGCGTCGCATCGACCCAGTAGCTGCCCTTCCCGATCCGAGGGCCGAGCTGCCGGCGCTGCGCCCGCAGCGCCGCCGGATCACCCTGGTGCGCCTTGAGTGCGTCCCAAACGGCACGCTCGGGATCCTGGCCGATCTGCGCCGCCGCGGACCCGTCGGGCTGGCCGGAGGACGGCAAACCGACGCTGCGCCAGGTCACGACGCTGTAGGAGCCAGCGGCGAGCGCCGCCGCACACAGCAAGACAGCATTGGTGCGGCGACCCACACCGGCACGATACGAGCCCACGGTCGGGGCGCCAAGCTGCACTCGGCGACCCACCGCTACCAGCGCACCGACGCCTGGCGCAACACGCGCCCGTCCAGGCCTCGCTGGTCCACCTCGACCAGCCGCCAATGGAGACCGCCGAGCGCGCGCAAAGGGGCCAGATCCGCAGGCGCCCACGTCATACCCGTCAACGGCTCGCTGCGCAGCAGCGGGACGACGCTGGCCTCGCGCTCGAACACGAGCACCCGCACCGCCATGCCCGGCGCCTGATCCAACGCGGGCCAGCGAAACGGCAGCGCCTCTTCAAGCGACGCCACCTGGCCGACGGGTGCCAGCCCCGCGGCCGCGCCACCTCCGTTCAGCATCTGGTCGGGGTCCACCGTGTCGTCGTTCTCCCGCGAAACGATCAGCACCACCGCAAGCCCGACGAGAACCACGGCGGCCACCGCTGCCACCCAACGCCAGCGCCGGCGCGGCGGGCGCCGGAGCACCGCGAGCATACTGGCGATCTCGGCCTCCTCGCGGAGCGGTGCCATTGCGGCGGCCTCGCGCAGAACATCTTGCTGCTCCACCCCCGCCGCCGCGAGGTCGCCGAGTAGACGGAGCCGGTCGGCCGTCGGCACCGCGCACTGCGGACACCCCCGCAGCGCCGCCACTTCGGCAGCATCTGACGTCAGCTCGCCATCGAGCAAACGCTGCATCCAGATGGCGTGGTTCGCTTCGTGGCACTCCGTCATGCCCGCTCCTCGCCGACACGATACCGCAACAACAAGCGCTCCAGCTTCTTCATGGCTCGGTAGTAGCGGGTCTTGACCGTGTTCTCCGACTCGCCGAAGTGCGACGCCATCTCCACAAACGTCCACCCCTCGAAGTGCTTGCCGCGGATCACGTCCTCCTCGAGCCCACCGAGCTCGCCCAGCGCCAGGTGCACCTCGTCTAGCCGCTCGACATCGACCGTCGCGACGGCATCGGGATCCTCCAACGGCGCCCCCGGCCGTCGCTTGCCGGAGCGGCGCAGGGCGTTGGCGAACTCCAAGCAACAAACGCGATAGAGCCAGCCCTCGAGCGGCGCCCGCGGCTCGTAGTCCGGCAGCTTGCGCAAGATCAGCACTAACGTGTCCTGAATCACGTCGGCCAAGTCGTGATGCGCCAACGGCCGCCCGCGCCGGCCGTTGAGCGCAGTCAAGATGCGCGGCACGCAGCGCAGGCGCCGCTCGATCTCATCGAGTGATTGCGGATCTCCAGCGCAGGCGGACCGCACAAGGGCTAACTCGGCTCGGGGGTTGAAAGGAGGGACCGACATGCAACAGGTGCGGAGACCGACTCGCGGTTGCAAACTTCTCGGCGAATCCCAGCGAAGTCAAACAAGGACGGCGCCGAGAAAGTTGCGCCGACGTTAGGGCGCCCGTTCCTCCCCCGAGCGCGTGCAGACTCCACCGACACTTTCGCGCCCACCGGCCATCGAGCGGTTGCTGCGGCATCGGCCGCTGGTGAGCCGACTCGCCCGCCAGATGACCCGCGCCCCCCACCTCGCCGATTGACGTCGCGCAGGCCACCTGGCTGCGCGTCCTGCGCCACCCGCCGCGCCACGACCAGCGCCTCGCGGTCTGGCTCTGCAAGATCACACGCAACGTCGCCCGAACGCAACAGGAGGCGCGGCGCCGCTGCGCGACGCACGAAGCCCGCGCCCTCGCCGCGCCCGACGCCCCGTCCCCCGTCGAGGCGCTCGAACAGCAAAGCCGGCGGGACGCGATGGAACGCGCGCTGCGGTCGTTACCCGAGCGGTATGCGACCGTCGTCGCTCTGCGCTACTTCGAGGGGCTCCCGCCGCGCCGCATCGCCGCCGCGATCGACCTGCCGCTGGAGACGGTCTACGCCCGGCTGCGCCGCGGCCTGCGCCAACTCCGCCACAGCCTCGATGGTTGGCTCAGCAACGACGCGCGGCCACGCGCGGTCAGCGCAGGGCCAGCCCATCGGGCATGAGCATCCAGATCGTGGCCGGGCGATCGCCCCGCAGGGCGTCCCGCAACACCGCCAGTGAGCCTTGCCCGGCCAGCTGGCGCAGCAGAGGCCTCGGCACGAGCGCCTCCAGGCCAGTCGACGCCGCGCGCATCTGCATGAGCTCGGCGGCGAAGACGTCCATGAAGTTTCGCGCGCGCGGCACGTGCACGATCTCGTAGTCGTCATCGGCGCCGATCTCGGCTTCCTTGGCGACCATCTCGAGCGCGGCGTCCAGGCCGCCGAGCTCGTCCACGAGACCGAGCTCACACGCCTGTATGCCCGACCACACGCGACCGCCGGCCAAGCGCTCGACCTGCTCCCGCGGCAAGCCACGCGAGCGGCTCACGTGATTGAGAAAGCGGTCGTAGACGGCGTCGAGCATGCCCTGAATCAGCTCGCGATCGCCGTCACCCCAGCCCTGGGTCATCGCATCGAGCCCGCCGCGCTCATCGAGGGCGACGATCTCTTCATGCAGACCGACGCGGCGCATCAACGGGCCGATGTCCGGCTTCATGCCGAGCACGCCGATGGAGCCGGTGATCGTGGTGGCCTCGGCGATGATCGGCCGGCCAAAGCAAGTGACGTAGTAACCACCCGAGGCCGCGAGCCGCCCCATTGAGCACACCACCGGCTTGGCCGCTGCCAAGTCGCCGAGCGCCAACGCGATCGCCTCGCTCGCCGTCGCCGATCCGCCCGGCGAGTTGATCCGCACGACCACTCCGCGCACGTTCTCGTTCTCCGTGAGCTCGCGGATGGTCGACACGGCCGGTCCAGATACGATGCTGCCGGGAACCGGCTTGTGGCCGTCGACGATGGCGCCGGACAGGTGAAGCACGGCCAGGGTCGGCGTCTCCACCTCGACTTCGTCGGCCGGCCGCAGAAGGTCCTGGATGACGGACATCAAGTTGAACGAGCGCTTCTTCCGCTTGCGTAGCGCCGTCTTGAACTTCAGCTCCTCGCCGAGCAACTCCTCGAGCGTGCGCTCGGCTCCTTGCCAGGGCACCAGCCGGTCGACGAGCCCGGCGAGCAGCGCGTCCTTCGCTGGATGCAGCCGCTGCCGCTGTAACTCGCGTACGCGCTCCGGGGCCAGGCCGCGCCCCTTGGCGACGAGCCGCACGACATCGTCGTTCATCGTCTCGAGCATGGCGAGGTAGTGCTCCCGCAGGTGCGGGCTCATGCTCGATCGCATGTAGGGCTCAGCCGCGCCTTTGAAGTCGCCGCAGCGGAGCACGTCCATCCGCACACCGAGCAGATCGAGGGCGTCGCGCATGAACATCGTCGATAGGGCCAACGCGCCAAAATCGATCGTGCCCATGTCCGCGAGTAGCACGCGATCGCATTGGCTGGCGACCACGAAGTGCGCGCGCGCGGCATTCTCGAGGTAGGCGTGGCAGCTCTTGCCGCCCGCGCGCAGCGCCGCGATCGCGCGCGCCAGCTCGGCTTGTTGGGGCTGGTTGAGCCCCAGCGGCAGCGTGAGGTCGAAGAGCACGGTGTCGCACTCCTCGTCGCGCGCCAGCGCGTCGAGCTGCTCGATGAGCTCGTAGAACGGCTTGACCTTGCCGCCGCCCGCGAGCACGTCGAACACGTCACCGCCCTGCTCAGCCAGGTCGGCGTAGGCGCCGGACAGGCGGACGGTGCGCACGAGCTTGGGCTCGGGTGGCGCCTTGACCTTGGCCTCGGCCTCGGCCACCGCCGCGCCGTCAGGATCCTGCGCGTCCACCGCGCCCACACCACAGAACATGCCCGTCAGGGCCCAAACGAACACGGTTCGTAACATTGGTGACACCACTCTTGGTTCGTCGAAGTCCTTGCCTTGGCGTGAGCGGCTCCGGCGACAAAACGCCGGAAAACCGCGCCCCCAGCGTCATGATGGAGGCGCGGCAACCAGAACCCGCCGCGATCGGCGAACGATACGCATGCCCCGCCAGACTAGTCATGGAATCGTCCCCTGCCGGGGGCTCGCCCTCTTTGCGCTCGTCCTGGCCCTCGGCGGCTGCTCCGGCACCAGCCTGGGGGCCCCCGAGATCCGCGAGCTGTATCGCGAGCCGGCCTTGCGCGAGGCCCGCAACCCGGTCGTCGTCGTGCACGGCATCCTCGGCGCTCGCCTGATGCAGCGATCCACCGGCAAGATCGTCTGGGGCGCGTTCACGAAGGACGCGATCGACCCCAACAGCCCCGACGGCGCCCGGGCGCTGGCCGTAGCGCTTCCGGAGCCGGGCAGCGCGATGATGTACGATCCGGCGACCGCCGACGTCCACCCGACCGGGCCGCTGACGGCGCTAGACGTCGGTCTGTTGTTTGGGGTGATCTCGGTGGACGTTTACGCCAGCATCCTGCGCGCGCTCGGCGTCGGCGGCTACGTCGATCCGGTCAAGGAGGACCCGGCCACGCCGGTCTATCGCGAGGGGCACTTCACCTGCTTCACGTTCTTCTATGACTGGCGCCGCGACAACGTGGAGAACGCGATCGCCTTTGGCCGCTTCCTGCGCGAGACCCGCGGCCGCGTCCAGCGATCGGCGCGCGACCGGATCGCCGAGCTCATGCAGGCGGGCACGGCCGAGGCGCGGCACGAAGCCGCCGAGCTCGAGGCGTGGCTGCAGCGAGGCTTTCGCTTCGACGTCGTCGCGCACTCGATGGGCGGCCTGCTCAGTCGATACTACCTGCGCTACGGCGAGCAGGATCTCCCGGCGGATGGCGTGGTGCCAGAAGTCACCTGGGCCGGCGCGGAGCAGATCGACCGCTTGATCCTAGTGGGCACGCCGAGCCTCGGCGCCCTCGACGCACTCGAGCGCCTCCTCGACGGCTACTCGCTGGCGTTCTTCCTGCCGAAGTACTCGGCCGCCCTGCTGGGCACCATGCCGTCGATCTATCAACTGCTGCCGCGCAACGCCAACCGCGTCGTGCACAACGAAGCGGGCAGGCCGATCGACCTCGACCTGTTCGACGTCGACGTGTGGGAACGCAACGAGTGGGGCTTGCTGGCGCCGGAGTCACAAGAGCCGGTCGAGTGGCTCTTGCCGGAAGAGCCGGATGCCGCCGTGCGCCACCGACGCGCGAGAGACTACGTGGCCGACAATCTAACTCGCGCCAAGGCGTTTCACGCCGCCCTGGACCAAGAGCCGACCACCCCGTGTCCCGCCGAGCTGCGCTTGTTCGCCGCCGACAGCATCGAGACGCCGACCTTCGCGATCGCCAAACCCAAGAAGGACGGCCGCCTAGCGCTGCGCTTCCATGGCAAGGGGACCGGCAGTTTTGGTGACCAAACGGTGCCGCGCTACAGCGCGATCGGCGACCGCCACTTCGGCCACCCGTCGACACCGTGGCTCGACAGTCCGATCCCGTGGGACAGCGTCACGTTCTTGCCCGATGATCACGTCGGGCTCACCAAGAACCCCCTGTTCACGAACAACTTGCTGTTCTACCTGCTGCGCCAAGAGCCCTTGCGCCAGCCGCCCGGTCCGTCGCCACCGTCGCTGGAGACGACCCCGCCGGCGACGGGGCCACAGCCGACCAGCCGCCCGAGCGGCGCCGGAACGCCGTAAACCGGAAAGCGCGCCCGCGTTGCCCACCATCCTGGCGGCCCTGCTGGTCCTGACGCCATCGACGGCACAGCCGCCGGCCGCTGCACCCGTCCCCATCGCCGCGCGCCTCATCCTCGACACCGCGGCCGAAGCCGCGGCAGTCACCGGCGGTGGCCCGAGGCTTGGCGTCGAAGTCCGCATCGCCAAAGGATGGCACGTGCGCTACCGGGTGCCGGGCGGACTCGACGAACCAGGCGAAGCGCTAGCGGTGGAGTGGCTGCTCCCCGATTCCGCCACCGCGGGGGCCACCACCTGGCCAGTGCCCGTGGTGCTGCCGAGCGCCAACACGCCGACGCCGCCCCGCTTTGGTTACCGCGACGCCGTCGTGCTGTGGACCACCCTCGACGTCGCCGCCGGCGCCCGCATCGAACCGGCGGACGTGGGCGCCGACGTCCGCTGGGTCGCGCGCCATACCGACGGCCGCCGCCGGCGCGGCGAAGCGCACTTCGACGCGGCCCAAACCGTGACCGAAGCCGCGCCGGCCAGCCGGGCGGACCGGGCCAATGCCGAGCTCGATCTGGCGCTCCCGCGCGGCGCGCCGCCAACGCTGCCGCCGCTGACCGCGCCGCGCTACGGCCTGTTCTTGTGCGGACCGGCCGCCGACACGCCGGTCTGGGCGGTGCTCGACCGACCGCGCGCCGACGCGCCCGCGTTCGACACGCTCTATCTCGACCTCAACGGCAACGGTGACCTGCGCGAGCCGGGCGAACGCTTCGCCAACGCCGAGCCCACGACCAAGAAGCGGCGCAGCACCTTCAACGTCGGCCCGTTCGCCGATCCCGCGACCGGCGCGCCGCGCGACACGCTCAAGCTCGCGTACGTCGCCGGCTTTCGCCGCTCCTGCCAGCTGATCACCACGGTGCAGTGGCGGCACCCGACGACGCCCGAGCCCGACGACGCCGCAATCCGCGTCCTCTCGAGCGGCTGGGGCGCGACCTACTTTCGCTCGGCGCGCTTCGCCAAGTCGGCGGCGGCCGCACCGATCTATGTCCTCGACACGACACGACCGTTCGCGTTCCAACGGTTCGACCTCTTCGGCTACCCGCGTGGCGAGACCCGGCTGTTCCGCGTGCTCGTCGGCAACCCGGGCAGCGAGCCGGGCACGTTCACGGCCATTGACGAGCGGCAGCTGCCACGCGAGGACTACCCCGTCGCCACACTCCTCTATCGCCACGTGGACGGCGCGGCGAAGGCACTGCGCTTCGGCCTCACCGGCACGTGCTGCGACCATCACTACAGCGCCGACCTGAGGGCGCCGGCGGACGCGGCCGTGGGCCCGGCCACGGTGTTGCTGCACATGCGGCCGGGGTCGCGATTTCGCGCGTTCCCCACGGAGATCCCGGTGCGCATCGAGTGATGGGGGTCCGCAACTCCGGTGCGTCAGAACCGGTGTGACAACACCCGCCCGGCGACACACGCCGTGAAGTCGACCGGCTGCAGGAGCACGGTGACGCCCGACAACGCCGCGGGCACGCGGCGGCGTAGAACCAAGTGTCCGCTCTCATCCGCACTCCCGACGCCGAGGACGAGCGGGCTCTGTACCCCAAGCGTCGCGCCCGGGCACGGCAGCCCCGCGGCCCCACGGGCGAGACCGACCGCCACCGCCGCGATGCCACCGGGCCGAATCCCGTCGTGGGCGAACACCGTGTCGGCTCCCGCGGCCGCGGGGCTCGGCGGCAGCGAGCGGGGCGTGCCGCGCGCCGCCGGCACGAACGCTGCAAAGAGCGGCGCGTCGAGCCCGCCCGCACGGGCAGCGACGACCGTGGCGACGAACGCGCCGGTCCGGCCGTCGAAGCGACGCACATCGTGGCCGCCCTGATTCACCAAATAGAGGTCGCCGTCGAGGCCCCAAGTGATGCCCAGCGGAAACGAGACCACCGGCGCGCGCACGAACACGCCTTGCAAGGCGCCGGTCCCCCCATCGAACCGGACCACGTCCTGGCTGCCGAACGCGTTGCTGACGTAGAGGTCGCCGTCGGGGCCGAAGGACAGGTCGTGGGTGCCGTTCTGCCCGCCCTGCGCGAAGACGTCCAGAAACCCGCCGGACCTGCCGTCGAAGCGCACGACGTGGTTGTTCGTGACGCTGCCCACGTAGAGATTTCCGTCGGGCCCAAAGGTCATGCTGGTCGGGGCGGTCAGCGTCGGATGTTGGGCGAACACACCCTTCGCCTGGCCGCTGGCCGCGTCAAATCGACGCACGTCGCCGGTGGCACCATTGCACACGAACAGGTCCCCGCCCGGCCCGAAGTTGAGGTTGCGGGGGGCGCTCAGGCCGGCACTCGCGAAGACCCCGACGAACGCGCCGGTCGCGCCGTCGTAGCGCAGCACTTCGTTGGTGTTGGCACTGACGACGTAGAGATTACCGTCCGGACCGAAGGTGAGGCCAACCGGGTTGTCGAGGCCACCGCCCGATGCGAACGAGCCGAGGAAGGCGCCGGTGCCGTCGTAGCGCAGAATCTCATCGCTATTGCGGCTGGAGACCAGCAGCTCGGGGGCCTGGCCGGCCGCCCCCAGCGAGAGGCCGAACGTGGCCAGGAGCGTGGACAAAGTCGGAGAGATCGCCATGTCTGATGGGTTGGATCCGTAGAAGGGGGGCGACCGGATCTCCTGCCCTAGCGCACGCCGGCCCCTGCGATGCGCCACCGAAAATGTCCCGAGCGACCTGCGACACCGATCTTTATCAGGACTTGCGGCGGGCCGCCCAGCGGCTCCTCCGCCACGAGCGCCGCGATCACACCCTGCAGCCGACCGCGCTCGTGCACGAGGCGTTTCTGCGCGTTGCCGCCAATACCACCAAGCTCGACGACCGCGACCAGATCCGGTCGCTACTGGCGCAGGCCATGCGGCGCACGCTGGTCGACCACGCGCGGCGCCGGCGCGTGCGCCAGGAGGCGGCACGGGCCCGGGCCGGCAGGCCGCGGCCCGGCGACGACGCGGCGGTGCTCGCGATGCACGAGGCGCTGATCGACCTGGCGATCACCCAACCCCGGCAGGCGCACCTCATCGAGCTCTGCGGGTTTGGCGGCTACACGCACCGGGAAGCCGCGGCGATCCTTGGCGTCTCGTTGCGCACGGCAACGCGAGATTGGGCGCGGGCCACGGCGTGGCTGCGTCGGCACTGGCACGGAGATGATCATGACCAACCCGCGACACGACGCCGCTGAGCGAGACCTGGGGCGCCGCGCCGGTGACTACACGCTGATCGCGCACCTCGACGCCGGCGGCACCGGCGATGTCTTCATCGGCCGCGACGAGCGGAGCCCAGAGGCCCCGACCGTCGCGGTCAAAGTGTTGCGCGACGCGCTCGATAACGCCCAGGCCCAGCGCCGATTCGCGCGCGAGCGCGACACGCTGGCGGCCCTCGAGCACCCGTTGATCGTCGGCCTCCTCGCGTCTGGCGCGCTACCGGACGGTCGGCCGTTCTTGGTCATGCCGCGCATCGAAGGCGCGCGGATCGACACCCACTGCCGCGTGCACCGGTTGCCATCACGGCCGCGCATCGAGCTGCTGCTCGCGGTCTGCGCCGCGGTCCAGCACGCCCACAGCCACGGCGTCGTGCACCGCGACCTCAAACCGTCCAACATCCTGGTCACCCACGCGGGGCGGCCCGTCCTGCTCGACTTTGGGGTCGCCAAGCGGCTCGACGCTGGCGCCGAGGAAAGCGCCACGACCGGCCTCGCCGCCCCCATGACGCCGCGCTACGCGAGCCCTGAACAACTGCTCGGCCGCCCCACCACGCCGGCGACGGATGTGTACGCGCTGGGCGTACTGCTGCGCACCCTTCTCGACGGCGCGACGTCCCCCAGCGCCAGGCAGCGCCGGCACTGGGCAGCGATCATCGCCCGCGCGACCCACGCCGAGCCGCGACATCGCCACCCGAACGCCGGGTCGCTGGCCGAGGATCTCCGCGACGTCTTGGACGGGCAAACCCCCACCGCGACCAAGCTGCTGCGGCGCGCGCGACGCGCCGGCATGCAGCGTCGGGGTCGCCCCGTCGTCGCCACGGCGGCCGCCGCCAGCATCCTCGCCATCGCGCTGACGCTTCATCGCGGCGACGCTCGCGCCGCCGTACAGCGCGAGCGTGACGACGGTCTCAAGGTCTCCGAGTTCTTGGTCCGGCTGTTGGATCGCGCCCGGCCAGGTGCGCTCGGCGCCGACGCGACCCTGGTGGCGACCCTCGACGCCGCGGAGGTCGATCTGTCGGCCACGTTCGCCGGCGCACCACGCTCCGAAGCGCGAGTGCGCATGGCCTATGGTCGCACCAACGCCCAGCTGGGCCGGTGGCAACGCGCGGAGACTCACCTGCGGCGGGCGCTGGTGCTGATGGAGCAAGTGCCCGACTTCCATCCCGGCAGCACGCCATACTGCACCCAGCTCCTGCAGCTGGTGCTCGAGCGGCAGGGCCGGCCGCGCGAGGCCGCGGCGCTCGGCGGTGCCGCGCGCAGGGCTCGCTAGGAGCTGAACCCGCGACCTGGTGCACGGTGGTGTCGGGCCGGTGCGTGGCGTGTTTGGGGTTGCCGAACAGGAGGGGATTGGGAGGGGGCGGGAAGAGCTCTGCCTCGGGCTCTGGGCAGCGGCCGCTCGGCCCGTCCGCGGGGTCGGCTTCGCCAGCTCGCCCCTCAGGGGCGAGC
>JBCCGH010000189.1:0-19233 GCA_039029375.1 Planctomycetota bacterium
CTTATCCGCGAGACATCGGCGCCGGTCGCAAGGCGGGTCGCCGCAGGCATATTGGTGGATACGGCGAGGACGACCCAACGCTGCGAGCGGCGCTGAGGGCCGTGGATAAGGCCCCAGATTCCTGAATCACACCACTAGCGCCGGATCGACCGCAGTAGGGCGTCCTGGGCGGTGAGGACGTCGGCGGCGTGGACCTCTGCGTCCACGAGGAGCCACAAGTCCTCGAACACCAGCAGGCGGCCGCGGTGCGCGGCAGCGCCCTGGTCGAGGGCCGGCACGTCGACGGCGCCGGCGGCGAGCACACCGGGCGGCGTGGTCGGCGGGGCCGCATCCCACTGGACCGCGGGCGGGTTGGTGTGGCCCATCTCGATGAGGCGCTGGCGGACCATTGCCTCGATCCGCTCTCGGGTCTCCATCGCCCCAGCGGCGACGGCGGGATACGCGGTCAGCCGTAGTGCACACGGTGAATCCGGCGCCTCGAAGCTCACGCCAAACCAGCAGCGGTCGGCCTGCGCGTAGCCGCGCCAGCCTTCTGGACCGCGGCAGCGCAACTGATGATGGGCGTTTTCATAGGTGCCGTCCGCGCTCAGCACGCCGCCACTGTGTGCCGCGGCGGCGCGCGCTCCCACGACTTCGCCGTCGGTGTCGTGCGCCATGAGCGCGAAGCTGCGCAGCCACGTGTCGATCTCGGTCGAGTAGGCCTCGCGTGCGGCCGGCGCACCCTGCACCGTGAGCAGGTAGCTGATCTCGGTCGCGGAGTCACCTTCGGGCAGCGTCACGGCGCCGCCGCGCGTGAGCAGGTGCAGGGTCGTCGCCGGGCCGTCGACCGCTCCGACGTTGCACCGAGCGCCTTGCATGCCCGCCGGCAGCTCGCCCGTGAACGCTGGCGGGACCCAGGGCTCGACCGCGGCTGCGGCATCCGGGCTAGTTTGCTCGATGAGCTTGGTCAGCAGCTCGTCCGCGGGCTGCCGCTGTGGGTTGCGGCAGATCGAGATCATCAGCTGGAGGTCGGCGCCGACCCGATAGAAGGTCACGGTCTCGATGCAGCCGCTCAGCAGGCGCGGGCTCGGCACGACCAGCCAACTGGTCAGCGTGTCGTCGCCGATGCGGAAGTCGCAGGCTTCGCAGCGGAATACGCCGGTGAACTGCTGTGACACGTGATGCCGCGCCAAGTCACTCACGTCCACATGGAGGAGTGCGCGGCGCTCATCACCACCAGCAAAGACCAGATAGCTCACCCGGTCGAGCGCCTCCAGATGGGGCTGGTCCGGCGCGCCGAACTGGGTCCGCGCGAGCGCGACTCCAAGGCCGTCGACCATGCGGAACTCCTCGACGCGCGAGGTCTGCACCAGATCGACGTCCGACTTCAGCAGGCGCTGGGTCCGGTCGAAGGCGCCGCCGCGGGTGCCCGCCGCCGCGAACAGACTCTCATGGCCGGGGCGGGAGCCGCGGTTGAATGCTTGATCCAGCTCGGCCAGCAGCCGTTCCGCCAGCTCCACCGAGGGCTCTTCCGGCGGCTGCGCGCAGCCGACGAGCATGCTGGCCGCGACCAGCGTGGGCCACACAGACCTCGTCCACACCGACGCCGTCACCTCAGTCCCCCGCCCCCGGATCGCGCGGTGCCCGCGCCGCTGCGGCGGCGAGGAGCGGGTCATCCGGCGCGACGCCGAGCCCGCCGTTGCCCAATGCTGCTAGGGCTACGCCGAATGGGTCCGGCGCGAAAGTCTGTGCCGCGACCACGCGCAGCGGCGTCGCGACCTTTGATTCGCTGGAGAGCAGCGCGACCACGCCATAGCCGGCGAGCGCGAGCGCGGCCGCTGCGGCGAAGACGAGGCCGGCCCGGCGCGCCCAGGGGCGTGGTGCCGGTGCCGCGACGGCCCGGCGGGGCCCCTTGGTCGCCCGGGCGCTCGATCGTCCCGCCGTGCGGCGCGGTCGCGGCCGCGGCGTTGCCATCGGCGCGTCGGCCGTCTGTGCCTCGGTGACCGGTGGCGCCACTTCGCGGTGTTGTTGCAGCGCGTCCAGCACCCGTTCGACAAAGTCCGGGCTCGGCGTCGGCACCGCGTGCCGGGCCAGAAAGCGTTGCCACTCCGGCGAGCGGCTCCGCGTCAGCTCCCGGCTGGTGCGATCGACGAAGTCGGCGGACGGCTCCGGCGCCTGCCACGCGTCCACCAGCCCGCTCAGCCGTTCGTGGTCTTGGCGTTGCTCGTCCTGCACGCGGCCCAGGGTGCGTTCGACAAAGTCGGCCGAAACCGGTGGACAGGGCAGGCCCAGCCACTCGTCCTCGGCTGGAAACTCCTGCTCTTCCCAAGCGCCAGGGCTGCCTGTTTCGTGGGTCACTAGCTGCCGGTCCTCAGATAGGGTGCCAATCGGTTGCGCAGGGACTCTTTGGCGCGATGGAGGCGCGACTTCACCGTGCCCTCCGAAACGCCCATGACTTGGGCGATCGCGCCATACTCAAGGCCTTCGTACTCGCGCAGCACGAACGCCATCCGCTGGTCTTCGCCGAGCGCCAGCAGGGCTGCCTCGATCTGCCGGCCGAGCTCCAGACTCTCGACCGCGCGGGTGGGCGACGGAGCCGTCTCGTCCGGTAGCTCGCGAGGCGCTTGGTCCTCGCCCGCGGCACTCAACGAGCTGGTGACCAGCCGCCGCTTCTTCAGCATGTCGTAGCAGTGGTTCCGCACGAACGTGTAGACCCAGGTGGTGAACTTCACGCCACGCTCCGGGTCGAATCGGTCCAGGGCGCGAAACACCTTGAGGAAGACGTCTTGCGCGATGTCCTCGACTTCGTTCGAGAAGCGCGACCCGAGAAAGCGGTAGATGGTCGCGATGACCGGGCGGTGCAGTCGCTCGAGGATGACGCGGCACGCGTTCTCGTCGCCTTCTTGGGCACGTTCAACGGTTTCTAGATCGAGGTCGTTCACGCGCGTGGTGGAGTCGGGAGGTCGAGGGCCGGACGGAAGTACCGAAGCCAGGAGGGTATCGCGCCCCGCGCCGTCGCGACAGCTCCCCGGCTAGCAGGCCGTTGAGGAAGTCATCAGCCATCCGGCCGGCGCCCCTGGCCCCGCTCGACCCGCGAAGCCTCGCCGAATCCACTGATTCGCCGGCGTCTTCAGGAGCCGACCTGCATCCAGGATCAACCACACTGCTGGCCAAAGCACTTCTTCGACGGCCTGTTAGACCTGGTACGGGATGAGGTCCTCATCGTCGCCGGTCTCGCCCAGTTGCTCATTCACCATGCTCGCATCGATTACGATTTCCTCGCCGCGGCGTTCCGACGCCTCGAACGAAAGGTCTTCCAGGCACTTCTCTAGGATCGTGAGCAGCCGGCGGGCGCCGATGTTCTGGGTCTGCTGGTTCGCTCGGAAGGCCAGCTCAGCGAGCCGCCGGACCCCGTCCTCGGTGAACCGGACGGTCACGCCCTCGGTCCCAAACAGCGACTGATACTGGCGGGTGAGGCTGTTTCGCGGTTCGGTGAGGATCCGCACAAAATCCTCCTCCGCCAGGGGGCGCAGGGCCACGCGGACCGGGAAACGGCCCTGCAGCTCCGGGATCAGCTCGCTCGGCTTGTGGAAGTGGAACGCTCCCGCCGCAATGAACAACATGTGGTCGGTGCGTACGTGGCCATAGCGGGTGTAGACCGCGCAGCCTTCCACGATCGGCAGCAGGTCGCGCTGCACGCCCTCGCGCGACACGTCCGGGCCGTCGCCGCCGCCGGAGCCGATGATCTTGTCGACCTCGTCGAGGAAGACGATGCCCTCGTTCTCGGCGCGGTCCATCGCGTCGCGCACCACGGCGTCCTCGTCGAGCAGCTTGTCCGCTTCCTCCTCGATCAGCGTTTCCCGCGCCTCCGCGACCGTCAGCTTGCGGACCTTGGTGCGCTGTGCGGGTGAGCGGCCCCAGATCTCTTGGAGCGCCTGCGCGTCGATGCCCATCGTCTCGTTGCCCTGGGGCCCCTGGATGCTCAGCGTGGGGGGGCGGCGATCGATCACCTCGATCTCGACCAGCTCGCGGTCCAGGTCCCCGCCCCGCAACTGCTCGCGGATCTCGGTCAGCTGCCGTTCGCGCTCGGCCATCGCGCGCTCGAACTCCGCGGCCGCGGCCTCCGGATCCTCCGCCTCGGCACCCTCGGCCCCGGGGCGCCAGAGACCGCCGCTAAACGTGGGGGGCGCGGGCATCGGCTCGGCCAAACCGCGCGTCTGGGCGATCACCGCCAGCAGGCGCTCTTGGGCATGCTGCTCGGCCCGTGGCCGCACGGCTTCCTGCTGTTCGCGGCGGACGAGCGCGATCGATGCATCGGCCAGGTCGCGCACCATCGACTCGACGTCGCGACCGTGGTAGCCGACTTCGCTGTACTTGCTCGCCTCCACTTTGACGAACGGCGCGCTCGCCAAGCTCGCCAAGCGCCGCGCGATCTCGGTCTTGCCGACTCCGGTGGGGCCGATGAGCAGGATGTTCTTGGGGTAGACGTCCGCGGCCACGTCGCTCGGCAGCTGGCGGCGCCGCCAGCGGTTGCGCAGCGCGACTGCCACGGCCCTCTTGGCCTTGTTCTGGCCGACGACGTAGTCGTCCAGGCGGGACAAGATCTCCTTGGGAGTCAGCGAGGCGTCCGACATGGCGTCGCAACGTCGACCGGCGGCCCGCGGCCGTCAAGCGCGAGGGCCCAAAGGTGCGGCCCGGGCCGCCGCAGGGAGGGGCTAGGCGGGCGCCTGGGCTGGTCAGAAGAACTCGGTCACGGGCACCGTCGCGGACACCGTGCCCGATGCGGAGGCGCGGTCGCTGCCGTGCGCGATGCGCACCGCTGCAGGCGGAACTTGGCCCAGCGGCGGGATCTGCACATGGCTGGCGTCGGACAGGGTCGCCCCCCCGAGCGGGTGGCCAGACGCGATCTGGAGGTAAAGGTCCATGCCCACCGGCAGGCGCATTGCCTGCACGATGCCGGTCCAGTCGCCTTGATCGTCGTTCGCGCCGTTGAGCACGCCGGCGGCGACGATCTCGGTCAGCAAGGTGCAGGTCGGCCGGATCGGCCAGCTGACCGACTGCGCGCCAAACCCGATCAACAACGCGCTGACGGCCGGCGTGGCCGGCGTGCTGGCGACGCCATCACGCGCCTTGATCTCCAGCTCCATGCCAGTCGGCAGGTGGCGGAGCTCGAAGGTGGCCGTGGCCGCACGGCTCGACCCTGGCGCCGGGCAGCCGTTGCCATATCGATACCCCGGCTGCTCCGCCGTGCCGTCGTCGTGCAGCTCGTGCGCGTCTTCGTAGGCCGTGAAGTTGGCGTTGGGCCCGTTGGGTCCGTCGTTGCCACACACCGTGGTGTCCATGCACAGAGTGGCGGCGGCACCGCCGGCCCAGGCGTAGGTCGTGGCGTACGGGATGCGCAGTTCGAACAGGGGGGCCGGGTCGATCGACGGCCGCTGGGTCGCGGGGAAGTCGATCCAGGTCCGCGGCAGCACGACGACCGGCGTGGCGCCGGCGTTCTGGGCGAACGTGCGCGACGCGGTCTCGGGCGTGAGGGGCGCCGCAGACAGCGCCACGCTGAGTTCGACGCGATAGGACTCCACCGCGCCGCGCGTGGAGATCGCGTCGCGGCGGTAGGCGTGTCCGGCCACGGTCATGCCGGCCTGAGGCAAGTCGGCGTGCAGCTGTTGCAAGCGGCAGTTGAATCGGCCGAGCGGGTAGCTCGTTGTGCTGCTGCCCTCGAGCCCGACTCGGTCGGCCGGGCTGACAACAGGCTGGGCGGCCAGGGTGCCGGCGAGCAAGGTGCCGGCGGCGACAAGAATTCGGATGTGCATTCGTTCCTCCTCGAGATTGGGGTGCGTTCCCGCCAGCCGGCGGGCCTTCGCACAAGGAGGAAAACGGCCTTGCGATCCTGACCTAAAATCTGCGACCAAATCCACCGTCTGCGCCCGGGTACTCCGCATCCCCTCTATCCTTCCCTCCGTGTCGTCCGCCGAAGAAGAGATCACTGGCATCCTCCGCGCGCCGTTGAGCGGCGATGCCGCGACCCCGCACCAGGCGCTGCTGGACGCGGTCTACAGCCAACTCAAGCGCATCGCCGAGCAGCGCATGCGCGGGGAGCGCGACGACCACACGCTCAACGCCACTGCCTTGGTGCACGAGGCCTTCCTGCGTTTGTCCGAGGGCTCGGAGGTGCAGTGGGACAGCCGCGGCCACTTCTTCGCCGCCGCCGCGGAGTCGATGCGCCGCATCCTGATCGACCACGCCCGGCAACGCGGCGCGGTCAAACGCGGCGGCGGGAAACGCCGGCACGTCCCGATCGATGTCGCCGATCTGGCCGAGCACGGCACTGGCGCTGAGGCCCTCGAGCTCGAGGATGCGATCGTGGCGCTCGCCGCCGAGGATGCTCGCGCCGCCGACGTCGTGCGGCTGCGGTTCTACGCCGGGCTGAACGTCGACGAGACCGCGGCGACGCTGGAGATCTCGCCGCGGACGGTCGCCCGCGAGTGGAGCTTTGCCCGTGCCCGCCTGTTCCAGCTGCTGGACTGGGAGCTCCCGCCCGAAGAGGAGCCGGGGTCGTGAGCGGGGCCGCGGCGTCGGCGAAGCAGATCTTCCTCGACGCGCTCGACCGGCCGATCGCCGAGCGGGACGCCTTCGTGCGGCGGGCCTGCGGGGACGACACGGTGCTGCTGACGGCGGTCGCCGACTTGTTGGCCGCCGACGCCGGCGCGGGCCGGTTTTTGGCCGGTGAGTCCGTCGTGATCTCCAAGTTGACCGCGCCCGGCGGGGAGCGCGAGCAGGCCGGCCGGCTGCTGTCCGGCACCGTGGTCGGTGGCGTCTACGAGATCGTCGGTGAAGTCGGCGAGGGCGGCTTCGGGATCGTGTATCGCGCCCTGCAGCGATCGCCGCTCGAACGGACCGTGGCCTTGAAGGTCATCAAGCCCGGCATGGACACCCGCCGGGTCATCGCGCGGTTTCAGGCCGAGCGGGAAGCGCTGGCGCGCATGGATCACCCGTCGATCGCGCGCGTGCTCGACGCCGGCGAAACGGGTGACGGGCGCCCGTTCTTCGTCATGGAGTTCGTCGACGGCCAGCGCATCGACGAGGTTTGCCGTGGCCGCGAGCTCAGCTTGCGGGCGCGGCTGCGGCTCGTGCAGGGCGTGTGTCGCGCCGTCCAGCACGCGCACCAGAAGGGTGTGCTGCACCGCGACCTCAAACCGTCCAACGTGTTGGTCACGCTGGCCGACGGCGGTCTCATGCCCAAGGTCATCGACTTCGGTATGGCCAAGGCGCTCGAGCCCGGCTCGGCGGAGGGATCTCTCCTCACGATGACCGGTGAGCTGGTGGGCACGCCCGCCTACATGAGCCCGGAGCAGGCGGCTTGTAGCACCGACATCGACACGCGCAGCGACGTCTACGCGATCGGCGTGCTGCTCTACGAGCTGCTTACCGGGGCGCCGCCGGCGATCGCCGTGGGCGAGACCCCGGGCTATGCCGAGATGCTGCGCCGCGTGCAGGAGGACGAGCCACAACGCCCGAGCGCGCGCGTGGCGCAAACGCGGCGTGACGGCACCGCGTTGGTGACGAGCTTTGGGCCGCGCGAGCTGCGCGCCGAGCTCGATTGGATCGTCGCCAAGTGCTTGGCGAAGGATCGCGGTCAGCGCTACGTGACCGCGAGCGCCGTGGCCGACGAGATCCAGCGCTTTCTCGACGGCCTGCCGGTCTCCGTGGGGCCGCCGTCGACGAGCTACGTGTTGCGCAAGTTCGCGCGCCGCCACCGCGTCGCGCTCGGTGTCGCCAGCGCGTTCTTGGTGTTGCTCGTGGCGGGGACGATCGCGATCGCGGCCGCGTGGCTGCGGGCTCGTGGGGCCGAGCGCGAGGCCCGGCAGGCCCAGCACGACGCCGAGCGCGAGCTGGCGAAGTACGAGGAGATCGCGGCCTTCACCACCGAGATGCTGCAGGGCATCGATCCGGCGGTGGCGCGCGGCGCCGACACCTCCGTGTTGCGCGACATGCTGGAGCGAGCGCGCGAGCGCCTGCGCACGTCGCCACCCGAGGTGGAGGTCGTGGCCGGATCGCTACGCAACACGATCGGCGTGGCCTACCTGCAGATCGGCGACTACCAAACGGCGCTCGAGGAGTTCGACGCGGCGCTCGAGATCACGCGCGGCATGCAGGGCGAGGAGCACCCGGAGACGTTTGGGATGCACCATCACCGCCTGGTCGCGCTCTATCACCTCGGCGGCTACGTCGAGCTCGAGTCCGAAGCGCGCGAGGTGGCTGAGCGCGCGACGGTGGCGTTGGGTTCCGACCACGAGGCGACGCTCGACCTAGTTGGGTTGTTGGCATCGACGTTGGGCGAGCTCGGGCGCTGGGAGGCGGCGCGGACGGTCTTTGCCGATCTGCTCGAGCGGCAGCAGCGGAAATACGGCCCCGAGCACGACTTCGTGTTGACCACGAAGAACAACTTCGCGCGCGTGTTGCACAAAGCGAAGGAGGTCGACCGCGGCATCGCACTCTACGAGGAGGTGCTCGCCGCGCAGCGGGCGCGTCACGGCGATGACCACCCCAAGACGCTCGCCACGATGAACAACCTGGCGAGTGCCTATGACACGAACGGCGACACGCCGCGGGCGGTCGCGCTCCAGCGGGAAGCGCTGGAGATCAAGCGGCGCATCCTAGGTCCCGGGCACCCGAGCACGATCATCAGCGAGGTGAACCTGGCCACGCAGCTCCGCGAGAGTGAGCGGCTCGTGGAGGCCGAAGCCGCCTATCGGCGGGGCTACGATTTGGCGCGCGAGCACCTCGGCCCCGACCATCACCTCACCACGTTGGCGTGCCTCAACCTCGGGTCGTTCTGCCGCCAGCATGGCGACGCCGCCGAGGCCGTTCAGCACTACCGCCTGGCGCTTCCGGGCGTGCGGGCCCAGCTCGGCGAGGCGCATCCCAAGGTGCTGCTCTCCCGCGGCACATTTGCCGCGGCCCTTCTCGATGTCGGCGAGCGCGAGGCCGCGCTGGCCGAGATCGACGAGGTGGTGGGGCTGGGCACCGAGGCCCTGGCCGGCGATTGGCGCCTCGGCCAGCTGTTGCGGACTCGCGGTCGAGCGCGGCAGCGGCTGGGCGACCTCGAGGCGGCGGAACGCGATCTCCTCGAAGCTTGGCGTCTGGTCACGGAGCTGGAGGGGGCCAGTCAAGAAGTGCGGCGGCAAAGCGCCGAGCGGCTGGCGGACCTCTACGATGCTTGGGAGCGCCCGCAGCCGGCCGCCGAGTGGCGCCAGCGTGCCGCCGATTCCAAGGCCGATCGATAGTCGCGTCGCGCCGCGGCAGCCGGGAACACACGTGAATCGTGGCAGGCGCGGCCGGCGCTCTGCGCATGGCCTGTTGTAATGGCTGCGCCACCTTGAGCGATGAGGCCGCACGGAGCCGGGACAAATCCGGCCCGGCGCGACGGCGGGGCAACGGGGAGGGCTTTGGACGTGCCCCTGCCCGGTGCCCGGCCAGGCGTCGCGCCGGATTTGTCGCGGCTCCGTACGGCGAGCCATTGATCGCCCCCTGGCGGTCCCTATAGTCCGCGCCCCTCGAAGGCGGCGGCCCTCCGCCGCCGGCTCTTTGTCTGTCACCGGAACCACGTGCGTCGACCTCGGCGTCGCGTCGTGTATGGCCCCTCCCCACGTAGAACGCGGTCCCAACGTCCTCAGCGCCGGGCTGACTTGGACGGTGTGTGTGGCTCTGTTTGCGTACCTCGGGCACCTGCTCGACGGGCGCGTCGGCACCACGCCGCTGTTCCTCGTCTTGGGCGCGGTGCTCGGCGCGGTCGGCGGGTTCATCCACTTCGTCTCGCGCGTGGCTCCAGATGTGCTGCCGTTTGGCGGCAAATCGACCGACAAACGAGCTTCTCCCCCCGACCCTGACCGAGATCGCGCCCCATGACCGACGCCGCTGCGCCGACCGCGACCGCCACGCCCCTGCGCTTGGCGGTTCGCGCTTGTGGCATCGGGCTGTTGGCGTGCGCCACGCTGTTGGCGTTGGCGTTGGGGAGCGGGCTGCTGCCCGCGGGGACGAATGGTTACGTCGCGCTCGGCGTGGCCACGGCGTCGCTCTCTGGCTGCCTGGCCCTGTCGCTGCAAACCTACTTGTCCGCGGGGCGAAGCGACGATCCCATGGCCGCTCCAAAGCTCGTGGCCGGGATGGTGTCGTACCTCCTGGTCCAAGCCGTGGTCGCCGTCGCCGGGTGTCTTGTCCTCTCGGCGCGCAATACGCAATTCCCCGAGCTGGCTGCCTTTGGCCTCTCGTTCGCGGCAGCGGCCATGGCCTTCCACATCGTGGGGGCCTTGATCGTGGCGCGGGCGCTGATGGCTCGAACCCTCGTCAAACCGTCATCTCATCCAGTCGCATGAAGCCAGGCCTGATCCTTCGGTGGGTGATCGTCACGCTGGCCCTCGCCCTGCCGCTCGTCGCCCAGGGTGATCACGGGCCTCAGGGAGGCGATCCCGGTCATGCGGCCGGTGGCCATGCCGCGCATGAGGTGCGCAGCACGCTGGAGATGGAGAACGACGAGTTCTTCATCCCGCAGTTCTCCCATCTGCAGCCGCACCCCGTCATCGAGCCGCAGATCTCGCCGGACCCGTTCGTCAACAGCTGGGTCGCCTTCTTCGACGTCAACCTCTACCAGGTCTTCGTCGTCGCCGGGATGGCCGTGCTGTTCTTGATGGTGGCCGGCAGCTTCGGTGGCGGCGGCGGCGCGTCGTGGCTCGTCCGGGTCTTCCGCGGCTGGTGCCACTGGATCCGCGATGAGGTCGTCTACAACGTGATGGGCGAAGAAGAGGGGGCCAAGTGGGCGCCGTTCTTCCTCTACCTGTTCTTCTTCATCGCCTTCATGAACCTGGTCGGCCTCGTGCCGGGCAGCGTGACCGCGACCGCCACGATGTTCGTGACGGGGGCGCTCGCTGTGGTCATCTTCTTGACCATGGTGGTGGGCGGGATGATCCAGCAGGGACCCATCGATTTCTGGAAGAACCTGCTGCCACACGGGTTGCCCGTGGCCTTGATCCCGCTCATGGCGCTGGTCGAGGTCGTCGGCCTCCTGGTGAAGCCGTTTGCCTTGATGGTGCGTCTCTTCGCCAACATGCTGGCGGGCCACCTTCTGATCTACTCGTTCATCGGCCTGATCTTCGTCTTCGCGAAGATGTTCGATCTGAGCGCCGTCAGCTGGCTCACTGCCGTTCCGGTAGTGGGAATGGCGGTGTTCATCAACATCATCGAGGCGCTCGTCGTCCTCCTGCAGGCCTACATCTTCACTTATCTCAGCGCGCTGTTCGTCCAGCAGTCCCTCCACCCCGAGCACTGATCTCGGAATGGGCGAGCCAGTCATTGCGTCGTTCGAATTGACCCAGCCCTCGCAGGCAAGAAAGGAAAAGAGAGACAGATGCTCAGTCTGATCCAGGAGACCGTCGCCAACAGCGGTCCGGGTATCGGTGCGGGAATCGCCGCCGGCCTCTCGGCGGTCGGTGCCGGACTCGGCATCGGCCAAATCGGTAACGCCGCCGGCAACGGCATCGCCCGCCAGCCCGAGGCCGTGGACAAGATTCGCGCCACGGGCATCATCTTCGCCGCCCTGATCGAAGGCGTGGCGCTGTTCGGCCTGGTCGTCGGCCTGCTGCTCGCGCTCAAGTGAGCCCATGATGGCGCCAACCCTCGCCCTCGCTAGCGCGCTGGCCGTCGCCGAAGGCGGCGGCTTCGACCCGTTCCAATTTGCGGGCGGCGCGACGTTTTGGACCTGGGTCATCTTCCTCCTCTCGCTCCCGCTGATGTGGAAGGTGGTCTTCGGACCGATCACCAAGGCGCTCGCCGAGCGCGACCAGAAGGTCGTCGACGCGGCGCGCGCGGCCGATGACGCCCGCGCCCGGGCCGAGCAGGCCGTGGCGCAGGCGCAAACGGACCGCGAAGAAGCGCGGGCCGAGGCGCGGCGCATGGTGCAGGACGCCACCGCGCGTGCCGAGCGCCAAGCGGCCGAGGCGCAAAAGACCGCCAAGGCCGAGGCCGATCGACTGCTCGAGAAGGCCCGCGAGGAGATCGAGGGCGAGAAGCGTCGCGCCCTCATGGAGATCCGGCAGGAGGTCGTGGACCTCGCGATTGCGTCGGCGGGCCGCATTCTGCAGAACGACGTCGACGATGATGCGCACCGGCAGATGGTGGGCCGCTTCGTGGACGACCTGGAGAAGCGGAGCAACTGATGTCGGCGATTGCGCGGCGCTACGCCCGAGCGTTGTTTGAAGTGGCCGAGGCCGCGCACGCTTCGGATGCGGTCGCCAATGACCTCGCGCGCCTGCGCGAGGCGTTTGGCGACGCGCAGGTCCGGGCGGTCCTGCTCGGCCCCGAGACCCCCCGTGAGAAGGTGCAGGGGATGATGGACAAGCTGCTGAGTGGCGGCCACGAGATCACGGGCAAGATGGTGCGCGTGGTGCTCGGCCGACGTCGCGAGGCGGTTTTGCCCGACCTGCACGACGCCTTTGGCGAGCTGCTGCGCGAAGCGCGCGGTGAGGTCCGAGGGCTGGTTGAGAGCGCGAAGCCAATGAGCCACGACGCGCTCACCCAACTCGAGCAGAAGATGACCGGACTGATCGGCCGCCAAGTTCGACTGGAGCTCGCGGTCGAGCCCGGCCTCATTGGCGGCGTGCGCGTTCGCGTCGGCAACACCCTCTACGACGGCTCTGTGGCCACGGCACTCGAGGACCTCGAGCGTCGGCTGATGGAGGCCCCGGTTTAGGGAGCCACCGCCCGGAGCCCCCCTTGCGAGCCTTGTCTCTAGTGACCCGTCTCGTCAGCGCCCATAAGCATCGGCTGAGTAACAAGACATGGAACTGAAGCAGTCCGAAGTCACTTCCGTCCTCAAAGAAGAGATCGCCGGCTTCGCCGGCCAGATGCGCAAGTCCAACGTGGGCACCGTGCTCCAGGTGGGTGACGGCGTCGTGCGCATTTGGGGTCTCGATGAGTGCATGATGAACGAGCTCCTCGAGTTCCCGGGGAACGTGTACGGCGTGGCGCTGAACCTCGAAGAGGACAACGTCGGCGCGGTGCTCCTCGGCTCGGCGAGCGCGATCAAGGAAGGCGACACCGTCAAGACCACGGGCCGCATCATCTCGGTGCCGACCGGGCTGCAGATGGCCGGCCGCGTGGTCAACGCGCTGGGCCAGCCCGTGGATGGCAAAGGGCCGGTGCAGGTGGCGGACTCCGACTATCGGCCGATCGAGGGGCGCGCGCCTTCGGTGCCTGAGCGGCAGCCGGTGAAGGAGCCGATGCAGACCGGCATCAAGGCGATCGATTCGATGATCCCGATCGGTCGCGGCCAGCGTGAGCTGATCATCGGTGACCGGCAGACCGGCAAGACCGCGCTGTGCATCGACACGATCATCAACCAGAAGTCGACCGGCGGCGGCGATCCGAACAACCCCGAGCAGGTCATCTGCATCTACGTCGCGGTTGGTCAGAAGCAGTCGACGGTGAAGGGCGTGGTCGAGAAGCTCGAGGAGCTCGGCGCCATGGCCTACACCATCGTGGTTTCTGCGCCGGCATCCGAGGAAGCCTCGATGCAGTTCCTGTCGTGCTACTGCGGCGCGGCCATGGGGGAACGGCTGCGCGACGACGGCCGCCACGTGGTCATCTTCTATGACGACCTCTACAAGCAGGCCCTCGCCTACCGGCAGGTGATGCTGCTGCTGCGCCGGCCGCCGGCGCGCGAGGCGTTCCCCGGTGACGTGTTCAACCTGCACTCCCGGTTGCTTGAGCGCGCGGCGAAGCTCTCCGACGAGAAGGGCGGTGGTTCGATGACCGCGCTGCCGATCGTCGAGACGCAGGAAGGCGACGTGTCGGCCTACATCCCGACCAACGTGATCTCGATCACGGACGGCCAGATCTTCCTCGAGTCGAACCTGTTCAACGCGGGCCAGCGCCCGGCGGTGAACGCCGGTATCTCGGTCTCCCGCGTGGGTGGCTCGGCGCAGATCCCGGCGATGAAGAAGAACGCCGGTGGTTTGCGCATCAGCCTGGCGCAGTATCGCGAGCTGGCGGCGTTCGCGCAGTTCGGCTCTGACCTCGACAAGGCGACGCAGCAGGCGCTGCGCCGCGGCGAGCGTCTCACCGAAATCCTCAAGCAGGGCCAGTACCAGCCGGTGCCGGTCGAGGAGCAGGTCGCGATCATCTACGCCGGCTCCTCCGGCGGCATCGACGACGTGCCGGTCGCGCGGGTCTCCGAATTCGAGAAGGCCTACCTCGACCACTTGCGCGCCAATCACCCCGAGCTGCTCGAGACGATCCGCGTCGACAAGAAGTGGTCCAAGGAGTTGGCGAGTAAGTTTGACGACGTGGTGGCCGCCTTTGTGAAGGAGTTCACCGCCTAGCGCGGGAAGACTCGATGGCCAACGTCAAGGAGCTGCGCGGCCGCATCAAGTCGGTCAAGAACATCGCCCAGATCACCAAGGCGATGGAGATGGTCGCCTCGATGAAGCTGCGCAAGGTGCAGGCCCGCGCGCTGGCGAGCCGCCCCTACACCGAAGAGATCCGCACGCTCGGCCAGCACTTGTCCGACTGCGTCGCGAACGACGCCGAGCTGCCGTTGTTTCGCAGCCGGCCCGTGTCGACCGTCGGTGTGTTCGTCGTGACGTCGGACCGCGGTTTGTGCGGCGCCTACAACGCCAACATCCTGTCTAGGCTGCATCGCTACTTGGACGAACAGAAGGCCGCCGGCCGCAAGGTCCGCCTCTACGTCTACGGCCGCAAGGGCTATACGTACCTGTATCGCCGCAACTTCGACGTCGAGAAGTTCTTCGTCGAGCCGCCGCTCGACAAGATGGACTTCGACGGCGCGCGGATGGTGGTGCAGAAGCTCGTCGAGGACTTCGAATCCGGCGTCGTCGACCAGGTGCGGTTGTTCTACACGTCCTTCTTGACGGTGGCGAAGTTCGCGCCGACGGACGTCGACTTCCTGCCGGTGCCGCGCTCAGAGTTCGAGGACGACGTCGATCACAGCCTCGAGTACGACTATCTGCTGGAGCCGAGTGCCGAGGCACTGCTGGATCTGCTGGTGCCGAAGTACCTCGAGACCGTGGTGTTCGACGCCATGCTGCAGTCGCTGGCCGCTGAGCACGCCTCGCGGCGCATGGCCATGAAGGGCGCGACCGACGCCGCCAGTCGGATGAGCGTCGAGCTGCAGCGCATCTACAACCGGGCTCGCCAGGAGAGCATCACCAAGGAGCTGCTCGACATCGTCGGCGGCGCCACGGCGGTGCAATCGGCGTAACCCCTGGGGCCCCGAGGCCCCTGCCAAGACAATCAAAATCGAGTAACGACGACGGAGCTGAAGCGAAGTGACCGCCATCGAGACGAGCACGACTCAGGGCAAGGTGTTGCAGGTGTTGGGCGTCGTGGTCGACGCCGAGTTCCCCGAGGGGCATCTGCCGCCGATCTACAATGCGCTCGAGATCAAAGATCCGGCGAAGGGCCTCGAACTGGTGCTCGAAGTCGCGCAACAGATCGGCAACTCGACCGTGCGCTGCATTTCCATGGCCTCGACGGACGGCCTCGTGCGCGGCATGACGGTGACGGACACCGGTGGACCGATCTCGGTCCCGGTGGGGCCGAACACCATGGGCCGTTTGTTCGACGTGCTCGGCCGACCGCTGGAGCTCGGCTTGCCGCATCCGCGGACCGGCGAGAAGCTCGGTCCGGTCCAGGCGGCACGGATCGACCCCATCCACCGGCAGGCGCCCGTGTTCGAGGAGCAGCAGTCGATCTCGGAAGTGTTCGAGACCGGCATCAAGGTCATCGACCTGCTGTGCCCGTTCGCCAAGGGCGGCAAGATCGGCCTGTTCGGTGGCGCCGGCGTCGGCAAGACCGTGCTGATCCAGGAACTGATCCGGGTCACCGCGGTGGAGAAGGGCGGCTTCTCGGTGTTCTGCGGCGTGGGTGAGCGCACCCGCGAGGGCAACGACCTGTGGCTCGAGATGGCGGAGTCTGAGTACACCGACCCCGACGGCAACAAGGCGTCGGTGCTCGACAACGCGGTGCTTGTCTTCGGCCAGATGAACGAGCCGCCAGGCTCCCGCCTGCGCGTCGGGCTGACCGGCCTGACGATGGCGGAGTACTTCCGCGACGTCGAGGGCAAGGACGTGCTGCTCTTCGTCGACAACGTATTTCGCTTCGTGCAGGCCGGCTCGGAAGTGTCGGCACTGCTCGGCCGCCTGCCGTCCGCGGTGGGTTACCAGCCAACGATGGCGTCCGAGATGGGCGCTCTGCAGGAGCGCATTACCTCGACCAAGCGCGGCTCGGTGACCTCGATGCAGGCGATCTATGTGCCTGCGGATGACATCACCGACCCGGCGCCAGTGGCCACGTTTGCTCACCTCGACTCGACGATCATCCTCGAGCGGCAGATCGCCGAGCTCGGCATCTACCCCGCGGTCGACCCGCTGAAGTCGACCTCGAAGATGCTCGCCCCCGACACGGTGGGCGACGAGCACTACCGGGTGGCGCGCGAAGTGCAGCGGACCCTGCAGCGCTTCCAGGACCTGCGCGACATCATCGCCATCCTCGGGATGGAGGAGCTGTCGGACGACGACAAGCTGACGGTGCACCGCGCACGGCGCATCATGATGTTCCTGTCGCAGCCGTTCTTCGTGGCCGAGGCCTTTACCGGCACGCCTGGCAAGTTCGTCTCGGTGCAGGACACCGTGCGGTCGTTCCAGGAGATCCTGGAGGGCAAGCACGACGATTTGCCGGAGCAGGCGTTCCACCTGGTCGGCTCGATCGAAGAGGCCGTCGAGAAGGCCAAGAAGCTGGCCGCCGAGTGAGGCTATGAGCGAGTTCCATCTACGCGTGATCACGCCAGCTCGGACGGTCATCGATCGCAAGGTGCGGTCGGTGACGTTCATGGGCGTGGACGGTAGCTACGGCGTGCTGCCGGGCCATGCACCCATGATGACGGCGACCGAGCCGGGCATCGTCAGCGTCGAGAATGCCGACGGCACCACAGAGCACCTGCTGGTGACCGACGGTCTCGCCGAGATGCGCAACAACGTGCTCTCGCTGATCTGCGAGGCCGGTGAGCGCGCCGACGAGATCGACCTGGCCCGCGCCGAAGAGGCCGAGCTCAAGGCGCGCGAGCGCATTGCCGGCGGCGTCACCCAGGGCGTGGACCTGCCCCGCGCGCAGCGCTCGCTGCGCCGCGCCGCGTTGCGCCAGCTGATCAGCAAGCGCGCCGGCACCGGCGACCTGCGATAGGGTCACCGACGCTGGCGGTGCGATGCCGCTACGGCTCGTAGCGCAGCGGCACCGGGTTGCTGACGTGGGTCACCTGCCGCGTCGCCGTGTCAAACACGGCGTAGGCGTGGTGCAGTGTCAGCCCTGCCAAGACCGGCAACGGCGGCAAGAAGAGCGTGGCCGAGGCATTGCCGGCGCCGTCGAGCGTGCCGAGGAACGGTGGCACACCAGCTGCCGAGGCGTTCGCAGTGAAGATCAGATACGGATCCGGGACGAGCGGCAACGTGACACCGCGGACCGGCAGGCCGGGGCTCGTGCCGCTGGCTGAGCCCAGCATCACGTAGACCTTGTTGGCCTGCGCGGTCCCGGCCACGAGGTCGAATCGGACGTTCGTGGGCGCTGAGGCCTGCGTGACCTCGCGATCGGCCCACAGGTAGCGCTCGTAGTACTCCACCTGGAAGACCGAGACCATCCCGCGCGCCAGGGGCAGCGTCGCCCGGTACTCCCACACGATCTGCTCGTTCGTGTCGAGCTCGAACAGCCAGCCCTGCAAGCCGCTGTCGACGAGCGTGTTGCCGTTGGGTAGGCGCACCGCGTTCGACATTCCTTGCGACCACATCGTGGCGGGCACGGGGTCCGTGTATTCCCAGACCGGCTGCGTCGGGCCCCAAGCTTGGCCCGGCAGCAAGTCGAACGTCGGCGGCAGCACGATCTCTAGGACGCTCGAGTAGTTCTGGCCGAGCGGTGCGCCCGCTTGGTTGTTGAAGATCAGGATGTTCCCCTCGCCGGGGCGGCCGGGCGGGATGAAGTGGGAGCCGTGGTGGTAGAACAGTTTCTGGTCAGCCGACGTGCCGACGCCGTAGGCGCGCGGGTCGCCCCAGCGATAGAGGAAGTCGCCGCCTTTGCCGTAGTTGCCGCCGGTGTGTCCGGCCGCTTCGGCGGTCGTCGTGGAGTGGTCGATGAGGTAGATCTCGCGTTGTAGCGGCGAGCTCACCAGGATCACGTCCCGGCTCGCGTCGTACGAGATCGCGTTGCTGTGGTTCCATTCACCGCTCGGCTGACCGCCGCGCGGGAAGTTGATGTCGAGCAGCTCGGGGTGGTCGACGACGACGCCGAAGTTGGCCTTGGTCGGATCATGGTCCTGGATCACGTGGTCCATGAAGTGCCACTCCCACACGATGTCGCCGGTCGTCGGGCCGGTCTGGCGCACTTCGACGATGGAGTCGGGCAGCCAAGTCGCCGACGGCTGGAGCGCGGGGTCACGGCCCGCGGCAACGGCGTCGGCCCGCGTCAGGATGTCCCACGCGATCATGATCACGTTGCCGTTCGGCAGCCGTTCGACGTCGTGGTGCATCCACTGCGTCGCCGGGTCGAGAAAGAACTGCCAGTCGATCGTGCCGTCGAACGCGACGCGCTGCACGATGCCGCCGCGCCCGGTGGGTGTGCCGGGCATCCCGACGCGGGAGGAGCTCCGGAGCAGCGTGCCGTCGGGCTCGAGCTGCATGCCGGTGACGCGGTTCGAGGGGGAGCCGGGCCAGCTATGGACGAGCTCGCCGGCGTTGTCGAGTAGGTATGTGGTGGCGCTGCCAGCCCCGAACGGGGCGAACAGTCGGTGGCCGGGAGCCTGCGCGGACAAAACGCTGGCGCAGGCCGCGAGAGCGACGAAGTGGGTGGAGAGAATGCGCAACGACTTGACTCCTTTCGAAGTGCACCATCTAAGCGACATCGCGCGCCGCCCACTTCTCGAGATCTGCCAAATCCATCGGCGCCAGACGCGCGCAACGAGGTGCGCCGGCGTCATTGTGCGGATCTCCGTGCCCCGACTTGAGTTGGCGCGCCCCCTCCGTTTGTGCGGTGATTGAGGCGCGCGCGCGACCGGCACCGTCTAGTGGTGTGATTCAGGCAGATGGGGCCTTATCCGCGAGACATCGGCGCCGGTCGCAAGGCGGGTCGCCGCAGGCATATTGGTGGATACGGCGAGGACGACCCAACGCTGCGAGCGGCGCTGAGGGCCGTGGATAA
>JBCCGH010000190.1:0-19149 GCA_039029375.1 Planctomycetota bacterium
GGCACTCGAGGCTAGCGGGGTGTCTTCGAAGTTCGTTGCATCAGTCGGCGAGGAATCTGTGTCGATCGCAAGGCGCTGTCACCGCACGGAAAAGGGGCCAGTTCACGAAGCTCTGATCTCGGGGCACTGGCCGATCTCAGACTCCATGAGAATCTCGGCCCCCTCCGGCATCATGCCGGTGTGAACCGTGCTCATCTGAGCTCCGACCGGCTACTGCGGGAACTTCCGTCGCTGCGCGCCCTGGCCCGACACCTCGTGCGCGATCCCCACGAGGCCGACGACGTCGTGCAGGACACCGTTGTCGCGGCGCTTTCGACCGACTCCCAAGCTCGGAGCCGGCACCGGACCCGCTGGATGGCGGCAATCCTCCGCAATGTCGTCCACCAACGCGCGCGGGCGCGAGCACGGCGCGACCGGCACGAGGGTGACGCCCCCGTCCGCGAGCTGCCGACTTCCGGCGCCGACGCGGCTGTCGAACTTGCTGTGCACCGGCAACTCGTCGGATGCGTCGAACAACTCGACGAACCGCTCCGGCACGTGCTGTTCCTGCACTACTGGCGGGGTCTAACGCCCAACGAGATCGCGGACCAAACGGACGTGCCACTCAAGACGGTGTACGGCCGCTTGGAGCGTGGTCGTCGGCACCTCCGCGCACGGCTCGATAAGAGTCACAACACTCGGGACTCGTGGCGGACCACGCTGGCGCCGCTCATCGGCATCGTTCCCGCTCGTACCCCTGCGTCCACTTTCCCTTTCTTGGCGGTGTTCATGAGCTCGCGTTGGGTCATCGGCCCTGGTGTTGGCCTGCTGTCTCTGGGGCTGCTCGGTTGGTTGGCGTTTCCCGACGCTCGCCGTGACACCGAGCCCGGCGACACGGTCGCAACTCACCTCGCCGCTCTCGGATCTGATGGGAGTGCGCCTCGGGAGGGCGACGCCCAACCACTGCGGACCCTGGTGGCCGCGGTCGAAGCACCCGAGGACGCCGTTGCCAACGCGGCACCAGTCGTGGGCCAAGTGTGGACGCTGGACTCCCGCCCGGTCGGCGGCGTCCGCGTCGTTTGCTTGGAATCGGCAAGCGCGGCGGGTGGCGCAGCATCGATCCGCGCCAACGACGACGGCAGCTTCGCACTGCCACACCCTGGCGTCGAAACACTCGTGACGGTCGTCGACGACGAATGGGCCACGGTGTGCAAAGCGTTCGTTCCGGCGCGGGCCACCGATCTCGACCCGGTGCTCGTTGTGGTTGCGCCCCGTCGCGACTACGCCGGCATCGTGATCGGCGGCGACGGACAACCCGTGGCGGACGCCAATGTAGTTCTCGGCATCGATGGCGAGACCAGCCCAGCGCGGGCGATCGGCGACCGGACCGTCGTCCTACCGGATGACCTGGCCTCGACTACGACCGACCGGGCCGGGATGTTCCACCTCAAGAGCATCGGCTACGTCGAGGGAGCTCGAGTCGAAGTCGACCACCCGCAATGGCAAGAAGCCTCTGTGCCCTTGCCGCCCTTCGGAACCCACGACCTACAAGTACGGTTGTCGACTGACGAGTCCGTACGAATCTACGGCATTGTCACCGATGCGCGGGGCGCCCACGTGTGTGGTGCGACGATCGCGGCCGGTCAGGCGTCCGTGCGGTCCTTCGGCGACGGCCGCTTCGCCCTGCCTGTGCGCAGCAGCGGCAAGGCCGACCTACTCCGAGCGGTGCACCCTCAGCATGGAGCCGCAGTGCTGCAGGTCGCCCGGACTGCAGGTGGCATCGGCTCGACGCCCAGCCGTCCCATCGAGCTGCAACTCGACGCAACTCGCACAATCACCGGGCGGGTCACCGATCCATCTGGCACCCCCATCGCGGGCGCACGAGTGTGGACGCCAGACGTGACCTACCTCGGCGACGTGACACGCGAAGAAGACGGGCACCTGGTCAGCGACGGTACGACGTTGGAAGCAATCGCGTCCGGTCAATGGGCGCAAAGCCACATTCGGACTTTTTGCGGGGATGATGGGGCGTTCGAGTTGAGCGGGTTGCTTGCTCGCGACTACGAGCTGTTCGCCATGCATCCGCATACGCTGGCGACGTCCGGGCCAACGCGCGTCAAAGCGGACGACACGGCCGAATTGATCCTGGATCGTGCTGGTGTACGCCGCGTCGCCGGGCGCATCGTCGACACATGCGGGACGCCAATGGCCGGCGTGCTCGTCTCTCCAGCCCGCTACCTCGCCTGGGAGCGCCCCAAGCGTCGTTTGGACCCCTGGGCCGACGCGCTCACCGGGGCGTGGACGGCGACGAGTTCACGCCATTCCCGCGTGACGACCGGCGAAGACGGCAGGTTCGTGTTCGAGTCGATGGCCGTAGACCGAACGTACCTGTGGTGTCTGAGCCAAGAGGTCTACACCGAATCGGCGTTCAAGCTGCCGGCACAGGGGCTCGAGGACCTCGAGATTGTGCTCGAAGCGCGCTGCTCATTCGCCGTTCACTTGCTGGATCCGCATGAGGCCGATGACTTCTTCGTCGAGCGCGACGGCAAGGATGTGCGATTGACGATGCGCGTCGAGTCGTTTGAAATCGCGACGACGTACGTCAAGTTCGTGCGCGGCATCTCTCCGGTCACTTACACGGCCACCGGAGACGTCACGATCGCGCTCCGCAAGAACGGTGAGGAGGTCCGGCGAGCCAGCGTCACGCTGCCGCGCAGCCCTCGCCACATCGTGGAGTTGTGAGGCTAGGCCCGGCTGTTGGGCCTTCCATGGCTTTGCCCGGGCCCGCCGAGCAGCCTGCGCCGGTACCGGAACGGTTAGAAGCGCCGACATGCCGTACCGTGGTTGGTGGGCCATCGCCGCTCCAGGGGCCGGCGACGCAGCCGCCAAGTTCGCGGTCTACTGCCCGCGGAGCTCGCGGGCCCAGCACAGGTGATCAGCGATCTCCCGCTCGCGTTCGGTCAGCTCACCATCCGCCGCCAGCACGCGAGCGGCCTCGGCCGCCCCGAGGCGCGCGGCCAGCGCCTCGACCCGCGCCGCCAAACGAGTCGCGATTGCGGTGTACTCCTGCCGGCTGCGCATGCGGTCGGCCAACGACGACGTTTCCCACACGCGGACCGTCGTATCCCCCGAGCCCGTGACGAGGCGGCGGTGCACGGGATCGAAGGCGAGGGCCTTGATGTAGGCGCGGTGGCCCGTGAGCTGGGCGACTTCGGTACCGTGTTCAGTGGACCAGATCCGCACGACGCCATTCCCCGCCCCCGAGAACAAGCACGCGAGAGTGGCACCGGCCGCGCCGCTTTGGGGAGCCCGGCGACGGGAGCAAAGTCGTCCCCTCGGTCGATGGCGAGCACGTCTACGTCATCAGCCCTTCCGGTCGTCTCCGAGGATTGTCGGCGATGGACGCCGGCACGTTGTTCGAAACCGATGTTCCCGCGGACACGCAGTGGCTCGCCGGATCTCCCCAATCACCACACTTGCTCCTCGGGAGCTCAGCGGGCGCCTCGTGGATCACAACGCAGGCCGCGGCGCCGCCGCGCGCCGCCGCGCCAGACCTCGACGGCATGAACCGGACCACATCGCGAAGTTGGACAGCGCCGGCGACTTGCTCTGCGAAGCAGATGGGGGGCCAGGGATGGGACCAGGTCACGCACATCGACGTCGATGGCGCCGGGACCGTCTACGCCACGGGTTGGTTCGAGGACACCGCCGACTTCGACCCCGGCCAGAGCGGTACGAGCCTGACGGCGCTTGGTGAGCACGATATCTTCATCAGCAAGCACGATCGCGCCGGCGCGTTGTTCTGGGTCCAGCATCTCGGCGGCACGAGCTTCGAAACTGGTTTTGGCATCGCCGTGGACGGATCCGGCAACGTCCACGCAACCGGCCTCTTCGTGGGTACCGTGGACTTCGATCCGGGGCCCCAGACCGCGAATCGCACGGCCACCGGTCCCCACGATTGTCTTGCCATCAAGCTCGATGCGACTGGCGACCTGGCTTGGGTGCAGCAATTCGGCGGGACGAGCTGGACGGGCGGCCACGACATCGCAGTGGATGGCTCGGGCAACGTCTACCTGTCGACGGTCTCCCAGGGCTTGGCGGACTTCGACCCGGGCCCCGCAGTGCTGAGCCTCGCGTCCGCGGGCGGAACCGACACCGTGATCGTCAAGCTCGACCGCGTGGGCAGCCTCGTGTGGGCGCGCCAGATCAGCGGCCCCGACATGGTCGGCGTGCTAGATGGCGCCACGCCGTTTCTGACGCCGCCACTGCCGCTCGGCATCCTGACCGTCGGCTCCGCGGCGACGTCGGTGTTCTTCGCCGCCCTGCCGGTCGGCGCGCCCCTCAATGTCGGACTGCCCTCGGCGCCGGCATTGGCGGGGCTCGAATTTGCGATCCAAGCCGCCGGGGCACCCGCCGCGTTCCCCGAGCGCGGCAATTTCACCAACCGATACCGGGCGGTTCTCTTTCCCTAAACGCCGGCCGCTGTCGAGGGGGCGCTTGCAACGAGGAAGGCCCCAGGTGCGCTCCGATTCCGACGAATCGGCGAGGTTTTTCACTGCCTGACTGCGACCCGAGGCCAAGCTCGGGCGCGGTGCGAAGTGTCGGCGGGCTGCATTCTCACTCGGAAACCTCGCCGCCGTTCCCGGTTGGCGCCGTGCCGCAGGCGAGCGGCCAGATCATCGGGTCCACGCGAAACACGGCGCCGAGCCTCGGACACCAAGGGCCGAGCGACGGGATTGCCAGCCGTGTCCGTAGGCAACCGATCGCGAGCACGCGGAATCCAGTCTGAACAATCGGCGAAGGAGGCCCCAAGCCCCTCGCCCTCGTACAAGCGAACTTGGTCTGCCGGACGCCCGCCACCGGCGCCGGACTCCCAACTCGTCCTTCCGCCGGCGCGAGTTGCACCCCCAGGCGAGACGGCCCACTTTCTTGTTGGTCAGCGGCGGCCGCATCGACACGCCCCCTGGCGGGCCCTGGCACGCTGGTGCCCGACCCGGCCCTCGGCCGAAGTGTCAAGGACCGCCGTCGAGCCGATCAGGCCCGCGGCCGGTTCCACGATCGTCGAGAGAGCGCCCCCACCACTGGCCCGCGGTGGCGGCGCCTGAACTTGCCCGCCCGGACCGCGAGACAGTTGCGATTCGGGCTGGGCGATTCGTCGCCCACGCAATAACCTCAGGCCAGGTCCACCGGTGTCGGCGTCGACACGTGAGGTGGATGTCGACGGCGAGAGCCGATTCTCAGATGAGGTGAGATGGCAATGGCGCAGGGCACGATCAAGCGACTGACGGACAAAGGTTTCGGATTCATTGACAGCGGTGACGGCAAGGACATCTTCTTCCACAGCTCGAGCCTGGAGGACATGACGTTCGACGAACTGCGCGAGGGGCAGAAGGTGACGTTCAACGTCGGCGAGGGCCCGAAAGGGCCGCGCGCGGAGAACGTCAAGCCTGCCAACTGAGGTGCCGTTCACGCCCAGCGCCGGATTCGCCAATTCGGCGCCGCGCCCTCGCAAAATAGACCGCGGGCGCCACAGGCAGCTTCCACGCGCGAAGCAGGGCCGTGCGACGTCAGCGACCGCGACGTGATTCGGGCTCCCCCGAGTCACGTCGAGGATGCGGACCGCGCCCACTCACCAGCCTGCCGATCAACGTCGGCGGATCCAGCACCATGGCCATCGACCGAGTGCTACCGGAGCAGAGCCTGGAAGTCGGGTCGTTGGCGCAGCGCGTCGAACTCGGTCGCCGAGAGCTCGTCCTGAACATCGGCCGAAGCCGCCAACGCGCGCTGCAGGCACTCGACCGCGGCATCGGCATAACGCGTCGCGACGGTTGCCTCGTTCGCGGCAAGGCCGGCACAGCGCGCGTAGAACTTCGCCGCGCTACGCGCGGTTTCGGAATCCTCGGGCCTTGCCTCACGGTAGCGGTCGCAGTGCGTCGCCGCACGGCGGTGATCCCCGCTGTTGAGCTCGAGCTCGATGAGGTCAGCAAAGCTCGCGTGCAGGGCTGCCGCGCTCTCCGGATTGCCGGGAACCGCGGTGTGGCACACAACCGCCAAGTCGGCGGCAGTCTCCAAGTGCGGGCGCGCGCGTTCTGGATGGCCGTTGTTCCAGAGGTACGCGGCGAGGTTGCTGACCGCGCCGCGGAGCTGGACCTGCAGGGCCAAGATCTCGGGCCGGACCTTGTAGTGCGCCTCGAGCAGGGCGACGGCGCGGCCGAGCTCCGCCTCGGTCTCCGCACTAGGCCCTTGTTGCGCACCGCGAATCCCGGCGCGCATCGAGTGCATGCTGGCGCGCAAGGCGTCCACTTGAATCGACGACTCGTAGTCTCGCAGCGCCTCCAACGCCTCATCACACAGCGGCAGCGAGCGATGGAAGCGTCCCTGGCTCGTGTGCATCACGGCCATCGTGTGTAAGGTCCCGGCGAACTGCAGGCCGTAACCTGGAAAGCTGGGGTAGTCTTCGGCCAACGCGCGCCACAGCTCCAGGCACTCCAGCAGGCCGCCCTCGGCGAGCTGGAACTCACCGTGCAAGGCATGCGCTTCCGCAAGACCGTGCAGCGATCGTGCCAGCTCGCGCCGCCGCTTGGCCCGATGCGGCGCTTGCTCGAACAACAAGCGCGCCGCGCTGGATGCGCCCTTCCATGCCTCGATCGCCGCCGGCAGCTCGCCGGCGCTCCGGTGCATATGGCCGAGGTTGCTCAGGATTTTGCAGTGCGCCACCCGGCACGGCGTCCTGCTTTGGACCTCCGCGTCGAGCCCTTGCCACACGCGCAACGCAGCCGTGAGATCCGCCTCGGCCGCGGCGCCTCCCGAGTCCAGCTCCGTGGTGAACCCAGAGCGCGCCACCAGCGCATCGATCAGGCCCAGGTCGCGCCGCGGGGCGAGCGACCGATTGAGGTCGCGAGGCAGCGCCTCAAACTTGGCGATCGCGCGATCGTGACGGGCCCTGGACTTCGCTTCTCCGGTGTTGTTGGAGCTGGACAAGGCCATCGCCAGCTGAGTCTCGGCCGCCGCCACGGCGAGCTCCGCGTCGGCCGGACGCTCGCGCACTAGCTCCTCCAGCTGCGCCAACGCGCGCCGATGGTGACCGACCGCGCGCTCCCGCTCGCCGAGCATGCCGACGATTCGGCCCAAGCGCGACTCGGCCAACGCCGCCTCTCGCCGCAGCCCGACATCGCCATCGGCCAGGCGTCGAAACTGATCGTAGAAGGCGCTGGCTCGCTCGAGCAGCTGGTGTCGGGTCGCCTCCATGGCCGGCTCGTCCGCGAGCTGCTCGTCGGCGAGCCAAATGTAGATGTCGTCGAGGGCTTCGCGTGCCCGCATCAAGATCTGCTGAGCCCGGTCTCGCTGACGTTCGGTCTCGACCTGTTCGGCGGCAAGCTCATCGCGCGCCTGCTTGAAGTACACCGCGAACCCAGCGGGCAGGGCGACCAGCGCCAAGAACCCAAACAGCGCGGCGGCGCTCGCCGCTTTCCGGCGTCGCACCAGCTTCAGCACGCGGGTCAGGCGCGACGACGCTTGCGCCTGGATCGGCTCGTGCCGCAGAAACCGTCGCAGGTCGGCCGCCAGGTCGGCCGCGGTCGCGTAGCGTCGCGCCGGATCCTGGTCCAGCGCCACGTGGCAGATCGTCTCGAGGTCGCGCGGCACCCGAGGTTGTCGGTGGCGCAAGGGTGCCGCCTCACCCCGCAAGACCGCATCCATGATCGCGTGGGGTGACGCGGCGTCGAACGGCAACCGCAGGGTCAACAGCTCGTACAGCACGACCCCCAACGAGTACACATCGGTGCGGGCGTCGACGCCCGATCCGGTGATCTGCTCGGGGCTCATGTAGGCGGGCGTGCCCGCGAGCTCACCCGACTGCGAGATCTGGTCTCGCTCGAAGTCCTTGGCGAGCCCGAAGTCGACGAGCCGAACCCGACCACCCGGAGTAATCATCAGATTGGATGGCTTGACATCGCGATGCAGCACGCCGTGCGCGTGGGCGTACGCAAGAGTCTCGCCGACCTGGGCGCAGATCTCGGCGATCTCGGCAAACGGTCCAATACCGAGCGAAAGACCGTAGGGCGACGGGCCGAACCGACTGGCGTCGCCACCGCTCGAGTCATGCGCGGCGAGGATGCGCTTGGCGAGGTCCTCCCCCTCGACGAACTCCATGGCAAAGAAGTGCGTCCCGTCGACCTCGCCGACCCGAAACACCGAGGCGAGTCCCGGATGCTGCAAGCGTCCGACCGCCGCGGCCTCGCGCCGGAAGCGTTCGATCTGCCGGGGCGTCAGAGCCAGGTGGGAGGGCTGTATCTTCAGTGCGACCCGCCGCGCGAGGGCGACGTCCTCGGCTTCGTAGACGACGCCCATCCCGCCACGACCGATCTCACGTCGAATCTTGTAGTCACCGAAGAAGCGCGGCGAGGCTGCCGGAATCGAGTGGTCGGCGGGCAGGGTCGAAGCCGCCTCGGCGAGCATCGGCTCCAGCAGATCGCGCAGGCTGTCGTGGCGCTCGAGCAGGTCCGCGTCACTGCCCTCGCGGCTCTGGCGATGGGCCAAGAAGACCTCGACCGCCCGGCTCAAGCGCTCGAGGTGCTGCTGTGGCGAATTCTCCGGCACGGCTGCTCTGAGAATAGCCGCGGAAATCCACGCTGCTCTGTTCGGTCCGGCTGCCAGCGTCGCTGAGTCGGCCATGCGATGCACAACCCAGGCGGCCCTTCTCGGTGTGATGCTCTCCGCCGCAAGCTCTCCTCCGGCGCAAGACGAAGCCTCCCCCAAGGCTGCGCTCCCATCGATCGACTGGCGCGTGCCGATCCACACGCAGGCGGACGACCCTGCGTTCGGCGCCTACGGCATCTGGGCTGCCGGACGCGGCTACAAGGTGTCCTTTCACGACGGCATGTGTTTTTACCCAGTTCTCGGGAAGGGCGCGCCGCGCAACCTGCCGCTGCGCTGGCGGACCACCAGCGTGCGGCTTGGCGCGACCGACCTGCTCGATCGCGCCTCACCGCCGGGGCAACACCACGACGCGTGGCGGTTCGAATATCGCTCGGCGCGGGTTTCGGAGGTCTATGACGTGCGCAGCGAGGGCGTCGAGCAGTCGTTCGTCATCGCGCGACCCGACCGCATCGACGGCGATCTCCAGGTTCACGGGCGCTGGACCAGTCCGTTGGCACCGGTGCGCGATGCGGTACCGGGATCTTCGCAGGCGGCGATTCGATTCGTCGACCACACACAGCGGGAGATCGTGCGCTACGGACGCGCCATCGCTTTCGATGCAGCGGGTAAGCGGGTCGACGTCGCGACGAACCTCGACGGGGACAGACTTCGCCTGACGGTGCCCGCGGCGTGGGTTCGCCAGGCGACGTGGCCGATCACGATCGATCCGCTGCTCACCGCCCAGCCCCTGGCAGCTTCCGGGTCGCTGGTCGCGGCGATCGAAGAGAGCGACGTCGCGATCGCGCTGGGCCCGGGCACGCATCGGGTCATGACGACGTTCTCGCTGCCCTCCTCCGCCACCGATTTCGACACCTACGCGGTGCTGAGCGACGTGGACTTCCAGAATCCGACTCTGGTGTTCGCGGACCTTGGATCGACCGTGCGCACTGCCCATCCGCGCGTCGCCTTCGTCGACCAAGCGGGTCCGTCGGGACGCTGGACCATCGCCATGGCGCGAGCTTCGTCGCGCGGCGGGCTCAACTCTCTGATTCGCGTATGGCTTCACGATGGCGGGGACACCACGTTCCAAAGTGGTTCGATGATGTCGTTGCCGGCGACGCTATCGGGGTGGCAAGACCGCAGGCCCGACATCGGTGGCTCCCGCAACGACCCGCACGCACTCGTCGTGTATGAAACCGACCGATCGGTGCTAGGCACGGTCGATGACGCCACGGAGACGCACCAGGTGTTGATCGACGTCGATGCCGGCACCTTCGGCACGCCGACGCTGATCGATCCGTCGCCAATCAGCGGGCTCCGGGATCGGGAGAATCCGACCGTGAGTCAGACGTCCGAAGGAGCGCCGCTGTTCTGGATCGTGTGCCACCAACAGCGCTGGTGGGTCGGCACGACCGACTGGGCCCTTCGCGCCCGGCGAGTTTCGCCCGACGCCTCGGCGAGCGCGAACGCAACGGCGCAGATCGTCGGCGCCCTGCCCGGAGAACCGGGCCACAAGATTGAGCCCTCGGTCGACGGCAGCAACACCCGCTACGGCGTAACCTACCTGCTCACGGCTGCGGCGGGGGCAACGTCGGGAACCAAGCTCGGCATGACGCGGTTCCTTTGGGCGCCCACGGCCAGCGCCCCCACCATCCAGTGGAGCACGGTCCTGGACACCGCGACCGGCGGCCGCACCGAATCGATCGATGGCCCCCGGGTCGTCGGGGACCACAACGCCGGCCATTGGGCAGTGGCCTATCGCAAGCGTGGACCGCTACCCCGTCCCGACCGAATCCTGGCCGCCCGAGTGGGGTACAACGGCGCTGTGGTCGAGACGCAGACGGTGTACTCGTCGCTCTCGACCGATGGCGCCGGCCCCTCGATCGCCTTTGACTTCCCAAACAAGCGCTTCCTGCTCGCCTATGGCACCGACGCCGCCAGGTCGCCGGTGTTTGGCAGAATCTGGACCTATCCCACGAGTGCCGTGAACGTGCCCTATGGCACCAGCTGTGGCGCGGACTTCGGCCGGGTATCGACACCGCTCGTCGGCACCGAGTTCTTCCGGGTACGCCTCACGGGCGCGATGCCGGGCGTGCCGGCCGTGCTGCTGGTTGGCGCCCAGCCCACCTCGATCGGCCTCGGCATCCTCGGAATGCCTGGCTGCACCTGGCTCGTCGACACCTCGGCCATGGTCTTGCTGCCCACGGTGACCGACGCGGCTGGCGACGCGCTGGTCACGATCCCGTTCTTGCGGGTCCCAGGCGATCTGTACCTGCAGTGGGCACACACCGCGCTCGGCGCGAACCCGCGCAATCTGCTGATGACCGGCGGCCTGCGCAGCCAGATCCGCTGACGTGCGAAGCGATCGCGCACGCCGCGTCCCGGCACGGCTCGGACCTCGCCCGGTTCGATCCGGGATCTTCACGATCGCCTTCCGCCCACCGCCCTGCGTGCGCCGCCATCCGGCGCTGCTAACCACCACGTGGGGCCGGCCGACGAACCCGGGCCTGGGCCGAGACCGTGGGATCCACGCTGAGGCCGCCGTGCACCAGCATTGGTAGCAAGAGAAACTGCAGCAAGGTCTTGGGGAATGGGTACGAGGCCGGGGCGCTGCCAAGAACACCGTCGCCGTTGCAGGCGGAAACCTGCACGGAACTCACTGCTCTGCTCGGCCGGGGGACGGCCGGAACAAGAACTGCAGAACCCTGTCCACTCGAACGGCACGCTGCGGTCGACCCTGCAGATCGTGATCCTCCTGCTGCCGGCCCTGCGCCCGGCCGGGTGGTCGCAGCGGGTGGCGTGCCCCTCGCCCGTGGGCGGGCACGCGCGCTGACGCGAAGGCGCCGTCCGCGGCCGGCGAATGGGTCGTGTCGAAATCGCGCGTGACAGGAGCTCGGCCGCCAACCTCATCCTAGCGGAGCCGGCCTTCGCTCGCTCCATCTCTCGAGGGGCGACGCCGCGGTGTACCAGAATTCCGTCCGCCACGAGCCACTCGCGGTCACCACCCTTCGGTACCCGATCCACCAAATCAAGGAGATCCGCAAGTGCTCACTTCCTCGTTTCCTCGCATGCGTCTCCGTCGCGTGCTTCTCGGCGCCGCCCTCGCCGGCGCCGCCGTCACCGCCGACCCGCTCCGCGGCCAATGCACTTCCGAACCGGAAGTCGAAATCATCGGTACCGGGAGCCTGGGCACCAACGGCTTCGCCGCTCTGAACAGCGTGCGCCCGGTCGTGGGGTTGCCCTACGAGCTCCAGATGACCAACGGCTTGGCCGGTTCGGCTGGCCAGCTTCTGGGCAGCTTTGCCCTGCAGCCGCTCTATTTGTCGTTCTACAACGCGACTCTCTACCCGGCTCTGCCGGCCGGTCAGTCGTTCACCGTGCCTTTTGTGCTGGATCCGAACGGTAAGTCGGGGGCCATCCTGCCCCTCAACCCGACGCCGGCGGTCCTGTGCGGGTTTGATCTCTACCTACAGGCCGCGTACGTCGACGCCGGAGCCACCAACTCGGTGGCGTTTTCCGACGCGCTGCGCGTCCGCTTTGGCCGCAATGCGAGCCCCCTGGTTGATCCGCTCCCCAGGATCACCAACCAGCTGCAGATCACGGTCAGTGGCACCAGCGTCGAGCCGCAGAGCACGATCGACATCCAAGGCGGCGCCGCCGCCGTGCGCGTTAGCGCCGTCGCCGGCTCCTTCAGCGCCACCGTGGCACTGAAGGCGAACGCCGTCAACCCGCTGGCCGTGACCGAGGAGCTCACCGGTGGCGGACGGAGCCCCGCGGTCTTCTTCGATGTGACGCAGGATTCGTCGGGCCCCGACGTGATCATCGGCTTCCCGTCCGACCACGCCAGGGTCGCGACCCCGTCGACGACGGTCTCGGGCACGGTGCGCGATCTGCTGAGCGGGCTACCGGGGCTCACCGTGACGGTGAACGGGCAAGCTGCCAGCGTCGACCCGAGCACCGGCTCGTTCAGTATTCCCAGCGTAGCTCTGAGCGCGGGCGCGGCCACCGCTGTGATGGCCACGGCCACGGACGCCCTGGGCAACCAAAGCCAGTCCCAGATCACCGTAACCCACACGCCGCCACCTCCCGGGAGCGGCATCGCGGTGCTGTCCGGCAACCAGCAGTCGGCCACGGTCGGGTCCGAGCTGCCGCAACAGATCGCCGTCCGCGTCGTCGACGCGGGCAGCGCACCGTTGGTCGGCGAGCTCATGACCTTCCGCGTGACCGCCAGCAACGGCACCCTGAGCGATCAGTCCGGCGGCGGCAGCGCCGCGGTGCTCCAAGCGTTCACCGACGCCAACGGCGAGGCCCGGGCATTCTGGACGTTGGGCTCGGACGCGGGGCAGAACAACAACCGCGTCGAGGTGACGAACCCCGCGTTCACTGGGCGCGCCGACTTCTTCGCGTCCGCCAGCGCCGGGTCGCCGGTCGGGATCGACGTCGGCTCGGGCCAGCTGCAGGCCACGGGCCCCCAATCGGACGCCCTGGAGCTGCTCCGCGCGCGCGTCACGGACGGCGCCAATGGTGTCGCGGGCGTGCCAGTCACGTTCACGGTGACCCAGGGTGACGGCGTCCTGTCGACGCCTGGAAACCGCGAGAACACTCGTCAGCTCACGGTGTCGACCGTCGGTACCGGTCACGCGGAGGTGAGCTTCACCGCCGGCACAGAGCTCGGCCTGAACCGAGTCGAAGCGACCTACGCCGGCAATCCTCGAGACCCGGTGGAATTCACGGTCCGGGTGCTCACCGACCAGCGGTTCGACACCAGCTTCGTGGGCCTGGTGACGGACAACTCCGAGCAGCCCATCGGCGGCGTTCGGGTCGACCTGCAAGTGGGCACCGACCCACCGCTGCAGGCCATCACCGACGCGGAAGGGCAATTCGCGTTCACGGGTCTGACCACGGACGGGCCGGCCGACCTGAACGTCGATGGTGCTACGGCCAACATGGTGGGCAAGGCGCCGGTGCCTGCCGGCACTCGCTTTCCGTCCCTGCACTACGAGACCTACGTCGCGCTCAACACCGAGAACCAGCTCTTGGTGCCGATCAATCTGCCCCGTCTCGACAGCCGCAACGACCGCAGCTTTGACGGCAACCGAGACGTTGATCTGACGATCGTGGGCCTGGAAGGAGTCCGGTTTCGCGTGCGCGCCGGGACGACGGTCACTCTGCCGAACGGCACCGTGGCCAGCCCAGCGACGCCCGTAACGCTCTCGCTCAACCAAGTCCAGACGAGCGACATTCCGATGCCGCTGCCCGACGGCTCGCAGCCGCCGTTTGCCTGGACCATGCAGCCCGCCGACACGACGTTCGACCCACCCGTCGACATCGAGCTCCCCAACCTGTCCGGCCTGCCGCCGGGCGCGGTGACCGATCTCCTGTCGTTCAACCACCAAGTCGGTGAGTTCGAGGTCGCGGCCACGGGCCGCGTCAGCGACGACGGCACGAGGATCGTCAGCGATCCCGGGCAGGGCATCCGCACGTCGGGCTGGGGCGCCTGGCGATTCCGTTTCACCTGCACGAGCACCGTCAAGATCGACCCCAGGGCGGCGACCCAGCAGCAGTTCACCGACCACCTGACCGCGCGGAGTGGCAGCCCCGGCGTCGGGCTGGCGCGCTTCCTCGACTGCATGGCGCAGGACGCGCTGGGCTCGACGCGGGTCGAAACGAGGTACTGGCTGCGGGACATCGCCGATCGCCTCCAGCGCCCCAGCGGCGCGGCGCTCACGTTCGAGCGCGAGGAGGACTTCACGGCCCGCATCCCGACCTGGTTGAGCGGCTGGAGCCGTGAGAACGATCTGCCGTTCGTGTTCAGCTCGCTGAGCCACAGCTACCACGAGATGTACGCGGCCTTGAGCAAGCTCATCGTGGTCTGCTTCCCGCTCCCCGCCGTGCAGGTCGACGCACTCGCCACCGCGGCAATGACGCCGTGCTTGACCGCGCCGCCCGATCTGTCGGCCGACACCGCGGCCATCGCGGAGATCAGCTTGCCCGAAGCGGCCAATCGTCTGGCGCGGTACCTGACACCGCTCTGGGTCCAGAACATCAGCAGCACACCCAATGGCTGTGACAACTTCAACTTCCCGCCGCTGCCGACCGCGCTCACCAAGCCCGAGCTGGAGCAGACGCTGTCGGGCCTGGGCCTCACCGTGAGGATCTCGGGGAGCCCGGCGCAGTTCTTTCTCAACGCCGGGAGCTCGCAGCAGCTGGAGGTGCTGCGCGGCGCGACGGACGTGACCGCGACGTCGCGGTTCTTCGTCGTGGCACCGCAGGAGGTCGCCCGAGTCGATGTGGCGCCGACACTCGACGTGCTCGCCACCAGCAGCCCGTTGCCGACCGCGCGACCCGTCGTGTGGGTCATTGCGGAAGAAGGCGGCGACTTTGGTATCGGTCAGTTCGCGATCCAGGACGTCGACAGCGACGGCGATCATATCGCCGACAGCTACGAGCAGCTCGTCGGCCTGAATCCGAGCGCGGCCAACGCGATCAACTGCGATTCGGACCTCGATGAGATTCCGGACCTGCTCGAGTGCCTGATCGGCACGCATCCGTTGCTGGCCGACACCGATGGCGACAGCTTCCCGGATGGCCGCGAGATCAAGCAGAACAGCGACCCGCTCAACGCGAGCTCGCAAGACGCCCGGCTTGGCTGGGGCTGTACCGTGGAATGTCGCGGCCAGCGCACTCCCGTCAACGTCGATGGGAGCTTCCGGCTACCGGATGTCAACTTCTCGTGTTTCGCCCCGTTCCTGGTCCGCGCATCGAGCACGGTCCGCGCCACGTGCGCGGTCGGACCGATTACCTACGTGGGCACCTCGCCGCGCTTCACGCTGGTGGACGGTCGCGATGTTTGCATCAACGAGTTCCCGCTGCTGCAGACCCCACAGCCCGACGTCGTTGGCCTGAGCATCACCAGCAACCGGGCGGTCCTCGATCCGGCCAACCCCATCGCGCAGCTCTCCGTCACGGCGCTGTTGTCCGATGGGCGCCTAATCGATGTGACCGGCGATCCGGCCACGGACTACTCGTGGAGCCCCGCCCTGCCGTTGTCGTCCGTCAGTAGCACGGGCATGGTGACCGCGAGCTCGGACAACGGGTCCGCGCTGATCATGGTGAGCCACAACGATGGACCGGTGGCGACGATCGAGATCCGCAACCAGGTGAATCCGCAATTCGGCTCCATCATTGGCACCGTCGTCAGGGGCGGCGCCGGTCAGCCCGGGGCAAGCGTGACCTTGCTGGAGAACCCCGGGCTAGGATCGGTGACGGCGGGGTTCGTACCCCCGGGTCGGTTCCAGTTTGGCTACGCCCAGGTAGACCCGTTCCCGTCCTTGCAGGCGCGAGGGACATTCTCGTCGGGCGGGATGAGCTTCGAGGGATTCTCCGCGCCCGCGGTACCGGTTCCTAGCGGCGTCACCGACGTCGGCGACGTCATCCTGCGCGAGATCGTGACCCAGGTGCTCGTGACCCACGACCGGAGCGGGCTGCCGTGCTTCTACGGCGGCGCGTCGACACTGAGCGTGCTGGATCCGTCGACGGCGGGGACGGCCGGCAGCTTGGTGCTGCTCGCCGATGCGTGCGACGTCGCCACGTCGCCCAATGGCGCCCGAGCGGTGGCTAGCAGCGCCTGCACGCCCCAGCTCTGGTTCGTCGACATGACCGGGCCGACGCCCGTCAGCGCGGGAGTGGTGACGGTCCCGATCCAGTGCGCGCAGCTCGAGGTCACCTCGACCGGCTACGCGCTGGTGCTGTCCTCGTCCCTCGCAGGATCCACGCTGCTCAGCTCCGTAGATCTCGCCGGGCAATCTCTCGTTAGCACCGTGACGCTGCCCGAGCCGATCAATCTGGCGGCAGCCAGCCCGGATGGGTCGTTTGCGCTCGTCGGGTCCCGATCCAGCTCGACGCTTCGAGTCGTCGACATCAGCCCGACCGGCCAGCTGTCGCTCACCACGCAGACGCCCACCAACCCCAGCGGCCCCTCGGCGTGGCTTTGTTTCCGACCCGACGGTCGTCAGGCCGTCTGCGCGAACCGTGACAACTCGATCACGGTATACGACGTGGCGAGCGGCGTCGTCGCGTATCGCTCGAACGTCGTGGTGGCCTCGCAACCGATGATGACCTGCGAGTCGGCCCTGTTCAGCCCAGACGGGGCACAGCTCTACGTGCTCGTCGTGACACCCGCGGGGAGAGGCGACCTGCATTTCGTGAGCATCGACGCCAGTGGCGATTACTGCTGGAACCCGCCGACGTGCGGCGAGAGCGTTGGCCTGGGGTTAGCCGCGCCGTTGGCGTTTGGCCTCAACGCCATCAGCAACCGGATGGACCTGTCCAACAGTGGGCAATTCGTCGTCGTCGGCCGCAACGACCTCGGCGGCAACACGCGCGTCGACATCGTCGACGTCACCTCCGGGCCTTCCTACTTGGTCACGCCGACGACGCTGACCGGCCCCTTCCTAGGACTACGGCGCCGCGGCTTCTAGGAGCCCGCGGTAGCCACCCGACGCCGCAGCGAACGATGCCACGGCGCCGGGTGCGGCCTGCATCGCAGCATCACTACGGATCAGCGAATCGCGGCCTGCCGCCCAAGCAAAGTGGCATACTCCTCGCCGTGAAACCCCGCGATCTGATCGCAACGGCCAAGATCCCCGGCCACACCAAGGAACTGCGCTGTTACCACCACGACAGCGACTACGCACTGTGGCTCGACCAATCCGAACTCATGAGCACCCGCGTGCACGGCTCCGAGGAAGTGCTGGCCGAGCTCGCGTTCAAACGCCTAGGGCCGATCAACAAGCCACACGTGTTGGTCGGCGGGCTCGGCATGGGCTTCACGCTGGCGCGCGTGCTCGCGCTCTGTAGTGATAGGGGCAAAGTCGACGTCGCCGAGCTTGTCCCCGAAGTCGTGACGTGGAACGAAGAGCTGTTCGGGCACTGCGCGGGTCATCCGCTGCGCGACGAACGCTGTCATCTGATCGTCGGCGACGTGGGCGAGGTCGTGAGGGCCGCGCAGCTCGTCTACCATCTCATCTTGCTTGACGTCGACAATGGCCCGGAGGGCATGTCGCGACCCGGGAACGACAGCCTTTACGGTCGCGCTGGACTGCAGAGTCTGCGCAACGCGCTGAGGCCCAGCGGCGTGCTTGGCATTTGGTCTGCCGCCGATGATCCGGGCTTTGAACGACGCCTACGCGATGCACAATTCAACGTCCAGAAGCGTCGGGTCCGGGCACGGCGCACGAAGGGACCCTGGCGCACGATCTGGACCGCGAAACGGCCGTGAGGGAAAGCACTCACGGTGTAGTCCACACGGCGCGGCAGCGCAGCTAGTGGCGCGTCTCCGAACTTCCGACACACCACACCGGATCGGCGGGCGGCGCTTGGGCGCGGCGATCGGGAACTGCCCCCTTTTCGTGTGGGACTCGTCGGGCCGCGGGCCGGAAACGCCAAAGAGCCGCGTCACCGTGAGCATTCGCGGGGCACGGAGCTTTCGAGGGCCCTCGTCGGCATGGTGTCACCGAGCGGCTCCTCGGAGACCTCCCGCTCGTGTTTCGACCGCCCCGATGCCCCTATCCCAAATGCTCCATGCACGCTCGGCCCGAGCCGGGCTTCGCGCAGGGGCATGGCGCCTACAAGCCGCTCTGTCGATCGCGGCCGATACCTCGGTTTCGTTGCCGCGTGTGCCGCCGGACCTTCTCGAGGCAGACGTTCCGCTTCGACTACGGCGACCACAAGCCGGCGTGTAACGCCAAAGTCTTCTTCCAGCTCTGCAGCGGCACGGGCCTGCGCCAAACCGCCCGCCTCGTCGGGATGACGAAGAACAACACCGCAAGGAAGTTCCGCAAGATGGGCCGACACGCGCAGCGCCTCAACCGCAACTTGCGCGCCGACCTACCTGAGACCGCGACGGTTCAGCTCGACGAGATCGAGACTTACGAGGAACGGCGCACGTCGCGGCCGCTCACGCTGCCGATCCTGATCGAGCGCGAGAGCCGCTTCATGCTCGGCGCTCGTGCGGCGCCGATCCGCCCGAGCGGCAAGATCACCCCGCGCCGTGCGCGCGCGATCGCCGCCGATGAGGCTCGTTTCGGTCGGCGGCCGTCGAGGTCCCGCGCGGCCGTGCACAGCGTGTTGCGCCGAGGCGCGCAGCTGTGCGGCAAGCTGTCCCGCGTGCTCCTCGAGACCGACGAGAAGTCCACGTATCCGGCACTCGCGAAGCGGGCGTTCGGGGCCGAGCGGCTGGACCATCAGTGCACGCCAAGCACCCTCGGGCGCGGTACTTGGAATCCACTGTTTCCCATCAACCACACCGAGGCCATGGCCCGCAACCTGACGGGACGATTGCGCCGCGAGTCGTGGCTCGTCAGCAAGCGGCGTTGGTTTCTCAACCGACAGCTGGCGCTGTACTGCGCCTACCGCAACTTCGTGCGGCCGCGCTTCAACCGCGATCGTTCCACCCCGGCGCAGCTGCTCGGCTGGCTGCACCGGCCGCTCACCGCCAACGAGGTGTTCTCATGGCGGCAGGACTGGGGCACC
>JBCCGH010000191.1:0-19125 GCA_039029375.1 Planctomycetota bacterium
ATCGCTGCCGGCACCGCCGGGGCTGCAGTTCAGCGCCTACGCGCGCGATCTGCAGCATCGACTCGAGGGGCCGAGTGGCGCGGCCGCCAAGGCGCACTGGTTGGACAGCCTTGCCGGCGAGCTCCCCGTTCTGGACTTGCCGACCGACCGGCCGCGGCCGGCGTTCAAGACCTACACCGGCGGACAGCGCGGTATCGAGCTGGACGCGGCCGCGTTGGCGGCGATCAAGGAGTACGCCGGTGAGCGAGGCGCAACGCCATTTGCGCTGCTGCTGGCGGCGTATGCCGTGTGGCTGAAGAGGCTGTGTAGCACCGACGACGTCGTGATCGGTGTCGCCATGGCTGGGCAGCCCGCGGCCGGGAGCCGGGACTTGGTCGGCCATTGCGTCAGTCTGTATCCGCTGCGCAGCCGCGCCTCGCCTAGCGAGCCGTTCGGCCGGCACGCCGCGGAGATGCAGTCGGCGCTGCTCGACAGCTTGGACCACGCCGACTGCACCTACGGCAGCCTGCTCGCCGAGCTCGCCCTGCCGCGCGATCCCGGCCGTCTACCGCTGTTGTCGACGCTCGTCACCTACGAGACCGAGACGCAGGGGCTGGGCTTTGGCGATCTCGCTCTGCAGGTCGAGGCGGCGCCCAAGGGCTACTGCAACTTCGACCTCGAGCTCTATCTCACGGAGACGGCGGCCGGCCTGCGGGTGGAGTTCCACTACAACGCCGATCTGTTTGAGTCCACGACGATCGACCGGTGGCTGGAGAACTACGCGACGCTCCTCGACTCGCTGCAGCGCGCGGGCGCGACCGCACCGGCGGCCACGCTCGATATGTTCGGGGCGCGCGAGCGAGCGCTGCTGCAGGCATGGAACGCGACGGCGGCCCCGTTCCCCCGGGAGATCGGGGTGCACGATTTGGTGACACGCCAGGCCGCCCGCACGCCGGACGCCGTTGCCGTAGTGACGCCGGCGTCGGCCGAGGGCGGCGACAGCGCCACGCTCCGCTACGCTGAGGTGGAGACGCGGGCCTGCCGCCTGGCGCAGCTCTTGCTGCAGCGGGGGGTGGCGGTCGGTGATCGCGTCGCGTTGTGCATGCCGCGCACCGCGGAGCTGTTGGTGGCGATTCTGGCGATCTGGAAGGCCGGCGCGTGCTACGTCCCCCTAGACCCGGACTACCCCCGAGCGCGCTTGGCGCACACGTTGGCCGATAGCAGCGCGCGTCTGGTCGTCACGGACTCGAGCGTGTGGCCGGGCGTCCACGACGCCGGGGTCGAGGTGTGCGCGCTGGACCGTGAGGCGGCGGCGTTGGCGGCGCTCGAACCGCGCGATCCGCAGCTCGGTGTGGGCGGCGAGGCGCTGGCCTACGTGCTCTACACCTCTGGCTCGACGGGCAAGCCGAAGGGCGTGCAGGTGCCGCATCGCGCCGTGAGCAACCTGCTGGCGGCGCTGACTCGGGTGCCCGGCCTCGACGCGAGCGACTGCTGGCTCGCCGTGGCGACGGTTGCCTTCGACGTCTCGGTGGCTGAGCTGTGGCTGCCACTGGTGGTCGGCGCTCAAGTGGTGCTGGCGAGCTCCGTCGACGCGCAAGACGGCACGCGACTCAGCCACTTGCTGGACGCGCACGGCGTGACCGTCATGCAGGCGACCCCGGCGACATGGCGGCTGCTGCTCGAGGGCGGCTGGGCTGGTCGCGATGCGCTTCGCATCGTGTCCGCTGGTGAAGCGCTGTCCGTCGAGCTGGCGCGCGAGCTCACCGCCCGGTCGCGCGAGGTGTGGAATCTCTATGGCCCGACGGAGACCACGGTCTACTCCACGGGAACCGCCGTCCCGCGCGCGCCGGACCGCATCACCATCGGTCGGCCCATCGCCAACACGCGAGCGCACGTGCTCGACGCGCAGGGGATCCCGGTGCCGATCGGCGCCGTCGGCGAGCTCGTGCTGGCGGGGGAGGGCGTGACTCTCGGTTATCTCGGCCGCGACGACCTCACCGCGGAGCGGTTCGTCCCCGACCCCGACGCGACGGGGCAGCGCCGCTACCGCACGGGGGACTTGGTGCGCTGGCGCGCCGACGGCGAGCTGGAGTTCTTGGGGCGCGGCGACCAGCAGGTGAAGCTGCGCGGGTTCCGCATCGAGCTCGGCGAGATTGAGAGTGTGCTGGTGCAGCAGCCGGGCGTCCGTGCCGCCGCGGTCGCGCGGCGCGAAGACGTCCCCGGCGACCAGCGCCTCGTGGCGTATGTTGTGGCGGAGGGTTCCAGTGAGCCGGCGGTGGCGGCGCTGCGGCAAGGACTGCGCGACCACCTGCCGGAGTACATGGTGCCGGCGACCTACGTGGTGTTGGACGCGTTGCCCCTGACTCCCAATCGCAAGCTCGACCGCGCGGCGCTGCCCGCGCCGGATGGCGAGGCGGCGTTGTCGTCACGTCACGAGCAGGTGCCGCCGCGCACCGACACCGAGCGGGCACTGGCCGAGATCTGGGCGGACGTGCTGGGCCACGCCGCAGTGGGGACGAACGAGAACTTCTTTGACCTCGGCGGCTATTCGCTGCTAGCGGCTCGCGTGTTGAGTCGCTGCCGCGTGCGCTTTCCAGTGGCCGTGTCGCTACGGCAGTTGTTCATGGCGCCAACCGTCGCGCAGCTCGCCGCGGTCATCGACGCCATGCGCAGTCAGGACGCGACCGCGTCCGACGATGCACCGGACGCCCGTTTCGAGATCGAGCTGTGAGTGCTGCCGACCTTCTCCTGCGGCTGCAACGCCTCGACGTCGCCGTGGTGCTCGATGGCGATCGACTGCGCCTGAGCGGTCCGCGCGACGTGCTGACGCCAGAGCTGCACCGGGAGCTTCGCCAGCGCCGCGATGAGCTCGTGGCGCTCCTGCAGAAAGTCGGGGCGCCGGCGACTTGCGGCGCCGGCAGCCTCGTGCCCCTCCAAGCGATGCGGGGCGACGTGCGGCGGGCGCCGCTGTTCGCGGTGCCCGGACACAACGGCGACGTGTTCTGCTTCCGGCCGTTGTCGCAGGAGATGGGCCCCGAGCAGCCGTTCCTGGCGTTTCAGCCGCCCGGCGTCGATGGGCGCGACCCGCCCCTCGAGACCGTCGAAGCGCTGGCGGCGCGGTTCGTCGCCGAAGTCCGGGCCACCGAGCCAGAAGGTCCCTACCGCATCGGCGGCTACTGCACCGGCGGTATCGTCGCGTTCGAAGCAGCGCAGCAGCTGCTGGCCGCGGGCGCTCAGGTCGCCGCGCTGCTGCTGTTCGGCACGCCGAGTGCCGAAGGCTACGCGCTGTCGCACCGCCTGCAGGCGACGCCGGTGCGGGCGGTGAGTCGTGCCCTGCGGCTCGCGCGTGGCGACCACGGCCGTCCGCCCGAAGCGCCGCCGACCGAGCCCGAAGCGGCGGACGCGGCACGCGCCGAGCATCGCGTCCGCGTCGAGCGCGCGACCACGCGGGCGGTGCGAACCTACGAGCCCACGGTGTATCCCGGGCGGGTTGTGTTGTTCGTACCGAGCGACGACCGTCGGGCGATGTTCTGTGAGCGCTACATGGAGTGGCGGCAGGTCGCCGGGGGCGGGCTGACCGTGCACACCGGGCCGAGTGGCACGCTGCACAGTCGCATGCTGCGGCCACCGGCAGTGGCCGATGTGGCGGCGGTCCTGCGCGCCGAGCTCGATCGGAGCGGCGGCTGAGACCGCGCGGTTCCGGATGACCACGACCACCACGGGCGGGCCGCCGCGGGAGACCCGCGACGACGACGCGGCGACGCAGCGCCACATTCGCGGCTCGAGCCTGCTCTTCGCGGGGCGGCTGATTGCGCTGCTCATCAACTTTGTCGGCCAGGTGCTCACGGTGCGCTACCTGACGAAGGGGGATTACGGCGCGTTCTCGTGGGCGTTGTCCGTCGTGTCGGTCGCAGTGGTCGTCAACCTGAGCGGCGTGAGCCGCGCGGTCAGTCGGCTGATGCCGGCATTCGATGAGCGCGGTGATCGCCCCGCCGCGCGCGGGACCCTGGTGCTCGCCGTCGGCACCGTTTTCGTCCTCGGCACGGCGCTCGTCTGCCTGACGCTCGGTGGGCGGGCGCTGCTGTCGCAGCAGATTGCGCAGGACCCGCTGTCGGTCGAGCTCTTGCTGGTCGTTGTGTTGCTCGTCCCGCTGCAGGCGTTCGACCACGTGATGCAGGAGCTCGCCGCGTTCCTTGTCGGCGCGCGCGCGATCTTCTTCCGACGTCACTTGCTGGGGCCACTCCTCAAGCTCGCGGTTGTGCTCGCGGTACTGGCGCTGCAGGCGGATGTGCGCGCCCTGGCGATCGGCTACGTGATCGCCGGTGCGATCGGCGTCGCCGCCTATGCCTGGGTGCTGCGCCGCGCGCCTTCGGCCCGGTGGCTTTGGCAGCGCGGGGTGCGGCTACCGGGGCGCACCGTCTCCGGCTACGCCGTGCCGATGCTCGTCACCGATCTGGTGGGCGTGCTCGGGGTCGCCCTCGCCGTGATCGTCGTCGAATCGTATCGAGGCACGGTCGAAGTGGCGTCGTATCGGGCGGTGGTCCCGGTGGCCGGCCTCATCCTCGTGGTCCTGCAGAGCTTTCGCTTCCTGTTCATGCCGCTGGCGTCACGGCTGCACGCGCGGGGCGCGGACGTGGAGGTCGGCGAGCTCTATTGGCGCACCACCCTGTGGATTGCAGTGCTGAGCTTCCCCGTGTTCGCGGTGTGCTTCATGCTCGCCGAGCCAGCGGTCTGGTTGCTCTTCGGCGAGCGGTATGCCGGGTCGGCAGAGCTTCTCGCTTTGCTGTCCGTCGGCTTCTACTGCAATTCCGCGCTGGGGCTCAACTCCGACAGCCTGCAGGCCTGCGGCCGCATGCGTTTTCTGGTCGGGGTCAGCCTCACGGCATTGGCGGTGCGCTGCGTGCTGTTGTTCGCTCTGGTGCCAAGTCTGGGCGCCTTCGGCGCCGCGATCAGCACCGCGCTCACTGCGGTGGTGCACAACGTGCTCAACCAGCTCGGCGTGCTGCGCGTTTGCGGCTTCGCCGGGCCGCCCGCCTCGTGTCGCGTCGCCTTCGGCCGAGTGGGGGGCGCCGCGGCGGTCCTGGTCTTGGCCCAGGCCGCATGGGGGCCACCGCTTTGGGCGGGCGCGCTGTTGGCGGCTTGCGCCGCCGCGTTTGTACTAGCGGCGAACCGTCAAGCGCTGGACCTGGGCTCGACGTTCCCCGAGCTGGCGCGGGTGCCGTTTGTCGGCCGCCTGCTGGGCGGGCCCTAGTCCCTTGAGGGCCGGCAAACGCGTCACGACCGGTCGCGGCCCGGCCCATGCGTCCACGCCGTCCAGCCGACGTTCTTCCCGGCGCGGGCCCGCTCGACGGTTGGATAGTCCGTGCCGTAGCGATGGTTGATCAACCAGACCTGCCACTCATCGTCGCCGTGCGCCGCCCAGCCGATGCCGTAGAGAAATTGCACTGCGCGAAGGAGGGCGCGGTCTTGCCAATCCCACACGTCGGTGAAGCCGGCGCGGTGCAGGATCTCGGCGTGCATCAACCCACCCTGCAGCGCCTCCCATGGGTAGCCTGTCTCTCGCGGGGGCCAGCGGAACGGGCTGCCGCGCCGCATGTCGTCGGGCATCACGCCGTCGATGGAGTGACCCCGCTTGGTCGCTCCCGCGGGATTGATGCCGACCGGTGTGTGCGGGTCCGCTTGCCAGGACAGCTCGCCGTATCTGAATTCGTTGTAGGCCTGGCGGTCGCCGAGCCAGCCGCGAAACACCTGGATCGAGCGTTCGAGCTCGGCGCGGTCCTCGAGGTAGAGCGCGACCGCGGCACGTGAGGCGCCGGCGTGCGTGCCCCAGTTGTTCGGGCGCCGCTCTTGCGTGCTGCGCAGCGTGCGCCCGCGGAGGTTGACGGTCAGCATCTCCCGTAGCCAGATGCGGAACGCCGCGTCCTCGGCGCCATCGAGATGAACCAAATCGGCGGCGATCACATAGGCCGCGAGCTCGCGCCCAAGGGCCAGCGTCCGGCCGAGTGGCGTCTCCGTGGCGGCCATACACGCCGCCACGACTTCATCGCGATAGCTGGCGTCACCAGTGCGCGCATAGACCAGCGCCTTGGCCATGACCGTGACGTTGGTCATCTGGTCTTGGTCGCTGAGATCCGGGCGTGGTGGTGTCGTGTCCGCCACTTCTCGAAGATGTTCCCACGCCGCGCCCGTCATCGGCAGCGCGGCGAGCTCTTCGGCTGAGATCCAAATGCCGAGCCGGGGCTCCGCCGGCGGCGTGGGGACTTGCTGCGGAGTTTGGCCGCCGGAGTTGCTGCACGCGGCGAAGAGAGAACCGAGCAGCAATGCCGCAGCCCGCGAGCGAGGGTGGAGGAGCGAGGTGGTCGGCATGGCCTGGGCCTGGCGGAGGCGCGCCTCAGGGTAGCGGTCCCGGGCCGATCGGTCACCGGGGCAGGCGGGGGTGCCCCGCGTTGCCTTGACGCGCCGTCGGCAGCGAGGCAAGCTGCAAGGGTCCGCGGCAACGTGCGCCCGTAGCTCAGCCGGATAGAGCATCGGATTTCTAATCCGAGGGTCGCAGGTTCGAGTCCTGCCGGGCGTGCCATCCCGGAGAGCCCTTGGATCGCGCTTTAGGCCGCGGTCGGTGGAGGTCGACAACTGAGGTGTGCCACAGCTTTGTGCCACGCCATGACCCCACGCAGCGATCGCAAGCGACTTCCTCGATACGTGCAGGCCTTCCGCCAGGGCTTCCGCGGGTGGTGGATGGAGGCCGGCGTTCGACGGTACACCAGGGTCTTTGACACGCCGGAGGAGGCGCACCAGCTCGCCAGCCGCAAGCGAGAGGATCTCAAGCAGCCCAGAGGACGACTGACCCTCGGGGGTGCCGTCGAGCTCGTGCGAGCCGACCTGCGCTTCACGGGTGCCACTGAAGGGACGGTGCGATGGTACGAGCACCAGTTCAAGGTCTTCGACAACCACTGGGACGCCCGTTCCAGACTCGGCGAGTTCAATGTCGCCGAGGTCGAGTGGTTCATCGAGAAGCGCCTCGCCGCAGGCGTCAGCCCGAACACCGTCCTGCATCATCTGCGGGCTCTGGGGCGCATCTTCAACGTCGCCATCAGAGCCGGCCGGCTGTCCGACAACCCCGTGACCCGAGCGCGGAAGCCGAAGGCGATCCCCAGCCGCCCGCATCTGTTCCCGTGGGCGGAAGCCGCGGTGCTGCCTGAGCGGATCGCTGAGTTCTCCGAGGAGGATGCGGACCTGGTCTCTCTCGTGCTGCACACCGGCCTCAGGCGTGCGGAGGTCTCGCGCCTGCGCGTTGAGGACACCGTCCAGGGGCTGCTGGTCGAGGGGAAGACTGGGCAGCGCCACATCCCGGTGCCGCCGCAGCTTGAGGAGCTCTTGGCGCGCATGCGTGGCCGCGCCGAGGCGGCGTTTCTGTTGCCTGGTGCCGTAGAGCGGAACCGCCTCGAGTGCGTGATCCGCGTGTTCAAGCGGTGGCAGGCGAAGCTGCGGGTGCCGAAGTTGCATCCTCATGCCTTGAGGCACACCTTCGCCTCCAGGCTCGCTGAGCTTGGGGTCCCGAGGTATGTGCTGGCTGATCTGCTGGGGCATGGGAGGAAGACGACGTCGATTACGGATCGCTACATCACTGCGTTCGGCAAGGAGACGTCCAAGGCCATGGAACTGATTTGGACCGGGGAGACCTGGTAGCCGTCACTTCCGGATGATGTCCTGGGATTGAGAATCGCCCTCCTGCTCAGAGAGCCACGCCTCGAGGGCGCTGCGCCGGACGCGGATGCTGCGCCCGATGCGCACGCAGGGGCAGACCCGCTTGACCCTGACCAGGTAGCGGGCCGTGAAGTATGAGATCTGCAGCATCCGTGCGATGTCTCGCACGGAGAGGAACTGCGGCGCCGCCTCGCCGTTAGAGGATGGAGTCGCCGTCATCTTCGGCCTCCAGCGTCTCGGTCAGGGTTGCGACCATCTCGCCCTTCTTGGAGTCCAAGGTGACGACGAGGGAGGTGCCCTTGGGCACGTCGAAGCCAGCGGCTTCCAGGAGGCCGGCGAGGTTGACCTGCTGGTGGTAGTGCCAAGCCATCTGGTAGGAGTAGTCGATGCGCGGCGCGGTGTTGGTCGTGATAGCCATGGTTGTCTCTCCTAGGTGTTGGTGTTGATCGTGTCGTTCCGGTCTCGCCAGCGCCTACACATGTGCTCCATGTGCATCGCGGCTTGATGAGCGTCCCCGGTCAGTGAGTGCGACAGGCTCTCGAAGCCGGCTTGCAGCTCGGCGATGAGCTTCTTGGCCGCGTCAAACTGGAACCGGAGGAACTGGTAGGTCCCGACGAGCTGGCGGAGCTCGCCTTGGGCTCGCTGGAGCTGGGCCTCGGTGGAGTGCATCATCGCGAGAGCCCCACGGCGAGGGTCGCAGCGAACCAGAGCACGGCCCAGCTTCCGGCCATGGCGAGGAGGAGGAGCCAGCTCCTTGCCGGATCCGGAAGTCGTTCAAATCTGTCGAGCACTGTATCCATCTATTGCGTCTCGTATATGGTGCGCAATTCGAGGCCGAGAATGTCTCGGACTGATCTCCTCGATCAGTCGCACGCGCCGTGGCGCTTTTCCCCGTTGACTCAGCCTACACCAGGATCGGAGCTGTGGCGGTTCTGCTTGACCGAAAATCCGGGAAGCGCGTCAAATCCTGGGATTCTGAAACTGAGGTGACCGTGACTTGCGAGGATTGTTCCCGGTTCTCATTTTGGTCATCAGCCGGGCGGTCTCCTGGTCGATATCGCCACAGGAGGACGGCCTGGACACCCCGCGCCCCATGCAGAGCAAAAAGCTACCCCCGCTCAGGCACATGCATCAGCGTCTGAAACATGCCCGCAAGGCGTGCGGCCTGACGCAGTCGGAGGTCGGGACGGCGATCCACCGGTCCAAGACCGTGATCTGGGAGCTCGAAGCCGGCAAACGAGAGCCGAAGGACGACGAGCTGACGCTCCTATCGAGTGTCTATTCCGTTCCCGAGAGTTGGTTGAAGGACGGGGCTGACGGCCACGTCGTTGACGAGACCGTGACCGCGGATGGGCAAGCCTGGAGCTTTGACTCCGCCCTCCATCAGAAGATCCTGGCGACGCGGACTCTGGACGAGTTGAGACAGCTTCTGCCTCGAGCGACCGCCGGATTCAACACCACGGTGGCAATGCCTGCCTCTAGCCATCGAGAACTCATTCCGTGGCACGAGGCACAGGCCAGGCAACAGGCCGTCGATCGCCATGTCTCGCGACTGCTGGAGAACGCTTCTCCAAGCCGTGAGGGCGACGCCGACGTCGTGTTGTTCAACCATCAGCTCGAGGGGGCGGTCAAGCGCGCCGCCGAGGCGAAGGACAAGCGGCTGGCCAAGGACTGCCTAAACTACTCGCCCTACTTTGTGGACTTGCTCGTGATGGCTAAGTCGGCCGACCTAGAAGAGCTACCACTAGAGGAAGCGACGCAGCGGGCGTTCACGGCCCTTCGCGCTTTCGAAGACAACTTCCCCAGTCTTGTGTCTTGGTGGCGACATCGACACGATCCACTCAGCTAGTCAGAGACCACCACAGCGTGATCCTGACTGGTGGCGTGCTCGAGGATGACCACCGCCCAACCGGAGCTCGGGACGTCGAATTCAGCGGTGCCTTTCCCGTCGGCGCCCAGGGTGATCTTGATCTCCTGCTCCTCACCCTGACCGTTGGTGGCCGTGACGGTGACTTCGCCAGCGCCGGTGCCCTGGAAGTGCACCTCGAGTGTGGCCCCGGCCTGGACGGGATTGGGTGTCGTTCCGGCGAATCGATCGGGAGGTGGGGTCATTCTTGCCTCGCTTCGTCTTCGAGTCGTCCGAGCAGGATCCGTGCCCGCTCACCCAGCGGTCCGTGATCCTCGGACGCAGCTTTGATGGCCGTGATCGCCTTCGACGCCCCCAGGTACAGCGCGGTAACAGCCGCGGTCTTGGCCTCGAGACTCCCTGAAGAGTCGCTCATCACTTCCAAGGCTCGATCGGTTGGCAGATGTCGAATGCCTCGGCCGTCCCAGCTCCAGACGCACCAGGAAACGAGGCTAAGGCCAGCCAGTGCCGCCACCGCAGCCGCGGTGCGCCTGGTCGTCCGGCGCGTGCTTCCCGGGTACCCGTAGGACGGCCTTCTCCTCATGGCCGCACTCTAGCGAGTGTCGATGGTTACCCAAGGCCGTGCGGTGGCCCAACATTTCCCGTTGCGGGGGTGGCTCGGCGGCTGACACCCGAAAAGTCAGGTTAACCTGAAATGTGCTGTGCAAATACTTGGGGCGATATCACCAGCGTGCGCCGAACATGACCGCGCCGCCTAGGTCGACGCCTTCGATCGTCTCGAAGCGGTCGGTCTCGAAGCGTGTCCATCGGAGTTCGGGGCCTGCGCTCAGTGTCCAGTTGCTGCCGAGGTTGAACTCCACGCCGGCGCCAGTGCCGAGCGTGAACAGGTAGCCGTCCTCCGAGTCCGACACCGGTCCAATGCCGGGGAAGGTCGCAGTGGCATCTGCGTCCGCGTAGCCGAAGCCGATGAAGCCCTCGACGTATGGGCGCACGGCCTTGTCCTGTCTGCCCACGTAGGCGCGGATCACTGGCTCGAGGTAGACCTCGAACGAATCGAACTCGACCGGGAGACCGTCGCTGTTCTCGGCGTCGTGCACGCCGATGTTGAGGCGCAGGCCGGCCTCAGCCTGGTGGTCCAGATACTCGAGGGACCGGGCGACCTCCACGCGCCCCGCTACGTTGACGCCATCGGCATCGCCGCCGAACTCGTCCTCGAGCTTGGAGTCGTGCACCGCGGCACCGCCGCGCACGTGCCACTTCTTGGGCTTGTCGTTGTCAGCCCAGTCCGGTGCGCTGGCGCATGAGCCCAGCAAGACGGTCGCCAGCAGCGACCACGCAACGTTGGTCTTCTTCATGTCTTCCCCCGTAGCGGCCTCTCGGCCGTCCCTAGTGTCCCCTGCGGGCCTTAGCCGGCCTGCTCTACCCCCGCGTCGGCGAGGGCTTTCTTCTCCTCAGCTTCCCGCACTGCCCGGCGGAGGCGCTGGTTCTCCACCTCCAGCTGCTTGATCCGAATGCGCAGAAACTGCTCGTGCAACTCGAGCTCCATGTTCATCGCACACCTCCGCGCGACAGCAGCGCGTTGATGCTCTGCGCAGTCAGCTTGCGCAGCAGCCTCACGGCATCCGCCGGCTTGCGCTCAGTGAACCGAACCAGCGTGCTGCAGACGCCGCAATACAGCTGGCCACTCTTCTTGTCTGTGCCGCAAACGCGGCAGGCGTTGAGCTCGAACAACAGTGCAGTCATTGCTTTGTCTCTCCGATAGTGAAGTCGATCGTGGTGTGTCCGCTGTCATCGACGGTGAAGTCGATCTCCCCGTGGGCGGGTGCGGCTTTGACCGGGCCGCACGACGCGGTCATTGCCAGGATGGCCAGGGCGCTTAGGAGGCACCGCAGCAGAGCCGGCGACTTTGGGGTCGCGATCATGCGACCTCCTCAAGCACCGCGGCCTCCAGGGCCTCCACCTTCAGGTGCGCCCGCGTCTTGCCCGCGCACACGCGCTCGCTGGTCCCGAGGATCGCAGCGCACAGGCCGTGGACCTCTTCAGCCAGGGCCTCGACGTTCACCTCAGCCGGCTGACCGGCCTCGCTGGCCCTCAGGTATTCGCCGACGAAGGTCCGCCGACGCCGCGGATCAATCTCCGCCAGGGCCGCGAGGAAGAGGTCTCGCCACGGCACGGCTGCGCTGACGGTCTGGACGTAGTCGGCTCCAACCCCGATGCTACCGCGGATACGGACGACCGTGTCGACCTCGTAGTCGCCGGGATCGATCTGTTGCCGGACTTGCTTGGGCAAGTCGACCTTGGAGAGCGCCAGGTGCTCGAGCGGGTTGAGGTTCGCGGGTGTCGTCGGCATGGTGTAGGTCCTTGTCGTTGAACGGCTTGCGGAAGCCTACACCGTATGTCGGACGGTCGTGTCGCTTGCTATAGCGTTGCCTCCTGTCGTCTTAACTCGGGACGCCTTGGGTCGTTGACCTGCCGCGGGCTGGAGGTAGTTTGCCGGACTCCGCCCGCGGTTGGATGGAGCCGGGCGTAGAGGCGGGAATGTCGCCTGTCTCCGAGGCTTCACCGAATTTGAGCCAAGCAAGTGCCACATAGAGGACACGTCGAGCTCGCTGAGCGTGGCGCCAAGGCGGTTTCGGAGTGGCAACGGCTGCATCCAACAGAAATTCTAGACCTCACTTCTGCGAGCCTCTGTTATGTGGACTTGTCCGGTGCGGATCTTACTCGCGCCAATCTACGCGGTGCGAAACTAGGAAGCGCGCGACTAATGAGCGCGGATCTGAGTGGCGTTAACCTAGAGGCGGCGGAGTTGGTGGTCGCCGACCTTCGCGGTTGCAAGCTCGAACGTGCCAACCTACAGCGCGCCGACTTGGGTAAGGCCAACCTCGCCTTTGCCAATCTTGGAGGTGCGAGGCTCGCCGGGGCTGACCTACGGTCATCAATCCTCGTAGAGGCTAACCTCTCGCGTGCTGACTTGGTGGGCGCTGACTTACGCGGCGCCGACTTAACGGGTGTGAACTTCTCTACTCCTAATGGAGCGTCGTCCGCTCGAATCAAGGGAGCCCTGCTTGACGGGATCAGATACGGCCCTAGCGCTTCTAGGCGGATCGGCGTGTTGGAGTTAGCAACGGTTCGGGACTTAGATGAGGCAAGCTGGAAGGGTCTTCACGTGTATCTGGTGGACGCGTTTCAGGAAGCCGTCAATGAAGGAGGTGCGGCAGCCGGCCAGTTCTCCGGTGTAGTCAGGACCGCACTGGAGCGGATAGCGGCCCTGCGGAAGTTGTTCGACTCCGAGTCTTCGACCCCCGAACCCGTCGTAGAGCTCGTCACGCTCATTCGCAGTGAGCTGATGCGCGATCTCAAGAAGAATCCAAAGGCGATTCGTGACATCGGAACCCGACAGTTTGAGGAGCTGATCGCCGAGATTCTGGCTTCCTACGGCTGGGAAGTCCAGCTGACACCAAAGACTAGGGATGGGGGATACGACATTTTCGCAATTCAGAAAGATGTCAGCGGAGTTCGAGCGAACTGGATTATCGAGTGCAAGAGATATGCAGAGCACCGCAAGGTCGGGGTCGACATCGTCCGCTCGCTCTACGGCGTCAAGACGGACATGCGTGTAGGCAACGCTATGCTCGCCACGACCTCAGACTTCACTAAGGGCGTCCACGACTTCAAGGCCTCGAAATACGACCTAGACCTGCGCAACTACGAGGCGGTCCTGGAGTGGGTCAATACCTACAAGCCCAAACCCGGCGGGCGGATCGAAGTTCGCGATCACCGGCTTTGGGTGCCTGGTGATGATGACTAGCCTGATCACCAGCACAGTGTCCTCGTGGGCGGCTCGAGGATGCTGCTCTGGGCGCTGGCCGCCGGTCGTGAAGTTGAACCCAATAAAGATCTAGAACCGACAAACGCAAGACCCGCGGCCAGCAGCCGCGTTAGTCAATTGTTGGTTCTTTTTCGCGCTGCGGCGAACCGCCCGGGAGAACATCAACTGGCTGCTCGATTCGTCAGATTGTTCCGGGATTCGGGTGGACAGCCGCGAAGCTCAGCGCTTGAAGGGGCCGCCATGAGTCAAGCCAAGATGTGGCTGTGTGCCACTGCTCTCCTCTCCTCTTCCGTCGCGGCGCAGAACTTCAAGGAATGCGTCGAGCTCGCCAACGCCATGAAGACCTTGGTGCAGATAGACGAGGACTTCGAGACCCGCACCGTTGAGGATGTGTTCACCAAGGAGGCGTCATTCCTGAGAATGATGGAGGGCAAAGGAAGCTCATTCGGCATCGACGCCGTCTTTGCAACAGAGGGCGGACCAGTGCCCGTCAGCGCCCGTGGAGGGAGAGAGAATAAGAGTGAGCAGCAGGAGGCATTCGAGCGCATTAGCGCGGCGTACAGGAGCGCGGACGACGAAGGGAGGATCCAGATCGTTAAGAGCTTCCTAAGCCCGGATGCCGTGCGTGTCGTGGAGGAGTGCTTGAAGCACGGAGCAAAAGGCATCCGCCACTATGTCGTGAGGACTGACCGGTGGTTGATTCTGAATATCGGCTACAGTCAGTATGGGGACGAAAACCCCATGGTCATCTCCATTGACGCAGAGGAAAGGCGCACCAGGGGACTTGAGGAGGGCCAGGTGTTGGGAGGTAGCGACGTAGCGCTGTGGGTCGAGGCTCCCCGGAGCCAAGATGTTTCTGTCATCGTTACGCTGAACGACACCAGGCAAATCAGTGTCGAGTCGCCGGGCACCGCGGGCAATGGGAGTGGTGAGGAGGCGCGTGGAGCGCAGCGCGCGCTTGCGGTAGGAGCCTTCTGGGCATTGGCGAGCGCGATGAATGTCCGTGGCGAGCCTGGTCGCGACAACTCGGTTGAGATCGTGGAGTGTCGTGACGGTACCGGGGAGGAGCTTCTGGCAAGTATGGCGAGACCCGCGTCGGAAGACTTCGAGGAGGGAAGCGAGCCGGGGACCCACTTTCTAACGCAGCTTGCGCGGCTGCAGAAGTTTCAGAGTGGGAAGGTTTTGCTTCGGAACGCCAAAGAGTTGTTCTCTGGCGGCAGTCTCTTCATCACCTATAACCTGAAGTCGGTGGAAGGAAGAGATGGGAAGACTGTCTTCTTTGCTGATGTCGTGTTCAAGCACTCTACTGGGAACTCGCTCGAATTGAGAGATATCTGTCTCGAGGCTAGCTACAATGCAATTAGCGACCACGTTTCTGCGGGCGAAGACAAGTTTGAGCGGAAGGACGCCTGGGCATTGGCGGAGTGGGCGTTCGGGCCCCGAGTCGGATACCAGGAGTTCCTGGTGAGGGCGCGAGAGGCGTTTCCAAGTGGTCCGGACGCGACGAAATGGGGTGATCATCCGTGGGACTCCATGATTGAAGTCTTGAGGCGGATCGCGCCGGCGGCGGAGCCTCGTTGAGCCGGGAGGCGCCTCGCCGTCGCCGCGCGCGCAGAAGGCAATGATGAGGGCGGGCTTACCACAGTCAGCCCCCCCCTGCAGCGAGGCCGCAGACCCCCTCTAGCCGGCTACGGGAGCGTCTTGATCACGAGCCGCCCGGGCATCGTCGATGATAAGAGCCGGGCGCGCTAGCGCCGGCTACACCGGCAACCATGGACCCAACGGCGGGAAGCCTTGTTTCACGGTGATCATCAGCACGACCACGATGGAGTAGGTCGTCATCACCCGCCTCGCCGCTAGCGCCCAGCGCAAGCCCGTGTCGACCTTCGGCTCAGGCCACGCGTCCTCAGTGCCTCGGCGGCCCAACGCCTCCTTCGCCACGAAGAAGAGCACGAAGGCCAGGGCTGCGTTGATGGTTCGAGTGATACGAGCGTGCGGTGACGCATCCGTGCCGCTAACCCACGACACTTCACTCTCGGGTCAAGAGTGCGGAATAAATGGCGTCGGATTCTTTCCTTGGGCATGAAGGTCGGCGCAACTCGCCTGCAGCGACCGAGTTGTGGATCGGTCGCCAGTTGTGAGGCGACTCAGGGCCCTACACGGAGTTGCGGTCTGCGATGTCCGCTGATATGTTCGACCCGTTCAAGCTAGGAGAGCATGTGCGTAGGAGTCAGCAAGCCCTTCTGATCTTCGTTGTGCTGGCAATCGCGGTTACTTTCGTGCTGCGGTCAGGTGCCGCCCCTGCCGGTAAAGAGCGAGCGGTGTCCGGTGAGGAGAGTGTGGCACAGCTCGTGGGTGCTATTGAGGGGACGGGCGATTTTCCGAGGGCGGGCCAGGAACTACCAACGACTCCGAGCGCCGGGGCGCCGGGCTCGGTTGCACTTGCGGAGGGCGCTCTGACAACTTAGCCTGGGCACAAGCGCGGCTTTATTGGCCAGTTGGCCAAACGCGCAGAGAAGCTCACGGCAATTGGGCTGTTCGACTTTGTGGAGCTAAACCCTCGCGGTCGCCAGTCCCCGCCCGACATCTCTGGCTTGGTTGCGATTGTTGAGCGCTATGTCGCGACGATCACGGCCGAGCGCGCCGCACACGTGGCGAAGACCGAGCAAGACATCATTGCGTTCGCCCGGGCGGGAAAGATCGAGCCCGTTGAGGTTCAGCCTTCGCGGCCTCCTGAGGCAGCTCGTAGGACCTACGAGAGAGACACGGGGCGATCCGGCGACGAGCTCGAGAGGTTCAAGGTGAGTCTGGCCATGCCAGACGTTCACCCAGACGAGGTCGTCGCACATTTCGATGGAGCGACGAACCAACTCTATCGCTGCGACATCAGTATCCTGCCTGGTAGCCTTCAGCGTAGACAGCTGATTTCGTCGACGGTCCGCGAGTTCGGGATAATGATAAGCACGTGGTTCATGAACAATGGATATCTAGCGGTCGACGAGAAGGCGTTCTTGGACGATCGTATCACGAAGATCCACCCGCGCGTATTCAACGCGACCCCCCGCTAACCAGCCAGCTGCCCAGAAGGAGGCATCATGCATCGTTCCGCGTTCATCGGCTCCGCTCTCTTTGTCGCCTTGCTATCTAGCTTCTTGGTAGGGCTTCCGTCGAGTTCTCCAACGGTCGTGCTGGCGCCAGACTGCTCCGAGTCCCCTGGAGGGAAGTGCGAAAGATCGATCAGCATGGATAAGCCCGCGGGGTGCTTGGCGTTCTTTGTTTTCGTGAACGCTGACACGGGGAACGAGGACGGGAGCTGCAAATGCGATCCGCCTCAGCAAGGAACGTGTATGCCCGACGAGCAGTGCAAGGGCAACGGTTCGGCAACCATTGGGGCTACGGGGACGCAAAGCGCGAGGAAAGGTGCGCAATGCGCGGACGCGCCCGGAACCGTCGTGGCCTGCTCGTCAACTTGGATTCTGACGTGTGGCAATCAGAGCGAGCTGTCATGCGAAGCTGAGATTTGGGATGACGGGTGCGGGGAGCCTGGTGCAGCAAAAGTATGCACCGTCAAAATGGTCTTTGGATGCGACGGGTGTGTTGGCGCCTGCCCCTAGCAGTGACTTTGGTGCAGAGAATCTTGACGGCAAGCCTTCCCAAGGCGTGTGTCGCGTTGCTGGTCGGCTTGGCCGGCTGCAGTGACGGCGCGACTCTGTCCTTCGCTAGTCGGAAGTTTGACCTCGGCCTTTGTGAGGTCGGCACTCTGGTTAGCGCCCGATTTGGGTTTGTGTGTCGTGGCACTCCGCCTTTCCTCGAGGACGTGCGACTCTCGTGCGATTGTCAGTCGATACTGATAGAGCGCGGCGGAAGCGCACAGCCTTTGGTGAGTGGGGAATCGGTACAGTTGCCAGACCAGGGAGCTGTAGTAATTCGTTTCGCACCGGAGCTGGGTTCTAGCGTGCAGACAGCACGGCTGGCATTCGACAACGGTGACGATGTGTTGCTCGAAGTCGCGTACGTTCCGGAACGCCGGAGTGTTCTGCTGCAGCAGGTTGATGACGGTTGGCGCGAAGTCGAGTCTGTCCAGCTCGGTGGCGTGACCGGTCGCGAAGATGTCATCGCCGCCGTATTCAAGGTGCGCTTCCCCTTTGCCGCGGGAATTGCGCCGCTGGTTTCTCGGCCCCCACATTTGAGAGAGTGTGCGCTGACGGCGTTCGAACGCGTAGTGCAGGCCTCAGAAGTAGCCTACAAGATAGAACTCAGTCCAGACTACATTGGAGTCTGGCAAGATTCTCTGCAGACGGAGGTCGTTGATCAGAGCGGGCGCACTTTCTCGTGCGCCGTGCCGCTCCGTGGATATGTGGATCGAGGTATCGTCATTTCGGACAATCCGGTGATCGTTCCGGGCATGTCGGCCGGCGAGTCTACGACCAAATCTATAGTCCTGAAGAGCCGGGACGGCGGCACGATTCAGGTGTTGGAGGCAGCGTATCTCGATGGTGACGAGGTCGTTAGCGGCCTTGCGGAGCTGGGCGATGAGGGGGGAGAGGTCTTGCTTACCCTGCAAGCCGGCGGTGGTGTCGGCCCGGTTAGCGGTCTGCTCAAGATCACCGCAGAATCCAATGATGGTCAGGTGCGCCTCAGAGTCCCCGTGGTTGGTACTATCGGAAGCGTGCGCCTATCGTCGGGCTCTCGAGCTCGGTAGAGGATCCGTGATTGTCGCCAGGATGCCAGGAAGCAAGGTCGCTGGTGTTGAGCTCGGCCACTCACGCGCCCAGCGCGATCGTCGTCCTTGCCAGGATGTAGGCCGGCACCGCGGCCAAGGCCGCCCCGACCAGGAGGTATCTAACCAGGGTGCTGGTGAGGGCCTCTGAGAGCTCCTGTGTGAGGCTCTCCAGGAAGGAGCCCCGGATGGGGCCGGGGACGGGTCAGCGTCCCGTAGGCGGTCGTGTAGCGGCCCTGGCGGACTCGGTCTTGCGTGTTCAGGTTTCGAGTGATCTGGTCTGCGGTCAGCGTCGTCATCGTTCTAGTCCCCCTTGGTCTGGTTTGGTGTCGTGCTAGGCGTCGTCTGGCCAGGGGACTCTTCGGTCGACAGGGGAGTGGACTGTAGACGTCGAGGTCAGAAACGACGCGGTCCGGGACGGAAAATGCGACTTCCGGAGGCGAGGAACTACCAGGAGCCGTGGACAGGTTGACGCCAGGCTAGCTGGCCCTTGGCATGGCCGATGCGGAGGCTTGGACAGGTTGGCGGTTCCGGGCCCCTCCAGGAACTGCCGATGCTATGGCCGTTGGCAGGTTGGACAGGTTGAGCGCCAGAAACCTCCCCCCATATATGTATGTGTATATGTGATGTCTGTATCTGTAGAGGTAGTTTGGCGAGTTTAACCTGCCAACCTGGCCATATCTCCATACCACTGGCAGGATAGACCTGTCCGAAACCTGTCAACGACCTGTCCAGAGCGTCTAACCCGTCCACTCTCCCCTGGCATGGCGTCTAGCGGCTGCTGCCGGAAGTGGCCTCGCCGGCCTCGCGGCCAGAAGGGCCCGTGGCAGGAGGATCTGGGCGGAGCCCTGGCCGGGCTTTGGAGGGGGCCTAAGCCAGAAATCTACTTCTGGTCTCGAAGAGCTTTACAATGCAAAGTAGACAAACGTCTGATTGCATGCCCTGAAACTCTTGGTCTTCGACCTCACTTCCAGACCACATAAAGATCGACATTTTTCTCGCTCTGCAAGCTGGCCTCCTCGGGTC
>JBCCGH010000192.1:0-18860 GCA_039029375.1 Planctomycetota bacterium
CAGCCCGCTCCTCTGGACCGCGTCCACCCCGCCGGCTCGCGGGGGGACCACTTCCCGGCGAATGCGTGCGCAGTAGACCGGGCGTCCGCGTTGGTTGGCAGCGCGGACGACCTCGTACGGGAACTGACCGCCGCCGGCGATAAGGCCGAGGCGGTCGGTGCCTGGAGGCGGTGCCGGAATCGCGGTCACGGGATCCCGGCGAGTATAGCGGTCGCTATGGCGCGAAGACCTCGAACCGCAGGCCCTTCGTGCCGGCAAAGTTGAACGCGCCGGCCGCGTCCTGCGCGAAGAACTGCGCGTAGAGCGTGGCGTCCGCCGCCGACGCCGGCATCGGGATCGGGATGCGCGCGTTGCCGCTGGCATCGGCGAAGCCCGGAACCGCGATGAAGGGCAGGCTCAGATCGATGTTGATGTTCAGGCCGCCGACCGAGATCGGCGAGGCGCCGACGCCCAGCAGGACGACGAACGCGGCACTGGGCTGCGCGTCTTCCATCTCCAGGGCGAAGTTGCTGTTGCCCTTGTACGCGGCGCCGAACGCATGGATCGACGGGGCCACGCCGCCCGTTCCGGGCGTGTCGTTGCCGAAGCGCACCGAGCGGGCCTTGGCGTCCACGCAGTAGAGCCCGTTCTGCATATCGCTCAGGTAGATGGTCCCCGAGGGTTGGAACGGATAGCAGCCCCAGTTGCCGGTGAACGCGGTCGGGCTGCCGCCAGACTGGTCGAAGAAGCCCACCTCGCGCGGGTTCGGCGGATCGGACAAATCGACGACGCGGTAGCCCGAGGCGTACCACGAGACGTGCACGACGCGGTCCTTCAGGTAGGCGTTGTGCGGCAGCGAGTTGCTCGGCGGGGCCCGCCAGGTGGTCAGGACCTGCGGCAGGCGCTTGTTCGTGATGTCGACGATCGTGATCGACTCGCCGCTGATTTCGGTCGTGACGACCGCGAAGTTGTTGTCGCGGGTGGGCCACACGTTGTGGGCGAAGTTGACCCCCGTCGAGCTCAGCGTCGACGTGGCCGAGAGGTCGTTCACGTCCAGGATGTCGTAGTCGCTGTTGAAGATTCGCGCGACGTGCGCGAAGCCGTCCTGGACCTGCATGTCGTGGATGTAGCCGCCCCCGACGGAGCCGATCTGGGACGGGTTCACCGGGTCCGCGGTGAGGTCAACGATCGGCGACTGCCCGGTCCCGACCGCGTAGAGCGTGCCGGTTTGCGTGTCGATGGACACGTTGTGCGCGTCCTGGAAGGCGCCGGTCCAGGTGTTGACGAGCTGCGGATTGTCCGGATCGGACATATCGATGATCTGCAGACCACCGAAGAAGACACCGTCGGCCACCACGTACGCATAGGTGCCGTAGGTCCGGATGTCGCGGCAGCACGCGCCGCTCGGCCCAGAGATGAAGGCGCGCTGCGCCGGGGCCGCGGGGTTGGTGCAATCGACGATGTAGGTGCCGTTGTCTGCACCCAGGAACGCGTACTCGCGCCCGTCCGGCGCGACGTAGCCCCACACGTCGTTGTAGGGGCTGCTGGCGCCGCTGGGGTCGAAGTTGCTCAACAGCGTGACGTTCCGCGCTTGCGCAGGGGTGACTGCGGCAACCGCCAGGCAAGCGGCGGCGCCGAGGATAGAAAGACGATGCATCGAGAAGAGCCTCGTTGGAGACAAGGGGCAAGCGAGGGGGGGGTATCAACTGTCCGCGATTCGTTGCGTTGGTCAATGTGCGAACACATCAATCTCGAGACCTGACGTCGCGGCCAGGGTGGTTGCTGCCCCGATGCGTTCGGCGACAACAAATTGACCATAGATGGATCCAGTCGGCGCGCCGGGCGGAACCGGCAATGGCACCGAGGCACGGCCGCGGCTATCCGTGAGACCGCGTAGCGGCCCGACCGGGCGCCCCAGGTCGATCAGGATGGGGAGCGGGCCCGAAGCACCTTGGGTTCTGGGCGCGGCGCCCAGCAGCAGGAGGACATCGGCGTCGGGGGGAGCGCCCTCGAGCTCCACGGCGAACCGATCGTTGCCGAGGTATGCGGAGCCGTGGGTGTGGATCGACGGCAACGAGCCACCGGCCCCGGCCGTGGCCGTGCCGTACTGGCGGGGCGTCGCTGGCGTCTCCACGATGAGCAGGCCCCGTTGCATGTCGCTGAGATACACCACGCCCGAGGGTTGGAACGGGTAGCAACCCCACGTCCCGGAGTAACCCGACCCGGTGGATTCGTCGTAGAGCGCGACCTCGACCGGGGCATCCGGGTTGCTCAGGTCAAGCGCCCGGTAGCCCTCGCGGTACCACGACGCATGCACCACCCGATCGCGCACGAAGGCGTTATGGGGGATCGACGACGCGGCCCCGGTGCGCCAGGTGCCCAGTCGCTGAGGTAGGCGCGGATTGCTGATGTCCAAGAGCGTTAGCGAGCCGCCTGTCGTCTCGCTGCTCGTGACCGCGAAGTTGTTATCGCGGGTCGGCCAGACGTTGTGCGCGGCGGGAATCGCGGCCGTGCCGAGCCATCGCGGCGACGCTGGGTCGCTGACGTCGAGCAGATCGTAGTCCGACGAAGCCGGCCGGGCGACGTGCGCGATCCCATCCTGCACGTGCATGTCATGGACGTACCCGCCGCCGAGAGAGCCCAGGAGTCGGGGATGGAGCGGATCGGCGCGAAGGTCCACGACCGGCGTGGCTCCTGTGCCACAGGCGTACAGGGCGCCGGTACCCGGGTCGATGCAGACGTTGTGCGCCGACGCGAACGCCCCGGTCCACGACTGGGCCAGGACCGGCTGTCGCCGGGTCACTCAGGTCGATGATCTGCAGGCCGCCGCCACCGCCGTCGTTGACGACGTAGGCGAAACTCCGATAGGTGCGGATGTCGCGGCAGCAGGCGCTGGGCCCCGCCACGAACAGCAGCTCGCGCGGGGCCGTCGCCACCGTGCAATCCACGACGTAGGTGCCGTTGTCCGCGGCCAGCAAGGCCAGCTCGCGGCCATCGGGTGCCACGTAGCCCCACACGTCGTTGTAGAGGTTGCCGGGATCGAAGCGGCCCAGCAGGGAGGCGCCGCGCGCCGCTTGGGCGCCCAAGGGAGCCAACGTGGCGAGCGCCAGCAGGCCGACCAGAGAGAGTCTGGGCATGGAGAGAGGCGGGGAGGGGTCGGCAGGCGCGAGGCGCGGACGCGTGAAAGAGCGGGCGGCGTAACGCGGCGCCGCAACCTACAAAACCTACGCCACCCGGCCGCGGGCTAGCATCAGGGAAAGCCCACCCCACTGGACGTCACCGGGGCTCGTGAGGGCGATGTTGGCGGCGCCGTGATTCCCGGCGCTGCCTGACGTTTTCCACAAGATCCGGTAGCTAGCTCTCGCGACGGGTCGAGTCGTAGTAGGTCGCAGGGTACGGGATGTTTTTGGCGGGGGCGGCGTCGGCGCCGCGTCGGCTATGCTGGACCCGATGCCGAAGCTGTCCGGACTCGAGTTCGCCGTCGACCTGTTGCGTCACAACCCGGACGCCACCCTGGATGAGGTTCGCGAGCGCGGCCGTCTCGAGAACCGGCGCGTCCACGAGAACACGTATGTGAAAGCTCGCGTCGAGCTCGGCCTCCAGAAAGCGTTGCCGATCGCGGTGCGACGGCCCGAGCCCGAGCCCATGGCCCTGGCCCGCGGTCGGCCGCGCCGGCAGACCGCCGACGACACTGGCCCAGACCTGGCGGCGTTCGTGGCCTCGATGGAGGCGGTGATCGAAGAGCGCGATCGACTGCGCGGCGCACTGCACCGCATCCGCGACGCGGTCGCGGCCGCGCGTCACGACTGAGAGCGTGTGACTTTTTCGAAGTCACGCGCTCTCTGCGACGCGGAGCGGCGCCAGGAGCATGGATCAGAGCCTGTAGCATCGATTTAGTTACCGGCTCTGAGAGCGTGTGACTTTCGAAGTCACGCGCTCTCTGCGACGCGGAGCGGCGCCTGGCGTACGGCTCAGAGGCTCTGAGGCTCGGCGCGCGGCGCGGCCAGGAACGCAAAACGCAGCGCCAGCTCGGCCGCGACGTCGTCTTCGCTGCGGCCGCTCGTGTCGACCTGCACCTCGGCTTGCTGATACAGGGCCTGGCGCCGTGCCAGCAGGGCGCAGAGGTCGGTGAAGGCCTGGGCGTTGTTGGCCATCGGGCGGGTGTCGCCCTGGGCGACGACCCGCGACCAGTGGTCCTCGGCTCGGGCCTGGAGCCAGACGGTGTGGGCCCCGCTGCGGAGCGTGGCAAACGTCGCTGGCTCGGTCACCAGGCCGCCGCCCGTAGCCAGCACTTGCGGCTCGGCGCTGCCGAGCACCGCGCGCAGGACCTCACCTTCGAGGCGGCGGTAGTAGGCCTCCCCGTGCACCTCAAACATCTCGGTCAGCGACAGGCCGGCGGTGGCTTCGACCCGCGAATCGAGCTCCACGAAGCCGCAGCCGAGGCGCTCGGCGAGGTGCGCGCCAACGGTGCTCTTCCCGGCGCCCCGCAACCCCAGGAGAGCGACCGCGCGTTGCGGGTTCGCCGGGATCGAAGGCGGCCGGGCGAGGAGGGCGCTGGGCGTGGTCCCCAGAGCCCGCGCCAACTCCGCCAGCCGCAGAAGCGAAGGGTTGCCGCGCCCTGCCTCGATGTCCGCCAAGAACCGCTCGGAGATCCCCGTCTGCTCGGCCAAGGCGCGGCGCGACCACTGGCGCGAGCCGCGCAAGGACCGCACCGTGGCGGCAAGGTGGGCGAGGAGTGGATCGGCGGACATCTGCAGTATTATGCGTAATACCACCGGTGTGTCGGCTCAATGCCTGCGATATCTTGCTTGAGGCCTGGGCCGCCGAAAGCTATGACCAGGCGCGCCCGCGCGTCGAGCGCGGATCGAGCGCCCGCGATGATCGACTTCAATCGACACCCGTCCTCGTACCAGCATTGGAATCTCACCTTCGACGGACCGGTCGCACGACTGGCCATGGCGGTGAACCCAGAGCACCCGTTTGCCGACGGCTACGAGCTCAAGCTGAACTCCTACGACCTCGGCGTCGACCTTGAGCTCGCCGACGCCGTGCAGCGGGTTCGCTTCGAGCACCCGGAGGTCAAGGTGGTGGTGCTGACCAGCGACCTCGACCGCGCCTTCTGCGCCGGTGCCAACATCACGATGCTGGCGAGCTCGACGCACTCGTTCAAAGTGAACTTCTGCAAGTTCACCAACGAGACGCGCTGCTCGATCGAGGATAGCAGCCGCCACTCCGGCCTCCGTTGGCTCGCCGCACTGAACGGCCCGTGTGCCGGTGGCGGCTACGAGGTCGCGATGGCGTGCGACGAGATCTACCTCATTGAGGACGGCAACAGCGCCGTGTCGCTCCCAGAGGTGGCACTTCTGGGTGTCCTGCCGGGGACGGGCGGCCTCACGCGGTTGGTCGACAAGCGCAAGATCCGCCGCGACCGCGCCGATGTGTTCTCGACCCTGGCGGAGGGTCTCAAGGGCAAACGGGCCAAGCAGTGGAACCTGATCGACGACACGTTCCCGCGGTCCAAGTTCAGCGATCGGATCGCGGCGCGCGCCGCCGAGTTGGTCGCCGCCGACGACCAGCGGACGCCGTTTAGCCGGATCGAGCTGCAGCCCATCCGGGCCAAGGAGACCGACGCCGGGCTCGAATACGAGCACGTCAGCCTGAAGTTCGACCGCGACGGCCGCACCGCGCGGCTGGGGCTTCGCGGGCCCAGCGGTCCGCAGCCGCAGACGCCGGCCGAGTACGAAGCCGCGGGAGACGGTGCCTGGGCCCTGCGGGCATTCCGGGAGCTGGACGACGCGTTGTTGCAGCTGCGCTTTGGCTACGCCGACTGCGGACTCGTGCTCCTGCACACTCGCGGCAAGATCGACGATCTGCTCGCGGTTGAGGAGAACCTGAACGCGCACGCCGACCACGGCCTGGTGCGGGAGATCCTGCTGTTCATGGCTCGCACGCTGCGGCGCTACGAGCTGACGGCGCGCAGCTTCTTCGCGCTCGCGGACGCCGAGAGCTGCTTCGCCGGGGCGTTCCTGGAGCTGGCGTTGGCCGGCGACCGCGTCTACGCCCTCGACGACCCCGATCGGCCGGTGGAGTTCGCGGTGGGACCGCTGAGCGACGGCGCGCTGCCCATGAGCAACGGGATCACCCGCCTGCACAGCCGGTTTCTCGCCAACCCCGAGCACGCCGCCAAGTTGGCCACCGAACGGCCGCGCGTGGATGCCGCGGGAGCCGATGAGCTCGGCTTCGTCACGGTGCTCGCCGACGACATCGATTGGGACGACGAAGTCCGCATCGGCATCGAGGAGCGCGCATCCCTGTCGCCAGATGCCCTGACCGGCATGGAAGCGTCACTGCGCTTCGCCGGCGCCGAGACCTGCGACAGCAAGATCTTTGGCCGTCTGACCGCCTGGCAGAACTGGATCTTCAGCCGACCGAACGCCATCGGCGAAGAGGGCGCGCTGGTGAGCTACGGCAAGCCTGAAACCGCTCGCTTCGACTGGAACCGAACCTGAACCATGAGCACCGTCGATCTCGAAGCCAAGATCCCGAACAACGTCAACCTCAAGGAAGACAAGCGCCTCCAGCGTGCGTTGGAGAAGTGGCAGCCGGGCTTCCTCGACTGGTGGCGGGACATGGGGCCCAGCGACTTCAACCAGGACCAGATCTACCTGCGGACTGCGGTGGGGGTCGGCAAGGGCGGGTGGGCCCACTACGACTACGTGAAGATGCCGGACTACCGCTGGGGCATCTTCCTGGCGGACGCAGCACCGGACCGGAAGATCCACTTCGGTGACCAGATCGGCGAACCAATCTGGAACGAGGTGCCGGGTGAGATGCGCAACCGGCTGCGCCGCCTGATCGTCACTCAGGGCGACACGGAGCCGGCATCGGTCGAGCAGCAGCGGCTGCTGGGGCACACTGCGCCGTCGCTGTACGACCTACGCAACGTGTTCCAGGTGAACGTCGAAGAGGGGCGCCACCTGTGGGCCATGGTGTATCTGCTGCACACGCACTTTGGCGCCGACGGCCGCGACGAGGCCGAAGCGCTGCTGGAGCGGCGCAGCGGCAACGAGGACCACCCGCGCATTCTGCAGGCGTTCAACAACCCCATCGAGACCTGGCTCGACTTCTTCGCGTTCACGACCTTCACCGACCGCGACGGCAAGTACCAGCTCGCGGCACTGGCCGAGAGCAGCTTCGACCCGCTGGCACGGACGACGCAGTTCATGCTCACGGAAGAGGCGTTCCACATGCAAACCGGTGAGAACGGCTTGGGCCGGGTCATCAAGCGCACCGGCGAGCTCATGCGGGACGGCGTCGATCCACGTACCCAGGGCGCCTTGCCGCTCGACATCGTGCAGAAGTACCTCAACTACTGGGCGTCGGCGAGCATGGACCTCTTCGGCGGTGAGGACTCCACCAACGCCGCCGAGTCCTTCGCCTCCGGCCTAAAAGGGCGCTACCGCGAGGGCGACGGCATCTACAAGGACCCGAAGGCGCTGGAGGCCTGCTATAAGGCCGACGTGGTCGAGAACGGGAAACTCGTCGAGCGGGAGATCCCACTCCGTCGCGCGATGAACGCCCTGCTGCTCGACGCCTACGTGGCCGATTGCAAACGGATCGTCGACCGCTGGAACCGCGACCTGAAGCGGCTGGGAGTCGACGCCAAGGTCTCACTCCCCAGCCAGCGCTTCAACCGCCGCCAAGGCATCTACGCCGATGAGTGGTTCACGCCGGAGGGCGAACTGACGACCGCAGAGGAGTGGCGGCAAAACGAGACCAAGTGGCTGCCGACCCAGGAGGACCGCGACTACGTGAAGCAATGCATGGTCAAGGTCTATGAGCCGGGTAAGGTCGCCAACTGGATTGCGCCGCCCTCTCGCGGGGTCAACGACCAGCCGTTCGACTACGAGTACGTGAAGTTTCACTAGACCGCGATAGGACCGGATGACCGAACGGCTTTGCTACGTCTGCGAGGGTGGCGACTGCACCGAGCGCGGCTCTGGGGATCTGCACGACAAGCTCAAAGAGCTTCTCGAAGCCTGGGACCCCAATGAGGAGCGCATTCGCCTGCGGCGGTACCCCTGCTTTGGCGGCTGCGAGCAGGGCATCAACGTGACCCTGTTCCCCGACCGGATCTTCTACAGCAACGTGACCGAGCAGGATCTGCCGGCGATCCTCGCCCACGTGAAGGGCGAGGGCGACCGGGTCGAGCGACTCACCGGCAAGGTCGAGCCCGACGTCGAGGAGATCCTCTGGCAGATGCTTGACTCGCCCTACTGACGGCGCCGCCGCAGCGGTGCGAATCTCGGCACTTCCTTTTGCAAGCCGCGGCGCCGGCGGCGAAGGTCTTGGCCCGTGTCCACGCACATCCTGCTGACCAAGGACCGCGCGGCCGGTCCGCAGACGTTCGCCGAGTTCCGCGCTGAGGGCGGCCTGTTGGCGCTGGAGACCGCGCTGGCCGCCGCCCCCGAAGCGGTGCTCGCCGCGCTCGAGTCGTCCGGGCTCCGCGGCCGCGGCGGTGCCGGGTTCCCCGCAGCGGTGAAGTGGCGGCTGGCGGCGAGTCAGCCCGGCCCGGACAAGTATGTCTTGGCCAACGGTGGGGAGCACGAGCCTGGCAGCGACAAAGACAAGCACCTCGTCGAGCACTACCCCCACAAGGTGCTCGAAGGGATGGTGCTGTGCGGCTTCGCCACCGGCGCCAGCCGCGGCTACCTCTACCTCATCGAGGACATGGCCGCCCCGCTGGCCGCGGCGGAGCACGCGATCATCGAGCTGCGCGACGCCGGTTGGCTCGGCGCCGACATCGGCGGCCGCGGCTTTGCGTTCGACATCGAGATCCACCGGGCGCCGACAACCTACGTGGCCGGGGAGGAGACCGCCGCCTTGGAGTCCGTCGAGGGACGACCGGCCAAGCCGCGGGCCAAGCCGCCGTATCCGGGCGAGAGCGGCCTGTTCGGCAAGCCCACCACGGTCAACAACGTCGAGACCTTCGCGCACGTGCCCTACCTCCTGCGCCACGGCGCCGCGCACTACCGCAGCATCGGCACAGCAGACTGCCCCGGCACGATGCTCTTCACGCTAGGGCAGCAGGTCCTGCGGCCCGGGGTGTACGAGCTGCCGTTCGGCAGCACCTTCCGCCAGCTCCTCGACGGCTGCGGCGGTGGCCTGCGCAGCGGCGGCGAAGTGCGAGCGATCTTGCCGGCACTGTCCTGCGCGTGGCTCGGAGCGGAGCACCTGGATGCGGTCATGGACCGGGCCACGCTGCGCGACCTGGGATCTAGTCTCGGCTGCGGCGGCGTGACGTTCATCGAGTCGGGCGACGACGTGGTCGCGCGCGCTCTGGACATCGCCCAGTTCTTCATGGACGAACAGTGCGGCTTGTGCCCGCCGTGCCGCATGCAGACCAACCAAGCCGTCCACGTCCTGCGCGGCGTGGCCGCTGGCAAGGGTCCCGGTTACGCCGAGAAGCTCGAGAAGCTCACCGCGTTTGCCCGCGGCAAGGGCCGCTGCTCCCTGATCGAGATGGCGGCGGCGCCCCTGATGAGCGCCCTACGGCTGTTTGAGGCGGACTTTGCCCGCGCCGCGGGCGGCGACGCCGCGCCGTAGTCGCGGCGTCAGCAGGGCCTCGATGGCGCGGACCAGCAGCGCCCAGGCCCGGTCGTGACCGGCCGCTCGCGCCACGCGAGCCGCAGTGCCGACCCACAGGCGCGGCTCGGTGCCGTCGGCCGCGCGCTGCAGCATCCAGGACGCGGCGCGCAGTGGTGGTCCTTGGAGCTGGAGCGCCACTGCGGCGATGCGGGCCGAGCGAGGGCCGACGATGCGGGGGAGCGACCGCAGATCCAGCGCGGCGTCGTGGCGACCAATCGCCTCGAGTGCGCGCGGCGCGAGGTTGCGCGCCACGACGTCGGCGATCTGGTAGGCGCGCACTCGGGCCAGGGCCGGACTGCCTCGGCTGTTGATCAGCCGGGGCAGCAGCCGCCGGAGGTGGCGATCACGCGCTCGATGGCCGGGCAAGAGGTCGTTGATCGCGCGGACGGCTGCAGCCAGCACCGGGCAGGTGCACCGCGGCTCGTCCGTGTGCGGCTCGCCGGCGAGGTAAGCAACCATTTCCATCGCGCACATCCCGTCCCGCGGCGACGCATGCGCGCCACTGCGAAGGGGAAGTGCCTCGATGATTCTTTGACGGGGGAAGTTCATGAGGGGAAGGGGGACACCGAAGTGTACTCCCTTCCGGCGACTGCGGTCTGCGCCCGCCTGAACCCGCCGTTGAGAGCGCGGACTTCTTCAAAGTCACGCGCTCTCGCGCGACGCGGAGCGGCGCCAGGAGCATCGAAGAAAGCCTGTATCGTGGATTTCGTTACAGGCTCTGAGATCGTTCCAGGCTCTGAGATGGCGCCGTCGCGCCGCTGGCGTTACTTGTTGGCCCCTTGTTGCAGGGCCTCAACCTCACTCAGGTCGAGAGGGCCGCCGGCCGGGGCGGCGGCGTCGAGGACCGCCGCAAACGCGCCGTCGAACCCCTCCAGGTCGAGTCGGACGACCTCGAGGAGCGTGGCGATGAGGTCGGCTTCGGGGCCGGCGCGATGGGGGTTGGCATAGTCCCAAACGACTTCGCCCGACGTGGTGACCTCGAAGGCCCGTCCGGCGGTCGATTCCGTGATCAACGTGTTGCCGTTGGCCAACCGCTGACAGGATCCGAGCATGTGCGAGAAGAACCCGTTGTCCTCGGAGTAGCGATAGCCCCAGTGCACGACCTGGGTCAGCGGGTCGAACTCGATGACCTTCGAACCGCCGTCGTGCCCGAGGTTGTCGAAGATCAGCAGGTCGCCGCTGTCCAGCACCGTGGGCTGATGCTGGAACTTCCACATCCCGCCGAGGGCCCAGATCACCCGCCTGGCCTCGGGGTCGATCACCGCGATGGTGTTGATCGTCGGCGCCGAGATCAGCAGGTTGCCCTCGGCGAACATGGCGTGCCGGTCGGCGAACCGACCGTCCATGCGCTCGATGGTGTTGGTGTGGAGCAGGTCGCCCTTGCGCGCCGACAGCGCCAGCCACGACGCATAGTCGGAGTCGAGAAAGCACTCGAGCACGGACAGGCGCTGGAGCTCTTCGCCGGCCGGCGACAGCACGACGATGAAGTCCTCCTCGATCGGGCCCTTGAGCCGAAACCGTTCGTGGTCCTCGCGCGGCTCGCGGGCCAGCGTGTAAATCCGGCCGTCGGGGCCGACCTCCATGTCGTGATGCGTGTTGCCCTGATACGCCCACAACAACTCCGAGTCCCGATTCAGCTTGATGGTGCCGATCCCGTCATAGACGGCGAGCAGATCGCCGTTGGAGTAGACGTGAGCCCGGCGCCAGAACGTCTCGTGCCTAGCGTCGATCGTTTGGAGCCCGGGCCACACGTCCTGCAACGCGTAGCTCCACTCGTGCAGCGTGTCGCCCTTGAGGTTTTGCAGCGCCGCATGTGGCGCGTGCCCAGACACCACGAGGTTGATCCCGGCGGCGGTCCGGTCGGGGTCGTAGACCAGGACCCCGCCGACCTCCTCGGTGGACTCGTAGCCACTGAGATACGGCACGTTGGCGAGCTCGCGCATCGCCTCGGTGTCCGGCGTGTCACCACCCCGCATGTTGGACCGCACGCGCTGCCACAAGCCGGCGGGTCCAAGGCCGGGCGGGTCGCCAGCTGTTGCGTCCGCGCCACCGACCATGGCCCGCGCTCGCTGCAGCCAGCTCGCCGGGAACCATCGGTAGTGCGCGACCGCGAAACCCGCGCCAAACGCGCCGAGCACAGCGAGGGAGAGGAGGAGCTTCTTCACGGCTGCGCGCGAGTGTATCGCTCTCGTCCCGGAGTGGCATCAGCGGCCGCGGAGCGCATGATGACAGCGTGATCCGCCGCAGTCGTGGGAGGGAGGCCGTGCTCGGCCTCTGGGTCGGCTTCGCCGCCGGGGTGCCGCTTGTTGGGCAATCGCTGCCCGAGCGATCGGTCGTCCGGATTGTCAACCACCAGCAGCGTGGCGACTGGTACTCGCCGTGGAACGCCCCGGCACCCACCGAGGGTTGGGGCAGCGGCTTCGTCCTCGAGGGCGGCCTCGTGATGACCAACGCCCACGTCGTCAGTGACTCGCGCCTGACTTACATCTACCTGCACAACGACCCGCGGCCCCATCTGGCGCGCGTTCACGCCATCGGCCACGACTGCGACCTGGCGCTTCTGGCCCTCGACGATCCCGCGGTCCTCGAGTCCATCGAGGTGCTTCGTCTGGGCAGCCTGCCGGCGCCCCGCTCCGTGGTCGAGACGTACGGCTACCCGCAGGGCGGCAAACGGATGTCATCGACGCGTGGCGTGGTGTCGCGCATCGAGATGCAGGTCTACGCGCACCGGTCGACCGCTTCTCACCTCACCATCCAAACCGACGCCGCCATCAACCCAGGCAATAGCGGCGGCCCGGTCGTGCAGAGTGGCAAGGTCGTGGGGGTCGCGTTCCAGGGCACGGCAGACCTGGAGAACGTCGGCTTCTTCATTCCCGCGCCGGTCATCACGCACTTCCTCACCGATGTCAACGACGGCGAGTACGCAGGCTTCCCCAGTCTCGGCGTCGAGGTGACCAATCTCGAGAACCCGGCGGCGCGACGACGCGCTGGCATGACAACAGACCAAACGGGCGTGCGGGTGGCATGGGTCGACCACCGCGGCAGCGCCTCGGGGCACCTGCGCGGCGGCGACGTGCTCCTCAGCATCGCCGGCACGCCGATCGCCAATGATGGCACGGTCGCGTTCGGGGCGCTGCGGCTCGATCACCGCGTGCTCGTCGACCAGCATCAGGTCGGTGGTGAGGTCGCGCTCGACGTGCTGCGCGACGGGAACGCCCTGTCCGTCTCGGTCCCACTGCGCCGCCCGCCGTTCGGCCAAACCCTCGGGTTCGCCTACGACCGAATGCCCCGCTACTACATCTACGGGGGTTTGATCTTCGTGCCGCTCGAGTATCAGCTGATCGCCGCCTTTGGTCCCGGGGCCGTCTATCAGACCGACCTCCTGCACGAGTTGTTCATCCGGCCTTCGTTGGATCCGAGCTGGGACAAGGAGCAGGCGGTCGTCTTGCTGCGCCGGCTCGACCACCCCGTCAATGCGGCGATGGCGTGGCATTCAAACATGATTGTCGAGCGCGCCAACGGTCGGCCGATCCGCAGCCTGGATGACCTCATCGCCGCGCTCGAGGCAAATACGCAGGAGTTTCAGGTCCTCGAATTTGCCAGCCACAACCGCTTCGGCGTCCTGCGCCGCGCCGAAGCAGACGCCGCCGGCCCGGAGATCCTGGCACGCTACGGCATTGCGAAGGACCGGCGATGAAGGCGACCATCAAGGCCATCGCGGTAGCACTGCTCCTCGGCCCGGCGACGGCGGTCGGCCAAGCGTCCGACCGGACGAAACACGACGACGGCCGACACGTGGTGGAGCTGGAGGTCACCAGCCAGGCCTGGAACGAGAGTCGCCCGTGGATGAAGCTGCAGCCCACGACACATGGCGTTTCCGCAGTCGTGATCGCCGGGCCGAGGTTGCTGACCAGCGCCCAGGTGGTCGCCGATGCGACGCTGATCCAGGCGATGAAGCACGGCCGGGCGACCAAGTACCTCGCGACCGTCGAGCATCTGGAACCGGATCTCAACTTGGCGGTGTTGCGTGCCGAAGACCCGACGTTCTTCGACGACCTCGCCCCGGTGGGCCTGGCCGGACCGGCAGCATTGGCCGACGAGCTGCGCTCCGTTCGCTGGCGGAATCGCCAACTCGAGGTATCGAGCAGCCGGCTCATTCGCGCCGAGGTCAAAGAGGCACGCTTCAGCCGGATCTCCCACGCGTTCTTCACGGTCCGCTCCGACCTCGTCGGGGGCGGCTGGTCGGAACCGGTGTTTGCCGGCGATGTCCTGCTCGGGTTGAGCATTGCGCAGGACCAAGAGCAGCTCGCCCAAGTGCTCCCGGCGTCGATCATTCGCACCTACCTCGAGTCGCTGGCCGCCGGTGACTACCGCGGTGCACCCGGCCTGTTTACTTCGTGGCAGCTGAACCGCGATCGGGCGCTCGCGGCTTACCTGGGCCAGCTTGGGCCGCCCCGCGGCATCCTCATTCGCGCTGCGCCATGGAGCTCGACCGCGGATGGCGTCCTGCAACCGCGCGACCTACTGCTGCGGCTCGACGACCACGACATCGATGCCGAGGGCTACTACGAGCATCCACACTACGGGCGGCTGCTCTTCACCAACATCGCCGTCGAGGGCCGACGGGTGGGCGAGACCCTGCGCGCCGAAGTTCTGCGGCAGGGGCAACCACTCACCTTGGAGCTCGAGCTCCGGCCCTACTCGCCGAGCCAGCAGTTGATCCCTTCGGCGCGCGTCGGCCAAGCGCCCGACTTCGCGATCTTCGGCGGCCTGGTCTTCCGGGTGCTCGACGGCAACTACTATTCGATCTGGGGCAGCGATTGGGTGAGCCAAGCTCCCGTCGAGCTCAGTGCCCTGTGGTCGCTGGAGCAGAACGCGCAGACCGCCGACCGACGCCGCATCATCCTCCTGACCGAAGTCCTCCCCGACCCGTTTAACGTTGGCTACCACGACCTGACCACGCAGGTGGTGCAACGCGTGAACGGGCGCGCCGTGGATTCGATGGCCGAGCTCAGCGCCGCGTTCGAGCATCCCCAAGACGGCTACCACGTGATCGACCTGGTGCTCGGCGCGGAGAAGCAGCAAGTCGTGCTCGACGCGGCGCAGTTGCCCGCCGCGTCGCAGCGGATTCTCGCGGCCTATCAGATTCCCCTGGCGCAGCGGATCGGCGAGTGACGCGATGCTCTTCATGGTGATCGAGACCTTCCGCGACGGTGATCCTGCGCCGGTCTACGCGCGGTTCCGTGCCGAGGGGCGGCTCGCTCCGGCGGGCGTGCGCTACGTCGACAGCTGGGTGACGGCCGACCTTCGCCGGTGCTATCAGATCATGGAGGCGGACGAGCCTTCGCTCGTCGCGGCGTGGGTTGCGCGCTGGCGCGACTTGGTGGAGTTTGAAGTGGTCCCAGTGATCACCTCCGCCGACGCGGCGGGCCTCTTTCCCGGCCCGCCCACTGCGACGTGATGCCGCCACGTTGCCGCGGCACAATGAGCGCATGCCCCGCGTGAGCTTTGCTAGCAGCATCCAGCGCCACGTCGCCGTCCCAGATCTCGAGGTCCCGGGCGCGACGGTGCGTGACGTCCTAGACGCGGTCTTTGCGCAGCACGAGAGCCTGCGCGGCTACGTCCTCGACGATCAGGCGGGGCTGCGCGACCACGTGGTGGTGTTCGTGGACGGGGCGCAAGTCGGCGACCGCCGCCAGCTCGGCGATCCCGTGCCGGCGAACGCGCGGGTCCACGTGATTCAAGCGCTGTCCGGAGGCTGAGGACGCATGACGACGGATCGTCTTCTGGTAGGGACCCGCAAGGGGCTGTTCATCCTGCGCCACCAAGGCGGCGCGTGGCGGATCACCGACACGGCGTTCGTGGGGGACCCGGTGCCCATCGTGCTCGCCGATCCGCGCGACGGGGCCCTCCATGCGGCGCTGAACCTCGGCCACTTCGGGACCAAATACCGGCGCTCGCGGGACGGCGGGACCACCTGGGAGGACCTCGAGCCCCCGCGCTATCCGCCCAAACCGGAGGGCCTGATCGACGTGGACCCGTTCCGCAAGAAACCGGTGCCGTGGAACACCGAGCAGGTGTGGGAGCTCGCGATCGGCGGGGCCGACGACCAAGTGCTATGGTGCGGGACGATTCCCGGCGGCTTGTTTCGGTCGACGGACGGGGGCGAGCACTGGGATCTGGTGCGCTCGCTTTGGGACCATCCCGATCGGCGCAAGTGGACGGGCGGTGGCTTCGACTTTCCCGGCGTCCACTCGATCTCGGTGGACCCGCGCGATGCGAACCACGTGGTCGTCGCGGTATCGGTGGGGGGCGTCTGGACCACGCGGGACGGCGGCGAGACGTGGGCCAACACCAGCGGTGGCATGCGCGCGGAGTACATGCCACCCGAGCAGGCTCACGAACCGACGGCCCAGGACCCGCATCGACTGGTGCGGTGCCCAGGCCATCCCGACCGCTGCTGGGTCCAGCACCACAACGGCATCTTCGTCTCTAGCGACGGCGCGGCCTCGTGGCAGGAGGTCGATCCGGCGCCGCAGTCGCCGTTCGGGTTTGCCGTCGCCGTCCATCCGACCAACCCGGACATCGCTTGGTTCGTGCCGGCCAAGAAAGACGAGTGCCGGGTGCCGGTGGACGGCCGGGTGATCGTGAGCCGGACGACCGACGGCGGCGCCTCTTTTGCCGCACTCCGCCAGGGATTGCCGCAAGAGCACGCCTACGACCTCGTCTTTCGCCATGCCCTGGATGTCGACGCTGCCAGCGGTGACCGGCTGGCCATGGGCTCCAGCACCGGCGCGCTGTGGGCCAGCGAGGACGGCGGAGAGGCCTGGGAGCTGCTGTCGGCGCACCTGCCGCCGATCTACTGCGTGCGGTTCGGCTGACCCCGTTCCGGCATCGGTGGCTGGAAACACGAGTCCCCCGCCGTACCTTGCTGGCGATGAGTACGCGGTTCGTGCCCCGGGACTTTCAGCCCTCGCTGCCCCTTGATCGCCTCGTCCTGAGCGAAGCGCCGTCCGAAGAGGCGGTGCCCATGGACGTGATTTTCGTGGGCGCCGGGCCAGCCGGCCTCGCGGGCGCGATTCACTTGGCGCAGCTGGTCAAGCAGGACAACGAGGGCGGCGGCGGCCTCGGGGAAGTCGAGATCGCCGTCCTGGAGAAGGCCGAAGCGCTGGGCCAGCACTCGCTCTCGGGCTCGGTGGTGAACCCCAAGCCCTTTCGCGAGCTGTTTCCCGACCTCAGCGATGCCGACTTCCCCTTCCGCGGCCCGGTGCAGAAGGAGGCGGTCTACATGCTCACCGAGAACCGCTCGCTGCGCCTGCCGACGCCGCCGACCATGCACAACCGCGGCAACCAGGTCGCCTCGATCTGCGAGATCGTGCAGTGGCTGGGCGCAAAGGCGGAGGGCCTGGGGGTCAACGTCCTCACCGGGTTCCCGGCCGCGTCGCTCCTGACCGACGGGCAACGCCTGGCCGGCGTTCGCACGACGGCGATGGGCCTCGATCGGGACGGGAACCACAGCGGCAACTACGAACCGCCCACCGATATCACGGCCAAGGTGACGGCGTTGGCCGAGGGCAGCCGCGGCATGCTGGCGCAGGCCTGGGCCGAGTGGCAGAGCGTGCGCGGGCCCAACCCGCAGATCTACGCCCTCGGCGTGAAGGAGCTGTGGGAGACCAAGACGCCGCTCGACGCCGTGATCCATACCCTGGGCTGGCCACTACCCAAGGACGCGTTCGGCGGCAGCTTCCTCTATCCGCTCGAGCCCAACCTCCTGGCGTTGGGCCTGGTGGTGGGCCTCGACTATCAGGACGCCAGCCTCGACGTGCACGAGCTGCTCCAGCGGATGAAGCTCCACCCTCTGTTCAAGCGCTACCTGCAGGGCGGCCAGCTGGTCGAGTGGGGCGCCAAGACGATCCCCGAGGGCGGCTACCACGCGCTGCTCGAGCGCAGCACCGGCGACGGCGCGATCGTCCTCGGCGACTCCTCCGGCCTCGTCGACGTGCCGTCCCTGAAGGGCATCCACTACGCGATGCAGTCGGGCATTTACGCCGCGCGCACGATCTTCGCCGCACTCAAGGCGGACGACACGTCGGCGGGCAAGCTCGCCGAGTACGACCGCCTCCTGGCCGACTCCTACGTCACCAAGGACCTCCACCGCACGCGCAACATGCGGTTGGCCTTCAAGGACGGGTTCTACGCCGGTGGCTTCAAGGCAGCCGTGATGACGGCGACCGGCGGGCGGCTGTTTGGCGGCGCGCCCAAGTTCGATGAGGATGCGGCGGAGCCGAAGAGCGTGGGGGCGGTGAAGCCGTTTAGTCCCGACGGCGAGCTCACCTTCCGCAAGGTGGACGCCGTCTTCAAGTCCGGGAACGCGACCCGCGACACCATCCCGTCACACGTCATCGCCGCGGCGGACGTGCCCGAGTCGGTGGCCCAGTTCTACGCACGGATGTGCCCGGCCGAGGTCTACGAGCTCGTCGACGGCAAGCTTCGCATCAACGCGCCCAACTGCGTCGACTGTAAGGCCACCGATGTGCTCGGCCCGCGCTGGACGCCGCGCGAAGGCGGCAGCGGCCCCCGCTACCGCCGCATGTGAGCGCCGCGCGCCGCGGGTGACCGGCAGGCTGGCGCGGCCAAGCAGCGACCGAGGAAGGCCATGGCGGGCGGCCCGGGAGGGTTGCGAGGCGGGTTGCTAGGCGGGGGCGAACACGGGGTGGTTCCCGGTCGACGGCGGCCCCGGCCGCCGGCAGGGTGGGCCACCAAGGTGCGGCGACGGTTGGGCTAAAAAGGAACGCCCGGGAGGCGAGGCCTCCCGGGCGTGATCCCTGCCACAGGGCTATGCCCGTTGCATTCTTTCCACCGCCCCACACCGTTGCGAGCGGCGTGCCAAACGCGCCCGGCCCGCCGAGTTTTTAGACAATGGGCCGCAAGCCACCATGCCACGGGCGTTTCCCGCGGCCTCACCATCGGCGCACGCCCCGCCCTCGGTCTGGCTGGGGCACATGAACGTCCGGTCCCCGACGATCCGTCGCCGGGGGGACGACGTTCCAGCGATGTCGGCTCGGGCATCCGGACCTAGTGGTGTGATTCAGGAATCTGGGGCCTTATCCACGGCCCTCAGCGCCGCTCGCAGCGTTGGGTCGTCCTCGCCGTATCCACCAATATGCCTGCGGCGACCCGCCTTGCGACCGGCGCCGATACCTCGCGGGTCATGCCCCATCGGTCTGAATCAC
>JBCCGH010000193.1:0-18510 GCA_039029375.1 Planctomycetota bacterium
CAGAGGGTGCGTGACCGGACGCTGCTCGCAAGAAGCACCGACGCAGGCATATTGGTGGATACGTCGAGGAGGTGCGACGCAGCGAGCGGTGGCCGGACGGGTGCCATCTGTGCAGGAACTTCGGATCCAGGACACTAGCCATTCAGCGTTCGTGCTGCGGCAGGCCGTCGGTCAGCTGGTAGTAGTCGCCCTTCTCGGCGACAAAGATGTGCTTGCCCAGCGCGACGTCCGTGGGCCCGTCAAACGCGCCCATCGCGATGGCTAGCGGCCCCTTCTGCTGCGTCCGCTCCCAAAACAGCGACGCGCCGCAGACCGAGCAGAACCCGCGGCGAACGCGCGGCGGCGCGCTGTCAAACCACGTCACCCGATCCTCGCCGTGGATCGTGACCGCCTCGCGGGGGACGTCGGTGGAGGTCCAGTAGTGGCCCGACTGCTTGCGGCACTGGATGCAGTGGCAGGCGTCGGGCGGACGGAGGGTGCCGCGCACTTCAAAGCGCACGGCCCCACAGAGGCAGGATCCCTTGTGCATGGTCGGGTCGCGGTAGGCGTCTAGGCAGCCTCACCTTGATCGAGCGTCGGCGTGCGACAGCGCGCTCTACCGCACGCCGTGCAGCAGCTTGTTGACGAACGGCCCGATCAGCACAAAGAAGCCGCCGACGATGAACGACGCCCACATCGCGGAGCTAAAGACATCGGTGTACGAGGACAACGAGGCGATCTCGCCCTCCTTGGCGCCGCTGCCGACCAGCGCCGCGACCTGGCCAGCGGCGTAGTTGCCGACCGCGACGGATAGGAACCAGGCCCCCATGACCATGCCCCCCACCGACGGCGGCGCCAGCTTGGTCATGGCCGACAGGCCAACGGGCGACAGGCACAGCTCACCGGCGGTGTGCAGCACGTAGAGCAAGAACAGCCAGATCCAGAACGCGTTGTTGCCGGTGCCGGTCAGCTGGATGCCGAGCAGCAACACGCCAAACCCGAGACCGAGCGGGATGATCCCCAGCCCGAACTTCACCGGGATCGACGGGTTCTTGCGCACCGCGTCGAGCCAGCGCCACATGATCACGAACAGCGGCGCAAAGGCGACGATGCAGACGGCATTGACCGACTGGAACCAGGTCGCCGGGAACTCCCAGCTGTCGCCGCCGACGACGTGACGGTCGGTGTAGTTGCGCGCCAGGAAGTTGAGCGAGCTCCCCGCCTGCTCGAACAGCGCCCAGAAGAACATGTTCGCGAACAGCAAGATGATGAGGCCGATCATGCGATCGCGCCCCACGTTGTCCTGGCGGAAGCCAATGCCAAGCAACAGCAGGATCACGGCACCCATCAGGGAGCTGAGGAACACCAGCATCCATTCCTGCTTGCCCAGCAGGAAGTAAACCGCGGCCGTCAACACGGCGCAGCCGACCAGCACCTGCACGACGGGGACCATCCCCTCCTGGCCCGGCGGCGACTTGCCGTGCTCGCCGAGGCGACCCTGGCCGAGGACAAACGTGACGATGCCCAGCAGCATGCCGGCGCCGGCCGTCATGAAGCCCCAGTGCCAACCGTAGGTCTCGCCAATCCCACCGCACACGATGCCGGCGAGGAACGCGCCGACGTTGATCCCCATGTAGAAGATCGTGAAGCCCTGGTCGCGGCGCGGGTCGCCCGGCGCATAGAGCTTGCCGACCACGGTCGAGATGTTGGGCTTGAACAGCCCGTTGCCCACGACCATGAGGGCCAACCCGAGCATCAGATAGAACTGCTCGGGGATCATCAGCACGAACTCGCCGACGGCCATCAACAGACCGCCGACGATGATCGATCGGCGGAAGCCGAGGATCTTGTCCGCCACCCAGCCGCCGAGGATCGCCGTGGCATAGACCAGCGACGTGTAGGCGCCATAGGTCACCGACGCCTCGTCCTCGCCCAGCAAGAACTGATCGGCGACGTAGAACGCCAGCAGTGCGCGCATGCCGTAGTAGCAGAAGCGCTCCCACAGCTCGGCGAAGAAGAGCATGTAGAGGCCGGGCGGATGTCCCCTGGGGACTTCGGCGGGGCTCGCTGCGGCGTGGGCCTGATCCGTCATGGGCACGGACAGTAGGCGGGGTGCGGCCCGGTTTCGACAGGGACCTGGGGCCGAACGGCGCGTCGTTATGCCGCCGGCACGCGCAGGTCCCGGAACATCTGCACGACGCGCCGCACCTGCTGCCGACCGGCGCGCGTCGCCCCCCAGAGGCCGGCGTAGAGCCCGGCGAACGCCGCGACGCCGATCCCCAGGGCGAACGCCAACCCCGCGCCGTAACCGGGCGCCGTCGGCAGCAACCACCGAGCCCCAGCCAGGCCAACCCCGGCCAAAACCGAGACCACCGCCGGCCGCGTGACGACCGCAGCCACATCGCCGACCGACACCGGCGTGCCACGAAGCAGCACCGCCAGCCCCGGAAAGCGCGTCAGGACGACGGCGACGCTGTAGGCCGCGGCCACGCCCAGCGCCCCCCAGCGGACCCCCACCACCAACGCAATGGCCACGACGGTCGACGCGGCGACCTGCCACCAAAACAACCGCCGAACGCGGCCCAGCGGGACGCAGGCCCAGCTTCCACTGGCGTTGAACGTAGCGAACAGAGCGGCGGGAGCCAGGGCCCGGAAGAGCGGGACGGCACCGCCCCATTGTGGGCCCAGGACCAGGAGTACCGCTTCCTCGGCCATGACAAACAGCAACGTCACCAATGGCATGCCAGCCGCGCAGATCAGCAGCGTGGCTTGCAGGTAGAACTCGCGAAACCGCCGCGGCTCGTGCTGCAGCCGACTCAGCGCCGGAATCGCCACCGCCGACACCGGTCCGCTGATCCGATGCACCGGCATCATGAGGAGCGAGTAGGCCTTGCTATAGAGCCCCAACGCCGCGCTGCCGGCAGTCCGGCCAATCAGCACATCGTCGAGGTTCTGCGCCACGTAGGTCGCGAGGCGGAATCCGGTGAGATGACCGCCAAATGCAAGCATCGCGCCGGACCCCGCACCGCGCTTCGGCCGCTGCGGCCGCCAACCACTCGACCACCACACCAAGGCACCCAGCACGACCTGTGCCACCAACGGCTGGGTCACGAGCGCCCAGTAGCCCGCCCCGCGCCACGCCGCGCCGACCGCCGCCGCCGCGCCGACCAGCGCCGCGGCGAGCTCGATCCGGGCGAGGCTGGCAAACCGCATTTGCCGGCGCAACAGGGCCAAGTGCTGTGCCGACAGCGACGCGAGCAGGAAAGAGCCGGCGAGAGCCCAGGTGACGGCGGTAAGGCGCGCATCGCCGTAGAACGCCGCGACCGCCGGCGCCAGGCCAGCGACGACGAGCGACGCCAGCACGCCGAGCCCAACGTTGAGCCAGAACAACACACTGACCTGCGCGTGGGTCAGATCCGCCCGCTGCACCGTCGCCGTCGACAGCCCGAGATCGCGCAGCATCCCCACGAGCGTCGTCATCGCCACAACCATGGCGACCAGGCCGAAGTCCGCGGGGACGAGCAGCCGAGCCAGCACGGCGACGGCGACCATTTGGATCGCAAACTGAAGCGCTTGCTCGACGACCAGAACGGCGCCGCCCCGCACCGACCGGCGGCGCAGGTCCGCCTGCAGATGGTCGGTGCGCAAGAGCCGGTCGTGGTCCACCATCGTCGTATGCTCTGATCGGCCGCATCGACGCGGCCGCCGCCACAATGACGCCGTCACGCCTGACCACCGAGCACGTCCGCGAGGAATACCGGCGCCAATCGGACCAGATCCGCGACTATGAGTATGCCCGCTGGCTACGCACCAGACGTGATTGGGAAGACTATCGCATGATGTACGCGTTCCTCGACGCCGAACTCGAGGACGCGCCACTGACGGAAGTGCTCGAGGTCGGGCCCGGGCCCGGCACCTGGACGCGCCTACTCCTGGGCAAGGCACCGGACGCGCACTGTGTCCTCGTGGACGTCTCCGAGACGATGCTGGCCCAAGCAATGGTGCGCCTCGGCAGGCGCCATCAGCTGACCTACGTCGCGCAGGACTTCCTCGAGACCGACATCCAAGGCCGGAGTTTCTTGCTATCGGCGCGGGCGCTCGAGTACGTGCCCGACAAACTCGCCTTTGTCGCGCGCGCCCGACAGGCCCTGCGGCCCGGCGGGCAGGGCCTCGTGATCACGAAGAACCCGGGCTTCTTCGGTCGCGCCCTCGGCCGTCGGATCGGCCGCTCCAACCCGCTGCTGCACACCGAGCAGATCGACGCACGGAGCTTGACCGCCCTCTTGACCGAAGCCGGCTTCGTCGACGTGCAAACCCGCCCGGTCGTGATCCGGCTGCCCTACCGACTGCGCCTCCACGGCCTCGGCCGCTTGCTTTGGTGCGGGCTGCGCCGCACCGGCCTGAACGCGTTCACGACCCTGTTTTGCGAGGCGTATGCCGTGCGCTTTGCAGCACCTGATCCACGGCGCTGATCACGTCGGGCAGCGGCGGCGTCGCGGCCACCCGGTACAGCGGGAACCCCACGCCCAGCATCGCCTCGTAGAACGCGCAGTGCTCCTCGAAGACCCGGTCTTCGAGCGAGTACGTCGCACGGTCCCGGGCCCGACGCTGTGCGATCTCCATCGGCACTTCCAGAAACACGCACACGTCGGTGGGCAAACGGCGCAGGATCTTGTCGAGGAGCAGCGGGTCCCGGCACAGGCGCCCGCTCACCTCCCGGTGTTGCGCCAGCGTCTGCACAAAGCCGTGATCGGAAATCCCGTGGCGTCGCTCCCAGCAGCGCCGCAGCAGCGCGCGGGCAATGACGCGCCCGCCCGCCCCCCACGTAATCAGCATCACCATGGTGCGCGCGCAACGCAGCACGTTCCACAGCGCCGGTGCGACCTGCCGCCAGTCAGCCCGGGAGAAACGGTGCCGCCGCCACGCCAAGACGTGATCGATGGGCGGCAGCGACACGCTGCGCGCCACCGTGGTCTTGCCGGCACCGGGCAGGCCGATCAGCTCGACATACATCTCAGCTCGAAACTCGACATCCATTGGCGCGGGTATCGGCAGCACTGCGCTGCCCGAGACGAGACGACCACCTGGCGACCGGATGGGCAAGAGCCGCCCGGCGCTCGATCGGCTAAGCTGCAGCGCCGTGACACCCGCCAGACCACCGGGATGACCCACGGCGCCCCGCGCTCGGCGTGGCGCGCACGGCTGTGCCAGCGCATCGCCCGGCAGCAGCGCTGCTGGAGCGATGCCGAGCTGCGCGCCCCCGCCGTAGTGCTGGCCCCCCACCAAGACGATGAGACGCTGGGCTGCGGCGCGACCATCGCCGCCAAGCGAGCCGCCGGCGCCCGTGTGGAGATCGTTTTCTTGGCCGATGGCTCCTCGTCGCACGCGCGGTTCATGGACCGGCAGGCCCTCGCCGCGCTGCGGCGCCGCGAGGCCCTCGCGGCCGCCGCCGAGCTCGGTGTCGACCGCGCCGACGTGCACTTCCTGGATTTTCCGGACCGAGGGCTACACGAGCATCGCCGCGCGGTCGCGGCCGCCGTGAGGCCGCTGCTCTTGCACGGCGCGTTCGACCAAGTCTACGTGCCGCTGCGCCGCGACTGGCCCGGCGATCACAGCGCTGCGCGCCTAGTGTTGAGCGGCGCCACCGCTGGCCTCGGACGGCGCCACGCGGTGTTTGAGTACCCCGTGTGGTTCTGGTTGCGCTGGCCGTGGATCCCCAAGACGCAGCCGGGACTGCGGCCGGCGCTGGCGCGCGCGCGCGACCTCGCGCTGTGGTCGTGGGCATTGCGCTTCCGACTGCGCGCCTACGCCGCATCGCCGAAGGCCCACCGGGCCAAATGGGCGGCGCTGAAGCAGTATCAGACCCAAATGGCGCGCCGCGACGGTGACCCGCGCTGGCGCACCCTCGGCGACATGGGCGATGGCGAGTTCTTGCGCTGCTTCGAGAGGCCGTTCGAGTTGTTCTGGCGCCGGCCTCGCTGAGATCAGCGGGCCCCGCCGTCAGCCGACCCGCCGGCGGCCCCGCACGAGCGCCATCACCCCGCCCGTCGCCATGGCCACGCCGCCCAGCAGCGCCAGCGCGAGTGGCCACGCCAACGTGCTCTCGAAGTGCCGCTCCGTGGCGCGCCAAACCGTCACCGCGATGCCGGCGAGCCCCGGCACTGCCAGCGCGCTCCGCCGCAGCCGCGTGCCAACGGCAACCAAGGCCACGCTCCAGGCCGCCCCGAGCAAAGCGTAGGCGCTCAGCGGCGCCTCGCCGACGGTGCCCAAGAACGGCGCGCGGTCAAACAAGACGTGCGTCGGCACCAGCAGGCTGATCGGCACGAGCAGCAAGAACAGCTCGCCAAACGTCCGCTCGTACCCCACCACGCTGCGGCCGAGCAGCGCAGCGAGACCGCCGTAGAGCGCCCCGTTGAGCATCAGCCACAACTGCACCGGCGCCTGGTCCCAAGCCGCCGCGGCGCCAAGCCACTCCTCCCCGCCGAAGCGCGCGAGCAGCGTGAGCGCCGCCGCGAACGGCAGGGGAAAGAAGCCGAAGAACGCTGCGGCGCGGCTGGGTGCGCGATCCCGCAGCCACCCGGCGAGCAGGACGAACGACAACGTCACCGGCAACGCGTGCAGCAACGCCCAGGCCACACGCCCCTCCTCGAGCCAGGGGCGCAGGCCGAGTCGCAGGAGGAGCGTCGACGTGCAGAGGTACACCGCGACGCCGAGCCACAGGGCAAACACCCGCGCCCTCACGACCAGCAGAAGCACCGCCGCGTAGAGGCCAAAGCTCACCGCGACCGCGTTGAGCTGCGCGTTGGTCGGCGCGAAGCGTGTCGCCGCGTCGGCTCCGTCGGGCAGCGGCGCCGGCTCCGCCGCGGCCGCGGCGGCGCCGCCAAACAACTCGAGCGCCGCGGCCTGCGGAAATCGCAGCAGCTGGTACTCGGCGAGCACCACCGCCAGCAGCATCGGCAGGAGCAAGCTGCCCGACGAGAGAAAGGCCGTCGCGTTGGGCCGGCTCGATCGCCAGTAGAACAGCCAGCCGACGGCGTTGACGACGAGGCACGGCACGCCCAGGGCCGCCACCCGCTGGCCTCGCGACAACTCGCCCCAGTAGAAGGCGAGCCACAACACGCCGCTGAGCACGGCCAGCCAGCCGCCCAGTCGCAGCAGCGCCGTCTCCGTCGGGAAGCGCCGCGATAGCTCATCCCACGCCGAGTCCTCCTCGAGCAGCCGCCGATAGGGCAGCGCCAGCCGGTCCATCTCCCGGGTGTCGATGAGGCGATGCCGCCGCCATAGCGACAACTCGGTCAGGTGGTTGCGCAGCCGACCGCCGCGCTCGCGCCGGTAGCGCGTCGGGCGAGCGAACACCTCTCGCCCCGCGAGAAAGCGGTCGAGCTCGTCGGCCAAGGCCGCCGTCGTTGGATAGCGATCGGCAGGCGCCGGCTCCATGGCGCGCAGGCAAATCCGCTGCATTGCCTCGGGCACGCTCGGCGCCAACTCCTGCGGCAACGCCGCCACGCCGTCGCGGTGCTGCGGCAATCCACCGGTGAGCAGCTGGTAGAGCGTGACGCCGAGCGCGTATTGGTCGCTGAGCGGGCCTGCGGCGGCGCCGCGCGTACGCAGCTCCGGCGCAAGATACGCCCACGTCCCCCAGCCCGCCCCGGCCTCGTCGCGCGGCGCCGCCGCGAGCTGCGGGCCGGCCGCCTCCGCCGCATCGACGGCGGCAAAGGTCTCGGCGAGACCAAAATCCGTGATCCGCGGCTCGCCGTCCGAGTCGACCAGGATGTTGTCCGGCTTGACGTCGCGGTGGGCGATGCCGGTGTCATGCGCGTAGGCCAACGCCCGCGCGATCTTCGCCAGGATGGCCGCGATCCAACCCGCGTCCTTGCCGCGGCAAGCGCGCTGCAGCGGCACTCCCTCGGCGTACTGCATCACGAAGTACGGCGGCTCGTGATCGGGGTGAAAGCTGAAGACCTTGACGATGTTCGGATGGTCGAGCCGCGCCGCCGCGCGCGCTTCGCGCTCGAAGAGTGCGCGGCCTTCCCCCGTGTTGAGCCGCGCCTGCACCGTCTTCACCGCCACGAGGCGATCGAGACTGCGGTCGCGCGCGCGATAGACCTCGCCCATGCCCCCGGCCCGCGCCACGCCATCGTCGAGCAACTCAAGGCCCGGGAACTCAAGCGGCGCGCGCGATGGCCCGGGGGCATCTTGCGCCGCGCCCTCCAGCCGAGCGACCAGCGGAAACAAATCGCGAATCTCGTCACTGAGCTCTGGGTTCGCGGCGGCGAGGTCCTCGACCGAGGGCGGCGGCCCGCCCCGGCGGCATCGAGCGCTGAACGCATCCGCGAGCTCATCCAGCCGTGTCGAATCCGAAGCGCCCTCCGCCGCGGTCATGGCGCACCACCCCATGTCCGCAAGAGCTCCTGCAAGCGCCGCAGGGCACGCGTGTAGCGCTTGGCCGCCGCCGACCGATCGATGCCGAGTTCGGCCGCGGCCTCGACGCCGTTCAGCTGCTCGAAGTGCCGCAACGCCAAGATCTCCTGATCCTGCGCCGACAGCAGCGCGAGAGCCTCGCGCAGCGCCGACCGCGCCTCGTCGCGCGCGGCAGCTTCGCTCGGCGACGTGAGCCGATCGGTCAGCCGCTCGAGGAAGTTGCTGGCCACCACCGGGACACCGGCGGCCGGTCGCTCGCGCCGCACGTCGCGCCGCGCCGCGCCCAAGTGACGCCGCTGCAACTCGGCCAGCCGCTGCGCACAGAGCAGCCGCAGCCACAGCAAGAACGACAGCGTCCGATCGCGCTCGGCCAGCCGATCGGCGGCTTCGAGATAGACCTCCTGCACGACGTCCTCGGGGTCGAGCCGCTGCCGCAGCCGCGGGTCGAGCCGCAGCTCCACCATCCGCAGCAACCGGCCTCGATGCCGCGCAAACAGCCGCTCGCGCGCCGCGGCATCGCCGTGGCTCGAACGCAGGACGAGCTCGGTCGTCGCCGCGGCCTCGGCAGCATCGGCGGATGGATCCACGGGTCTCAGTCTAAGGCACTCTCGCCTGTCGCGGACGGCGACAGTGCCGACATCCGGTCGACGATTTCCTTGCTGGCCGCGCCTGTCGCAAGTCTCACCCAGAGACCCATGTGGTGGCGATCGCGACACCCGGGGGGTCCAGGGTGAGTTTTTGCACACCGCTGCTCTCAAGAGTCGTCGCCGCCCGCCTCGAAAGGCCCCCGAGACCCGTGGGGATCTGCAACACACCCCACGGTCCACGGGGAACCAGACGGGGAACACCATGACGACACTGAGGGGACGTGATCGAGGCGCCAATCGACCGCGGGCGACGGGCCTGGTAGCCATCGCCGCGGCGGCGCTGTTCTTGAGCGCGGAGAGCCGCCTTCATGCGACGCCGGCCGTGACGCCGGCTTCCACGCGGCTCGCGCCCGGTGGCGGGAGCGGCAGCAGCGGCTTCACGACGCGCGTGAGGTTCGCCAACCACTCGCCGTTCCGCCGCACGGAGTGGGGCCTGGTGACGGTGCCCTTTCCCGAGGGCGTGTTCCAGCCCGGCGACAGCTTCGGCGTGAGCGGGATGCCCTGCGACATGGTGCCGTTCGGCGCGCCGTGGTCGGACGGCAGCGTGCGATTCGCGCAGCTGTGCGTGCCGCTCGACCTGGACGGCGGCGAAGAGGTCGAGCTGACCGTGGGTCGCCTCGCGCCGGCACCGCACCAGTTCACGGCCTCCAGCTGGGTGCAGAAGGTGCAGGGCAGCTTCAAGGTGCGCGTCGTCGTGGTCCTGCCGGACGGCACGCTGTCGCACATCGAGCCGACTCTGCAGAGCACCCTGGTCAACACTTCGATCCGCCGCACCAAGCACTACCGGTCACGCCTCCCGCGCACCCACTTGGTCGCGGATCTGTGGCTCACCGAGTTCTCGGGGCAGGATCATATGAGCTTCGAGCTGCGGCTCACGAGCAGTGATCCCCAGAGCCAGGGTTGGCTCGAGTCCATCGACTCCGCCCACCTGTGGGTCGAAGGCGCGGCCGCGCACGTCCGTGGCGCCCGCCTCCGCGGCGCCGGCTACGGCCACGTCACGCCCGACGGGCCGAACGTCGTCCACCTGCTCGGCCAGACCAACTTCTACGACGGCCAGGGCCAGGAGTGGACCGGAGAGCTGCTGTTCTACCATCCGACCGGAGCGCCCGAACCGTCGCGCGCCGACACGCTCATGGCCGCGATCGACGCGCCGCTCTTTGGCGTAAGCACGGACTGGGACGAGTCCGGCGCCTTCGGTCCTTTCGGCTACGTTCCGCCGCCCCCGCCGTGGGTGCTGGACGGCGGCCGCGGCGCCGCGATCGCGCGGCGACAGGCGTTCGATCAGTGGTGCCAGCAGCCCGGTCGTCCGTTTGACGACCTGCCGCTCGGCTTGCGCGAATCACCTGGTGCGACGGGCGCGCAGCCCGACTTCGGCGCGGCCAAGCTGCTCCACATCTTCGCTTCGGGGATGCCGGACGGCATCGACGAAGCGCGCTTCAACGCCACCGAGGAGGCGGTGCGTCCGGTCCACCACCGCGAGGTTGACGGTAGCCCGGTGCGTGCCGCCAACCACCCGCAGTGGATCGCTCTCGCCGGCCGCACGCACTACGACATGACGATGAGCCCGGACCGCCTGGGCAAGCCAGGCCCGGAGCCATGGCCACAGACCCAAGGCTGGTTTGGCCGCGACAATCAGCACTGGTCCAGCCTCACGTTGGCGTCGACCTACCTGCTGACCGCGAGCCCCTCGCTGCGCTATGAGCTCGACAACGAGGCCGAGCTCTACATCGCGAGCCACACGCTGCCGAGCGAGAAGCCGGGCTACGCGTCGAACGGGATGGACGCCTCGCGCGCCGTCGGCCGCACGCTGCTCAGCATGTCGTGGAACTACCTGCTCACCGACAACCAGGCATTGCACACCCGCGTCAGCGAGCGCGCCCGCCAGGTCTACTACCCTTGGGCCGCCGGCCAAGGCGTGACCGGGCCAGTCCAGCCCATGACCCTGGCCCCGCCGGACCCGCGCCAGCTCATGGTCGAGAACTGGAAGCCGTGGGAAGAGTCGCAAGCCGTCATCGGCCTCGAGGCCGCGGCCCAGGCCTTCCGCGTCAACGAGTATCACGACCTCGCGGTCATGACCGCCCGCACGGTCATGATGCACGGCTGGAAGGTCACGCCGACCGAGACCATCATCGCCACCGCGATCGGCTGGAAGCCCAACGGCCAAGCACTCACGGCCGCCGAGCTCGGGGACCCGAACTGGGTGCTTTGGTCGTACGGGACCAACTTCAACCTGTGGGGTCTGTCCTCCGTCAAGCTCGCCCACAGCTTCGGCCAGATGTATGGCGACACCGCGCTCGAGAACCGCGCCCAGCAGGTGCTGCAGTACCTCGAAGGACAGCGCAACGCCCCGGCCAGCGGTGGCTGGGACGAGTTCGCCGGCTGGGAAGCCGTGCGCTGAGGACTTGTTGCTGAGTCAATCCGGCTCACGCCGGATCGATTCGGTGACACAGTCCGAGGGCTGGTTCCTTCTTGAACTGGCGACCGGAGCACCCACGCACACCTATCGCGGGTGCTTCTCCAGCATCTGCCGCACACGCTCGGCGTGCCGGCGCACCGAGTCGAGCGGGTCGTTCTCGTTGACCGGAGTCGAGATCGCTCGCGGCGCGCCGGTCGCGTCGACGTAGGCCGTCGTGTACGTCGTGCCAGCCTCGGCACCGGAGCCCGGCGCGCCCGGCCCGCTCACGTGAAGCGCGCCGACGGCGCAGAGCATCACCAACAGCCGCATCATGGTCGATCCTTTGGCGTCACCATCGGGCCACCCGGCCCCGAGGCGCCGGTCGCTGGCGGCTGCGCGGGCTTCGCTGGCGGGAAGACGCTGATGAACTTCTGAACCGCCTCCTGGTGTCGCTTCACCAGGTCGTCGACCGACTCCTTTCTTCGCTCTCGGGACGTCGTGATCGTGTGGTGCAGACCAAGGGCATCGACGTAGCTCGTCTGCAGAGGCGGATCCTCGCCATGGTCGAGGCCTCCGATGACCGCCTGCACGTGACCGAGATGGTCGTGCATGCCCCGACGGGTCACCAGACGGACTGACGTGCCGAGCACGCCGGGCAGCTGCGTGATGATCGCGCTCCGTGGCGCGGCGATGCCGAGACTTGACGCAACGTCGGCCAGGGGCTCGACCCGTGCGTGATCCGAGGCCATGACGAGCGCGTAGCGGCCGCTCGTGCCGACCCATTGCGGGCTCTCGGCGACGGCCTCGCGCTGGATCGGCTCCAGTCGCTGCGCCGCCGGCAGCGGACTCTGCCAGCCCAGCCACGCGGTGGCGAGAGCGAGCATCGTGGTGGTGAACGTCCTGTTCATGGAAGTCAGTTCCTCCTCGGCGCGGCGCCGAAAAAGACCCCGCCTCCCGGGGCATCCCGGGAGGCAGAGCCAACTCACGGTGACGAACGTGCCGCCACCGTTCTGCGCCGAACGCGGCGACCCTCTACCAAAGGAGTGCGCCGCACCGCGCCAAGGTGACGCGCTTTCTCGCGCGACCCGCGCGAGGCATCAGGAACACCACGCTCGTGCCGTCATCGCGGGCGCGTCACGGCGGCCGCCACGCAGCCGGCGAGGCCGCCCGCCACCACGGTGAACGACACCCAGAACCCCAACTGGGCGGCGGTCGCCGCATACAACGTCTCGCCCATGTCGACCTCGATGCCGGCGGGCCCAAACTTCGTGTAGTGCGTGTCCCAACCACGGTCCTTGGCGAGCCACGTCATGCCCACCACCGTGAGGCGTGCCAGCACGCCGTAGAACAACAACGCCGTCGCCAGCCGCGTCCAGAGCACGTGCGCAAACGCCGCCAGCGCCAACGCCGCCAGGATGATCATCGTGACCGTGTCCCGCAGGGATAGGTAAGCGGCGTCGCTGGTATCCGCGCGGTCGATCCCGGAGAAGCCCGCAGCCACCGCGCCAATCAGCGCCGCCATTGCCAGCAGCGACCACAACCACGCCAGTCGCAACCGCGGCGCCGAGCCGGCGCGGCGCAACCGCCAACCGACATAGGCACCGACCGGGAACACGAACCACGAGATGCCCAACGGCGCGCCCGCCCCACCCGTCGCCGTGGTGTGCGAGCCCTGTACCTCGAGCACCAGCCGCAACACATTGACCGCAACCGTCAGTAGCGTGGGCCAGAGGATCAACGAGACGTTGGATACGGGGCGTGGGTCGGACACGTCAGTCAAGGCAAGCGGGCAACGGCAACCCGCGCAACCGCGCAGGGCCCCCGTTCTTTCAAGTCCGCCCACCTCTTGACGGTCCCGTTCGCCACGGCACGCTTTCGCATGGGGGACCTCTTGCCCCCCAGCCGTGGAAGGAAACGGAGATGCCGCTGTTCTGTCCCGAGTGCGAAGCCAGCAATCCCAAGGACGGCGCGTTTTGCACGTCGTGCGGCACCGCACTCGCGGCCGACCCCGCGCCGCAGACGACGGCGCCGCGGCGGCGCCAGGGTCGCACCTCGAGCGCGCGCCAGTCCAAGGTGCGGCCCCGTCACCAAATCACCAGTGCGGCGCGGGCAGTGGCCCGCGTGCGAGTGTTCTTCTTCGCCATGGGGTGCCTGTCCACCCTGGCACTCGCCGCGGTCCTGTTTGGCATGTTGCACTGCGTCGGCGGCCTCATCGGGTTTCCGCACCGGTTCGCCGGCGGCTTGCTGTTCGGCTGGCTCCGGGAGCGGACGGGCAGCCTCGCGCCGTGCATCATCGCCCACGCGGTGCACAACGGGCTCGCAGTGTGGGGGTTCTCATGACGCTTCTGGCAAATCTGGTCGGCCAGAGGATCCTGGGCGTGATGTCCGGGGTGGAATGGTGCTCGCCGCCATTGGTGGGCTACTCGCACTGGCGACGGCGGATCAAAGCAACCTTCACCGAGCGCGGGGCCGCCGTGCCCATGCATTCCGAATGGCACATCGACCTTCAACCCGAGAACGGCAACGGCCGCGCCCTCTCGTGGAGCGGTCCGCGAGTCACCGTCTCGGCCCCCGGCACCTACACCCTGAAAGTCGTCGACGCGCACGGCGACACCGTCGTCGAACCACGCCCGGTCACGGTCGCCCCCATCGGCTGGACCCCGGTGCAGATCGAACTCGCGCCATGAGGCGGCGTACCGCCAAAGGAAGCAGGATGCCCACCCGGCTTGGAGTCATGGTCGTCGGAATCGCGCTTCTCGCGCTCACTGTGTTTCTGCTCGGCCGCGCCGACAGCTCCGCTGCCCAGACGAGGCCCGCGGCCGCGACCCAGCCCGAGGCGCCCGCAGCGACCGTGGAGGCCGCGCCGACTGCGCCTGCTGGTTCGGCGACGCCAGCGCGTGAAGCGCGCCCCCCGACCGAAGCGGTGGCTCCAGCGAGGGCGCCCGACGACGAGAAGGTCCTCCTCCGCGGCACCTTCGTCGTCACCGACCCCGACGGCGTCGAGCACGCGCACGAAGACGGCTCGTTCGGGCTCATGCTGTGGCATCCATCCATCGAGCAGGTGACCGTGCACGTCGAGGACGGGCACTGGCGCGCCGAAGTCTCTCGGCCGAGGCGCATCAGTGTGAGGGCGCCGATTCTCGGAGGTCGCGCGGTTCAGTTCGACGAACGCACAGTGATCGACGTCCCCGCGGGGCCCCTCACGGACTGGTCGGCCACGTTGGCCGGCCGCTGGGTCGCGATGGTGTCATTGGCGGTCGTTGACCGCGAAACCTCAGCCCACCTGAGCGGCGTGCGGATCGTCGCGGTCGATGACTGGCGGCGGGACCTCGCCCATCCCGGTGAACCGCAGGAGCACCGGATCGTCGTCGAGCATGGCACGTCGCCTCTGCGGTTCGCGCCGGAGCGGGCCGGCCAACGGCGCAAGTACTGGGTTGGCGCGCCCGGCTATGCATGGGCCACGGCCTACCTGTCGATCGTCCGCGAGGAGCACCACGAGATCCGACTCGCCCCCGGTGGAGCGCTCAAGATCCACCTGCAGGGCGGCGCCGCGCCCGAAGGCGCACGCATCCGAGTACGTCGATCTAGCGAAAATCAAAGCAGGGCCGAGCACGAGGCCGACATCCCGATCGCGGAGGCAACCGTCCGCTTCGGCCGCCCGGTGCTCATCGATGGCCTACTCCCGGGGCCCTGCACGGTCGGGGTCGAACACGGACCCCGGAATCAAACGCCGGCCGTCTTGGGGGTCGCCAGCGCCGCAGTCGTCGTGGGCGAGACCACGCCGATCAGCGTCGCCCTGGACCAGGCGGAGGAACCGCCGCGCGTACCCGTCGCCGGGGTCATCGAGCTGCCCAAGGGATGGAGCCGGTCGTCGGTGCAGCTGGGCCTGGTGCCTCTCGGCAGTTTGACGGCGTGGTTGCCTCGCTACATCCCGATCCACGAGTGGATGATGGAAGCGTTCGACGCCGGCTTTCATTGGGACGCTGGCACCCTGCCGCGTGGGCGCTATCGGGCCCAAGTGCACCCGACAGGCATTTCGACGGAGTTCGAAACCGGGCGCCACGGCAATCGCGACATCCACCTCGCCATTCCGCCGCTGGCCCGCGTGCGCGTCCGCTTTCTCGATCCGGAGACGGGCGCCCACGTGACGCCAAGCGACGCTTCGTGGGGAGTCGGGGGATCGCCGAGGATCGCCGGCCAAGTCCGGCCCAACGCCGACACCGGAGAGTTCGAGCTCAAAGCACCGGCCGGGGATATCTACGTGTCCGTCTTCGGCAACGACCGCTATCAGATCGAGCGCGCGCCGCTCGTGGTCGTGCCTGGGGATCAGCTCGTCGAAGTGACGCTGCAGCGAGCCATCGGCGTCGAGGTGACCTTCACCGAACGGGGCACCGTCGTGCGCCAGGCTGGCACCTGGCACATCGATCTCGAGCCGACGCAGGGTCAAGGCCGGGCCAACATGTGGCGCGGATCGCGGGTCTGGGTCACGGCACCCGGCCCGTATCGGCTCCGCGTCGTCGACCCCCGGGGTGGCGTCATCGCCGCCCCTCGCACCGTCAACGTCGCCGCGGCTGGCTGGACGCCGGTGCGGATCGAGCTTGCCCAGTGAGGTGGATCCCTAGATACGGGACCGCAGCAACCTCGTGCTGACTGCGCAGTGAGTCCACGCTACGACCAGCCCACTCGCGTTGATGAGAAACAGGGCGAAGCTGTGACAGGTTGAAGTGCGTCGGCATGAGCTCGAAGAAGTACTCCCATGCCCAAGGACCTCCTGCAGCACCGTGCACGAACAGCACGTTGGCCTTGGCCGCGGCGTGCTGGCGGTAGTAAACCCTCAAGGAGACGCAAGGGCCCGAGCGCACGTCGATGCTCTGGAAGGAGCGAATCCTCGCAGGCGAGCAGCATGTCCTGTTCCGCCTGTTGGCCTCAAGGAGAGCCTGCTCGGACGGTGCCTCCAAGCCGTCCTGAGACTTGGCGACACTGCATCCAACCACGGTCCACGCGATGACTGCACCAAGCAGAAGCGCCAGCAACGGCCTGGGCAGCCACTGGGTCATCCGGTTTCGAGCTCATTGTGGTCACGCCCTCTCACTCAGAATTGGTAGCTCAGAAAAAGCCCACCCATGAACTGGTCCTCGCTGCCGCGCTCACGAACGAGCGACGATTCCGCCGCGTTCCCTAGCAGGCGGCTGTAGCGGCCCAAGCCAGTGAGAGACACGCGTCGCGTGAGCGGCAAAGCCAAGGCCACACCAACGCCGACCGAGAGAAACTCGTCACCGGCGTCGTACGGCGCAAGGCGGGAAGAAGCTGATTGCGCCGGCGATACGCCGAAGTAGCTACGGTTGTAGGTCGAGTCGGCCAGGGTCAGCTCAGGCCCGACCGACAGGAAGCCCTGCTGGCCGAACAAGTTGACCATCTGCTGACGCTTGAGCTCGAGGCCACCGATGACCCCCTCGTGACCGCCAAGGCCCTGACGCACCTCGAGCTTGCCGACGAAGGAGCCGTTTCGGTACTCAACGAAGCCACCAACCTCGAGAGTGTCGTCGACATCTCCTAGGCCACGGAGGTCGTCAGTAACTCGGCCACCGATCCGCGTTGGGTTGTCGCCGTCTTCGTCTCGCCCGAATTGGTACTTGACCACGGGGCCAGCGCGCCAGGTGCCATTGTTCAGAACGTTGTAACCTGTGCCCTCGAAGAAGGAGAAGAAGAACTCGCCGTACCTCAGACTCACCTCGGGGACCGCCCAAAGCTGGTAGTCATCGCTTCCGGTGTAGGCCGGCATCGTGAGCACTCCGAGCCGGGCACTCACGTCCCATGCATCGGCGGTTTCAAGCGATACACGACCACTGCCGGACGAAGTCGGTTCCTGCCGCGTCGGGCTCCGGCCCGGCTCTTGACCGGTAGCGGTTTCGCGCTCCAGAGCGGAACAGGCGGCCGCGCTGAGTAGCGCAGCAACGGCGACGCAGCCCTTCAGCTGTCGCATCACGAGTCTCCCTTCGATGGTTGGCACTCAAAGGAAGGTCGCCCACTGACGTTGCGCGTGGTTTGCAGCTATGTGTCGCAATGCAAAGCTGCTCAGCAACACTTCTTTACGTTCGCGACGCAAGTCGGTAGCACGCCTCGCGTAAACCAACTTTGCGTGACGAGGCGTCAAGCTGACTCGGTCGGCCGACCCTGAAGAGGACGAGCAGAAGACGACTTCGAACCGACGGAACGCCATCAACCACCTGCAGTGGGCCGCGAGGCTCACGACCGATCTCGGCGCAGACGATCGCGCCAACAAGGCAGGAGCCAATCAGTATGAGCCAACGCCTACTACTCATCGAGGACGACTCCAAGCTTGCGAGGATGGTCAAGGACTACCTCACCCAGCACGAGTTCGACGTGCGGATCGCTCCAGACGGGGAGTCCGGCCTAGCCGAGATGCGACGCACTCCGTTCGACGCGGTCATCCTCGACCTGATGCTCCCCGACATCGATGGCCTCGATGTCTGTCGCCAGCTCCGAGCCAAGTTTGACACGCCAGTACTGATGCTGACCGCCAAGGGAGACCCGATGGATCGCGTTGTAGGCCTTGAGCTTGGCGCCGACGACTACATGCCGAAGCCGTTCGAGCCACGCGAACTGCTGGCTCGCCTACGCGCAATCTTGCGACGGGGCGGCCGTTCGACTCCGGATGCCGCGTGTTTCGGCCGATTGGAGATTCACCGCGACGCGATGGAAGCCAAGCTCGACGGTGAGACGTGCCCGCTCACGGCATACCAGTTTCGCTTGCTCGACGTCATGTCGCGGCGGCCTGGGAGAGTGTTGTCGCGGGAGTTTCTGATGCAGGAGCTCCAGAGCACCGAGGCGGATGCCTTCGACCGGTCCATCGACGTGCACATCTCCCGTATCCGAGCGGCCATCGAAGATGATCCAAAGAACCCGAAGCGCATCCTGACAGTTCGCGGCACGGGGTACGTATTCGCCAAAGCCCAGGACTAGCCCGGATCATGCACGAGTCTTCACGCCCAGAACGCGCCAGAGCCGCTCTGGCAGCGTCAGACAGGCGCCAGAGGCGCCTGCCGG
>JBCCGH010000194.1:0-18410 GCA_039029375.1 Planctomycetota bacterium
GAATCTGGGGCCTTATCCACGGCCCTCAGCGCCGCTCGCAGCGTTGGGTCGTCCTCGCCGTATCCACCAATATGCCTGCGGCGACCCGCCTTGCGACCGTCACCGATGTCTCGCGGACAAGGCCCCATCTGCCTGAATCACACCACTAGAACCAGTCAACGGCTACTTGACGTAGCCCAGCTGGCGCAGCCGCTCCAGCTCCTCGTCGCTCAGCTCGCTGGGTGCCCCACCGGCCTCACCTTCCGGCGCGCGCACTTCCTCCCAGGTCTCGAGGTTGGCGCGCAGCTCGGCGAAGGCCTCGTGCCCAGACGCCGCGAGGTCGTTGAGCTCCTCGGGATCGTTCGCCAAGTCGTACAGCTCCCACGTATCGCCAGACAGGTCGTGGATCACTTTCATCGATCCCGACAGCAGCGAGGTCTTAAAGGCGATCTTCTCGTGCGCGAACTTGTCTTTGTTGACCGGCACCGCGGAGACCTCGCCGAGCATCATGCGGCCGGCGGCCGGGGCACCCGTCCCCAGGAGATAGGGCAACAGCGAGAATCCGTCGCACGGCGCGTCGTCCGCGACCGACGACATCGCCAAGAGCGTCGGCTTCACGTCGACGAGGGATACCGGGTCGTCAACCGTGGCCGGGCCGAAGGTGCCCGGTAGCGACACGATCATGGGCACGTGCAGCAGCTCTTCGTAGAGCGTCCGAGTGTGGCCAATCCAGCCGTGCCGCATGAACTCCTCGCCGTGATCCGACGTCAACACGACCAAGGTCTTCTCTTCGAGGCCCTGCTCGCGCAGGAAGCCCAGCAAGCGGCCAATCTGCGCGTCGGTGAACGCGATCTCCTCGTGATGCAAGTCGATGAGATAGCGAACATCCTCCGGCGTCAGGTCATTCCGAGCGTCCCGCAGCTTGCCGATCGGCATGGCCGGCCGCAGCGAACCCTCATAGTTCGACGTGCGGTCGAACTCGGGGTGATGCATGTAGGCGTAGTGCGGATCGAAGTAGTGGGCGAACAGGAAGAAGCGGGAGTCGGCGTTGCGCTTGATCCACTCGATCGATCGGTCGGTCACCTTCGCCGAGGTGATGCCCGCCGCGCTGGCTAGCGCTGGACGCGTCTGGTACGAATCGAACCCCTTGGAGAACCCAAACCGCGGCCGCAGAATGAAGTTGCTGATCACGGCGCCGGTGACGAAGCCGCGCTCCTTGAACGCCTCAGCCAGTGTCACCTGGTGATCGCGAAGCACGTCGGTCATCTGCATGATGCCGTGCCGCGACGGCATGCTGCCCGTGAAGAGCGAAGCCACGGACGGCTGCGTCCACGGTGACGGCGCATAGGCCCGACGAAAGACCACACCGCGCGCGGCGAGCGCATCCATGTGCGGTGTATGCGCGAGCTCGGGGTTGAGGAATGCGCCGGCGTGCTCGGCACCGAACGTGTCGATGCAGATCACCACGACGTTGACGTCTTCGAGGTCTGGACCTCCCGGTGCGCCCAGGCCGGCCGCCGGCGCCGCCGGGCGCGGACCGAGCGTTATGAGCGCCAACGCTGAGCACAGGGCTCCGCTTCGAAGGGTTCGCACAGGCCCAGGCTAACGTCTCGCCCCGCGTCGGGGCAGGCCGTGCGACAAACTGCCGGCGGCTCGCGTCTTGGCCAGCGCCGCGGTCAAATCCACCGTCATGGCGACGGCCCTCCTACTGCCCCTCTTGCTCGCAGTCCCCCAAGGCGCAGCAGCCAGCGAAGCCGAGCCCCTCACAGCGGCCCCGGCGGCACCGGACGATCTCGGCCAGTGGATCGACGCGCGCCTCGACGGCTGGCTCGAGCTGTATCGAGAGCTGCACCGAAGCCCGGAACTCTCCTACTTCGAGGAGGCGACCGCCGCCCGCTTCGCCGATTCGCTGCGGGCCGCCGGCGCCACCGTGACCACCAGCGTCGGTGGCCACGGGGTCGTCGGCATCGTGGAGAACGGCACCGGCCCCACGCTAATGCTGCGGGCCGATCTCGACGGGCTGCCCATCGAGGAGCAAACCGGACTGCCGTATGCCTCGACGGCGCACGCCAAGCTCCCCGACGGCAGCGAGGTCAGCGTCATGCACGCATGCGGCCACGACATCCACATGACCAACCTGCTGGCGACCGTGCACTACTTGACCGAGCACCGCGACGAGTGGCGCGGCCGGCTCATGTGCATCGGTCAGCCCGCCGAGGAGCGCGGCGGTGGGGCGCTGGCGATGCTGCGCGCCGGCCTCTTCCGGCGCTTCCACAAGCCGGACTTCGCGCTCGCGCTCCACGTCCATCCGGCAATGGCCGCAGGAACCGTGGGCCAAACGGCAGGCTACAACATGGCCAACGTCGACTCCGTCGACATCACGGTGTTCGGTCGCGGTGGCCACGGCGCCTACCCCCACAAAGCCAACGACCCCATCGTCCAAGCAGCCCAGCTAGTGATGGAACTGCAGACCATTGTCAGTCGCGAGGTCGACCCAAGGGAACCGGCCGTGGTGACCGTTGGCTCGATTCACGGCGGCGCCAAGCACAACATCATCCCGGATCGCTGCCACCTCCAGCTGACGATCCGCAGCTATGCGCCCGAGGTGCGCGAGCTGCTACTCGCGGCGATTCGGCGCAAGGCGGAAGCGACCGCAAAGTCCTTCGGCGCCCCGCCCCCCGACGTGCGCTTCAGCGAGCACGTGCCGGCGCTACGCAACGATCCGGCTCTGGTGGAGCAGGTCGCCGCGGCGTTCCGCGCCGCCCTCGGCGCGGAACGCGTGCTGCCGGCCGAGCCAGTCATGGGCGCCGAGGACTTTGCCTACTACGGCCAGGAAGGCGTGCCGCTCTTCATGTTTCGCCTCGGCACGGTGCCGCCGGAGACGCTCCGGCGGGCCGAGGCCGACGGCACGCCGCTGCCGGCGATCCACTCCCCGTTCTACGCCCCGGCCGCGCGCGACTCGCTACACACCGGCATCACGGCGATGGTCACCGGCGCCATGGCGCTGCTGCCAAAGTAGGGGCCGCGGCGCGCGACGGTCAGCCGGGCAAGGACGCCAACCGCTCGCGCGCCATCGCCGCCCAAGGGCTGTCGCCGTCCAGTGCCAAGTAGGCCGACCAGTGCTTGCGCGCGGCGCCGAGCTGCCCCAGCTGCTGATGGGTCTCGGCCAAGTTGAAGTGCGGATCGGCGTAGGCGGCGTCGACCGTCAACGCGCGCGCATACGCCATCAGGGCATCGCGCGGCTGAGCGTGCTCGGCCAGCGCATTGCCGAGGTTGTTCCACGCCTGCGCGTAGCCAGGATCGAGCTCGACTGCCTGCCGGTAGCGCTGCGCCGCTTCGCCCGGTCGCTCGAGCGCGAACAGCGCGTTGCCGAGGTTGAAGGCAATCTGTGGATCTGGCCCGCCGCCGAGCAGTGCCCGCTCATAAGCGTCGACCGCCGCCTCGAAGTCGCCGCGCTGTTCGGCAACCACGCCAAGCTCAAACCACTCGTCGGCCGGCCGCTCGGCGAGCTGACGCAGCGAGCCACGGCCGACGGCCGATGCGGCCTCGTCGAAATCGAAGCGCAGCTGGCCCGACGGCTCCGCCAAGCCGCCGCCTGGCAAACGCACTAGGACCGGCGCCGCCTCGCCGCCGACCTCCAGCGCCGCCGCCGAAGGCTCGGTCTCCGGGAGCCACTCGCGCACGCGTTCGAGCGCCGCACGGATCTTGGCCGGACGCACCCCGGCCAGGGTCAAGCGGTGGACGGCGCGAGCCCGCGCGACTTCGGCAAAGCCGAACCCCGCATGCTTGCGCGCGGTCGCGATCGGCACGCCACCGGGATGGAGCAGGCCGAGCCGCACCCAGGTACGGATCCGCGCCGCCGAGACATTGAGCACATCGGCAAGCTGCACCGCGGTCAAGCGGCCAGTGAGTGGCGCGCCTTCGGGCATCAATCTTCCTCGAGCAAATCGACAAACACCGGTCCGCGCAGGCCCCCGTGCACCGTGCGCTCGAGGTAGGTTACGGTGCAGTAAAGGCCTGGCTCAACCCACTTGCCGGCCGCATCGGTGGACACCAGTGGTTCCGCGCGCGGCCGTTGACGCAGCAGCTCGTTAAGACGGCGTCGCTGTGCCTCGCGAATCCCGCCGCCGACCTGGCCCACGGCGCGCAACGTCCCGCCGTCGTCCATGGCGATGATGAGGCTACGAAAATCGTGCTCGCCGTCGGGTAGGTAGCCGAGGATCAGACACACCGCGGTTTGTCGGCGCTTGATCTTGACCCAAGTCTCGGTGCGCGCGCCGGGCCGATAGGTGCTGTCCAGGCGCTTGGCGACGATGCCCTCAAGCTCCTCGGCGCACACCTGCTGGAACAACGCGTGCCCGTTGCCGATCACCCCATCGGAGAACACCAAATCGGGGCGTTCACAGGCCCCCACGACCTCGGCCAGCTGCGCCCGTCGCTCCTGCAGCGGTTGCTCGAACACCGGCCGAAAACGGCGATAGAGGAGGTCGAAGGCGACGAAGCTCGCCGGTGACTGACGCGCCAGCGACTGGACGGTCACCGGGCTCTTGGCGTGCCGCCGCCGCATGATCGCGCCGAAGTCCGGCTTCCCCTTGGGCCCAGCCGCCACGATCAGCTCACCATCGATCACTACGCCGGGCTCGAGCTCGACCAGAAACGACAACTCGGGAAAGTGGCCCGCCAACTCATGCCGATGGCGGTTGACGAGGCGTAGGGATGCGCCGGCGCCGACGTGCGCCATCGCCCGCATGCCGTCCCACTTGATCTCGAACAGGTGCTGCTCGGAGTCAAACGGCTCGCCCAGCTTGGCGAGCATCGGCGGCACGAACTCCGGCAGAGGCTGGACCACGGGCGACGCAGCTGCCTCAGCCGCTCTTCTTCTTGCGCGTCGTCTTCTTGCGGCTCGCGCTCGCGGCCTGCTTGCGCGGCGCCGCCACGGGCTCCTCGGCGGACCCGAGCTGGGCCTCGGCCACACTCCGCTTGAGCGCTTCCATCAGGTTGAGAATCTTGGGCTCCTCGTGATCGGGCACCTGCACCAACTCTTGCCCGTCGACCTTGGCTTGGATGACTTTGGTGAGCTTGTCGACATACTCGTCGCGGTAGCGGGAGAACTTGAAATCGCTGAGCACCGAGGCGTCGATCAGCGTCTTGGTCAGCGCCACCTCCGCCTCGCTCAGCTCTTGCTCGACCAGATCGTCGCGCACTTCCTCCGGCTTGCGCACCTTGGCGTCATGGCTCAGCACCGTCATCAGCAACAGGCCGTCCACGGGCCGCACGATGACCACTTGCTCGCGCCCCGACAGGACGATCTTCGCCAGCGCGTTAACTCGCTGCTCCGTCATCGCGTGGTGCAGCAGCGCGTAGGGCTTCTGCCCCACGGCGCCGTCCGGCACCAAGTAGTAGGTCTTGCCTGAGTGGTAGATCGGGTCAAGAGCGTCGGGAGCGATGAAGCCGTCGATCTGCACCGAATGATCCGACTTGCTGCGGAGCTTCGCGAGCTCCTCGAGATCGATCACGACGTACTGTCCCTTCGCGAACTCGTAGCCGCTCACGATCTTGTCGTTAGTGACCTCGCCGTGTTCCGGGCAGGTCTTCTGGTATCGGATGCGCGCGTGGCAGTCGTCGTGCAGCTGGTTGAGTCGGATCTCGGCGCTACTGACCGCAGCGGTGTATGCCTTGACGGGAACGGAGACGAGGCTGAGCTTCAGAAAGCCTTTCCAGCTCGAACGCGGTGCCATGGTTTCGGCCTCAGGTGGGAGGAGTCGCTCGTCAGGTCATCGACGAGCGCCGAACAAGCGTATGCCGAGATGTCGCGCCCGGGTGCCAGGCTCCGGCTTGTAGCGCGCGGACGCGTCGCAGGCAATCGCCGGGCAACCACCGGCCACCCACGGCCCCCGGGCCGGGCCCGACGCCAGGGTGTTCGCCCTTATTTCGTTGCGAACGCGGCTTTGTGGTGCCAGGGCCCTGGCTCCGGTAAGGTGCGGACACCCTCGTCGGAACAGGCCACCATGAGCACCAAGCAGGCCGAAGAAACCGAGTTTCGCGAGCTCCAGCAGCGCCTCCCGGAGCTCTGGACCGAGTTTCACGAACGCCCCTCGGCAAGTCACACCTGCATCATCGTCCCATCGCTCAGCTTCGATCAGGAGGAGCTGGGAAAGGTCGCAGGTGTCCCCTTCTACGAAGAGCGCCTGCTCTTCTTCCTGATGCGGTTGCGCCGGCCCGGCGCGCGCATCATGTACGTGACGAGCCAGCCGGTCGATCCCGACATCGTCCACTACTACCTCACGCTGCTGACCGGTGTGCCGGCCAACCACGCGGAGAGGCGGCTGACGATGTTGTGTCTCTACGACGCGACGCCGCGCGCCCTGACCGAGAAGATCCTCGAACGGCCGCGCGTGGTCCAACGCATCCGCGACTGGGCTGGCGAGCGCGCGCGCGCCTACCTCACCTGCTTCAACTCGACGCCGCTCGAGCGCCAGCTCGCCGTGGACCTCGGCATCCCTCTCCTCGGCGTCGACCCGGACCTCTCCTGGATCGGCACGAAGTCCGGCGGGCGATCCGTGTTCCGCGACGCCGGCGTGCCGTGCGCGTCGGGACGCGAGCGCTTGCGCACCGAGTCGGAGGTGGTTGACGCGCTCGATGCGTTGACGGCGGATCGGCCGGGCATCCGGCGCGCCGTGGTCAAGCTGAACGCTGGCTTCTCGGGCGAGGGCAACGCCCTCTACACCTTCCCCCAAGATCTCCCGCAGCAGAATGGCAAGCGCAAAGCCGCGCTGGCCAGCGCGCTCGACGACCTCAAGTTCGCCGCCGAAGGCCACCGCAAAGACGCGTTCCTCGCCAAATTCAGCGAGATGGGCGGCGTCGTCGAGGAGTTCCTGGAGGCGCCGGAGGTGGAGTCGCCCAGCGTGCAGCTGCGCATCAACCCGCGCCGCGAGCTCACCGTCGTGTCCACCCACGATCAGGTGCTGGGCGGCGACTCAGGCCAGGTCTACCTCGGCTGCCGCTTTCCTGCCTCGCCCGACTATCGCGCCGACATCATCGAGAAAGCGCTGCGGGTCGGCGAAGTCTTGGTGGAGCAAGGGGCGCTGGGCCGTTTCAGCGTCGACTTCCTCGCGGTGCGCCACCCCGAGCAAGATTGGAAGTGCTGGGCCGTTGAGATCAACTTGCGCATGACCGGGACCACGTTTCCGTTCGTGGCCCTGCAGTTCCTGACCGGAGGCTCGCTCGACGCCGATGGTGAATTCCGCTCACAGCGTGGCGTCCCGAAGTACTACTTCGCCACCGACACCCTGTCAGCGCCGGCCTACCGCGGCCTCCTACCGCAGGACTTCCTCGAGATCGTCATCCACCACGGCCTGCACTTCCGGCCCTCGACCGAGACCGGCGTGCTCTTCCACATGATCGGGGCGCTGTCGCAGTACGGGAAGATCGGCGTCATCTGCGTCGGCGACACCCCCGAAGAAGCCGACGAGCTGCATCGCCGAACGCGCGAGGTCCTGGACGCTGAGACCAGCGCCACGAGCGGCGGCCGCGGCAGGCTGACGTCGCTGTTCGACGACCTCCCGCACGCCATGGACTAGTCGTCCGGCCGAGAAGACGCCACTCACTGGCTGGTGAGGATCAACACGCCGGTGCTGCTCGTGACGACGAGATCGGCGTCACCGTCGCGGTCGAGATCACCGGCGGCGATGTGGGTCGTGGCGGCGAGCGCCTGCGTCGTGGCGCTAAACACTCCGCTGCCGTCATTCTCCACCACGAACACCGCGCTGCCGGCCGCCGTGGACGTCTCGGCGATGTCCAGGTCGCCGTCACCGTCGTGGTCGACCAACACGGCTCGGTGCCCACTCACGACGCCGATCGCCTGCCCAGAATCCGAAAACACTCCGGTGCCATCGTTGCGCCAGAGGCGATTCGCCGCGTCGCTGATCACCTCGTAGGCATCGAGATCGGCATCGCCGTCGACGTCGCCGAGCACCACGTCGGCCGTGGAGCTAGTGCCGAGGCTTTGTCCCCAGTCCGCGAGGAGGCCGGCGCCGTCGTTGCGATAGACGAGATTGCCGGCTCCTTGACGCGCGACCACCACATCGGCGTCGCCATCGCCATCAACGTCCCCCAAGGCCGCGCGGATGAAGCTGGAGCCCGTCAGAACCTGGCCGCTGTCGGTGAACACCCCGTTGCCGTCGTTCAGATACACCCACAGCTGGCCGGCCGCGAGGAGCACGAGATCACGATCGCCGTCGCGGTCGAGATCGCCGGCCTGGATGGCCAGCAGCGACGCGGCGAACGACTGCCCCGTCGTGGCCAGCGACCCGGCGCCGTCGCCGCGATAAACCAACGCCGCGCCACTGGACGCGACGCCCGCGAGGTCGAGGTCGCCGTCACCGTCGAGGTCCGCGAGCACGGCGTCGGTCAGCGCTGGCAGCGAGGTCGACGCCGCGCTGAGCGCGCCGGCGCCGTCGTTGAGGTAGAGCTTCGCGGCCGAGGCTGAGTCCGAGAGCAACAGGTCGACGTCTCCATCGCGATCCACGTCGCCCAGGTCGACATCGTCGAACGTCGTTGGGGCCAGGGTCTGCGCCACGTTCCACGCGGACGTTCCCCACGCGCCGGCGAGCGAGCCCATCCAAACCTGACTCGTGCTGCCGTCGTTGGCCGCCAGCAGGTCCAGGTCGCCGTCACCGTCAAAGTCCGCGACGCCGACATCGCGCGTCGCGATGAAGAACCCCAACGACTGGCCAGAGTTGGTGAAGCCACCGCTGCCGTCGTTGATCCGAATGTCGTTCCCGAGCGTGAGCCCAACGATCCCGGAGTAGCCCAGCATCCAGTCCAGGTCGCCGTCCTGGTCGAAATCGGCCAGGGCGGAGCCGTCGGTCGTCGAGCTGGGCAGCGCGGCACCGGTCTCGGTGAAGGTCGCAGCGCCGTCGTTCAGCCACACCACATCCGGTGCGCTGACCGTGCCCACAACGGCGTCGAGGTCACCATCGCCGTCCAGGTCGCCCAGGGCGACCGAAAGGGCATCGGTGGTGCCAAGGCTCGATGGGGCGACCGAGAACACGCCGCTCCCGTTGTTGAGCCACACTGAGTTGCTGTCGCCCTCAGGTGTGGCCACCACCAGGTCGAGATCGCCGTCGTGGTCGAGGTCGCCGAGTGCTAGGTCGCGGGCGTCGGCCACGGCCAAGGACTGCCCCGAGTCCGCGAGGGCGCCGAACCCGTCGTTGCGGAACACGAGGTCTGCCGCGCCCGTCATTCCGAGGACCACGTCGACATCGCCGTCCTGGTCTAGATCACCAACGGCGAGGGCCGTGCTCGCACTGGTGCTCCCGCCCAGCGATGTCGCCGCCGCGACGTAGGACCCGGAGCCGCTGTTGGTCCAAACCTCGTCCGCCTGCCCTTGATTGGCGGCCAACAGATCGAGATCGCCGTCCCGATCCAGATCGACCAGCAACACCGCAGCGGTGTCCCCAGCGCCAAGCGTCTGCGCCGAACTGAGCGCGCCGGTGCCGTCGTTCCTCAGCACCACGTTGGCGCCGCCGAAGTTGCCCAGCACGGCATCGACGTCGCCATCGCCATCGACGTCACCGACGGCGACGCTACGCGAGGCCGCGGCACCGAGCGATTGCCCGCTGGAGACGAACCCCGGGATCACGTCGATCGGTGACGAGGCGCTGGCGTCGAAACTGCCGACGACGCCGGTGATGCTCCCTGCCCCGATCGTCGCGGCGACGTCGACGCCGCTCGCCGCGTTCGTGCCGGTGCTGCCCGTGGCATACTCCTGCCGCGCTTTCACGCCGGCCCCGGCGCCGAGCGTCGCCGTGATCGAGAGGCCGATGAACAACGGTCCGGTGACCGTCGCACCGGTTCCGAGACTGTCGCCAGAGATCGGCAGCTGCAAGTCCGACGACGTCGCGCTGGTCGACGTAATGAGCTCGCTGAACGGTACCACCAGTTGGTCGCCGGCCCCGACGCTGCCGTCGCGGTCGACGTCACGCAGCCGAGCGAAGCCGGCCACCCGCGGTGGCGAGGAGAACGTGACTGTCGGTCGGGTGCTGACCGTGACCACCGCCGGCGCTGCGGTAGGCGTGATGGTGACGGTGATGGTCTTGGTCTCGGCGACGACCGACGCAATGGCTCCCGTCGCCATCCCGCTCGCGTCGGTCGGCCCCGGCTGCGCAATGGTGTGACCGCTCCCCGACGACGCGAGCAATACGCTCTGACCCGGCACCGGGTTGTCGAATGCATCTCGCACGGACACCGCAATGGGCGCCGTGGCGACCCCATCGTCGATCACAAAGGCCGAGCTGATCACCGCCGATGACCGCGACGCGTCTGGCGCGCCCGGGTCGAACGTCACCGTCGGCGCGCTAGCCAAGCGCAGGGACTGACTCGTCGCCGGATCCACGGTCACGGTGAACGTCTTGGTTCCCGACGAGGTCGACACGACGTCAGCTTCGAACGTACCCGCGAGATCCGTGGTGCCGGTGCTCGGGGACACGCTGACCCCAGTGTCGGCGCTGACCTGCAGCGTACGACCGAGAATCGGCAACCCCTGTGCATCGCGCACGACCACGGACAGCCGCACCGAGGACGCCCCGTCCGCCACGACCCCGCTGCTCTGCGCGACGGAGACGCTGGACTGCGACGCATCCGGGTCGGACACCGACACCGAGATCCTGCCGCCGCCCGAGCACGCCACCACGAACAGCAAGAGCACGAAGACCACCCGCTCCGCCATGTCTCCCCCCAAAGAACCCGCGGTTCTGCCGATCTCCTGAGCTGGGCAGCGCAACGCCGACCGCGGCCTCGGCTGCCTCATCCATCCTTATCGGCTCGGACGCACCACCAACCGCAGCCGCCGACGATCCACGACCAGGTCGCGGCCGGCCCAGTCGCCCCGAGCCTAGCGCCGCCAGAACGCCGGCGTCAGGAGGGCGAGGGGCGCCAGGATCTCCAGGCGGCCGAGGATCATCTGCAGCGACATGAAGAGCTTCGCCGCCGGATGGAGCGCGCCGTAGCCCCCATAGGGCCCGATGTTGAGGCCACCTACGAGCTCGTATTCGCCGGCCGCGGCCTCGACCACGCCGCTGATCGCCGGGCCCGTGCAGCCCATCATGCTGACGCTCACGGTAAAGGCGGAGACGAGGTCCAGGCGCGCATCGAAGCTCAAGATAAAGGTGCCCGCGGCGACCGTCGCGAGCCACAGGAGGAGCAACGCCAAGATGGCCGAGACGATCCGATCCGGAATCACATCCGGACCGATCTTGAGCTTCTCGACGCTGCGAGGCTTCACGAAGTGACGCAGGGCGTAGCCCACCAGCTTCGAGCAGACGACGAGCCGGAGCACCTTGAAGCCACCAGAGGTCGAGCCGGTGCAACCACCGACGAACATGCAGAGCACGAGCAGACCAATCGCGGTCTTGGGCCAGTTCTGAAAGTCCGCGGTGCAGTAGCCGGTGGACGTCAGAATGCTCACCGTCTGAAACAGGGCGTCCCGAGCGCAGTGCCCGAGGTGGTCGTAGTCGCGTGTGATGCCGAGGCTGTCGTCACGCACGCTGCCCCCCGCGAACCACAGACTCAGTGTCATCGCGGCGGCGATCACCAGCGTCAGGCCCAGATACACCCGAAACTCGGTGTCGTGGAGCAAGCTACTACGCTGCGTTCGACGCCGACCGATCGCCACCCGGACCAGCAGGAGGAAGTTGCATCCGGCCAGAAACATGAAGGCGATCGCAACGAGCTCCACGCCGAGGTTCTGGTAGCCGCCGATTGAGACGTTGTGATTGGAGAACCCACCGGTCGCCACCGTAGTGAACGCATGACAGACGGCGTCGAACGGGCCCAGGCCAACGAGCGAGTAGCCCAGCCCCGCGAGCAGGGTGAGCACGATGTAGAGCCCGAAGAGCCGCCGCGCCTGCTCCTGCATCCGCGGTTGGTCCATCCCGCTGGCCACGCCGACCTGCTCCGACGACAGCAGCCGGCTACCGGTCACCCCCATCCCCGGCAGCAGAACGATGAACACGAGGATGATCCCCATGCCCCCCATCCATTGCATCATCGCCCGCCACAGCAGAATGCTGGTCGGCAGAGAATCGATGGCCAAGTTGTTCGTGCCGAGCACGGTGGCGCCAGTCGTCGTCAGGCCGCTGATGCTCTCGAAGAAGCCATCCACGGCGGACGGAATGGCGCCCGAGCAGACAAACGGCAGCGCGCCCAGGCCCCCGGCCACCAACCAAGCCAGGCCGACCACGGCGAGGCCTTCCTTACGGAAGATGTCCCTGCTGCTGCCACGCCCCAGCAGCCACAAGCCGATCGCTGAAGCCAGACCGACGCCGAGCGAGATGGCAAACGAGCGCTTGGTCGCCAGCTCGGTTTCCTCCCCGAGCGCCACCGCCATCGGTACGAGCAGCGATGCGGAGAAGAAGAGGGCGAAGCCAGCAAGCAGCCGAGCGACCTGTCCCAGGTTCATTCAGGCCCCGTGGTTGTGGCGGGTCTCGTGCCTACCATCGGACGACAGGCCGACAGGATAGGAGCGCTTCCTCACCGAATCCTTTGCGCGGCGCTAGAAGTTCGCCGATTGTGCCGCACCGCAAATGGGGCGGGTGCCGGGGATCGGGTCAGCTCCCGACCGTCACGGCGATCGCGTTGGAAGTCGTGAGGCCCAGGGTGCTGAACGGGGCCGCCGAATCCCAGACCACCCAGGTATGGAACAGCGTGAGCCCCACCAGACCAGGATCCGGCGGCAGTGGGACGGCCGTCGCCGCGCGACCCGTTCCGTCGGTGAACGCGGCGAGGCCGGCATCGATCGACGTGTAGAGGTAGCAGTTCGGCCCACCGCCGATGATCTCCAAGGACACGGGCAGCGGCAGGGCGCCGAGCTGCTGGCTCGAGGAGGCCGCGACCAGCACGGCCGGCGCCAACGACGCGCCGTTGTCGACCGTGACGGTGTAGGACGCCCCGATGCGCGGCTGCCCCGAGCTGCCGATCGCCAGCAGGCCCTTGGAGCCGGTGCACCAGCTTTCGCCGTACACTTCTACGTGGCCGCTGGGGTTCCGCAGCCCATCGAACTCCACGCCGAGGGCATCGAACCGCGCCTGCTCGGCTGGCGTGAGGCCGGCATCGAGCAGATTCTGCTGCTCCAAGGGATCGAGCTCCAGGTCGTAGAACTCCTCGTCGACCTCGGTCGGCGTGTAGATGCGAATGAGCTTGTAGCGGTCATCGCGAACGGCCGCCTCGCCGGTGGTGTTGACCGCCGACCAGGTCTCACCGCCGAAGTGCTCGGTGAACACCGTTTGACGCAGCGGCGCTTGCAGCGGCTCGGTGAGGTACGGCACCAAGCTCACCGAGTCCAGCTGGGTCCCCGGCGGCACCATCTCCGCGACGTCGATCCCGGCCAGCTCTCCGACGGTCGCGAACAGATCCACCGTGCTGACCAGCGCGTCGACCTCGCGGCCGCGCCCCACGAGCCTCGAGCCCCACACGATCATCGGCACGTTGACGCCACCCTCGTACACCGTGCCTTTGCCGTGCCGCGGCAGAAACGGCGGGCTCGTGACGCGTCCCTCGGTGCCGTTGTCGCCAAGGAAGATCACGGTGGTTCGCGAGAGCTGCGGCCCCAGCGACGTGAGCAAGCGATTGAACTCGGTGTCCATCGCTTCGATCAGCGCGTGAAAGAAGGGCAGCGGTGTGACCAAGGGGTCGAGGCCGGTCAAGTTCTGCGAATGCAGCGAGGCTGGCGGCGCCTGCAGCGGCCCGTGCGCGGCGTTGAACGAAACGCAGCAGAACCAAGGTCCGGACTGCTGCTGAATGAACGCGAGCGCGTCATCGACGATCTGGCTGGTGGCGTACTGCGTCGACTGCGCCGTGACCCCATCCACGGTACGCGGCCAGTTGTAGTAGTCGGGCACCGCCCCGGCGATCAGGCCAGAGAAGTGGCCCCAACCCGCGAGATTTGGGCCGTAGTCGCCGCCGTTGCGGTGGTCGCCGAGATGCCATTTGCCGATCAACGCGTGGGCGTAGTTGCCGGCGCCCAGGTCGAGCACTTCCGGCAGCGTCGTCTCGTGGATCCCGAGCACACCCGAGTTGCCCAGCGGGATTGCGGAGCCCACGAAGGTACGGTGCGGCAGCCGACCCGTCTGGATGCACGCGCGCGTCGGCGAACATTCCGGAGTCGCCCACACGTTGCGGAACAGCACTCCGCCACTGGCCAACGAATCGATGGTCGGTGTCGGCGCCGGCGTGGAGCTCTCACCGTACGACGCCATCGCATCCACCCCCACATCGTCCGCGATCACCAACAGCACGTTGCCCTGCTCCTGACAAGTGGCCGGCGCTCGAGTGAAGAGCTCGAGATCGAAGCTGAGCGCGGGGTTGGCGGTCGCGTGCTTGTGCAGCTCGACGGCCAACACGTTGGTGCCCTGCACCAAGAGCGCCGCGTCCACGGCAAAGTCGCGGAACAGCCCGCCGTGCTGGGCAGACGCCGTCGAGTGCGCGAGCGTGAGGCGGTCGACGAACGCCGCTCTCGGCATGTTGCTGCGGGCTACCTCAACTCCGTTCAGGTAGACGACCGCGCCGTCCGCGCGGAGTAGCCGCAGGCAAAGCCCCGAGGCGAAGCCGGTGTACTGGAACGAGTGGCGAAAGTAGGTCGTGACGTGACGCCGGTTCGGGTTCGAGCCGAAGCTGACCGTGGTGGCTTCATCGCCCTCGCCGTAGCCGAGCTGGGAAGGTCCCGCGGCCCAGGCCGAGTCGTCGTAGCCGGGCAAGAACCAAGCGAAGCCAGGATCACTACCGTCATCCAGATAGCGCCAAGCGTCGCCACTGCGAACCAAAGCGCTCTGCGCCATGAGAGGCGCGACGAGAAAAACAGCGACGAGGGCTAAGACAAGACGAGACATTCGACGCACCGGACTCCGAGATCCCAGCAGCACCGGCAGGGCTAGCGCTCCCATCGTAGCGGCGATGCGTTGCGAGGCACCTGCCCCGATGCCCACCCGGCTTCGGCTGACGCGCCACCCTACGGTCGGGGGTAGGACGAGCCCATGAGGAACCACCCGACTCCGGCCCATGCGGCGGCTTGCCAACACGGCAACCACCCCGCCGCGCAGGGTTTGTGGACCGCCTGATGCGGCGCCCCGGGCCGCCGAGCAAGGCCATCAACGGCCTGCTTGGGGGACCTCACCGAGGCCGAGCGCCGAGACCGGCCCCCGGCAGCATGCGGAACGGTTGGCCTCTTGGCGGAGCGGGCCTCCTCAACCTCGTCACCGTTTGTGGTCGATCCCCAACACACCGCGGCAAGGCGTGGTGGACGCCGGCTTGCGCCGGCTCGCGCGTGCCGCGTGAACCCAACCCACGACATGGCCATGGATCGCAACACTCTCGCCGCCGCCATCGCAGCGTCCATCCAACGGCGGGTCGAGCCGCTGCGCGAGGCTTTCCGCAGCCACGACATCCCCAGCGTCATCGTCGACGACCTTCTGGACGAGCCCACGGCGCGCCACATCGGTGAGAGCTTCCCCGACCTGGCCGCGATGACCCACAATGCGACGCTGCGCGAGCGCAAGTCGATCGGGGTCACCATGGACGCCTATCCACCGGCGATCGACGCCATCACGTTTGCGTTCCAGGACCCGGCCGTAATTCGCGCGATTGCCGCGATCACCGCAATCGACGGCCTCGAGGGCGACCCCGAGCTCTACGCCGGCGGGATCAGCAGCATGGTGGAGGGTAACTTCCTCAACCCGCACATCGACAACTCGCACGACCTTCACCAGCAACGCTACCGCGTGCTCAACCTGCTCTACTACGTGTCGCCCGGCTGGTGCCGTGGCGATGGCGGCCACCTCGAGCTCTGGGATGACGGCGTCGACCACGCCCAGCGCATCATCGAGTGTCGCTTCAACCGCCTCGTGATCATGGCCACCAACCGTTCGTCATGGCACTCGGTGTCGCCGGTGACCGGCAGCGGACGTCGCAACTGCGTGTCGAACTACTACTTCGCGGCGCAGCCCATCGAGGGCGAGGACTATCACCACGTGACGACGTTTCGGGCGCGCCCAGGACAGACGCTGCGCGACTACGTGCTGCAGATCGATGGCATCGCGCGGAACGGCCTCCGCAAGGTGTTCCGCCGGGGCCTTCGGCCGACCAAGCACGTGTACCAGCCGAAGTAGCGCCAACCGAGGCGCCGGCGCGTGACCTCCGCCACGAGCGCGGGCTGGCCCAGTGCGCCACCCGTCACACGCCGTTGTCCGCTTCGGCGCCCGCCCCTGACGGGCCCGTCGCGCTCTCGCTAAACAGCCAGACCTGATCCTTGCCGCGACGCTTGGCGTCCTGCAGCGCGCGGTTGGCACGGCGCAGCAAGTCCTCAGCAGAGCCCCGTAGTCGGCCGTCGTAGGTGTCGATGCCGATCGACACTGTCACTTGACGGGAATAGCGCGCATCGCTCATCGCCGCCGCCGCGACCTTCTCGCGGATGCGGATCGCGGTCTTGACCGACTCGGCTGGGGTCGTGTGGGGCAGCAGCACCGCGAACTCGTCGCCACCAAACCGCGCCGGGACATCGCTCTCGCGCGTGTTGGCCTGGAGCACGGCGGCGACACCGGCCAGTACCAAGTCGCCGAACGCATACTCGGTCGAGTCGTTGATCCCCTTGAAGTCATCGACGTCGACGAGGCAGAGCGACAGCGGTAACTGGTGGCGCTGGGCCCGGGCAAACTCGGCGTCCATGACCCGGCGGAACTGCCGCTCGCTCATGAGACCGGTCTTGAAATCGACACTGACCTGACCCTTGAGGTCCCGAGCCAGGGCGCGAAGCCGCTGGGTCTCGCTGCCGTTGCGCAGCGCCAGCTCTACCCGGTGGACCAGCTCCCGGACGGTGTAGGGCTTCAGCAGGAAGTCGCGAAACGGCACCTCCAGGAGCTCGGCCTCATCAAGTTCGCCGAGATCCTCGACCAAAATAATCACCGGAACCTGCGGCTCGTCGCCCTGGAGTTCGGCCAGCAAGCCGGCCTCCACCCCGCCCGATGTGAGGGCCAGAGGATTGAGGACGATGACGGCGGGCCGCTCGCGGTCGGTCATTCCACCCCGATCCAGCATCCGGCGGGTCTCCCCAACCGAACGGCTCAACGTCACTTCACAGCCCGCCGCCTGGAGCGCCTCTTGCACCGCGACGCAGTCTTCGCACCGGTGGTTCAGGATTAGGACGCGGGGCGCCGGCTCAGCCGCGGATGCCGAAGCCGCGGGCCTCTCCGCGTGACGGCGGGGGCCAAACTCCGGGGATGGTCTAGGTGCGGAATCCTGAGTGCCGGTCTCTGCCAACGTCTGCCCCTCGGGCGTGCGCCGGAGCCAGCGTGCCAGATTAGCAGGTGCTCCGTCGCTGAAAAGGAGGGACGGAAAAGCGTGCCGCTCCGCCTTGACCACCCGTTCTCTCACTCTACGATCCTCCGCCCTCAAATCCCCCTTGCTACCCCCGGAAACGGAACAGATTCAGTGCCCCTCGTCACCGTCAAGGAGCTCATCGAGGCCGGAGTGCACTTCGGGCACCAGGCAAGCCGCTGGAACCCGAAGATGCGACCGTACATCTTCGGTAAGCGGCACAAGATCCACATCATCAACCTCGAGGAGACCATCCGCGGGCTGTACCGGGCGAGTCACTTCGTCCGCAAGCTAGCGTCCTCGGGAGTGCAGATCATGTTCCTCGGCACCAAGCGGCAGATCCGCGCGGTCGTCGAGGCGGAGGCCAAGCGGTGCAACATGCCCGCGGTCACCGAGCGCTGGATCGGCGGCACGCTCACCAACTACAACGTCGTGCGCGAGCGGCTGGCGCGGTTGGAAGAGCTTGAGGCCATGGAGTCGGACGGCTCGATGGAGCTCTACAAGAAGAAGGACCAGGCCAGCCTCCGCCGCGAGATGGGCAAGATCCGCCGGAACCTCGAGGGTGTCCGCGAGCTGCACGGCCTGCCCGGGGCCATCGTGATCGTCGACCCGCGCCGCGAAGACATCTGCGTGCGCGAGGCCGCGCGCATGAACGTCCCGGTGGTGTGTGTGCTCGACACCGACTGCGATCCGGGGCAAGCCGACATCGTCATCCCGGCGAACGACGACGCGATGAGCTCAGTGAAGCTCATCCTCGAGAAGCTCGCCGACGCGGTGCTCGAGGGACGCGCCAACATGGACGAGGACGCCGCCATGGCCACTCAGCTCCAGGCGCAAGAAGACATTCGCGCCCGCGCCGCTCCTGGGCGACGCAACCAGCAGGCGCCCCGTCCGCCGCGGCGCTCGGGCCGCCAGCCGACCCCCGGTGGCCGCCTTGGCCGCCAGTCGACCGGCCGCTTCGCCAACAAGCACGGCGGTCATGCCGACTCGCCGACGAACTTCACGGCAGCGGCGACAGGCTCGAAACTCCACCATGAGACCATGAGTCAATCATTATATGTATGGAA
>JBCCGH010000195.1:0-18125 GCA_039029375.1 Planctomycetota bacterium
CTTGTGGAAACTGTGCCGTTAGCCGCGGCGGGCGGTGATGGGAGGGAATCACCACCAGGCAGGAGTGACGATGGAGACGAGTGAGCGATTGATGCGTGAGGGGCTGGTTGCCGCGACGGCGGCAGCAAAGCGCGCCGGGCTGCGCGTGTCGGTATGGACGCTGCTGCGTTGGATGCGTCGCGGGGTGCGTGCCGGCCGTCTGGAGGCCGTGAAAGTCGGCGGCCGTTGGTACAGCAGCGCTGCGGCGCTGCGGCGGTTCATCGCGCGTGGCGCCCCGCCTCCGGTCCGACGCGACCGTGTCGGCAAGCGGACGGACGCTGCCGCCGAGCGCTATCTGGAATCGGTCGGGCTGGGGCGCACCCAAGCCGGCAGGAGGGCGCAAGAATGCTGAAAGCGCTGCTGCGTGAAGTCGTTCGGGGGCTGTTCGATGCCAACTTGCCGGATCATGTGGAGCGGGGGCCGGGCGGCGGGTTGATGCCCGCTCCCGGCTTCGCCTGGCTCAACGACGTCGAGGGCGATTACCGCGTCCGTTGGTGTCCGGGGAGAGAGTGGCCAGATACGCACCTGGTGGCCGGCGACTCGCCGGGCAAGTGGCACCCGGGGCCGGGATACGAATGGGTGAATCCGCACGATCCTTCCTGCGAGCGTGTGGTGTGGATGCCGGGATCGGCGCACGGCGTCGTACCGCTGGTCTTCGCCGCCGAGACCGAAGGAAAGTGGCGGCCGGCGTCCGGCTACCGATTTGCGAACCGCGACCCCGGTGACCTGCGGGTCGTGCCGAAGGCTGGACAGGAACAGGCAGCAAACGACAGTGTGCCGGCCGGCCGCGTTCAGCGGATCAAGGATCTGGCGACCCTCGGTCTGGACGAAGGGGCGGGCTGGCAGGCGATCGAAGGCGCCTTCCGCCGGATGGTGCAGGTGCACCATCCGGACCGTTTCGCCGGGCGCGGCGCCGAGGCAGTCGAGGCAGCCGGCCGTTCCTTCCGCCTGTTACGCGAGGCCTTCGAGCGACTGCGTGGGGCGTGAGGGAGAATTGTGTGTGGCACGCGTTCGCGTCATCTCGTGATCTGCTTCGGCCCCTTCGCCGACGGGTTCACCCGAACCCGGCTCGGCGGCGAAGGGGGCGGGGTCCGATGGGTCTGCTTTGGTTAGCTGAGCTGCTGGGTTCTTCCGTCCCGGCGGCAAGCGGAGCCGCTGCCGAAAGCCGCGTGACCGAGCGCAGCGAGGCGCGCAGGCCGCAGGGCCTGGCGCGCGGGTTTTGGCTGGCGCAGCGGCCGGGACGCGGAACAGGAGCGCGCAGCGCTCACATCTTGGTCAATGGTCGCCGGGATTCTGTGCCAGTTCCCGTAGCAGGTTTCGGGCCTGATGGAGGATCCGCGCAACTCGGATGCTGTCAGCGTCGGCTTCGTAGACGATCACGAACGAGGACAACACGGTGCGGAAACGGAACGGACGGCCTGGCGGGCTGAGGTCGGGCCTGAGCGGGCTGCTGCCGGGAAACTCGGCAAGCTCCACGCAGGTCTCCTGGAACGTCCTGGCGGTACGCACGGCCTGCTGCACGCCGAATCGCTCGATGGTGTAGTCGTCGATTTCGCCGAGGTCCGCCTGTGCGGAAAGCGAGAAGCGGACCCGCTTCATGCAGGCGGCGCATCACGGCCGAGCCGTGCGTGCTTGTCGGCCAGTGCGCCAAAGACATCCTCGGCATCGACAACTTCGCCGCGGTCGAGCTGGTCGGCGCCTTCCTGGATCAACCGCCGGACGCGCTCGCGCTCTGCCAGACGCTCCGCCTCCTCCGTTTCCAGCAGGCGGAGCGCTGCTCGAACCACCTCGCTGACGGACTGGTACCGGCCCGATTCCACGCAGTTGGCCAGAAACGCAGATTGCTCCGGCGTGAAAGAAAGGGTTCGGGTTTCGCGGTTGGGCATGGCGCCTCCAGTTTGTATGACATTGTAATACATACGACCCCGACTTGTCAAGTTAGCGGTTCCCTAGCAGTGTCAGCGGGCAGCCAGCGCCGGCGGGAAGGCGGCCATCAAGGGTGGGGATCGCCGCGAACCGCGGGTGTCACCAGGGCCCCGAAGCGCAAGCGACGGCGTCCATCACGCGGACAGCCACGGCAAGGTCCCTGCGGCTGCGATAGTGCTCGACGGTGGCGGTGTGGTGGTGGCCGAGTGCGCGGCCCGACTCTTCCAGGCCAACGAGCAGCTCGGCGCGGTGCTGGAAGTTGTGTCGCAAGCGCGACGGCGTCCAGAGGGGCACACCAGCGCGACGGCACGCGTAGTGGATTGCGTGGCGGTAGGTCGTCGCCGTCCACTGGTCGGCAAGGCGGGATGCCGAGTCGCGGGTGCGCTCGTCACGGGCTTGTTGGCTCGGCTGAACGCGTGACTTGCGCGCGGCCCGTTTCATCCGGCGCCGCTCCGCGTGGGTCTTGCGCGGGGAGAACAGAAACACATCGGGCTGGGCATCGAGGTGCGGCACTAGCATGGCCTGGACCGCGCGAACCAGTGGAATCTCGCGGTGCATGTCGCGCCATGCGTTTTTGTGAGCGCGCGGTCTGTAGATCCACGGTTCGTTCGTCTGGTCGATGTCGCGGCCGCGCAGGGCCAGCAGTTCGCCGACGCGCATCCCGGTAAGCAGCTGCATTCGCACCATCGTCTGCAACGTCGGCGGCAGGTACGGCAGGGTTGCTTCGATGTCGGCTTCGGGCACGGGCTCAACTGGGTTTGCTTCATGCGCACCGGTGCGCCCGCGCCGTAGTGGCTCCAAGGTGCGCTGGGCCTCGACGACTCCGGCCGGGATCAGTTCCTCGGCGGCGGCCCACCGGAACATGGCGCGGATGCGGACGACGCGGCGGTTCACTTCTGTTCGACACAGGGTCCCCGCGGTGACCATCTCGTCGCGGACGCGGCGAAGGGCCTTGGGTCCGATCTCGTCCGCCGGCAGATCGCGGTAGAGGGCGAGCAGGGGAATCGACGCCAGGCGAGCCTGGTTCCACTCGCTTTCGACGACCAGGGCTTGCCGGTGGTGGAGGTAGCGGGCGCACAGCTCGGCCACGGTGATGCACGTGGCCGAGTTGGTGCCGAGGTTCGTCGCGGTTGCCGAAGGCTGCTCCTCTTCAAGCAGGTAGCGCCCGATCAGCTCGCGATAGCGCCGTCGGCTGTCGGGCGAGTTCCACTTGCCGAGATACACGCGGCGGCGCGGCCCGTCTGCGCCGCGCAGGTAGGTGAACGCACGGCCGCTGGCGCGGTGGTGCAGGTAGCTGGGAACGTCTCTGCGTTCGGTCTTCTCTCGCTTGGGCAACGGCTCGACTCCTTGTTCCTGGTGTCAAAGTGACACCACTTCGGCGCCGTCTCGCCGCGTCCCGCGAATCAGCGGGAGTGCCCAAGTCCTGAGAGGGGCGAGAATTGAGTTGGTCGGAGCGAGAGGATTTGAACCTCCGATCTCTGGCTCCCAAAGCCAGCGCTTTACCAGGCTAAGCTACGCTCCGCGCGTGAGCCCGGAAGCTTAGCGCGCACCACGGTCGCGGCAACGACCCACCGAAACCCATCGCGCACCGCATCAGGCCGCGCGGCAGGCCCCGCGCCCCCCAGCCCCCTACTCAGCCCCAGCCTGGACGTCGGCCGGCTTGCGCCACTTCGCGATGGCCTCGCGGAGCTGCTCCTGCTTGATGGGCTTGCTGAGGAAGTCGTCCATTCCGGCTTCCGTGCACGCCCGGCGATCCGCCGGCAGCACGTTTGCGGTCAACGCCACGACCGGAATCGTCCCCTTCGCCCCCGTCAGTTGCCGGATCGCCCGCGTTGCGTCAAACCCGTCCATCTCCGGCATCTGGCAGTCCATGAGCACCAGATCGAAGTCCTCGGCTTCGACCCGCTCGACGGCCTGGACCCCGTTGTCAGCAAACACGACGTCACAGCCGGCCTTGCGCAGCAGCTGCCGCATGACGCGCTGGTTGATCGCGTTGTCCTCGGCCACCAGGATCCGTGCGCCCTCCGCGCCCTCGGACTGGGCCTCGTGGGTCTGGCTCGGTGCGCGACCCGGCGCCAGGCCCAGCACCTTGGTCAAGCAGTCGCGGAGCCGGTCCTCGAGCACGGGCTTGCGTAGGACGGCCGCGATCTGCTTGGGATTGAGCGTGGGCTCGCCGGCTTGCAGCGGCGCCGACCGCAGCAACACGCACCGCGTCCCGGCAAAGTCCGGGTGGTCGGCGATGGCGGCCGCGAGCTCGGTGCCGCTGAGGCCCGGCATCTGATCGTCGATGAGCGCGACGTCGAAGTGGTGGCCGCGGGCTCGCGCGTTCGCCAGAGTCTCCATGGCCTGATCGGCGTCCGCGGCGAGGTCGAAGCCCATCTTCCAGCTGGCGACCCGCATGGCGAGGATCTCGCGGTTCTTCTCGTTGTCGTCGACGATGAGGAGCGAGCGGCCGGCGAAGTCGGTTGGATCTTCGACGGGGGAGTCGCTGCGGCCGCGGGTCAGCGAGACCGTAAACGTAAACGTCGTCCCGGCGCCGACCTTGCTGCGCACGGCGATCTCGCCGCCCATCATTTGGATGAGGCGCTTGGAGATGGTGAGGCCGAGGCCAGTGCCGCCGAAGCGGCGCGTGGTGGTGGGGTCGGCTTGGGTGAAGGGCTTGAAGAGTTTGCGTTGGGCCTCTTCGGAGATGCCGACGCCGGTGTCGCTGATGGATACGCGCAGGCGGACGACTTCGCGGTGCTCGCTCAAGAGATCGACGAGGACGGTGATCTCGCCGTTCTCGGTGAACTTGATGGCGTTGCCGGTGAGGTTGAGGAGGACTTGGCGCAGGCGATCGGAGTCGCCGTGGATCCGGCGTGGCACGCCGTGATCGATGAAGCAGAGCAGCTCGAGGCCCTTCTGGTGCGCGAGGTGGCCGAGCAGATCGAGGGTGTCCTCGATGGTGTGCCGCAGGTCGAAGTCGGTGGTGTCAAGCTCGAGCTTGCCGGCCTGGATCTTGGAGATGTCCAGGATGTCGTTGATGACGGTGAGCAGGGACTCGGCGGAGCTGCGGATGGTGCGCGCGACCTGCTTCTGATCATCGTTGAGCGGCCCGGACTCGAGCATCTCGGCCATGCCCAGAACGCCGTTCATCGGCGTGCGGATCTCGTGGCTCATGTTGGCCAAGAACAAGCCTTGCGCGCGCACGGCGTCGGCGGCTTGGCGGCGTGCCTGCTGGAGGTCGTGGATCTGTCGGTGCGCGCGGCGCGAGACCATGCGCGCCAGCAGCAGGAACAAGATGGCCACGGCACCGCCGACGACGAGGCACAGAGTCCACAGGTTCTGCAGGCGCTTTCGCAGGGCGCCGTTGGCTTCGATGATGCGCTCCGACAGGAGCTGCTCGAGGCCAAAGCGCGCGCTGGCCAGGCGGCGCAGCCGACCGAGCACGACTTCGCGAAGCTGCTTGCCGCGCTCGACGTTCACCAGCCAGGCGCGGTGAGCGCCGGGGTAGCCACTTTGACCGTCGACGCCGAGCAGCTGCTCGCGGAGCTGGTCGGCTCCGGGGCGCAGCACGGCGATGGTATCGGCGCCGCGCTCGGCGCCCAGGCGATCGATGAGCTCGCGCATCAGCTGGAGCGCGCGCCGGGTTTGCTCCGTCAGCTTGGCGAGGCTCTCCTTGCGGCGCTCGGAGCGCAGGCGCAGCAGCAGGAGGCCGGTCTCGTCCAGCGCGTCGCCCAGGCGCTGGACGACGCGGTCATCGGTGGGGGCAGCACGCAGCTCATCGAGGACCGCGGCGATCTCGTGTGGCGTGACCGCGCCGGCGAGGTGGGCGCGATGCTGCTCGCGCTCGGCCAGGTCGTTCTCGCGAAAGCGGGTGACCGCGGTGCGGACGAGTGCCAGCGAGGCATCGATCGACGCGTGCGCGTCATCGCAACGCTGTTGGGTTTTCGCCAGCTGAATGTGCCAATCGCGACAAAGGCCGAGCTGCTGGACTGCCGTCGCCAGGTCGGTGCGTAGCTGCTCTAAGCGCGTCTGCACTTCGGGCGGCAGGTCGCGGATGGGCAGCTCGGCGAGCAGTTGGTCAAAGGAGTTGGCGTTGACCGGTGTGAAGGTCGGCGTGGGGCTTTCGAAGATCGCGCGAAACGCCGCTTCGGTGTCGAGAATGGGCTGCTGCAGTCCAGCGCTGATGGCGCTGAGCGTGCGACGTTGCTGCTGCTCGCTGTGCGCCGAGCCGCGCAGCTCGACCAGGTGGCTCGTCAGCAAGGCGAGGATCGCCGTGCCGCCGCCCAACCCGAAGGCGGCGAGCACCCAGATCCAGAACGGAATATCTCCGTTCGCTCCGCTTCGCTCCACGCGCACCGATCGATTCCCCAATCGGCTTTTCGGATATCAACGGGGGGAAGCTGTGTGGGATCCGTCGGGATGCCGGCGCCGGCATGTCTCATTCCGCGACAGGGGGTTTGCACCGCGGCACGTCGCCATAGGAAGGGAGCCTGTCGGCCGCCCGCGGGCAGGCATGTCGGCGCGCCGCGCGTGGGGCTATTCTGGACACCGCCCATGCTCCGACTCGCTCCGCTCCCGCTGCGCCGTGCCGCCGATCGTCGGCAGAACGGCGGCCCGTCCACTCGAGGGGGGGGCCATGGCGCCTGACGCCGCGACATCTCGTCAACCTGGGTCCACCCAGCCGGGGTCCACCCAGCCGGGGCCCACCCAGCCGGGGTCCACCCAGCCGGGGGCGCTCGACGACCTGATCGCCATGGTGCCGCAGGCGCAGCGGCCGGCCTTCGCCAAGGCGCTGCGGGGCCGCGTCGCCGACCTGGGTGCCGGCGCCGGTAGCGCGCTCGATGCCGAGTCGGCGGTCGCCGCCGGGGCGCTGGCGCAGCGCGTCATCGAGGTCGACCGGCGCCGCCTGCCGGGCGCCACGCCGGCCTCACAGCGAATCTGTGCCGACTTGCGTGAGACCTTACCGCTGCGCGACGGCCACTTCGATCTCGTGGTGTGCAACCACGTCCTGGAGCATCTGCCCGAGCCGGCCGCGCTCGCGGCCGAGGCCGCCCGCATCGTCCGGCCGCAGGGCTTTCTTATCGCCGCCGTTCCGCACGGTAATGCCTTCTCCGACCGGCTGTTTCGCGCCTACTACCGCGCCTTCCACCGTGATCCGGCCACGTTCGACGGCCACGTGCAACGCTTCACCAAGCCCGCGTTCGTCGGGCTGATCGAAGACGCCGGGTTTGACGTGCTCGGCGTGGTCGATGTCGGTGAGGCCTACGCCTGGCTGCACAAGCACCCACTGCTGCAGCGCACCCTCACCCGGCTGAACGGCCTGCTCCGCCGCTGGCACAACGACGCCTTCCTCTACGGCTGGCTCCTCGTCGCGCAGCACCGCCCGCGCTGACGCTACCTGGAACCCCTCGAAGCGGCTTGGTGGGCCGGCCTGGCGGCCTTGCCCTCGCCCTGCAGCGCCAATCTCGATCCGGCGCGCGCCAGATCGATGCGAGTACCCCTATGCTCGCGCCGCGCATGAGTGCACCTCGAGCGGAGCGCGAGCGACAGGCGATCGTCGCCGCGCGGACGCGCGGTCGCGGCGCGGTGCTTCGCACCTACGCGCGGCTGTCCGGGCCGGGCTGGCTGCAGAGCGCGATTACGCTGGGCGGCGGTTCGCTGGCCGGCAGCCTCTACCTCGGCGTGCTCGGCTGCTACGAGCTGTTGTGGCTGCAGCCGCTGGCGATGGCGGCCGGCGTGGTGATGCTCAGCGCGATCTCCTACGTCACGCTCTCGAGCGGCGCGCGACCGTTCGACCTCATGCGGCGCCACCTGAGCCCGGTCGTGGCGTGGGCCTGGGCCCTGGCGACGCTCGTCGCCAGCATGGTGTGGAGCCTGCCGCAGTTCGCGCTGGGCGCCGCCGCGATCCAGCAAAACCTGATGCCTTCGGCCGCCGTCGCTGGACCGGGGAGCACGGCCGCCATCGTCGCGGCGTTGCTCGCCGGCGGGCTCGGTGCGGTGTGGCTCTGGGATGGCCGCGGTCGCGGTCGCGTCATCTTCGAGGTGCTGCTCAAGGCCATGGTCGGTCTGGTCGTGCTGAGCTTCATCGCCGTGGCCGTGCTGGTCGCGTGGCGCGGCGGCCTGCCTTGGGGGGATCTCTTCGCCGGCCTGGTGCCGCGGCCCGCCCTGCTGTTTGAACCGACCACGGCGATCGGGCAGGCGATCGACGCCGTGCCGGTGGCGGCGCAGGAGTTCTGGCGCGCCGCGGTGATCGCCGACCAGCGCGACGTCATGGTCTCCGCCGCGGCGACCGCGGTCGGCATCAACATGACGTTCCTCCTGCCCTACTCGATGCTGGCGCGGGGCTGGACTCGCGAGCACCGGGGGTTGGCGATCTTCGATCTCGCGCTCGGTCTGTTCGTGCCGTTCGCGCTCGCGACCTCGTGCGTGGTCATCGCCGCGACCGCGCAGTTCCACGCCGATCCCGACCCGCGGCTACTCGCCGGCGATCCGGCGCCAGCGGCCATGCAGGCGGACTTCGACCGGCGCCTCGCCGAGCGCACCGCGGCGGATGCGGCGCCGATCGACGCCGCGGAGCGGCGCCTCGCCGCCATGCTGGTCCGTCGCGACGCCGCGGATTTGGCGGCGGCGCTGAGCCCGCTGGGTGCCGGCGGCGGCGGCCGCGTGGTGTTTGGCATCGGCGTGCTTGGGATGGCCTGGTCGACGATCATCCTGCTCATGCTCATCTCGGGGATGGCGTTCGCCGAGATGCTCGGCCGCGGCGATGCCCCGGCGGCCCGGCGCATTGGCAGTGTGCTCGCCGCGGTGGGGGTCCTCGGGCCGTTTGTTTGGCACGGCAAGACGCAGTTTTGGCTCGCGGTGCCGACGTCGGTGTTTGGCTTCACCCTGCTGCCGATCGCCTACACCGCGTTCGTCTTGCTCCTCAATCACCGCGGATTGCTCGGCGCCGATCGGCCGCGCGGCGCGACCGCGCTGCTGTGGAACGCGGCGCTGTGGCTGGCTCTGGCCGTGACCACGCTGGGCGCCGCCTGGGTCGTGTGGGCCAAGGCCGGCTGGTGGGGCGTCAGCGCGTTTGGCCTGCTGGTGGCGGCGGCGTGGGCCACGCGCCCGCGGGGCGGCGCTGCAGCCCTGGCGGCGAGCCCCGCGGCGGCGCGACGCTCAGGCGACACGTCGTGACGACGACCCGACAGTGGCCGTGCCCGGGGCCACGCTTGATGCGCGGCTATAGGTCGGTCCTCGCGTCGCCGCGCTCGATGCTTACCATGCCACGCGGGGTGCGCCATGGCACATCCCTGGAGGACCGATGACCGGACTGCTGTTTCTCTGCGTGGCCAACTCGGCCCGGAGCCAGATGGCGGAAGGCTTGGGCAAGCAGCTCGCGCCCGCCGGGGTTGAGGTCTATTCGGCGGGCTCCGCGCCGAGCCAGGTCAACCCGCTCGCCGTGGCGGCCATGGCCGAGGTGGGCATCGATCTGGCGGACCAACGCAGCAAGCACGTGAGCGAGGTGCCGCTGCAGAACATCCGTTGGGTGATCACGCTCTGCGCCGACGAGGTGTGCCCGCCGTTACCGCCGGGCGTGCTGCGTGAGCACTGGCCGCTGCGTGACCCGGCCGCGGCGGGGGGCTCCGACCGGGAGCGGCTGGCGGCGTTTCGCCGCGCCCGCGACGAGATCAAGGCCCGCTTGGTGCCCTGGTTCGAGAGCTTGCAGGGCGCGGCGGAGTAGCGGCCCGTCGGCGCGACTCGCCAGGTTGGTTCCGAGTCTCAAGCGCGTGTCGCCGGGATGCCGTCTTCGACTCCGCAATCGCCTATGCTCGGAGTCATGAGAAGCCGTTGCTGGGCCGCGGCGCGGACGGTCGGGCTGCTGCTCGTTCATCCGCTGGCTGCGCAGGAACGGCTGGTGGAGGTCCCGACATGGACGTGGCGACGAGGGAGTGCGTTGGCCTACGACGCCGCCCGCGAGCGGCTTGTCCGCTTTGGCGGCATGGATGGGGTTTGGACCTTCGATGAAACTTGGGAGGCGCGGCGCGGCGAGTGGGCGCGGCGCGACCTGGCGCTCCGCCCTCGAGCTCGACGGGACGCGGCCGTGGCCTACGACCGACGTCGGCACTGCACCGTGTGGTTCGGCGGCGTGGACCACTACGGCGACTTGGTGACCGATGGCGTCTGGGAGTTGGACGGAGCCGGCTGGATACCACGATCCACGGCGTCGGCGCCCGCCCCGCGCGCGGGTCATGCGATGGCCTTCGACGAGGCTCGCGGGGTCGTGGTGCTGTTCGGCGGTTGGCCCACCGCGGTCGGCGCCGAGACTTGGGAGTGGGACGGTACGTCCTGGACCCAGCGCCTGCCCCGGACCTCGCCGGTCCGGCGCACGGACCACCGGATGGCCTACGACGCGCGCCGCGGCCGCGTGGTCCTCCTTCATGGTGATGGGGGCGGCGGCGCCGTGACCTGGGAGTGGGATGGTGTGGACTGGGCCCAGAGGCACTCGGGGCTCCGGGGGGTGAGCGTCGCCCACACCGGGATGTCGTACGATCGGGCGCGCCACCGCGTCGTGTTGCGCGCTTCGAGGGACACGTGGGAATGGGATGGGACGACGTGGGAGTTGCGCCAACCGGGGCCACGCGTCCAGCGACCTGCCGTCGCGTTTGACGAGGCGCGCGGCCGCGTCGTCATGACGGACGAGCATGGGTCGCTCTGGGATTGGGACGGCACGCAATGGCGTTCGTTTGGCGACCCCGCCCCGCCGCCCGGTCGCGTGCATCAAGCGATGGCCTACGACGCGCGCCGCGATGCCGTCCTGATGTTTGGCGGGGCGAGTTGGTTTGCCAAGTGGACCACCGGCGCGATCAATGACACCTGGACGTGGGACGGCCACGCCTGGCATGCCCGCACTCCGGGGACCGTGCCGGACGCGCGCTACGGCGCGGCGATGGTCTACGACGCGGCGCGCGACCGCGCCGTGATGTTTGGTGGCCTCCCGGATTCGCGCTTCTACGTCGTGTCGCCCGTCCGCCACAGCACGTGGGAGTGGGATGGGGTGGACTGGACGGCGCGCACGCCGTCCACCGAGCCAGAGCCGCGCGGCTACGCGGGCATGGTCTACGATCGCGCGCGGCAGCGCGTCGTCCTCGTGGGAGGACGGGATTCCCGCACGCTGCCGAACTTCTTTGGCGACACTTGGGAATGGGATGGGAGCGCCTGGCACCAGCGGGCGGATGTCGCGGCGCTCGCCAGCGAGAGCACCCAGATCGCCTATGACGCGGCGCGCCAGCGGACCGTGCTCGTGGGGGGCTCCGGTCGGGGTGACACCTGGGAGTGGGACGGCACGACGTGGCGACAGATCGTCGGCGCCACTGCGCCCGCACTCGCGCTCGCCGCCCCGATGTACTACGACTCGCTGCGGCGGCGCGTCACGTTGCCGGGCGCGGAGACCTGGGAGTGGGACGGCGCCGCCTGGCACCGTCGCGGTCCGGCCGAGCAAGCGCCCCGGTGGGCCGGCGGCTGGGCCTACGATCACGAGCATCGCCGGCTCGTGGGCTTTGGCGAGCTGCGGAGCTCTGGATTCGACGAATTCGGCGTCAGCCGAACGGTTCTGTTCGGTGACGTGGTGCCGGCCACGGCAGAGCCGGTCGGCTCAGGCTGCCACACGGTCGGCTCGCCGCCGGTTCTACTCGCGAGTGGCCGGCCGCGGCTCGGCAGCGGGGGCTTTGGTCTCGACCTCGTGACGACCTCCGGCGCGCCGGCGGCGCTGTTGCTGGCGCTCAACCCGTTCAGCGCTTCGCTCGGCGGCGGCTGCGTGCTGCAGGTGAGCCCCTTCAGTCTGGCACTCGCGCGCCCGACGATCGCCAACGCCGCGGGCTTTGCGACCTGGCCGCTCGCCCTCTCGCCGCATCGCGGTCTGCTCGGCCTCGAGCTCACAGCGCAGGCCATGGTCGGTGAGCCGGCCGGGCCGTGGCTCGGCCTGTCGCTGAGTGGCGGGCTGCGGCTGACGATCGGCGAGTAGCGGCTTCGTTACTCCGCGGCTTCGCTCTGCGGCGCGAAGTGCTTGCTCAGCTTCAGCCCCTGCCCTTGGTAGTGCGAGTCCAGCCGCGCGTCCCCGTACGCCACCTCGGGCTCCTCCAGCCCGCGGAAGAACTGCAGCTTGAAGAACACCTGGCCGTCCTCGACCAAGAACGGCACGTCGTGTGGCCGCACTTCGAGGACCGCCCGCGTGCCTTGCGAACCGCCGAACCCGTTGTCGAAGAAGCCGGCGTAGTTCGTGCGCAGCTCGCCGATGCCCACGTCGTAGCACGCCATCTCTGCCGCCAAGTGCGTGGGCACGCGGACTCGCTCCTTGCTGGCGAAGATGTAGAACTCCTCTGGCTCGACGATGTAGCGGCCATTGGCTGGCGCGGCGATCGGCTCGAAGAAGTCCGCGGCTTGGTGCGCGCCGATCGCATCGAGATCGAGCACGGGCGTGTAGCGGCGCGCCACGTAACCGATCGGCCCGCGGAGGTCGGCGTCGCGGCGGATCGCGATCCCCATCCACAGGCCACCGTCGATGCGCGCGACGTCCGGTGACACGGGCTCGCCGCGGTCGTCGAACAGCAGCGGCGCGCGCTCGTATTCCTCCCGCAGCTCGTCGTCGGTGAGCAGCGCGCGGCCGCTGCTGAACCGGACTTGGCAGAGGCTGAGCCCGGCGCGGACCCGGGCTGGGAACGAGCGCGGCACGATCTCCAGGTAGAGCGGTCCGGTGTAGCCCGGCTGCACTTCTTCGAAGCGGCCGTTGCGGTCGGCGAGCAGCCGCGTGAAGAGATCGAGTCGCCCGGTCGACGACTTGGGGTTGGCGCGAATGAGGTAGGGCAGCGGCTGCTCGACCCGCTCGAGCAGCGGGATCACGTAGCAGTGGCCGCGCTCGAGCACCGCGCCGTCGGTCAGGTCGAAGGCGTAGAGGGTGACGTCCTCGAGGCGGTCGGCGACGGCCGCGTTTTCCGGCAGGAAGCCGCTGCGGACCCGGTAGCCGCGGGTCGCCAGGCGGAGATCCAAGCTGGAGGGCTGGATCTGTGCGGGTGCGATCGCGGGGTTGCTCTGCAGCTGGCCCGCCTCGACCAGGCTGCGGATCTGCTGGTAGACCAGGATGCCGTCGCCGTCCATGACCGCGCCACGCTACCCGGGCGGGCGGGGCGCGACAAATGCGACGCGTCGGGCGGTGCACTTCTCAGAGCCCGCAACTGAATCCACGCTACAGGCTCTGAGACATGCTCCTGGCGCCGCTCCGCGTCGCGAGGGCTCGTGACTCCGAAAAAGTCACAAGCCCTCCGCAGTTCTGGGCCGAGCTGGTTTGTCGCGGCTCGGCGCCAGCGCTAGGGTGCGCGGCCACGCGATGAAGATCCACGAATATCAAGCCAAGGAGCTCCTGCGCCAGTTCGGCGTGCCCACGCCGGATGGCCACTCGGTGACCGACGCCGCGGGCGCCGCCAAGGCGTTTGGCGAGCTCGGGGCGCCCCTCTCGGTGGTGAAGGCGCAGATCCACGCCGGCGGCCGCGGCAAGGCCGGTGGCGTCAAACTGGTCAAGTCGGCGGCGGACGCCGAGGCGGCCGCGGCCGGGATGCTGGGCAAACCCCTGGTCACGCATCAGACCGGACCCGAGGGCCGGGTCGTGCACACCGTCTACGTCGAGCGCGGCAGCGACATCGCCAAGGAGTACTACCTGGCGATCGCCGTCGACCGCGAGGCGGCGGCGCCGGTGATGATCGCGTCGGCCGAAGGCGGCATGGATATCGAGGAGATCGCCGAGACCAAGCCGGAGGCGATCCTGCGCGAGCGCATTCACCCGATGAAGGGGCTGCTGCCGTTCCAGCAGCGGAGTCTGGCCTATCGGCTCGGTTTCACGGGCAAGCAGGTCAAGGGCGCGTGCAAGGTGATGGCCGGGCTGTCGAAGCTGTTCTTCGAGCTCGACTGCTCGCTGGCGGAGATCAACCCGCTGATCACGACCAAGAGTGACGATGTGGTGGCGCTCGACGCCAAGATCACTTTCGACAGCAACGCGTTGTTTCGCCATCCGCAGCTGGCGGAGTACCGGGACCTCAACGAAGAGGACTCGCGCGAGATCGAGGCGAGCAAGTTCGACCTCAACTACATCGCGCTCGACGGCAACATCGGCTGCATGGTCAACGGCGCCGGCCTGGCCATGGCGACGATGGACGTCATTCAGCTCAAGGGCGGCACGCCGGCCAACTTCCTCGATGTCGGGGGCGGCGCCAACACGGAGCAGGTGACCAACGCGTTCAAGATCCTGCTCGGTGACGACAAGGTGAAGGGCGTGCTGATCAACATCTTTGGCGGGATCATGAAGTGCGACACGATCGCTGAGGGCGTGATTGCCGCGGCGAAAGAGGTGTCGCTGCAGGTGCCGCTCGTCGTGCGCTTGGAAGGCACCAACGTCGAGAAGGGTCGCGAGATCCTGGAGGCGTCGGGGCTGGCTCTGCAGACCGCCACTTCGCTGGACGAAGCGGCCGAGAAGATCGTCGCGGCGATCCGCTGACCCCTAGGAGGACATGACGTGAGCATCCTGATCGATGGTGACACCAAGGTCCTCTGCCAGGGGATCACCGGCAGTCACGGACAGTTCCACTCGAAGAACTCGCTGGCCTACGGCACGCAGGTCGTCGCCGGGGTCACGCCCGGCAAGGGCGGGCAGCAGGTCGAAGGCGTCCCGGTGTTTGACACCGTGGCGCAGGCCGTCGAGGCGACCGGCGCCAACGCGTCGATGATCTACGTGCCGGCGGCGTTCTGCGCCGACGCGATCTGCGAGGCGGCCGACGCCGGCGTCGAGCTGGTCGTGGCGATCACCGAGGGCATTCCGGTGATGGACATGGCGTGGGTCACGAGCTACCTGAGCGACAAGCCGGCGCGTCTGATTGGCCCCAACTGCCCCGGGATCATCACGCCGACGACCGACGACCGCGGCTGCAAGATCGGCATCATGCCGGCCTATATCCACAAGCCGGGCCGGGTGGGCGTGGTGTCGCGCAGCGGCACGCTGACCTACGAAGCGGTGTGGCAGCTGACGAGCGTCGGGCTCGGTCAGACGACGTGCGTGGGCATCGGTGGTGACCCGATCCCGGGCACGAACTTCATTGACTGCCTCGAGCTGTTCGCGGCCGACGACAAGACCGAGGGCATCATCATGATTGGTGAGATCGGTGGCACTGCCGAGGAAGAGGCCGCCGAGTTCATCCAGTCGAACGTGAAGAAGCCGGTCGTCGGCTTTGTCGCTGGCGCGACCGCACCTCCGGGCAAGCGCATGGGCCACGCCGGCGCGATCATCTCCGGCGGGAAAGGCACGGCCGCCGACAAGAAGGCGGCGATGACCAAGGCGGGAGTGCACGTCGTGGATTCGCCGAGCCTTCTCGGCGAGGCGATGCGCGGCCTGCTCGGCTGATCGCCGCCATGGATGGCTTTCTGCGGCGCGCGACCCCGATCGTGCTCATCGGCCTGGCCGGGCTCGTGTGGTTCGAGCGCGTGTTGCCGGGCGCGAGTGGCTTCGCCGAGCAGTTCGGCAGCGATGCGGTGCTGCGCTTTGTGATCGGCGTGCTGTGCCTCTATGTGGTGCTTCTCGTGCTGGAGCGCCAGCGGATGGAGAACGCGTTCAAGGAGGTGCTGGGCGCTTTCCGCGAGTTCCACGCCAAGGCGAGCGGCGGTGCCGCCTCCGGGCCGCCGGGCGCGAACGCGGCCCAGCAGGAGGCGGTCCGGCTGCTGATCGGCGCGTTGCGGAGTCCGGATGCGCAGGTGCGCGCGTCGTCGGCGGCGCACCTCAAGCGCCTCACCGGGCAGGATCTGGGCGAGGATGGCGAGGCATGGAACCGCTGGCTGGCACAGCAGGCGCCGTGACGGGGCAAGGGCGATTTCCCGGGTGGGCTTGGCGCTTGCCACGGCCCGCCGCATAATCGACGTTTTCGGAGACTGTGATGACGGCCCTGATCCTAGGCATCCCGGAGATCTGGATCGTGCTCGTGGTGGCGCTGCTGCTGTTCGGGCACCGCATCCCGAGCATGGCGCGGTCGCTGGGCAGTGGCATCGTCGAGTTCAAGAAGGGCCTGAGCAGCGGCGAGGGCGACGACGAGACCCTACCACCGCCAGCGAACCAGGGGCAGGCCACCACGGCGCCCAGCGAAGCGGCGAAAGCGACGGCGAAGGAACAGGCCCAGGCCTGATCATTCGTGAGTGACGCTGCCCCGCTGCGCGACCTGCTGGAGGTCGTGCGTCCCGAGCTCGACCGCATCAACCGCGAGCTGCCGCTCGATCTTGCAGCGGCGCGACCGGAGCTGACGCCGCTGCTTGACCACGTCGCCGGCTATCGCGGCAAGCAGCTCCGCCCGGCGCTCGTGTTTCTCGCGGCGCGGGCGGTGGGCGAGGTCGGCGAAGAGCACTTCACCGTCGCCAAGGTCGTGGAGCTGCTGCACACCGCGACGCTCGTTCACGATGACGTGCTCGACGGTGCGACGCTGCGGCGGCAGCTGACCACGCTGCATGAGCTGCACGGCAACGAGCTTTCGGTGTTGCTGGGCGACTACCTGTACGCGCGGGCCTTCCAGATGGCCGTGACGCTCGACGACCCGGCCTGTAGCCGCGTGCTGGCGGAGACCACGCGCGTGGTGTGCCAGGGCGAGATCACCCAGCTGGTGCATCGGTTTGACTTCGACTGGACCGAGGCACGCTACGAGCAGGTCATCGACGACAAGACCGCGAGCCTGTTTGGCGCGGCGGCGCGGCTGGGCGCGCACTATGCCGGGGCGTTTCCGGGGGTGGGGGATGCGCTGGACGCGTACGGGCGCGGCCTTGGGGTGGCGTTCCAGATCGTGGACGACTGCCTGGACCTGACCGGCGAAGAGGCGGTCGTGGGCAAGTCGCTCGGCACCGATCTCGAGAGCGGCAAGCTCACCCTGCCCTTGCTGTTCTTGATGGAGCAGGAGCCGGTCGCGGTCGCGCGGTTGCGCGGCTTGGTCGGGCGGCCGGGCGCGCTGCCGCGGTTGGCGGATGAATTTGATCTGGCGCCCGCCGTCGCGTTTGCGATGAAGCGCGCTGGCGAGCACGTCGACCGTGCGATCGCCGCGCTCGATGCGGTGCCTGCAGGGCTCGCGCGGGAAACGCTGGTCGAGCTCGCGCGCTATGTCGTGCGCCGTTCTCGGTGATCCGGACGTACGGTGCCGCGACAAAAACCGCCGCATTGGACCCGCCGATCTCGGCGGGTCCAATGCGGCGGTTTGTCGCGGCTCGGTACGGCCGCTCCGCCCGGGCACCCGCTATGCTTAGCAAGATGTCGGACTTGGACCGAGCCTTGGTCGAGCGCATCTTGCGCCGTGCGGGGGCTGTGTTCGGTTTCCTGCATGGGAGCCGAGTGCAAGGGACAGCGCGGCCGAGCTCGGATTGGGACGTCGCAGCCTACTGGGGCAACGATCCGCCCGACGCCTGGCAGGTTGATGTGCCGTCCGGCGTCGACCTTGTGGTGCTGGACTCGGCGCCTCTCGAGCTTGCCGGTCGCGTCGCGCTGCACGGCCAGCTGTTGTTCGAGGCCGATCCGACGACGCGCGTGCGCTGGCAGGCGCAGACTCGCCTGATCTATCTGGACGAAGAGCAGCGGCAGCGCCGGCTCGACGCGATCTACTTTGCGGGGCGCCGTCGTGGTTGACGAGCGGCGCCTCCGTCGCCTGCTGCAGCGCATCAGCAACAACCTCACCTACTTGACCGCGCGTGCCTCCGGGGATCGCGCGTCGATTCGGGGCGACGTCGACCGGTTGGCGGCGCTGAAGTGTTTCTTCATCACCGCGATCGAAGGCTGTCTTGATGTGGCGCTGCATCTTCGCGCCTCGGAGGGCTGGGGGGCCCCCGGCGGACAAACGCCGATGCGTGCGTTGTCTGGCCGCCCAGAGCGTGCTCAGCGCGGAACTCGCAGAGGCCCTCGCGCTCGCCGTGCGGTTTCCGAATCTCCTGGTCCACGAGTACGCGGACATCGATGACGACCGCGTGGTGGCGTTCCTGGATCGGGTGGGCGACCTAGTGGTGTGATTCAGACAGATGGGGCATTACCCGCGAGGTATCGGCGCCGGTCGCAAGGCGGGTCGCCGCAGGCATATTCGTGGATACGGCGAGGACGACCCAACGCTGCGAACGGCGTTGAGGGCCGCGGAGAATGC
>JBCCGH010000196.1:0-17909 GCA_039029375.1 Planctomycetota bacterium
GGCCTTATCCACGGCCCTCAGCGCCGCTCGCAGCGTTGGGTCGTCCTCGCCGTATCCACGAATATGCCTGCGGCGACCCGCCTTGCGACCGGCGCCGATGTCTCGCGGATAAGGCCCCATCTGCCTGAATCACACCACTAGGCGACGACTGCTACTACGCCTTGGATCCGCAAGGCCTGGATGCCCTGCCTCGTCGTGTCGGCCTTGAGGTCTTCCTATGGGACTGGTCCGACGACCAGGAGATCCTCGGGTGCGTGGCGACCCTTGAGCGATTCGGGGACGGATGGCGAGCGCGGCCGGTCAGTGGCCTCTACGTTGGTCCGCCGCTGTGGTGAATCGCGGTGGCGGCCGACGGTGCTGCGCAACGTGGCCGCTTCGCATCGACTCCGGGGACGTTCGCGCATCGCCATGCTCAGGCGTGGCCCCGCGGCCCTGGAGGCTCGCTAGAAGCCGAGAGTGACATCCTGGGCATTGAGCAGGACCAGTTGGTCTAGAGTTGTCCCGTCCAGGCGAACGCCTTGGCTGGAGAGCCGGCCTCCTACAAGGCCAACTCTGGACGGGATTCGCACCGTGTGTGTTCCGGCAACCGGCGTCGCCCCCAGGACGGCGAGGCTCGCCGTCGGCGCGAGCAGGAACTCACCGGTACCGAACGGCAGCGTTGCGGGAGCAGCACCGAGCACGACGAACGTGGCTGCCGTTTGAGACGTCACGGCGATGGTGGTCATCCAGTCGTGACCGACGACGGGGCCGTTGACGCAGCTGTAGTCCGTGGGGTTGATCCCTGAACCGTTCCTGAACGCACAGGCAGCGCACGGCGCGGCCGACAGCAGCGCCATCTCTGGTCCGCTCAGAGTTCGCGTCCAGAGACCCGCATTGTCGTAGCTCCCACCCCGCCAGTACTCTTCCATCGAGGACACCGCAAACACGTCCTCCACCAAGTGCCAGTCGTGGGTCTGTGCGGCGATCGTCGATACCCCGAGGAGCTTGGTCGCGCCAAAGGGCGCTCCATCGACAAAGAACTGAACCGTTCCATTCGAGAACGTGAAGCCCGCGTGGTGCCAGCCGGCGTCCTCCGGGATGCTGGCATCCGACAGCACCGCCAGGCCGCCTGTCGTCAGCCGGAGCTGGCCGCCGCGGACGCGATCGAAAATGAGCTGCGATGGCGGAAGGGCGCCGGTTCCATCGAAGGACGTCAGCAGCCGTTTGAGGCGATTCGAGGTGTCCGACCGCGCGTTGTAGAGGATGCTGAACGATAGGCTGGGCGTACTGGTGAGGAGGCGAACCTGAGTGGCGACGTTCCCAAAGCCTGCGGCGGGCGACTGGATGTGTTGCGATGAGCTGGAGCAGAACGTGCCGGTGCTGCCGACCGGGATGTTCGCGGATTTCGTGGCGACCGGTCCGACGAGAGCGGTGATCGTGTTGCCGGTGACGTCTTCGAAATCATGGAAGAACGTGGCGTCGCCGACAGGCCCCTGAGCGGCCGCGGCAAGCGGTGCGACGAGGAGGGCGAGGGAGACATGGCACTTCAAGGTCATGGTTGCTCTGCTGAGTGGTGATGGGCCACGCGTGGTGTCCTCGGGGGCGAGTGGTTCGCCTCCCCCGAGGAGTGCGTCGTTCGAGCCCCGACTCTACCGAGCAACTCGCGCGAGGTCGTGGCGGGACGCGCACCGACCTCGGGTGACTCGTGGTTGGTCATGCGCTGGTCGCCCGGAGCGCGGGGACTGGCCGGTGGTGACCAGGCCTCGAGAAAACACCCCCGGGACCAGGCCCGGGGGCCACTCACTTCTCCTCTCCCTCCTCCTGGACCGCATCGCGGACCAGGCTGCGCAGCTGCGAGGCCACGTCGCCCGCGCCGAACACGAAGGTCGCCTTCGTGCCGGCGAGGATGTCCTGCAGCGCCTCCAGCTCCTTCATCCGGGCGAGCAGCGGGTTGTCGGCCAGGAGGCGCGCCGTGTTGGCCTGGCTCCGGGCTGCCGCTGTTTCCTCACGGCGCCGGATGACGTTGGCCTCCGCCTGCTTCTGCGCCAGGATGACCTGGTTCAGAATCGTCTTCATGTCGCCCGGCAGAACGAGATCGCGGATGCCGACGCCGCGTACGGCCACACCGAACGCCTTGGCGCGCAACGCGACCGCGTCCCGCACCTCGGCACCCACGGCCTCCTTGTCGGCGAGGAGGCGCTCGAGCGGGCGGCCGCCGACCGCCGCGCGCAGCGCGAGCTGCGTTTCGCGGTAGAGGGCCTGTTCGGTGTCGCTCACGACGGACACTGCGAGTTGCGGGTCCGTCACCTGGTGTGTGATGACGGCGTTCACGCGCAGAGTGACCTTGTCGGCGGTCATGATCTCCTGGCCGGCGACGTCGGCCACCCGCTCGCGCAGGTCCACGACCGCGAAGGTCAACCGGCCGGCGCCCTTCCAGAACGCGTAGACGCCCGGGCCGAACGAGTCGAGTCGCTCGCCTTCGACGAAGACGAGACCGCGGTGATCCGCGGCGACGCGCATGTCCTCGAAGAACGCCGCGGTGGGCAGCCGACTGAGGACAACGTCCAGCTTGTCGTGCTCGAACCGCACCGCGTCGGTCTTGTAGATCTCGGCGCGCAGCTCGTGCCGCGTCTTCCAGAACGCGTGCCGGCCCGGTCCGAGAATCCGCGCCAGGCGGCCGTCCTTCCAGAGGAGCGCCCGTTCGTGGTCGGCGAGCTCGACGACGAGCAGCTGCTCGCGGACCTCGTGGTCCAACAGCAGTAGGTCGAGCAACTCGTGCGTGAATTCGTTTTGCAGGGTGTCGACCAACTCGACGTGGTCGCCGCGGAAGTAGCGTCCGGGCATCCAGTGGGCGCCGGGACGCAGAAGGGCACGAAAGTCGCCGTGGCGGAACCACAGTCCGACTTCGTGCTGACGAACTCGAATCAGGCTGCTCATGGCAGTGCTCCTTCGGTTGGGGGGGGTGATGGGGAGTCGTTGGGGCTTGGTTTCGATGGATGTCGCACGCGAGAGAGAGTGCGGTCGGGAGGTGTCACGCGATCCAGGCCCGCTTTGGCAGCGGAACCGCGCGTTCGTGCGGCGAGGGATCGAGGCGAAGGCCAGCGTCGGGATGCTCCATTTCGCGGAGTGGTCCGTCCGCCGGCGTGCGCGACGATGAGCGCCGAGCAAAGGACGCGATTGCGAGGCTGCCGCGACGGTGCCCCGGCTCGATTCGGCGACGCAAGGTCGCTCGGACCGAGTCCGGGCCGCCGGTCCGCAGGCACGCTCCCGACCGACACCGGGTCGTAAACGGCTAGAAAGGCCGGTTGGGGATTCGAACCCCGAGGACTGTGAGTCCTTTACCACCCAGACGGGTCTCGAACCCGGGCCGACGCTCGCGCGTCGGCCTCCCCCAGACGGGACACCGGGATAGGATTCTGCGAGGGACGCCGGTCGAACCCGCGTTCGCGGAACGCAGCGTACCGACACCGGGATCGATCGAGCCGGTGGGGGCGCCGCGCCGCCGGACGACATCCGGTCGAAGAATGCGAAGTGGGGCCGGCCGCCAGCCGGCCCGAGTCACAGCGTGTTCGCTAGACGATTTCTCTCCATGGCTGCCTCCCTGGGAAAGCGGTGACGGTGTGAAATGTCGTCGATCCAGCGCGGGGCGACCGACGACGAGGAATGATGATGGGCGAGGACACAGTCCCAATGGACGAATGATGCCCTCATTGCGCCGGACGCGGCGGTCCGGCGACTTGGGGTGGTGGCTTGATTGTCAAAGAGCGGGCGGTCCGCCAATGAGTACGGACCCCGACCGATCCGGCAGACCGGCGCATTGCGTCGTGGCCGGGTTAAAACGAAAAGGCCCGGGACACTGTGTCCCGGGCCTTGCCATGCGCGAAGTGGACCGAGACGTCAGAGCGGTGGGTGCGCGCGACCGGAGAAGGGCGCGAACCGTTCGATGTCGAGCATCTGTGGTTGGTCGTGTTCCATCGCTACGTCCTTGAACAGAAAAGGGCCCAGGTCATCCCGGGCCCACGCGTCGCGCAATGCCAGGGGGTCAGGCTTGGAGCGTCGTTCCGGCCGCGTCGAAGGGCGGCCCGGAATGGGGCTGCCCGGAGTGGGCTGACCGCATTCGCGTAAGGTGACTCCGTTCCATTGGCGGACCTTTGTATCACAATCGACGCGCGCGTGCTCCACTGTTTCTGGTCGAGCAGCGCGAAAGCGTTGGCCGTGCTGCGGACGATGGTGGCCCAGGGGAAAAGCGGCGGCGCGCGAATCGAGCTATGCTCCCGGGTCACCCGCACCATGACCGCTGCCAGCGTCCGCCTACCCCAGCTCGTGACCTTCCGCGTGAGGCACGGGAAACCGAAGCGGGGCGGCTCGCCGGTGCGGCGGAGCACCCGCCGTCGGTGCGCTCCGTCTCGCGCGATGGGACCCCGATCCTCATGGTTGCCGATGATTGGGTTCATCCTTGACCGAACCGTGGAGGTGCGGGGCGGGGATCTGCGGTCGGCGACCGTGGTGGGTGGTTAGGGGTGCGTTCGCAACCCGGAGTGCAACCACGCACGATCGCTGCGCTCGCGGGCCGGTTGCTCGAATGGAACGCTTCGGGGGTGGAGACGTTTTGGCGCGCGAGCTCGCGCCAGACCCTCGTCCAGTTGGTCGCCGGGAGCTTTGCCGCAATCGCGGTCATCGAGGTGTGGCGGCTGGCGTCTGTCGCTGCCACCGGTGATGTCGGTGTCCTTGGAGACGCCCCGTTCGCTTGGTACGCCTACCATCCGGGCCGGGGCGTCGCCTCGTGGGTGGTCTCTGCCTGGCCTCTCATTCCTTGGGCCCTCGGCGTCGGCGCGGGCTTGGAGTTGTGCGTGCGCAGTGCAAAAGGCCAAAGTGCGCGCCGGCATCGCCCCGCGGAGATCGTTCTGGTCGGCCGTGCTCTCCAGGCGGTTGTCCTGGTGGTCGCAGCCGCTCACGGCGCGACGATGGGTCGGACGGCACCCGGGCTGTGGATCGCGACGGGTTGGGGGGCCGGGTACGCGCTCGTCGTTTGGCTGCGCCGCTCGCCCCGCGGTCGCCAATGGTGGTCCTTCTGGACCCGGACACGCGGCCGGCAACCTCGGCTCGACGCGCGGGTCCTGGCGTGCTTGGTCGGGGCCGGCTTCGCTATGGCCGTGCTGTCGATTTTCCTTGCGAGGGCGGCTGGCGCGTGGGGGATTGTGCTCGTGGCGACCGTGCTCGCGGCGCCCGCTGTCGCGTTTGCTGCCCCGAGTTGGCGCGTGGCGGAGGTGGGAGCCGGGGGAGCCGAGTCTGGCGCGGCGCCGGATCTGGAATCCGAGCTTCCGGGGCTACACATGATCGAGATCGGCGCCGGGACGTTCGAGATGGGAGGGACGCGCTACGGTGATGAGCAGCCCGTGCACCGAGTCACCGTTGCCGCGTTCGCGATGGGCGCCACCACCGTCACGCGGGGGCTGTACCGCGCGGTGCTGCGGCGCGCTCCGGCAACGGAAGGACTCTACAAACCCAACTGGCTCGACGAGGCGGACGGAAACGAGTTGCCTGCCACCGCGTTGAGTTGGGTCGACGCAGCGCGCTTTTGCAATGCGCTGTCTCTACTCGCTGGACGGTCGCCGTACTACCGGATGCGCGGCGTGGGAGACAACGCTCGGCCGGTCGCGGATTCGACCGGCGGCTACCGACTGCCCTCCGAGGCGGAGTGGGAGTATGCCTGCCGGGCTGGCACGACCACCGAGTATTCGTTTGGCGATGATGCATCGCTGCTCAGCGAGCATGCGTGGTGGGGGAACAACTCGGACACAGGATCGGGCCGCTCGGCCCAGCCGTGCGGCGGCAAGACACCAAATCCGTGGGGTCTGTGCGACATGCACGGCAACGTGTGGGAGTGGTGCGAGGACGACTGGCACGACGACTATCAGGGCGCGCCGACGGATGGCCGTGCGTGGAACGACGATGGCGTGAGTCGGGTGCTGCGGGGCGGCTCCTTCGGCGTCGACTACCCGGGGCTCTTGCGCTCGGCGTGCCGGCGCAGGAGCGAGCCCACGCGCCGGCGCGAGAGCATCGGCTTCCGCGTCGTCCGTCCCGCGCGCCGCCAGCGGTGATTCGCCCTTTGCGCCTTGCCCCTTGCCGCGCCGCAGGCGCGGCGCGCGTGTGTCACCGCAGCGACACTCACGTGTCACCTTGGTGACGACGCTCAGAAACACAGCAGCCCGCGATAGGAGGCCACCACCCGCTCCAACTGTGCGGGTGACTGAGCCGCGGCGACCCGCAGGCGCGCGTCGAGCCGGCGGCGCAACTTCCGCGAGGCGCTCACCCCGGCGCGACTGATGCGATAGCCCAAAAACACCGCGGGCTCCCGATTGGGGACGACGTGCCACCGCTTGCGATTCAGCTCCAGCCCGCGCTCGCGCTGGAGCCACGCCGCGATCTGAGCGCGCGCCTCGCGGAGCCGCCCAGCGTCGTCGTCGAACAGCACGAAGTCGTCGGTGTAGCGCACGTAGCCTGGGGCCTTGAGCTCTCGTTTCACGTGATGATCGAGCCCGTCCAGGTAGAAGGCTCCGGCCCATTGGCTCAAGTACGATCCCAAGCTCAGGCCGCTTTCGGTCGGCAAGGGCGCCCGTTCGAGGTCGAGTGCAGCCACTGCCAGGGGACTCTCGTACACCGCCGCGTGCGAAGCGAGCTGCCGGTCGATCAACTGCCGCGTGCACGGATCGCGCAAGCGGCGAAACATCAAGCGCCGCAGCGTCGGCAAGTGGATCGAAGCGAAATAGCGCCGCACGTCGAGGTGCACGCGGTGGCGATGCCGGCGCTGCAGCCGTAAGAACGTCAGACAAGCGCGCAGCGGACCCTTGGCCTGGGATTGCGCGAAGTGCTCGGGTCGGTAGCCCTGCTCATACGCGGGGCCGATCTCGTCGAGGAGAGCGCGCTGCACGATCCGGTCGCGGATCGCGGGCGCGGCGATGATGCGGACCTTGGGGTCCGCGATCACCCGTAGCGTCCAGGGCCGAGGCCGGTACCGGCCATTGCGCAGTGCCCGGTGTAGCTCCAGGATCTTGCGATCGGCATCGAGGTCGAACCACGCCATTCGCGGCTGCCGCGACTTGCCTCGGCGGCAAGCGCGGTACGCGCGCCACAGCGCGACGTGGTCGGTCAGGCGTGCAAAAGACCCGGCTGGAACTCGGCGCATCAGCGCAACCCAAAGACCGCGTCCCTAAAAAGAGGCCCGCGCGGACGGTCGGCCGTGCGGCCTACAAGACCGCGCGGGCAGGGGGATCGCGGGGTGCCCCGGCCGTTTCGGCCGAGGTCGAAGCCCCGCCCAAGCCCTGCACGGCGCCGAGGCGGAGTCGCGGGCGGCGTGTTGGCGGCGCGCGGGACGGACGACGCGGAAGCCGATGTTCTCGTTCCGGTTCGTGGGCTCGTTCCTGTTCCGGTACGCCGAGCGCAAGTTCCTCGGGTTGTCGTTGTCGAAGGAGCCGCCCCGCAGCACCCGATGGGGCGGGACGGGAAGTTCGGGCTTGGTGAAGGTGTGAGCATGGCTAGCGGGGCTCGAGCGAGCGCAGCCAGCCGCCCAGCTGGCGGCCAATGCGATCCGCTTCGCCGAGCGCGAAGAACGCCTGCGAGGAGGCGAGCAGCGCACGCGCCTCGGCGAGCCGCAGATGCACGCGCAGCATCACGAGGCGGTCGTCGGCTTCGGCGAGCCGTTCGTCCACCTCGCGGTGCCGGACCGCGAGGCTGATGGCGTCGAGCAGACGCAGGCCGTTGTCGCACAGCGAGCGTGCCAGCGGCCGATCGTCGTCCTCCAGCCGATCGAGCAGCCAGGTGCAGAGTGCGAAGGTGTCGCGGAACACGGGCGCTGTGCCCGGCCGGGGGCGTGGCGTGGTCGGTGGTTCGGGAAGCATGGCGCGGCACACCTCAGTAGCGTCGGCGCCGGTCGACGCGGCGCAGCAGGCCGGCGAACGCCGGCATCAACTCCTGCTCGATCGAATCGGCAAGCTCCGCGGCCACCGGGCTCGTCTCTAGCAGGAGGTCGTTCAGGCAGCGGCTGGCCAGGTCGCGGGCTGTGCCATAGGCGGTGGCTTTCTCCGCGTGGTCGTAGCGGTGGCAACCGCAGCTCAACTGGGCGAGGGATTCGCGCAGCGTCGCCGTGGCGGCGTGCTCGGTGCCCAGCGATTGCGCAGCGCGCGCGTGGATTGGGGCCATGACCTGGAACGCCTTCAGGTCGCGTACCGAGTAGCGCTTGCGCGGCGTTGGCTCCGGTTCCAAGCCTAGGCCGGTCTCAACCGCCTCGCGCAAGCGCTCGCGCTTGCGCTCTTGAGCTTCCTTTCGCGTAGCAGTGAGCGGCAGATCATCGCTGGCAATGAGCCAGCGGCCTCCGACTTTGCGCGCGCGCAGGTTGCCTTGGCGGATGAGGTAGCGGACTTGGCGCGGGCTCTTGCCAAGCCTCGTGGCGGCGTCGTGCAGGGAAAGGTCCATGGTCGTGCGCGTGCGCAGGGGGGAAGCGTCAGGCGTCGGGAGACCGCACGGGGATTCCGGGATGCGCCGACGCACGGCGGTGGCGTGTGTGTCATCTTGGTGACCGGCGTGTCGCGCACGCGACAAAATACACGCGCCGCGCCTTCGGCGCGGAGACGAGGCAAGCGGCAATCCGCGAGCGGCGAGCTACTGGCGGCGCGCGGGACGGACGACGCGGAAGCCGATGTACTCGTTCCGGAGCGTGGGCTCGCTCCTGTTCCGGTACGCCGAGCGCAAGTTCCCCGGGTTGTCGTTGACGAAGGAGCCGCCCCGCAGCACCCGCCAAGCGTTGGCACCGGCGAGCCAGGCGTTGCCGTTGTCAGGGGCACCGCCATAGTCGTCGTGCCAACGATCCTCGCACCATTCCCACACGTTGCCGTGCATGTCGAACAGACCCCACGGGTTGGGCCGCTTGTGCGCGACCCGCTGCACCGAGCGGTCGGCCCCGCTGTCCGAGTTCCGGAACCACCAGGCGTGGGCACTCAATTCCCCGCCGTGGTTGCCGAACCAATACGCACCGAGGGTGCCGGCCCGGCAGGCAAACTCCCACTCGGCCTCAGACGGCAGCCGGTAGCCGTCCGGGTTGTCGGGCGCCGGTTCTGCCGTTGCGCTCTGCCCCTGGCCGTGGACCGCGTAGTACGGGGCGCGGCCCACAAGCCGGGAAAGCGCGTTGCAGAATCGGACGGTATCGAGCCAGCTCAGCTCGTTGGCCGGGAGGTCGTGCCCGGAGTCCTTCTCCAGCCAGCCGGGCCGGTGAAGTTCCTGGTGGCCTGGCACGTCGTGCGACCGCGCGGCTGCCAACACGGCCCGGTATTGCGCACGGGTGACCTCGGTACGGCCGATCTCGAAGTCGCGGACGGTGACGGCGTGCTGTGGCAGCTCGTCGCCATACCTCGTGTCCGGGTCACTGGGGTCGCGGCCCATTTGGAACCGACCGCCTTGCAGACGCACCATGGACAGACCGAGCCGCAGCTGGGGCCGGCCCGCGGCGACCTCAATCGTGGCCTTTGGCCATAGATCCTCCAGCGGTACGAGTGACTCGGCGAACGCGCCAGCCATCCTGCCAAACCCGTCGGGGGAAACCGCGGCCAGAGACGGCGCGCCGCGCCATGCTTGCAGCGCGTGCTTGGTTTGGCCAGTGGGGCCGATCCATACGATCTGCTCGGATTCCGCGCGTTCGAACGGTCTCTCCGCCTCGGCCGGCCCCGACGCCGCCTCGCCGACCAACGCCACGTCCACCGACCCCGTATCGAGCAGGGCCATCGCCAACGGCACGGCTTCGCGGTCCTCTGCAGGCGCCGCGATCACCGCGGCGCTCTGGGTCCACCGGGGATCGTCGACGCGCCGCGGCTCATCGTCCAAGCCCCGCCAAAGGACCAGGAAACCGCCGGCTGGCACGGCGTTCTCGACCTCGACCGGGCGCCAACGCGGGTCTACGTCGAGGTCTGGGTTGAACTCGACGCGCGTCAGCCGGCCGGGCATGCCGAGCAGCGCTCGGGCGCGCCCATCCGCGACATTGATCTTCGCGCATGCGCCCACGGTCACGGCCGGTGGGGGCGGCGGTGCCGTCAGCCGCGGCCCCCACCAGTGGCGCATCACGGGAAGGAACAGGCAGCCGCCCCCCAGGCCGCAGAGCAACGCCAAGGCGACGGCGGCGGGGCGCGGCAAGCGCGGGTCGGCGAACTCGGTGCGGCGCAGCGCGCCGAAGCCGAGCCGCTGCAGGCGGTGGACCGTGTCGGGGCGGGCGCACCAGGATGCGCGCGTCGCGGGGCCACCGACCCGCCACGGCAGCCGGACCAACCGGCGTTCGAGCTCGAGCCGACTCTCCTCCGCGCTGCCGCGGGCTGGCCGCGTGGCAGCCTCCTCGCGCGCTCTCGCGTTGCGCGGCGCCAAGGTTTCGAGGCGGGCCCGCACGCGCGTTGCGAGGCCGGACGCCGCGAGCCGCTCCAGCGTTGCGGCCGCGGTGTCGGGTGTGCGCCAGAGCTGGAGCAGCGCGATCTCCAGGCGCAAGGCGAGGCGCTGTTGCTCGCGCTGGTGTCGTTGCCGTGCCCGCTCGGATGACGGCTCCCGGGGCGCTGGGGGGCCTGCACGCACCTCCTCGCCATCGAGCCGGGCGAGCTCGCGCCGGTAGCCGTCCAGCCAGAACTGCACGCCGTGGCATAGCCAGCCCTCGGTGGGAAAGCCATGGGCAGCATCGTCCGTGCGCGCGAGCCAGTCACACCAGAGCGCGCGATCCTCGGGGGCGAAGCCGTAGCGCGCCCCGGTGGGGACCGCGTGCTCGAGCAGACGCTCGAGCTGACGCGCTTCGACGCTCAGGCCGAGCGCCTCGCGCAGGGCCAGCGCGGTGTCGAAGTCAAAGCTGTCCGGTGTCAGTGCCAGTCCGGCCGCCCAAGCGCGCCGCGCGCCCGTCAGCGGCGGCGGCGTGCCGCCCGGGTGCAGCCGCGGCAGCTTGCCGTCCATCGTCCCCGGTTCGCCGCCGAGCCAACTCGGCACGGCGGTCGGCGCGAGGCACGGAATGCCGTGCCGGCTGGTGATCCGCGCGAGGTCGAACGCGCCTCGGCCGTAGTCGGCAAACGCGAGACGCGGCCATTGGGCCAGGCCGGCCAGCTTCCGGTCGAGGCGTTGGCGGCGCAGTTCGCCCTGGTCTTGGATCCACAGGCCATGTCCGTCGGTCAGCACGGCGACCAGCGCGGTTTGACGCTGGCCCTCCACGGTCTCGGGCCGAAACTGCGTTTGGTTTTCGTCCCACCACAGCGTCTCCAGTGTGCCGTGGAACATCGCGGTCTTGATCGGCAGCCCCGCGGCGCTCGCGCATTGACCGATCTCGTCACGCTCGCGCTCGATTAGCTCGCGGTCGGCCATGCCGTCGACCCAGAGCCAGATCTCGCGTGGATAGCGCTGCCGTTCTCGCAGCAACACGAGGTGGCCGCCGTTCTGCGAGGTGGCGGCGACCGTGCGGTCCAGGTCAATGCGGGGCGTGAGGTCGTCGCTCACGTAGTGTTGGACGTTCCACACCATGTGGCGCAGGGCGGGTTGCGGCAGCAGCGGTGTGGCCTTGGCGGGCGGCGCGAGGTGCGGCAGCGACAGCGCACTCTGTCCCAGCGCGTCGTCGTGGAGCTCGGGGACGCGCCGCGCCCGGGCGTAGAACACTGCGCGCGACAAGCCGGCGAGCGCGAGCAGGCCGAAACCCAACAGCAGTGCCGTCGCGACTGACGGCGAGCGCGGCACCGGCACGGGGTCGGCCTCCCACGTGGCGAAGCGGCGCACCAAGTTGGGCGGCAGGCCGTCATCGGGCTCGGTGCCTTCGTTGCCCTGCCCCGGCGTGCCTCGGCCTTGGGCACCGCCCTCTGTTGGTGGTCCGGAGGAGCGGGGTTGCTTCAATGGAGCGTTCGAGCGGGGCTCGCGCTGCGGGCTTGGGTCACCCGGGTCGCCGGCGAGCGTCAAGACTGCGATCAGTGCGGCGAGGATGAGCCCACCGGCCGCGAGGGTTCTCCAACCGAGGAGGCCAGCGCAAGGGCGCTCCACTCCCTCTTCCTCCTGGTCCTCGGTCCACCCGCTCTCGATCGGCCGCTGCACCCGGCGCTCGATCTCCCATCGTGCGTTCTGCTGCCAGCGTTCGAACGCGGCGTCGAACGCCTCGCGCTGCGCCTTGTTTTTGGTCAGCGTGCAGCGCAGCACCTGACGCAGGGGGGCATCCTCGCTCGCCGCTGGGCCCGCCTCGTCGCCGAGCAGCCGGCACAGATGGTGCAGCCGGGCTCGTTCGAGGACCCCGACCGCGACGCCGTGCGCGTCGAGATCCCGGAGCAGCGCCTCGAGCTCGAGCGGCGAGTCCACGTCAGAGTTTCTGCCAGTCTTCGGTCAGCTTGATCAGCGCGTGGACGCCTGGCAAGTCGCGCCGCACCGTCTGCAGGTCGGCGGCCCGGGTGCCCTGCGCCGCGAGGACCGCGAGCCACGAGAGCAGCTCCGCCGTGGTGGGGGGCTTGGTCAGCTCCCAGTCGGCGAGCTCGAAGAAGCGATCGATCGCCGCCTCGCGCACGTCGTCCGACAGGCCCGGAAACGACGATTGAAGCCGGCTCTGCACGATGTCTTCGACGAGCTTGCGGGTGAGGGTCAAGTGCTGGTGGATGCAACGGCGCAGAAACGCGTCCGGGAGCCGTCGCTCGGCGTTGCTCGTGATGACCACGATCGGCGACCGCTGCGGCCGGATCTTGCGATCCTCGAACGGATGCTCGAACCACTGCTGGTCGAGCACGTGCAGCAGGTCGTTGGGAAAGTCGCGCGGCGCCTTGTCGATCTCGTCGATCAGCACGACGGCGCCGTTCGGTTGGTCAAAGGACCTCCACAGCGCGCGCTTGCGGACGAAGTCGCCGCGGCCGCGGCGCAGCGCCGGCTGCCCGTCGCCGCCCCCTTCGCCCGGGGCCTCGCTGCCGTGCTGGGCCCAGTGCAAGTAGGCGACGGCGTCAAAGTCGTAGCACAGCTCCTGCGCCGTCGACGTTGACTGCACGTGAAAGGCAAAGACCTCGAGCCCAAAGAACCAGCCCAGGTAGTGCGCGACCTGCGTCTTGCCCGTGCCCGGCGCGCCGGTCAGCAGCAACGGTGCGTCCACCGCCAACGCGGTGTTGATCGCGGTCTCGAGGTCGGCGCTCAGCCGGTAGTCCGGGGCGGCCTCGGTATGGTCGTGCAGGCTGCGCGGCACGCCGCGCTGGTGCATGCTGGCGCGCGCAGCCGCCGGGTCGTGGCCTTCGCGCGTCGCGCGGCGGTCCACCAGCTGGAAGCGTGGTCGACGGGGGGTCATGGTTCGGGCACCTCGGCCGGCAGCCCGCGCAGCCTGTCGCGGACGTCGTACCAGTTGCTGCGCTGGGCATGCTCGAGCCAGCGGACGGTCTTCTCGAAGTCGCCATCCGTGACCTGGTGCAGCAGGCTGGCAAACTCGCGGGCGTCGGCGGGAGGGAGGCCGCTGAGGTCGATGACCGCGTCGAGGATGTGAGTGCGTTCCACTCGCTCGAGGGGGCGCAAAACCTCGAGGCGGAAAGCCTTGGTGCGCGAGTCAAAGGCTAGGTCTTCGAGCTGGACGCGCATCTTGTCATGCAGCGAGGGCTCGCCCTCGAGCCCGAGGAGGGTGAGGACCTTGACGGCGTGCGGTCGGTAGCGCTCTTGGGTCAGTGTGTCCCGCGAGAAATCGCGAAACGCCGCGACGAGCCGCTCGGCCTGCTGCCAGCTGTCGATGCCGCGGCACCCCCAATCCAAGAACAGGATTCTCGGTTTGTCAGGTTGGCCGCGGGGCGCCGCGGCATCCAACGCGGCGCGCAGCTCGTGGTCGCCATCTGCGTGGCTCATCGCCGCCACCAACGCATCGCCGAGATCGCCGGCCCGGAGGTCGATGTCAGGCGGGAGCCGCACGGGCACCCGTCGCACCGGCGCGATGTCGAGTGCGTGGTCCACGAGCGCCTGCTCGGCGTGCTCGCCGAACAGTTCGACGTGGTTGCCAGGGGAACCCCAAGCGATCGCCGCGTGCACCAGCTCCTCGCGGTTGGCCACCAGTCCATCGAACATCTTGCGAAAGGCGCCGCGCTGCTCGTGCCGGTCGAGCATCAACCGGGCCAGGCGCCGTTCGATCGGGCGGGCGCTGGCCTGGACGTCCACGCGGAACTGGTCGTAGCGCGTCCAGATGGCGGCCGCGCGGTGCAGTCCATGAGCGACGGCCTCGACCGGATCGCAGTTCTCGGCCCCGAGCACCGCCCGTAGCCACTCGACCGCATCGGTCTTGTTCTTCGCCAGGTCCTGCTTGCGGGGCGTGAGGAGCAGCACGACCGAGGCGGCGCGGTACAGGGCCTGAGGCAACGCCGCGATCGTGGCGGGGCGCGCGCCCACGAGGTGCAAGACGACAACGCGGGCCTTGCAGCCGTCGAGGAGTTCTTCGAGCGGCACCCACGTGGCGTTCGACGGACTGTCGCCCAGCTCCACCTCGGCCACGCCCTTCCGTATGCGGCCGCGAGCGAACACATACGCCACGACGGGCTGCTCGTGACGGACCAGGGATTGCGCTTGGGCCACGGTCGCGCAGGGAGCTGCGACGTTGGGCGCGCCCCACGCCTCCTCGAGCCCACTGCGGACGCCGTGGCCGTGCGAGAGCGCGCCGAGATCGTCGCGCGGGCCCGCGGCCACGATCAGCGTGGGGCAGGGCGCGCGCAGTGCCGACGCATCCGGGCTGCCGGCGCCTTGCGAGCACAGCTCAAAGGTCCAGAGCTGGCGCAGCGGTTCGCCGTCCCAGGTCGTTTCCCACCAGGGCAGCCCGAGCAGCTCTGGGTCTTCGGTGTCGATGCGCACTCGCAACGCGAGGCTCAACGGGGTGGGGTGCGAGCCCCCAGCCGGGGCACTCAGACTGCCGAGCACTTGTTCGGTGCAGGGCTCTGGGAGCAGGAGGTCGAACAATTCGCTGGGACGAGCGTCTCGCGCCAGTGCCGCATCCGCCTCGCACTGGGTGATGGTCGCTCCATCGGGGCCGTGGAATTCGCTGCGCAGTTGGTCGCCGTCGCGGGAGATGCGCACGGTGAGGGTTTGCCGTTCGGCCTCGTACGCGGGGCGACGGAGCCACCTCGGCTCGCGCTGTGCCATGGCGAGCAGCTGCTGTACGGCGCGGTTTAGGGCTGTCTTCCGCTCGTGGCCGGATTCGGGGAGGCCATCAGGCCCGGTCAAGCCGTGCAGCTCGGACAGACGGAACTCGTGCGGCGTCCCGTCTAGCTCCCGAACGTCCAGCGCGATCTGATCGATCAGCGTCGGCCCAACGGCCAGCCACGTGATGTCGAGGAGCTTGCGCTGGCGCTGCTGGTACAGCAGAGGCAGCTCGACTTCGGTGACCCACTTCGAGTTGAGCGCTTCGGCACTGACGAGAAGGACCCCGATCCGGGCCGCCTCGATCGCTTCGCGAATGGTCCGGTCCAACCGCGCGCCCGCGACGATTTCCTCGTCGGTCCAGATCTCCAGGGGCAGCGGCGGACTGGCACCGCGCAGTGCCGGCTCGAGCACCTGGCGGAACTCCTCCAGCACCGGCCGGTCCTTGCGCGAGTAACTAATGAAGATGTGGTTGCGACTCGCCATCGAATTCGGGCCGAGGGCGCCTCACAATACCGTGAGCGCTGGGCGCCCGAGAACTTAGCTCGAACGGCCGGAATGTACCTGACCGATCTCCGCCTCCGAAACGTCAAGCTGTTCCGCGAGGTGGACCTCGCGTTCAGGGGGAACGACGACAGTGCGCGTATGTGGACCGTCGTCACCGGTGTCAACGGCCTGTGCAAGTCGACCTTGTTGCAGGCGATCGCCTTGGCCGCATCGGGGCCGAAGGTGGCCCGGGCGCTCGTCGACGACGCGCGCGACTATGTGCGCGGGGAGGGCACCGGCGGTTGCATGATCGCCGCCGGGTTCGAGCGCGCCGTCGATGCGCCGCCGATCGAGTCCGCGGGCGCCACCATTGACCGCAAACGCCTGGACTCCGTCCTGGAGCTCCACTCGACGGACTACGATTTTGCTGGGCACGGCGAGGACTGGCGTCACATCGACGCCCTGCGGAGCGCTCGGGCGTCCGGGTTTCTCGTCGCGGGGATCGGGGTCGGCCGAACGCTGCCGCAGCCGGGCGAGGTGGCGGCGCCCAAAGACCCGATCGAGGATCGAGTGGTGGGCCTGTTTCGCTCAGGCCACAAGATGGTGGGCACCGAGTTCTATAACGCGCTCAAGCTGGACGGCCTGGAGCAGGATTTCGCCAAGTCACTTCGTTCGGTCCTGCTCCGCCTGCAGTCGACGGAGGACGGCCGGGCGCCGCTGCTGACGGGGCTTTGCGTCGACGACTTGCGGGGTCCGAACGGCCTCGATGCGATGCGGAACCTGTTGGAGACGCGGCGGTTTGAGATGTCCCTCGGAGAGACCCGGTTCCGAGTCAAGCCGACCATGCTGTCGCACGGTTATCAGGGTGTGCTGTCGTGGATCGGCGATTTGCTGGGCTACGCGTTCTTGGAGCAGCGGCGGCCGATCGAGCCGCAGGAACTCCGGGGGATCGTATTGCTCGACGAAATCGACCAGCAACCACTCGGTGCGCGAAGTGCTCCTTGCCGTTCAGCACAAGAAATGCTGCTACTGCGAGCAAGCCCTCGAGCGTGGCAACGGTGCGGTCGAGCATTTTCGGCCCAAGGTCGCGGTGCGTCGCGAAGTGACAGGAGGAGTGAAACAGACCGGCTACTGGTGGCTCGCCTATGAATTCCGCAACCTGCTTTTCTCCTGTGATGCGTGCAACAGCGCCAAATCCGATCGGTTCCCGCTCATTGAGGGCGCGACCGCTCTCGAACCAGAGCAGTCTCCGGATGAGGTCGAGGAACACCAGATGCTCGTCGACCCCCTTCGCGAGGACCCCGGTGCGCACCTGACCTTCGTGCGCACGGGAGGGCGCTACCAGCTGGCGCCGCGCTCGGAGCGCGGCAGGGTGACGATCGAAGTGTTGGGTCTACGCCGGGACGGTCTCAAAGATCTCTATCAGCAGCACGTCAGCGAGACGTTGGCAGCGGTTATCCGAGACTACCGGCGCGACAAGAAGCGGGGGGACCGGAACGGCGTCCGCCGGGCCAGGGATCGGGCAAAGCGACTGTGCGTTCGAGAGAAGAGATTCTCGCTGCTCGCGCTTTGCTGTTTCCTTGAACAGGGTGTGGTGACGCTGCCTCGATGAGCCGGGTGCGCCCTTCGAACCGGCCCGGTCACGACCGCGTGCGCGACCGCGGACCACCCCCGGCACGGCACACCACCAAGCCGTCCGTTTGCATGCCGAGTCCCACGATGTAGTGCACGTAGTGGAACACGGCGGGGGCCACCAGAATCAGGCTGTCGAAGCGATCGAGCAAGCCGCCGTGTCCGGGGATCGTCTGGCCGAGGTCCTTGACGCCCAGATCACGCTTGATCGAGGACCGCATCAGATCGCCGAGCTGCCCCACGACGCTGACGATCAGCCCAAGACCGAGCAGCGGCAGGGGCGCGTCCATCGCGGTGCCTTTGAAGATGTAGTGACCGAGCAGCGCGACGAGCGGCGCGATGACGACGCAAGCGCCGATCGCGCCGCCGAGCGTCTTGTTTGGGCTCGTGTTGGGCGCGAGCTTGCGCTTGCCGAACGACTTGCCGGCGATGAACGCGGCGACGTCGTTTGCGGCTCGTTGTTTTGTCTCTAGAGCGAGGGGCCTCGGGGCGTGGTGGGCAGGACGCCGCAGGCTCAGTCACTGGCTGCCTTGGCGCGTGCGAACCGACCTAGTGTCCTGGATCCGAAGTTCCTGCACAGATGGCACCCGTCCGGCCACCGCTCGCTGCGTCGCACCTCCTCGACGTATCCACCAATATGCCTGCGTCGGTGCTTCTTGCGAGCAGCGTCCGGTCACGCACCCTCTGCA
>JBCCGH010000197.1:0-17903 GCA_039029375.1 Planctomycetota bacterium
ACCATGATCGCGCTCGGCCGGTCGCCTCGCGGCGACCGCGGAGAACCAGACCCACCTCTCGGTGGTCAGGAAGAACCAGACCCAATGCGCGAGAACCGCGCTACGTGGTCGCAATCACGCGGGTTTCGGTGGTCGTCGACACCACGTACCCCGTACGCGTGCCCCGACGTTGGCCGACCCCGCAGGGGCAGGTTCGGTTGCGGTTCCTTCTTCCACCACGCACCCCGGCGCCCCGGCGTGGTCTCAGCCCCTCTGGCGGGCGGAACGGCGGCGCCGCGTCACGCTGCAAGAAAACTGCTGCCTACCTGACGACGCGATGGGGTTCTACCCCGCAAACCGAACCACCACGGTTCCCAACGAAAGAGTCATCCAATGTTCGTCAAGAAGATCAACCTGACCGTCACCGGTGTCACCGCCGCTTTGCTGTTCGCTGTCTCCGCGCCGGCGGCGAGCGTCGCCATCACCCCCGCCGTCCCGTCGGTGTTGCTCGAGGAAGAGCCCGAATACGACATCTTCGTGCGCATCCCCGGCATCACCGGCGGCGCCACCCATCCGGCCTACCAGGGCTGGATCCAGGTCGAGAGCTCGGGGATGGATCTCACAAACTCGGCGACTTTGGGGATGGTTAGTGGTGGAGCTGGCGCGGGCCGCGTGAGGCTGTCCGAGATGGTGCTGTCGGGCGGTCTCGACACGGCGCTGCCCCCTGTGGTTGCCGCCTGCGCGGCCATGCAGCACTTCAGCAAGGTTGAGATCCACTTCCTTCGCACCGATGGCTCCAGCGCGCTGCCGGCCCTGGAGATCGGCTTGGGTGAGGTCGTCATCACCAAGGTGGAGCACGTCTTCGACCCCGACCCGCAACAGCAAGTGTCGCTGCTCTTCGGGAAGGTCCAGTGGCTCTCGCGTTCGGCCAGCGGCCAGACCCAGTTCGCCTGCTGGGACATGATCAAGAACAAGGCCTGCTCGACTTTCTGAGAGACCTGACCCCTGCGGCCAGCCGGGCCGCAGGGGGCTGGCTGAAAGCTGCCCGCCGAGGCTCTTGGTCGCCGTGCCCTCGGTCGCAGTCGGCGCAACAAGGCCAACGCCAGCCCGCGTTCGCGGCGCTCGAGTTGATGTGCGGCACGCCGTCAAGCCGAGAGTTGCACCCGGAAATGCGTCTCGCGGCGCCCGCGACCGCGTGAAGCAGAGAACGGTGAGTCGGTCCCGGAGGGTCGCCGACGGGGATCGGGCTGTCGGGAAAGTAGAGGACCTCTCGGTCGTACAGCTGCGGGGGCGGGTTGGGACCAGCCACATCGCAAGCGTAGTAGGGCAACGATGAGGTCGTGACCATCGCTGGTGTACTCACCGAGGCGAGCACGCTCGAGGTCTCCGAGAGAATTTCAGTGCCGACGGTGTAGCCCATCGGCACGGGCATCATGGCCGGCAGATGGATCTCGAAGTGACGCACCACCTGACTGCCGAAGTCGCCGCTCGGGTAGCGGAACACGGCCGAGGCTAAGGCGGGAGACCATGGATTGCGAACTCTACCGAGCGCGCTTTGTGCCGATAGGAGACCGGACCGCGCGGCGTTGCGATCACCGTGTGATGGGCGACGAGGCTGCCGCCGCACGCCGGAACGATCGGTCCCGGGATCACCTGCACGTCGAGCCATTGCGACGGCGGCGAATCCGCGTCTGGGATTCCGACGCCGGAGGCCGGGACCTGAAGAGGGCCTCGACTTGTTTGCACCGTGACCGACCCGACCCGCTGGCCCAGCTGGCTCGCGGCGTAGGTCACGTCCACGGGGAGCGAGCCGCCAGGGGGCACCACGAAGCCGCTGGTAAGACGCGCTCCAAAAGGCGGCGTCGCCTGTACGCTCGTAATCGTGACCGGTGATGAGCCTGGGTTGGCGAGCTCGAGGGTCGTCACGACCGGCGCGCCTACCGGAGCTTCAGCCAAACTCACGTGCGGCGGAATCGCCACCAGGGGGCCGCCTCGCGGCGTCAGGGTGAGCGTCGCCAGGTTGCTGACGTCGTCGACGACACAGGACGAACCGGGGATCGTCACGAACTGAGCGTGGAGCTGGACGCCCGTCCACAGCGGCGAGCCCGGCACGGACAGGCGCACGCTCGCCAGCCCGTCTCGATCCAAGGTACCGATGAGCGGAGGTGAGCCTCCGAGCCCGACACGCAGGACGCGCGGATCTCCTGAGCAGAACGGTGCCAGCGGGGTCTGACCGGTGTTGTTCGACAGGATGAGGGCGAAGACCTCGAAGGGGTCTCCCTGCAGAAAGTACGTCAGAGGCTCGCCAAGGAACCCGCCGTCCGAGGACAGCAGCGCTCCCGTTGCGGCTGTAACTCCGAGTTCCCACGTGTCGGACAGCCCAACTCCACCCTCCAACACGACTCGCTGCCGTGCGGTGTGGTAAGCGAGGGCTAGGCCCTGACGCGCGGAGGGGTTTGGCTCGAGTGACCAGGGCGTCCAGCTCGAGCCGTTCCACGCCCATGTGTCGGCGGCCAAGGCACCCGCGACGTCGCCACCGAACAGCACGGTGAGCCGCCGGGCCCGGTCGTAGACCATCGCGTGGTCGTGTCGGGCAGGCGGGCTGGCCACTGGTAGGCGCTGCGACCAAGCCAGTCCGTTCCACTCCCAAGTGTCCGAAGCGGGACCGCCGGCAACGTCCCCGCCGTACAGCACCGCGACCTGGCGCGTGACGTCGTAGGCGAGCGCATGGTGCCGGCGCGGCGGAGGCCCCCCAGCTGGCGACCGTTGGCGCCAGCCGGAGCCGTCCCACTCCCAGGTGTCTCCGGCACGGACACCGGCGAGATCGCCCCCGAACAGTACCCGACACGCTGCGCTTCGTCGTAGACCATCGCGTGGTCTTGACGCGCCGGCGGACCCGACGCCGGCGACTCGAGGGTCCAGCTCGTGCCGTCCCACGTCCAGGTATCTGCCAGCTGCGTGCTCCCCTCGGAGCCGCCGAACATCACGATCTCTCCCCGCACGGGGTCGTACGTGAGCGCGTGGCCGTACCTGGCGGGCGGGCTCGTGGTTGCGCATTTTTGCGTCCAGCTCAAACCATCCCACTCCCAGGTATCCGACGAAGGCACGCCGGAGACGCTGCCGCCATACAGCACCACGACTTGCCGCGCGCTGTCGTATGCCATCGCATGGTCGGACAGCACGGGCGGGCGCATCGCCGGTAGCCGCTGCTGCCAGCCCTCCTGCGCACCGACGGGAGAAGTCGCCAGGAGTACGGCGATCACGGGGGCCGGGCACGTTATCAACCTAGTCACTGCACGCTCCTTCTTCAGGGAGGGCCGCTGCAAATGCTTGAGCCCGTTCACGACCTGATCCGCTGACGCAATCAGTTGTCGACGATCGAGTCATCAGCACAACAAGGCGAGGATCGTCGCGCCAATCACGCTGCCCAACCGAAACCAGGTCAATCCGCACGCTCCGGCGGGGACCTTGCCTTCGATGACGGCGACTCCGGATGCTGGAATGGTCGCCGATCCCAGCTCCGCGCTTGGCGCACCCGTAAGGATCTTAACTGCCTCTCCAGCCGGGCCACTCACGACGACTTCGTACTCCAGGTTTGACGTGTTGATGACGCCGCGCCCCACGGCCTCCTTGCCCGGGGTCGCCCCCTGGCCGAACGCGACACCATTCGTCGCCTGAACTTCCCCGGCGGACGACGTGACGATTGCCTCGAGGATGAGTGTGAAGGAATCGTCCTCAGGCACGGTTCCGATCGGGACCGTCGCGACGCCGGTGAGGCCGAGCGGCATCGGGCCGAAGTAGATCAGGGAAGACGGATCCACGCGGAGCGCACCGGAAACTCCCGGGAAGAAGAAGGGAGCGACGATTCTCGTGGACCCGAACAGGTGACCGATCCCGGCGGGCGGACCATGGATGTCGGCCTCGTAGGACACGAAGCCGAAGAACTCGGTATGGCGCACCTCGAGCCTGGGAATGCCCAAGTTCGACAACACCGTCGACGAGCTCGAGTTGGTGTTCGCTGTCGCCACGTTGACGATGCCCTCGCGGGAGAACACTGTCAGGCCACGCGGGTCGTCGTCGACGGGGAGCGGTGGCTGCACTGCCCAAGTTCTCGAGCCGGTGCTGAGACACACGGTGACGGCATCGGACGCGTTGCTTACGAGCACCGCATCGGGGACGCCATCGCCATTCGGATCGCCGCAGTCGACCGCAAAGGCGTTGCCAGCGGCCGCGATCTCCGTCGCCGTCCCAAAGCTGCCGTCGCCATTGTTCCACAGCATCACGGTCCTCGAGACGCCGCCGATCAGAAGGTCATCGGCCCCATCCTGGTCGAAGTCGCAGCACGCGATGCCTCGCAGCCCCGAGCTAACCGGGTAGTCGACGGAGCGCTGGAAGGAGCCGAAGCCCGTGTTCAGCAAGACCGAGATCGAGCCCGAGAAACAGGCCACGGCGACATCGGGGCCGCCTGACCCATCGAAATCACCGCAGCAAATCGACTGCGGGTTGTCGCCCACCGAATAATCCCTCGCCGGGGCAAAGGTCAGGTCGCCGGTGTTGCGGAGCAACGAGACCGAGTCCGACGCATCGCTGCAAACGACGATGTCGGGTCCGCTCGTGCCGTCCACGTCGCAACAGACCACGTCGCCAGGTCGTCTGCCCGCCGCCAGGGTGGCAGCCAGGGTGAAGATCGCGGCACCGTGATTCTCGAGAACGGCCACGCCACCTGGCAGATCGGAGAGTGCCGCGACGAGGTCGAGGTCTCCGTCTTCGTCCAAATCACAGACCGCGAGGTAGGTGGGCCTGCCACCTGCGGGAGACAGTTTGGGTGGTGTCTCGAACGTCCCGTCGCCCAGGCCCATCAGGATCGCGATGTCGCCGCTGTTGAAGTTGCCCGTCACCAAGTCCACGTTGCCGTCCTGGTCGAGATCGGCAGCAACAATGCCGATGGGCCGTTGGCCGGGCGCTACGGAGTAGTCCTTGCCGGGGAGGAACGATACCTGGGCCGGTGTCAGCGACGACTGCATGAGGATCGCGGCTGTTATGACGGTCGCGGTGGTCCAGGATTCGCGTCGGCTTCTGGGATGAGACATCGCTGCTCCTCGAGGTAGGCACGTATCGAGTCCGTGGACGACGGGGCGTCCGTTCCGATCGAACGCATCTGCCGTCGTGTCAATGGTTCGTGCTACAGAGCGCATGCGCGACCCTGGTGTCCGAGTATTCAGCCAGCCTGACACGAAAATGACATCCGACAGGGCTCCTGAGCTCCGATCGCCCCACTCGATGACGGGGTTTTCCTCGCCGCTGCTGCTTCTGGCGACGTTCGCCGGTCGGGTAGACCGCGAACAACCAAAGGTTGTGGTTTACCTCGTCGAGGAGAGCGGGGGCCGGACCCATCCTGCACGACACCTCAGGCAAGCTGCAGGCGACCATCGAGTGGGAGTAAGTGCCGCAGGTTCGTCGATGACCGCGATTTCGGACGTGGAGTGTCCGTCACTGTTCCTTGTTGATCGTGAGTCCGCCGCTGCGGCACTCGTTCAGGAGCCAACGACCCCGTATAACCGTTGATTGCAGACAGCACGAACACGAGGACCACGCCATGGCACGCCTCCCTAGCACACCACAAGACCCGGCTGCTCCGAAACTGCAGCACACGGAGGGAACGGAGTCGCCTTGTGCGGCGGACGACGGCGCTACCGCGCAGCTCATTCGACGGCACCTCCAGGGCGATAAGTCGGCGTTCACTCAGCTGTACCACCGTAAGAGCCCGTGGCTTATGTTGTTCATCGAACGGCGCTGTGCAGGGGTGTGCCGACCTGAGTTTGACGCGGAGGACATCTGCCAAGCGGTCTTCACTAGGGCCTTTCGGGGCCTGGCCGAGTTCAGCTGGCGGCGGCCCGGTTCGTTCAACGCGTGGCTTGGAACGCTGGCGCGGAACGAGATCGCGGATCTGGGCCGACATCTGGCTTCAAGAGGGCGCGGCAAAGTGCGGCATCTCGAATCCGATCACGGGCAGGGTGCCCCGTGCGAGCCCTTTGATCCCCGGACGACGCTGCGGACGATTCTGAGTCGCCGCGAGGACGTCGAGCGGTTGCGTGACGCGGCCGCCCGCTTGCCCGCGGAAGAGGCGCAGGTGTTCGACCTGTATGCTCTCGAAGGCATGTCCAGGCGGGCCATCGCGGCGCACCTTGGCATACCAAAAACGACCGTCTGCGATCGCATCGACCGCGCCTCGGCGCGGATCCGCAAGTGGGTTTCCTGATCGAGCAGCGCGGCCCACGGTAGCCTCGGGCGGACAGCGACCCACCGCAGCCGTGCGCGCAGCCGCGACGCGCGGTATCGTGCGGGGATCGGAGGAGAGCCGCGTGGTCCAAAGGGTGAGAAATTTCCTCAGGCTGCCGATTGCAGAGCGGCTGGAGAGAGTGGTTGGCGCCATGAACTGGCATTGGGTTTGCGGCCCAGCAGGCCCTGCAGGTTATGCGTGACGAAGACCCGCAGGTCGAAGAAGTCCTCGCGGACGTGCTCGCGCAATGGCCCGATCTCGGCAGTGTCGCGCTGGAGCTCGCCTGTGATGAGCACTCGGGGATCGCTAGTGAGCTGTGCGATCGTTTCGACGCGCTGCGGGAGCTTGGCCTCGCGCCGTGCAACGACGCTTCGGCGGAACGCGAGGGCGATCGCAACGAGCTGCTGGCCGCGCTGGTGGCTCGACTCGCTCCGGAGCCGGCCGAGCCCGCGAGGCCGCACCAGATCGCACGATATCGGATCGACGGCCAGATCGGCCGCGGCGCGCAGGGCACCGTCTACCGCGGATGGGACCTGCGTCTGGAGCGCGTCGTTGCGCTAAAGGTCTTCCCGCGCCGAGGGATGTCCGAGGCGACGTGGCAGCGCGTGTCTCGCGAAGCGCAGCTTGCTTCCCGAGTCGAGCACCCGGGGATCTGCACGATCTACGACGTCGGGCTGACCGATCACTACGCATACATCGCGATGCAGCTGCTCCGCGGCAAGACGCTGCGCGATGTCGTGGGCCTCGCTGAGCCGGCGCCGCCGAACCAGCGCGATCGGCCGGCGAAGGCGGACATCGCCGAACGCGTGATGCTGGTGGAGAAAGTCGCCCGCGGCCTGCATCAAGTGCATTCGGCAGGGGTGATCCACCGAGACATCAAGCCTGAGAACATCATGATCACCGGGGCGGGTGAGCCCGTCCTCTTGGACTTCGGCCTCGCTCGCGAAGTCGCCGAAGACGCAGAGCTGCTGACGAAGCCCGGGGCCATTCTGGGCACGTTGGCCTACATGTCGCCCGAGCAAGCCGAGCTCCGCAGCTGGCAGCTGGACGCGCGGACGGATGTGTTTTCGCTGGGGTGCATCCTGTTCGAGTGTGTCACCGGGCAACTCCCGTGGCTCGCCCGCGACCGTCGCGCGGCCGTCGAGCTGGTGCGCAGCCCGAGATTCCCGCCGGCGCGGCGACTCAACCCAGCGATCTCGCGAGACCTGGCCACGGTCTTGCGCACCGCGCTGGAGCCCGAGCGCACTCGGCGTTACCGCTCGGCGCAGGCGTTCGCCGACGACTTGCAACGCGTGCGCGAGCACCGCCCGATTCTGGCGCGACCGCCGCGCGGGATCGCCAAGATCTCGCAGTGGATTCGAGCGAACCGACCGACCGCGGTGTTGCTCGGCGCGGTCGCAGCGATTCTGAGCGCCGGTGTCGTGGTCGGCGCGGTGCTTGTCCGTCAGACCCAGGAGGCACTGTCGCGTCAGGAAGACCTCCGCGACTCTCTCGAGTTGACCGCACTGCGCGGGGAGATCGACAAGCTGTGGCCGGCCACGAGCCAGCAAGTGGGCGCGATGGAGGCTTGGCTGCAACGCGCGAGGCAGCTGCGAGCTAGGGCGCCGCATCACCGCAAGATCCTGGGTTCGAAGCTCGAAGACTCGTGGCGCGCCGAGCGAGGCCGTTTCGTGCAGCAGGTGGAGGCATTCTTCGCAGATGATCGCGATGCCCCCACCTACGCGAGAGTGATGGATCGTTTCGAGTTCGCGAACCAAGTGGCGTCGCAGACCATGCACAGCCCCCGAGCCGCGGAGCTCTGGTCGCAGGCGATCGCGCGCGTTCGCCGTTCGACCGTGTACGGTGGGTGGGGCGGGCTGCGGCCCCAACTCGGGTTCGTGCCACTCGGTCCAGACCCGCAGTCTGGGCTCGAGGAATTTGCGTTCCCCCTGACCGGTGACGTGCCGCGCCGGAACGTGCGCGGCGAGCTGCAGATCACGGAGACGTCGAGCCTGGTGTTCGTGTTGATCCCGGGGGGCGAATTCATCATGGGGGCCCAGCGCGATCCCGGCGGCGAAAACTACGATCCGGAGGCGGCGGCCCACGAAGCGCCGGCCCACCCTGTGCGTCTCCAGCCGTTCATGCTCTCCAAGTTCGAAATGACCCAAGGTCAGTGGCTGCGGGCGGCAGGCTCCAACCCGAGCCTTTACAAAGCCGGCTATGAGCAACAGGAGCTCTCGCTGCGCTACCCGGTTGACCACGTGCGCTGGGACGTGGGTCACGACGTGCTGCAGTCACTCGAGCTTGTGTTGCCGACCGAAGCGCAGTGGGAGTATGCGTGCCGAGCGAGGACGAGCACTCCGTGGTACACCGGGGCCGAGCCGAGCTCTTTACACGGTCATGCCAACGTCCACGCCCAGGACTACTCGTATGAGCTCGACGACCCGGAGGAGTTTCGAGACGGCTTCACGAAGACCGCACCGGTAGGCTCGTTGCGGCCGAATCCGTTCGGTCTGCACGACATGCACGGCAACATGAGCGAGTGGTGTCGCGACCCGTACGATAGCGAGGCCTACTCCATTGCGCCGCGCGGCGGCGAGGGGGAACGCGACCTGGCGCCGTCGACGCATCGCGTGTTGCGCGGTGGCGGGTTCTTCAAGGCGGGCGCCGCCGCGCGGTCGAGTTGCCGCACCCGGCAAGATCAGCAGATGGACATCGATGACTCCGGGCTGCGACCGGCGCGGAGGCTCATCCGGTGACACGACCGAGCACGCGGATCCTGAGTGAATGTCTGCGCGAGCCGGACTGGCAGGCGGCCGTGGAGCGCGCGTGCCAGACCCACGCCGAGCACGCCGACGACGTGCAGCGGCAGTTGGCGTGTTTGCTGCGGTCGGGGCTCTGGTCGACGAGTGACGAGGACTGGGGGCGCTCGCGCGCGCTGCTGTCCAGCCTGTTCGCCGGCCGCGCCATGCGACAGCCAGTGACGGCCTCGAACCTTGAGCGCAGCGACGCGGTGTTGGGACGGTTCTGCAATTTGCGCGAGATTGGGCGTGGCGGCCAAGCGATTGTGTACGTCGCGGACGACTTGCGGCGAGGGGTGCAGGTTGCCCTCAAAGCGACGCCGCTCGTCGCCGGCGGCGATCGGCATCTCGAGCGCGTCCAGCGCGAGGTCCGCCTTGCCGCGCGGATTTACCATCCCGGAGTATGCCGCGTCGACGACGTCGCCGAGGAAGACGGCGTCCTGTGGGCCGTCATGCAATACGTGGCGGGAGACACGCTTCGCGATCGCCTGCGGGCGCGTGCCGCGCAAGAACGCGGCGGGGTACCAGCGCTGCAGAATCTGCCAAATCCACAAGAGATGGATCGAGCCGTTCGACTGGTCCTGGCGGTGGCGGAGGCCCTGCAGGCAGCGCACGACGCGGACGTCGTGCATCGCGATCTCAAGCCAGAGAACATCGTCGTGACCGAGTCGGGGCGGCCCGTGATCCTGGACTTGGGCCTCGGTCGGGATCTGAGCGGAGACCTACGCACCCTGACGAGATCCGGCGAGCTGCTCGGGACGCTGGCCTACATGGCGCCCGAGCAGGTTGCCGGTGGGGCGGCCGATGCGCGCACGGATGTCTATGCGCTGGCTGTGATCCTGTTCGAGTGCGTCGGGCTGCGGCGCCCCTTCGAGGCCTCGACCGAGTACGCGCTTGCGCGCCGAATCCTGCGCAGCGACGCCCCTGATGTGCGGAGCGCGAATCCTCGCGCCACGCGCAACCTCGCCGCGGTGCTGCACAAGGCCCTGGAGGCGGATCCGGCGCGCCGCTATCCGTCCGCCCGTGGGTTTGCCGAGGATCTGGAGCGCTTGAGCCAGGGCGCACCCGTCCACGCGCGACCGATGGGCCCGGTGGAGCGGGTGCTCAGGACCGCGAGGCGGCACCCGAAGTGGGCGCTGTGCTCCGGTGGAATCGCCGCGGTCCTCGCGTGCGCCATCGCGGTCTTGTTCTGGTTTGCGGCGTCGCGCGACCTGGCCGTGCGCGAGCTGCGGTTGGTGTGGGATGGTCCATTGGCTGTGGCCCTGGAGCGCGAGGCCGAGGGTCTTTGGCCGGCGCGGGCCGCCCAGGTGCCGCGGTTCGAAGATTGGCTGAGCCGGGCACGCCCGTTGCTCGGTCGTTTTGGCGGCTACCGCGAGAGCCTCCGGCGCCTCCCGCATTCGTCTGCGAACGCTTCTGAACGCGCGGACCTGCAGGAGGCGGTGGCTGGCCTTGAGGGCTTCCAGGGCGTCGTCCGGCGCATTGAGCGTCGCCGCGACGCGGCCCGCGCCGTGCGCATGGCGACGGTCGGTAGCACTGAGGCACAGCGGGCGTGGGCTCGTGCGGTCGAACGCGTGGGCCGCAATCCGCGCTACCGGGCTCCTTTCGAGCTCAGCCCGCAGATCGGGCTCGTTCCCCTCGACCGAGACCCGGTTTCGGGTCTCGAGGAGTTCGGGCACTGGCTGAGCGGGACCATCCCGCGACGCGGCCAGGACGGAAGGCTCTCGATCACCGCCGAAACGGGGCTGGTGTTCGTGCTGGTCCCCGGCGGTCGGCTGCTGATGGGACGGCAGAACGACGACCCCGACGCGGCGAACTACGACGAGGAGGCGCGCGTCTACGACCGGCCACACGCGGTGGACCTGGACCCCTTCCTGCTCTCGAAGTACGAGATGACCCAGGCGCAGTGGCTGCGCATCACGGGCCGCAACCCGAGCCTGCTGGCGGCGGATAAGGTGCAGGGCATCACGTGGCTTCACCCGGTGGAGGGGTTGAACTGGGCCATTGCGACGCGCGTGCTGTCGCACCTGGAGCTTGGTTTGCCGACCTCGGCCCAGTGGGAATGGGCGTGCCGGGCGGGCACGGACACAGCCTTCTACGCGGGGCCATCGATTGCCGACTTGGCCGGGCACGCGAACATCGCCGGGCGGGAGGCGAGGGACATCGTGAACCCGCACATGACGCCGGACGACGACTTTGCGGACCCGTTCGAGCTGCACGCCCCGGTGAACGCACTGGCGGCAAACTCCTTTGGGTTCCACCACATGGCCGGCAACGTGTTCGAGCTCTGTAAGGATTGGTATCGACGCAACGCGTACGAGTTCCCGGTCCTCCCCGGGACGGGCGAGCGAGCCATCGAGCGCAGTCACGCGGGCATGAGGATGCTCCGCGGCGGCAGCTTTGCCGCTCCGGCCAAGTACGCCAGGTCCGGGCGCTTTGGTTCGCACGGCCAAGACAACAGCCCGAAGAGAGACTGCGGCGTGCGGCCGGCGAGGCACCTCAGCGACGCCCCCAGGTGACGCGCGTCATCTGCGCTCGGCGGGGCACGAACCGCCGAAGCGAATCTCGCCGACGTCGGAGAAGGATCCGGTTCCGGACGCGCCGCAGAGGCTGCCGACTTGGAAGAATAGGGGGGATTGCCCCGCTAGCTCACAGGGGATGTGGAACCCAAAGTCCACGTGACCGACGGGTGGTCGGAGAGCGGCGCCGGCGAGAACCAGCCCGCTCGGGCTTAGCATGAACTCGCACCGCAGGCCTGGGATCGACACGCCAACCGGCGAACGGTTCGGCGACATGAACAGGTAGTAGGCCGAAGTACAGGGCTCCCACGCCTCGACCCGGATCCTCTGGTAGGTGTCAACGTCGATGAGCCAGATGAAGGAGTTCCAGAAGTCGCCGCTGGGATGGGGGACAAAGCAGTCGAAGACATACTCACAGCACGGGATCCAGGCCCGCGTGCAGGAGTAGCACGCGGTCTTGATCCGCGAGTCCGCGGGCGCGGGTGTGGCGGACCCGAAGTAGACGGTCCCGGTGTGCCCCATCCAAAAGCCCGAGCTCTCGAGCCCCGACGTGTTGAGATCGGCGAGAGGGAACACCGACCAACTGCCCCGGAAGGCGGTCCGGTACGCCATGTAGAGGTCGAAGCTCCCCGCGCCCCCGGAACGGCTGCTGGCAAACAGCACCGCCCCGGTCTTGCTGCCCCCGAGCGGCAGCGTGATGCCGATCGGAGCGGGATACAGCTCCGTGCTGCCGGGCAGACTCACGGTGCCCGGACCAAAGACCGACGGTGTCCCCCAGTAGAGGCCGGACCCGAGAGCGCTGTAGATGTCGGAGCGGCCTGTGGCATCGAAAGCGGCGAAGAGGAGCTCAAAGCCATCCGAGGCTTCACACGGGCTGCGGATCTGCCAGCCCCGTGCGATCGCCTCGGCATTCACCGACGTGACGTACACGGGCGCCGACCAGGGCCCAGTCGGGCTGGTGCGCATGGACTTGTAAAGCAGATACCGGCCAGTGCGGTTGCTGACGAACAGCAGCTCGGCGACGTTGGGATAGGCTGGCTTGTAGGCCAAGCACGGGTCCGTGTCGTCCGCCGATCCATTGAGCTCGACGATGGGCGTCGGCGTGCTCCAGGGCGAGCTCGTGGTCGCGCGCCGCGTCTCGTAGAGGTCGGCGTTCCCGCTCGCGCCGGGATCGCGCGTGAAGACCATGTAGAGCTCGTCCTCGGTCAGCGTTGGGGCGTAGTCGCTGGCGCCGCTGGGTGTGGCTAAGTCAACTTCGGCCGCGGGCTCGAACATTTGGGCCGCTACCGGCGCGGCCCACAGGGCTGCGGCCAAGGCGGTGGACAGCGCGATCAGGCGCCGCGAATCGGCATCGTCAAAACGTCGCATCTCTGGTTTCCTTTGCTGGCGCAACTGTGGGGAGAAGTGGCTCGCTATCTGCTTTGCGGGGGCTGGATCGGGGCGTCGCTCGCACAACAAACTTCCAAGACGCCTCCTGCGGCGGCAAATGTGCAGCCGGCGTAGACCGGTGCGAGCGTGATCGTGATCGTGGTTGCCGCCGGCGTCACGACGTACTTGCCGCCGTGCCCCGCGGCGGTCAGCGTGTCCTCGATCAGCATCGCCAGCTCCTTCAGCATGTCTTCAATGGTCAGGTCCGAGCCGTAGGTGATCGTGAGCTCCGGCGAAAAGAAGTCGACGTGGTCGTCTGGGCACGGCGGCGCCAAGGGCGGCGTCAGGTCCCAGTGCACGTCGGTCTTGACGGTCGTGCCGGCCGGGAACCCCGACGCATCGCATGCACCCGCCATCGTCAGCACCACCGCGGTCCCCGAAGGATCGAGCGACCAGGTGAACACCAAATCGGCGCAAATCCCGCGCGCTTCGGAACTGATGAACATCAGCGATCCTGGGTCGGTGGCGACGAACTGCGCGTTGCCCGACCACACGCTCGGGTCGGCGCTGGGCACCAAGCGCGCGGTCCGCACCTGGGCCGACTTGCGGACGCCGACCGCCAGCATGAAGTCCAGCACCGTGCCGGTTGCAACCGCCGGCGCGGTGATGTTGCGGGCGTGTACCCTCGACACGCCGTCGCCCAAAGGGATCACGTTCTCGATGCAGAACTGGGCGAAGACCTCAGTCCCGGACTCGGCCGTGCCGACGGCGAGCGCGCAGGCGTTGGTTCGCAGGTCGGTGTGGCTCGCAAGTCTGACGTCGAACTCGATGGGGTCCCCTGGACCAAAGACGCGCGGTGCCCCGGTGAAGGGCTGGCGCACCACGGCGACCGCTTGGCGGATCGTGTTGTCGCCGATGTTGGCCACCAGTGCGTTCGAGAACGCGACCGCGGTGGGGACATTCCAGGTCAGCGCCTGGAACACCAGCTCTTGGTTCACGAACAATGGATCGTCGGGCACTCGCAGCACCAGCGGCGCGGGCTGCAACAGGACGGCCAGGGGATTTACCAGCAGCGGGCAGCCCAGCGGCGTGGGGATCTGCGCCTGCTGCGCGCCGAGAACCCAGGCGGCAAAGGCGCGCCCGCCCTGAAGGCCCAGCCTGAAATCGCGGCCGGTGACCGCAAGACGTCCGTTCTCGATTCCCAGCAGGGCCGGGTTGGCCGCCGGACAGGGGACGCCGGTCAGGTATACCGTGGGCTTGCGGGGCGTCGGGTTGTACCCCGCGGCAATCGCGGTTCGGACCGCGTTGGAGGCGTGAACGACCTTGCCCTGCGCGTCGTACAAGACTACGACCGCATCCAGGCCTGCACCACTCGCTGCACCGACGATCGGCGCTGGCAAGCTCGCGGGCGCAAAGGGGTACTCTCTGGCGCTCCCGGTGTTCGTAAACGCCTCCACGCCGCCCGGCGTGGGGGGCGTCCTCATGCTGAGCGCCGTGAGCGAGTCCGATTCGATCCCAAACCAGTTGCCCGAGCTCAAATGGCGGCTGGTGTCCGTGGAAATGAATGTGTTGCCGGTCACCCAGCCTGACCCCGGTATGTTGCTGACCGACACCTGGTAGCTGCGCGACCCGCCGGGCGTCACGTCGAGGACCAGGTCCGAGCGATCGCGCCCGCCGCCAATGCCCCTCACGACCAACGCATAATCGGCGTCGACCGCGGCCGTCTCGACGTGGCTGTCGGCGACGACCTCCGGTGCGCTCACCCGCACGGTGTAGGCCCCGGGCGGCGGCGGCGTCGGGCCGGCCAAGATCACCATCTCTTCGGTGTCCTTGAGCTCGGTCGCGGTCGGATCCGGGACACTGACCGGGCCGGTCCGGAGACCACCGTTGCCGTAGTAGCGGGTGCCGTCCGGTGCCACCACTTCCAGGTCGAGGTTGTTGACCCGGTGTTGCGACTGAATCACCGGGTTGCCCGCTGGATCGGCGTAGGTCATGGCGGCGCGGAACTCCAGGGTGCCCGGAGGAACGAACACCGTGTAGGAGCGGCTTTGGCCCTGTTGGAGAACGTCGCGCGACGGCCCGGTGACGGTCGCGTTCTCCTCGTCGATCACCAGGAGTCGGTCGCGCAGGTCGTAGAGATCTCGGACATTGGGGAAGCCCCATCCCTGCTGGAACCGGTTCGCGCCGGCCGCGGTGCCTGAGCCGTCGTACGTGAGCTGGCGCGTGCTCGCCATCAGCAGCGCCCGGGTGGTCGTGAAGTGTGGCTTGTGCTCGAAGCGATCTTGGAACGTCGGCGCTGCGGGATAGCCGAATAGACCGTTGGTGAACATCTGGATCGCGAGCTGTCCGAGACCGTTGACCATTGGTGTCGCGCCGCTGGTGCCGCCGAAGCTCGCGGTGTAGCCGCTAACGCCACTGGTGGTCAGGATCGACTCGTAATAACCGGCAAGAGTGACGCCGATCCGACCGTCCGAGGCCGGGCCGATGCTGCCTGTGCGGCACCAGCAGTCGTCGTTCGGGTTGGTGTTGTTGCGGTGCAGAAAGCCACCGATGCCGTTCATGTTCTTCGCCCAGGCCTCCGGCCGCGACGGCTGCGAACCGGCGTTGCTCTGGCTGTTGGTAGCGAAGATGTCGAAATCGAGAATGGCGGTGTCAACGGCCGCGGATGTCGCGGTGTAGTCCGTCGTGCGACCGCCGCCCCAAGACGCGGTCGTCGCCATGGCCTTGACACTGCCAGCCGGATCGGTGAGTTGGCCGTAGAGCTGGTAGCGGACCGCGCTAGACGACGGCGTGTACCACATCTGCGCGAACGGCACGCCGCCGCGGAAGCTGGGGTTGGTCGGATGCACGCCGCGGGCCCAAATCTCGCCCGCGGTGTTGGTGCCGTGACCCGAGGAGCCCGACCCGAGGATCCACTGCGGCGTGGTCCGGTAGGGCGAGATCGCCGCGAATTCGGGGTGCGTCGTGTGGATGCCTTCGAACACGTGGCTCGTCATGCCTTTGCCGTCGATCGGCATCGATAGGGCGTGGAGGGCTTGCGCGCCCGACTGCACCAGGGCGTTGTCCATGTCCACCTCGGGGGCGGTCCACCGGTCGATCCACAGGGCCGTCTCGTGGCTGGCCACCGCCAGCAGCTGTGCCGGCGTTAGGGTCGCGTGCATGACGCCGCCGCCCATCGCCGGCATATCGACGCGGCCGCCGACCTGGGTCACGAAGCGCTCGAGGGCGGCCTCATCGCGGCGGCGATCCACAAGCAGCACGTTGTAGCGCGTCGCATCCGCAAAGGTCCCGGCAACAATCTCGGCGACGAGCTGCGGCTCCAAGCGGTAGGCCGGGTGGTAGTCGCCAACCCAACGCACGAACGGCAGCGCGGCGACGTCCGCGCGGCGTCCGCGATCCATGCGGACGAGGTAGGACTGGGTCGGCAGGAATGAGTGGATTTCGACGCCAAGGCGACGGAGCGCGTGCCGATAGTGGCCGATGATCGGGGTCTCGAACTGGACCACGAAGAGCCGGTTGCCCGGCGGCGCGGCCAGGGCCGGCGGGACCAGCGGTTCGCGGATCAACGGGTCGAACGAAGTGTACTGGGCGTCGATGATGTAGTTCGGGCGCGCCAGTGCCCGCCACGTTAAGCCGTGGTCGTTGGTGACCCGCGCCTGTAGGCCGCCGTCACCACGAAAGACGCGGACCCGAGTTGCCGTGTTCGGAACCGCGATCTCGCGAGACGCGCGGGGGTCTTGAGGGTCCTGCCCGCACAGCGAGCCAAGGCCTACCAGGCAAGAGCACGTAAAGAGAAGGATTGTTTGCATGGCGACGTCGCCCTTGGTTTGGGGGCGTGCCCTTCCAAGCGTTGAGGGCCTTTGGGTGTCCGGATGTGGCGGGACAAAAGTCACACAACTCTCCGAGAAACTCGGCTCTCGCGATCCCTCGGGGTCCCCTGCCGATCGGTGCTGTCCGAGAAGCCTCATCTCGCTCGGCCGCCTATTCGCTGCGTCACAACGCGGTGCGGTGACGCATCTTGTCGCGGCCTGCTTGGTGTGGTTCGCGGTTCTCGCGACTCCACGCGCGCAGACCATCGGGCGCGCCCCTGGCCCCCGTGCTGTCCGAAAACTGGATCGCGTTGAACTGGCGGAAGTTATGGCGATGGCCGACCGAGGCGAGAACGAGAGCGATGCCCGATTCCTACCCTCTCCAGCTCCTCCTCGCGATCTTCGCCGGCTGGGTGAACCGCGAGCAGGCAAAGGTGACCGCCTACCTGGTCGAGGAGAACCGTGTTTTGCGCGAGCAGCTCGGCCGCCGGCGACTTCGGCTCACCGATGACCAACGCCGCCGGCCGCCGCAGGTGGTACCGAACCGAGCCCTCTGTCACGCCGAGCATCTCGGCGATGGCCGTGTTGTGCACGCCCCGAGCGTGCAGCTTCTTGATCGTCACTCGTGCCTCCTGATCGAGCTTGGTCACCGCCGGCGCCTCCCAGCCGAGGGAGATGCTCGATCAGCGGCGACCTCAGGTCACGGCGACACCCCTCGTAAAACTGGGTGTCGCCTTAGCTCGATCCTGAGCCGTCGCCCTACAGGGTGCTCTCGGTGAAGTCAGAGTGCCTCGATCGGCTGATCCTGTTCGGCCGGCAGCACCTCGAGCGAGCTCTTCGCGAGTATGTCGATCACTACCATCGGGAGCGCCTGCACCAAGGGCTTGGAAACGAGCGCGTCGAAGGCGAGCCGTCCACGGGGAGCGGAGCGGTCGTGGTCCAGGAGCGACTCGGTGGGCTGCTTCGCAGCTACTCGCGCGCGGCGTAACGGCGGAGTACGCCGCGGAGCGTCTGGAATCGCGCTGATTCGTGCGCAACCTGTGGTAGCGCACCGTCTTCTCGTCCACCCCGAGCTGGCGGGCGATGGCGCGATTGGCGACCCCACGGTCGCCGAGAGCATGGATAGCCATGATGTCCTCTCTGCTGAGACGTGCTGCCAAGGACCCCTCCG
>JBCCGH010000198.1:0-17899 GCA_039029375.1 Planctomycetota bacterium
CAGATGGGGCATTACCCGCGAGGTATCGGCGCCGGTCGCAAGGCGGGTCGCCGCAGGCATATTCGTGGATACGGCGAGGACGACCCAACGCTGCGAACGGCGTTGAGGGCCGCGGAGAATCCGCAGATTTCTGAATCACACCACTAGGCGTCACGCCCGGCCAGCGACCACCATCACCTGGGAGAACCGCCATTGCCCAGGTGATCCCGTGACCCGCAGCAACAGAAAGGCCCCGCGCCGCCAGCGCCATGGTGCCGTCGACGGCGCCGTGACGCTCTACCTCAGCTTGGCCATACTGAGCGCGCCAGCCGCGATCGCCGGCAGCCCTGCCGGTGCGTCGTTCTGCTGCACCTTTGCCATCACGCTGGCGGCGTTGCGACGCCACCACCGTTTCGCGCTGCGGCTGGGCGCTCTGGCGACGACGGCCGCGAGCGTCAACATCCTGCGCCTCAGCATCACGCCACGGCCGGGGCAAACACTTTCGGACCGCGGTTTGGAGCACTGGCTCCTCACGGCGGCGTTCGCGCTCTTGATGCTGCTGGCGACGTGGTGGTCGTGGCGACTCCTGGCCCGGGCCGAGAGCTCCTGACCGGTTCGGCCTCACTCGATGGTCATCTGGACCCGGTTGGTCAAGGCGGCCAACCGCGCCCGCGGGTCGGCGCCGACCAGCGACTGGAAGTAGAGGGTCACGCCCACCAAAGCGGGAGAAGCGGGCAAGGGCAGCACTGCGGTCCCGGTCCCGGTGCCGGGCACCGCGCCGGCGCTCAGCTGAAACAGCGTCGCCGGATCGAGCAACAGGGTCCCAAACGTGACCACCGGCAACGACGCCGTGCCCAATGCGCCAAACACGATGAACGCATCGCCGGGCAAGCCGTTCGAGTGCAGTTCCACGACCCCGCCGGGGCGGGCCGCGCCGCTGCGGGCCAGGTAGGGCAAGGTGAGCCCGGAGTCACCGGCAATGCCGTAGACCAGCACGTTGTTGACAGTGTCCTGGGTCCCGGCGATCGCCTCCGGCTTGCCGTCGCCGTCCACGTCGTTCATCCACGAGGCGGAGTAGACGCGGTTGCCGGTGTCCTGAGTCCACAGAACGGCGCCGGTGCGGCCGTCGACGCCATACACCAAACCGTCGAAGGAGCCCGCGACGGCATCGCTCAGCGTGTCCCCGTTGACGTCCGGCATCGCCGATAACGTCCACACGTCACCGCCGTTCTTCGTGCCGGTCGGGGTGCTCCAGCGGCGCGCCCCGGTTGCGCCATCGAGGCAGAGGATGGCGTTGTTCCACGATCCGACCAGGACTTCGTCGACGCCGTCGCCGCTGACGTCGGGCAGGGCTGCGACCTTCATGCCGTTCCCGCCGACGGCACCGTGCGTCCAGAGCCGGTTGCCCGTCATGCTGGAGACGCAGACCGCGCCAGCCGTCGCGTTCCAGACCGCGGCCACCACGTCGTCACGGCCATCGCCATCCACGTCGGACACGGTCGCCAGCGACATGATGGTGCCGTCCGGATCGTGGATCCACAGCGGCACGCCGGTGTCGCCGGCGAGGCAGTAGATGCGCCCGTCGTAGTCGCCGGTGCCCACCACGACTTCGGCGATGCCGTCACCATTGATGTCCGGCACCCAGCCCACGGCAAACACCGCGTCCCGCGCCTTGTACGACCACAGCACTGTCGCCGGGGTGCCGCGGCTCGCGCCGTCGACGCAATACACCGAGTCGTTCGACGAGCCGCACCCAAAGACGGCCTCGGGCACACCATCGCCCGTGACATCGGGAATCTCGCGGATCGTGTAGACCCAACCACTCGCGGATTCGCTGTAAGTGTCGAGCTGCCACAGCAACGAGCCGTCGCTGCCGTCGAAGCAGTTGGCGCTACGCCCACCCCAGGCGGTGGCGCCCAGGATCTCGGGCACGCCGTCGCCCGTCAGATCCGAGGCGGGCGCGAGACAGTCGTCGCCGTAGAACGAACCACCGCTGACGCCGCCGATCGTCTCGATCGTCCACAGGTAGGTCGCGGTCCCTGAGCTCGTGCCGGAGATCGCAAACAGGTTGTCGTTGGCGCCGTTGATGTCGTGACCGGCGATCGCATCCGGCACACCGTCGCCGTCGAGGTCCCCGAAGCTACGCACGCACGTGGCATTGTCCGCCGCCTGCGACGTCCACAGCACTTCGGCGACGGCACCGTCCGGGCTCACCTCAAGGCCCGTCGGGGCGCCGGCGAGCGCGCGGGCGCGGAGCGTAAGCTGGTCGCGGTCCGACGGGGCCGAGCCGGCGTCGAGGTGCTGAGCGACGAGAGGAGATGCGACGCAGGCGGCTGCCAAGAGGAGCCCGAGGCCACAACGCGGAGGTGGGACGCGCACGGCGGCCGACGATAGCGATTCGTCGGCCGGCGCGCAGCGCCCCGGCGGGGCGGCAGCGTTGCCGGCCGCTGCGGTGACGCCTACGGTGCGCCCGTGGAACGCGACGCACCGCGGCTGTACGAGTATGAGCTCGAGGGCGGCTGGACCGTGCTCGTCGGCCGCACCGAACGTGACAACGACCGGCTCAGCGTGAAGCTGGCCCGCCCTAATGACTGGTGGTTCCACGTCCGCGGGCACCCTGGCAGCCACACCGTCCTGCGCGTCGCCGGGGACGAGCCGGACCGCGCCGTGCTGGAGCAAGCCGCGGCGCTCGCGGCGTGGCACAGCCGACTCCGCGAAGGCGGGACGGTCGCGGTCTCCGCGACGCGCGCCCGCTTCGTGACCAAGCCGCGCGGCGCCAAGCCGGGGACGGTCCAGATCCGCAAGGAGCAGGTGCTCAAGGTGCGCCCCGCCGTCGAGCACGCCCGGCTCCGCTGACCACGGGTCGCGCACGGCTACGCGCCGCGACGCGGCCAGCTACACTTGGCGCATGGTGCACATCAGCGTGCCGCGGCTAGGGCTCCGGGCAAGCGACCGAGCCCGAGCGGGCAAGCGCCTGCTGCTGGTGCTCGCGGCGATCTTCGTGCCGATCCAAGCGCTCGCCTTCTTCGGCACCGGTAGCGGCCTGGCGTTGCTCGGGCCGATCTTCGGCCCTTGGGCGGGGCTGCTCGTCGGGCACTACGAGTGCACGATGGGCACCGTGCGCCCCGCGGCCTCGATCACACTCGCCGTCATCGCCGGGCCGATTCTCGGCACTGCGTGGCTGGCGCGCCCACCGCTCGTCCGCAACGTGATGCTCGGCGCGACCGCGCTCTGGGCGGCCGCGTGGTGCTCGTTCGCCGTGCTGTCCTTCATCAACGCCTCGATCTAACGGCGGCGGCGCCCGGCCCTACGGACGACGCAGCAGCGCCGGGCGCGACCGCAGCTCGGCCAACAGCCGATCCGCGATGATCCGGTGCCCGTCGACGTTCGGGTGGTAGTCCCAGTCGGCGAGGCGGATGTCGAAGATGTGATGGCCGTCATAGACACCGAACAGCTCGATGGCTTCTAGCCCGGCGTCACGCGCCAGGTCGACCAGCCACCCGAGTTCCTCACGATCGCCCGACATCTCGAGCGTCGGCAGGAGCACCCATGCCGGCCGCGCTCCGGCGGCGCGCGCGGCCTCGCCGAGTCGGCGATAGGAGAACTCGATGATCTTGCGGACGTGGGGCTCGAGGGCGTTCTCGAACGCCTCCGCGGCCATACCCTTGGTGATGCCCGCCTCGGCGTAGATCGCCTCCAGCTCGGGGAACGGCAGCGGCACGCCACGGTTCCAGGCCGATGCCAAGTGGCGCTTGACGCGATAGACCTCGTTCTCGTGCGCGACGTAGAGCACGACGTCGGGCGAGAAACGGGTGGCGCGGTGCTCAAACGACCATACGCGCTGCAGCGGCCCGTAGCCCGCGACCGCAAAGTTTAGAATCTCATAGCGGGCGAGCCCACCCGGCGGCGGATCGGCGGTCAGCCCATCCTCCACGAGGTTCTCAAAGGTCTCGTCGTTCCCGACGCCGGAGCCCATCACGTAGGACGCGCCAACCAAGGCCGCGCGCCAGGTGTCGTCGGGCTTCTGCTCTTCGTAGCGGCGGTCGCGCAAACCGAACTGATTGGTGCGGAGCGTGGCGCCGTGATACTCGATCTCGATATCCGGCTTGAGCTGGGTCAGCGCGAAATCGCCACTCGGCTCAATCGCCGCCGTTTGGTCGAGGTTGACCCAATCACGGGGCTTGGACTTGAAGGCGTTCCACAGCTCCGAGTTGAAGCGATCGACATCGAGCAGATCCTCGTAGTAGCCGCGCGTCAGCTGTTCGGCGTCAAGGCGGTTGAGACGGGCGACACGCAGCGACTGCATCACCTCGGAGGCCGCTTGCGGCAGCTGGGCGTGCAACCAGGACGTGCTGAGCACTAGCAAGAGCACCGAGCCGCCGATCGTCGTCACGGCATTGGTCACAAACGCCCCAGTCTTGTTACCACCGGCCGCAGAATCCGTGAGCCGGTGCCCGACCGCCGCGCCCCCCACGAGGATGACCAAAACCGTGACCACCATCGCCCAGGCGACCGCGGGAGGCGTGGCCGGCGGCGTATCGCTGCCGATCGTCGTCCACATGCCCAGCCACACCTCCGCCGACTCACAGGTCCAGACCGACCAGAGCAGCGCGATGAAGGTGAACGTCACCAAGACACCGCCGGTGCGGACGAGCAACGCTTGCAGGCCCTGCGCCGCTGCGCGGCGGCCCCGAGCGGCAGACTTGCGCTGCTCGTAGAGCGTGTTCCACACCATGAAGAGGCCGATCAGGCACCAGAACAGGCCATCCTGCCACTTGACCGGAAAGGAGCCGCGCAGCCAGAACCACTGGTAGGAGTGCAGCCACCACGTGCAGAACACGACCCATGCGGTGGCCAATACGAACGCCCGCGTCTGCCCTTGCTTGCGCAACCTGAAGAAGGCCGGCAAGTAGAAGAGCTTCAGCATGAAGTCCTTCCAGTAGATGTTCACGCGGCGCCAGAAGTCGTTGACGCTCGACGAGAGCCAATACAGGAAGTGGGTCTCGGGCAGACCGAAGCCGAACAGGCGCAGGATGCCGATCGCCACGTGGAAGATGCCCGACACCCGGAAGTACAGCCCGAACGTCGTCACCACGTAGCGAAAGATATCGCCAGCGCCGGAGACCTCGTCCGGAGCTAGCACGCCGTGGTAGTACATCAGCCGATACAAGATCAGCTGCACGACGCCCCGTACGATCCAGCGCAGCCCCGTCTGACAACACTGCCACGCGTTCTCCGCGTAGTACGTCTTCCGGAACGTGGCGAAGTCCACCACCGGGAAGAGGACCATCGCCACGTTGGGCAACATGAAGAAGTAGGCCAACGCCTCCCAGATGGAGCGTGGCTTGATCTTGTGGCTCAGGTCGTAGATGAAGATCGCCACCCGAAACATCAGCAGCGAGCCGATGACGGGCCAGAGCGCACTGGACCAGGGCGCCGATACAACGTCCGCGCGAAGCAGCGTGAGGACCGTGCCGGCGATGGCGAGCGCCGCCACCTTGACGGGAGTCCGCACCGGCGCATAGCAGAGGCCCAAGAAGATCAAGCCGACCGCGATCACGACGGCGGCGTTGCGAGACCCGAGGACCGACACCAGGCCGGCGCCGGACAACATGACGAAGAACGCCATGCGAAAGCGCAACGGCAACAGCGCGTGCACGACCGCGCCGCCGGCGGCCAGGGTGAACACGCGACTGAACGCGCGACTCTCGATCTGCCATCGGTCAATGACCCACGCGACAAGCACACGCTGCGCCACCGTCAGCGCAAATCGCAGCCATTCGCCCGACGACGCGGGAGGGCGAGCCGACCGCGCCTCGACGTCGACGTCGACCGGAGTGGAAAGCCACCGCGTGAACAACGACGCCGATGAACTCATGGGCAGGAAAGAGCGCTAGGTGGAGACGAAGGCATGGCCGAGACCCGGACACGGTGCCCGGACGCTACGGAGCGGCGCGGGAGCATAACGACCCGCCGCGCTCTCGGCCAAGAAGCACCCCTCAGCTGCTGTTTCGCGGCCCCGCCGCCTGCGGGCGGGACTCCCCCTGCGTCTTCCGCGCCGCGCTCCGTGCAGCCATCACCTTCGATGGAGTCACGGCGGCATGGGCCCGGTGCTCCGATCAGCTCGTGGTCAGTGCGCCGGGCCGAAGAACACGGCGTTGGCGAACAGCACCCCTAGACCGCGGCTCAGGGTGCGGAAGTTGGGGTCTTCGGCAAACGCAATCACGTGCCCACGACCGAGAGGCTGGTGCACGAGGTAGGCCTTCTGCGCCATCTGCTGTCTCGTGTCTGCCCACGCCAAACCCGACAGGACGAGGCGATCTTCGACCTCGTAGACGCCGACGTTGCGCCCCTTGTCGAGCTTGACCGGCGTGAAGATGTTGGCCGTGTTCGCGAGCACGTTTGCACCACCGGCGTAGCCAAACGACAGCCAATGCTCCGCGTCGAGCGCAATGCGCACAATGGCGCCGGGCAGCCGATCCGGCGCCTCATCCTCGGGCTGAATCGCCGCCTCGAGGTCGAACGGCTCTGGCGCACTTGGCTGCTCGGTATCACCGGCCTCGGCGTCCCCAGCCGACTCAGCCTCTGCCGGCGGGGCGTCGCTCTTGGGACCCGAGGCATCGCCATCCTTGCCGGGCGAAGGCCGGCGCTCCGCCTGGCTGGCGAGGAGCCCAACGTCGTCGAGCGTCAGCCAGCGCGTGGCCCGGCCCAACGTCACCAGCGTCCCACCCGCTCGAATCCACGCACGCAGCCTCGACACCGGCAGCGACTCTGCGTCGTAAGCGCCTTCGGGCAGGACGATGACGTTGTAACGGTCGAGGTCCGCGCGGCCGAACCGCGCGGTGCGCACCGCCGTCACGGGATACCCCAACCACTGCTCGAGCACGTAGCGGGCCCAGCCCGCGGAGTACGAGCTCACCGGTCGGTCCCAGGCCAATGCGATGCGCGCCCGTTCGACAAAGCGCACCTTGTTGCTACCGAGCCCGATGCCGTGGTCGGTCCACGCCGAGTCGATCGGCACGATCTCGGCGCCGGTCTGCGCGGAGACCACGGTGAGCAGCTGGTGGAGGTCCGCGGGATTGTCGCGGCGCTTGACGAACAACGTGCCGCGCGGATACGTGCGCCCGCCGAGCCCGAACTCCGCGTCCGCAACGTGCACCCGCACGTCCTCCATGAGGAGGGCCGCGAGCGCCTGCGCGACCGCGTGAGAGCCCCAAGGCAACAGGTAGCCGACCTTGGCGATCGCGCCGGGCGGCGCGTGCGGCGCGCTCGGCGGTTGGGTCAACTCGACCAGCTCAGCGGTGACAGGCTGCAGCGCCTCGCGCACCGCGACGTCAAAGAGCAGGGGCAGCGACCACGCCGTCACGTCATAGATCTCGGTCCCGAGCCGCTTTTGGCGCCGCCGCTCCTGCTCAGCGACGAAGTCCGGCGCCATGTCGACACGCCGCGCCAGCAGCGCCTCGACCAGGTGCTTGGCCGGCTGGGCCGGCGAGACCACAAACGTGCCGGCCGGTAGCAACGCGTCCCCGACCGCGCCCGTGTCTGGGTCGCGCACGTCGCCCAGCGGAAGCTCGGATGCCGCGCGCTGCACTTCGACCCCTTGCGCCATCAACAGCCGCACCAGCTCGGCGGTCCGATCCGGGTCGTCGCCAGGCGGCAGCAGGTACGCCTTGACCTCGCCGTCGAGCCCCTCCTGCACTGCGCTACGGCGATAGTCGACAAACGACCGCAGCAGAGCCCCCCGCTCACGCGCCGCGGTCTCAAGGGTCGCCAGCGACGCGACGAAGTGTCGCCGCACGCTGTCGCGGTAGTGCATGGTGGTCTCGTCCTCACGCTCGACCACCAACCCGCGCACGGATGCCTGCTCGTAGGTCATGCCGATCGTGCCGTGGAACATCGGCCAGCCCTCCCCGTAGCCCGGATAGAACGCGTCGAAGACCTCTCGAGAGAAGTAGTCGAAGCCCATCCGGTCGAACCACCGCGCGTTGTTGCGACCGAACGTCTCCAGCCAGCGGCGCTGGGCACTCGTGAACTCCGGGTTGATTGGCTCGGCGGGCGGCGGGAAGTAGTAGGTCGAGTTGGTCCCCATCTCGTGGAGATCCACATAGACCAGCGGGAACCACTGCAGGAACGCGCGCACGCGGCCGCGGGTCTCGGGCTGGCTCAGCGCAATCCAATCTCGGTTCATGTCGAAGAGATAGTGGTTCGTGCGCCCGCCCGGCCACGGCTCGTCTCGCTCGGCCGCGAACGGGTCCGCATCGGCCCATCGGCCCCGGGTTTGCCGAAACGAGTGCACAAACCGATCGCGACCGTCGGGGTTTTGCAGCGGATCGATCACGACCAAGCACTCGCGACGCACCAGGTCGACGACCTCGTCGCCCGACGCCGCCGCCAAGTGATAGGCGCACGCCAACGCTGCGTCAGTCCCCGAGATCTCGTTCCCGTGCACCGCGTAGGCGAGCCACGCCACGGCCGGCAGCGCGTCGGTCAGCGTCTTGGCGCGCGCGTCGCTCAGCTCTCGCGGGTCGGCGAGCTCAGCCATCCCACTTTGCACTTCCGCCGCCCGCGCGACGTTGGCCGCCGAGCCTACGACGAGGTAGTAGAGAGAACGCCCCTCCCACGTCTCGCCGTAGGGCACGAGCTTGACGCGCGGTGACGCCGCCGCCAGAGCCTTGGCGTAGCGCTCCGTCTCGGCGTGGCTCGAGATCTTGCCGCCAAAGCCATGTCCGAGGACCGCACGCAGATCTGGAACCGACGGCTCGTAGCGAGTTCCGGGGGCGAACAGGGGATCCTGACCGGGGAGCACCGCGGCAAGGACGACGACAAGGAGTGCTCTCACGACCCGCGCTGGTGTAGCCCAGTCGGGGCCCGCGGTCGAGTCACCGGCGCGGCCAGGGCAGGAGCATCGGGACTCTGGACCGGTACTCGCGGTACTTCCGACCGTGCTCCTGGAGCAGGTCTCGCTCCTCGAACGCAATCGCCAGGCGGACGTAGCCCGTCATCCCACCCGCAAACAGCAAATGCCCCCCGGTCATGTCCGGGGTCGCCCAAAACGCCAGGAGCCAACCGAGGTAGAGCGGATGTCGAACGATGTGGTACGGCCCCGGCGTCACAAATCCCGGCGAGAAGTAGCGTCGACCGCGGAGGAAGACCATGACCTGACGCAAGCCGAACAAATCCGCGTGGTTGATCAACGCGGTGGCCACCAGCACGAGGAGCCAGCCGCAGACCTGCAGCGAGTGGAGCACGACACGGCCGGGAGGACTCTCGACGTGCCACACGAAAGCCGCGATCGGCTGCCACTGCCAAAACAACAGGCCGAGGATCAAGCTGCTGGCGATGACGTAGGTGCTGCGTTCGATCGACTCCGGCACCCACTGCGTCCACCAGCGCTTGAACGACGCGCGTGCCATCAGCGAGTGCTGCACCGCGAAAGCGACGAGCAGCACCACATCGACGAGGGCGGCCTCCCGTGGCGGGGCGGCGGCGGGTCCGTCCACCGTCTTGGGCACTCCCACGCCGCTGACGAAGCCCATCGTGTACGCAAAGACCACGACGAAGCTGGCGTAGCAGACGAGGCCGTAGGCAAAAACGCTCCAGCGGCGCATCGGGCAAAGTCTCGAGGGGGGCTTGGATCCGTCCGACGATGCGCGAGCCGCCGGGCGCGGCTGCCATGCTATCCGAGATTCTCTGCTCCCCGACAATACGCCGGCGGCGCCCGCCGACTATTCTGAGGGGAGCTGACGATGGCCAACCCACCCCGTGGAGTGCCCGTGGCCCGCGCCAAGGAGATCTTCGCGGCAGCGATCGAGCTCCCGGCTGCGGAACGCCCCAACTACATCAACCAAGCGTGCGCCGACGACGCAGAGCTACGCTCCCGTGTCGAGGCGCTCGTCCGGGCGTTCGCCGTCGCCGACGGCCACGCGTTCCTGTCGGGTCCGTCGACCGTGGAGGCAACCGAGCACAGCCCGACGCCGCTGCCGCCGCTCGTCGCGCCGCCGGCGGAGGCACCCGGCACCATGGTTGGTCCGTATCGCCTAGAACGGCTGCTCGGCGAAGGCGGCTTCGGCCGAGTCTACTTGGCCCGCCAAGAGGAGCCGGTCGCGCGCACGGTGGCGGTCAAGATCCTGAAACCCGGCATGGATAGCCGCCCGGTGATCGCTCGCTTTGAAGCCGAACGGCAGGCCGTGGCGCTCATGGAGCATCCAGGCATCGCCCGCATCCTGGACGCCGGCACCACGGCGATGGGGCGCCCGTTCTTCGTCATGGAGTACGTGGCCGGCCAGCCGGTCACGGGGTTCTGCGACCAACGCGGCCTCGAGCTGCGCGACCGACTCGAGCTGTTCGAGCGCCTCTGCCTCGCCGTGCATCACGCGCACCAGAAAGGCGTCATCCACCGCGACCTAAAGCCGACCAACATCCTCGTCACCGAGCACGACGAGGTGCCGCTCCCCAAAGTCATCGACTTCGGCATCGCCAAGGCCGTCGCTCGCCCGCTCACCGACCGGACGCTCGAGACCGAGATGCGCCAGCTGCTCGGCACGCCGCTCTACATGAGCCCGGAGCAGGCACGCGTCGGCCACGTCGACGTGGACACCCGGAGCGACATCTACTCCCTGGGGATCATCCTGTACCAGCTCTTGACCGGCAGCACGCCCTTCTGGCGGTCGATGGGCGGCGAAGACGTCGTCGAGATTCAGCGCATCATCCGCGAAGACACGCCGCAGCGGCCGTCCCTGCGCGTCAGCACCGGCGAGCACGACCCCGAGGAGATCGCCTATGCGCGCCGCACCGAGCCCAAAGCGTTGAGCCGAGCGCTGCGGGGCGACCTCGACTGGATCGTCCTCAAGGCCCTCGAGAAAGACGCCAACCGCCGCTACGAGTCCGCGGCCGCGTTCGCCCGCGACGTGCGGCGCCATCTCGACCACGAGCCCGTGCTCGCGCGCCGGCCCGGCACTGCGTACTCGGCGTGGAAGTTCGTGCAGCGTCATCAGGTCGCGGCGACTGCGGCCGTCGCGATCGGCACTGCGATGGTGATCGGCTTCGTACTGGCGATGCTCGGACTGCAGCAAGCCAGCGAGCAGCGCGACCTGGCCCGGGCCGAGCTACGCGACCGCTACGTGGTGCAGGCACGCGCCTCCCGCGCCGGCAACCGGCCGGGCCGCCGCAGCCGGGCCCTCGAAGCCCTGCGGCTGGCGGCCGAGATTCGACGATCGAACGAGCTGCGCAACGAGGTCATCGCGTGCCTGACGCTCACAGATGTCGAAGTCGAACAGACGCTGCCCATCACGCACACCGCGATTTCGTTTGGCTCGCGACGCCATGAGCGCGTCGCCGTCGTCGAAGACGGCCGCCTTCGCGTCGTCGACGCCGCCAGTTCGACCGAAGTCGTGCAGCTCCCGGGCGAGACCAGCGCCCTCAAGCTCGCGACGTTTGACCCGTCCGGGCGTTACCTCGCCGCGTACGGCGAAGACCTGATCCTCAACCTCTGGGATCTCGACTCGGCGACGGCGATCCTGACACTCGCGGCCGAACGGTTCCTGTGGAGCGGCGTGACGTTCGACCGCGGTGCTTCCCCGTCGCGGTGGATCGCGCTCACGGAAAGCGACGCCACGGTCCGCGTGTATCGCCTGCCCGACGGGGCACTGCTCGGCCAGCACTCGGTCCCCGAACGCGGGCTTGCGCTGGCGAGTTCACCCGACGGCACGACGCTGGCGATCGCCACGAGCGAAAGCCAAGACCCCGCCGACATCCTCCTGTGGCGCTGGCAAGACGACGGCCCCGTGCGGCATCTGGCCACCACTGCCGGCATCTACGCCCTCGACTGGAGCGCCGACGGACGCACGCTGGCCGCAGCGGGCACCGACACCAATGTGTATCTGTGGTCGACCGACGACGGCGAGCCCCAGGGGGTGCTCCGGGGCCATCAGTCGGCCGTGGTCCACGTGTGCTTCGACCCCACGGGCGCCCTGCTCGCGAGCTACGGCTGGGACGACACGGTGCAGCTGTGGAACATGGCCACCGGCGAACCGCACATCGGCCCGCTGCGCGGCCAGCGGCTCCTGGGCTTCAGCAGCCAGCTACTCACCACCCGCCGAGACACGATCAGCACGTGGCGCATCCAGCGCGCGACCGAGCTGCGGCGGGCCCGCGCCTCGCCCAACTTCGGGGCCCCGGCGCGGGTCGCGGTGAGCGCGGACGCCGCGTGGCTTGCGACCTCGAGCCTCAACGGGCTTCGCTTGTGGGACGCGTCGACGCTCGAGCCCATCGCCGCGGTCTCGCCGGCGGCCACGCGAGGCGCGCACTTTGGGGTCGGCGGGCAGCAGCTCCTCGGAGTCAGCGAAGATGCCCTCCTCGCCTGGCCGCTGTCCATCGATCGCGACGGCGCGCCCGTGCTTGGCCCCGGTCGGCGCTTGGCCGCCGGCAACGCGATCCGATCGAGCGCCGTGCGCGCCGATGGCCGCACCATCGTCGTCCTCGACAACGACGGAGCGCGGGTGCTCGATGCCACAGACGGCCGCGAACTGCACCATGTCCCCTTCTACCGCGGCATGGCCACCATCCCGTCGCTGAGCCCCGACGGCCGCTGGCTCTTTACCGGCACGTGGAAGGGCGAGCCCGCTGCAGTCTGGAACCTGCAGTCGGGGACGGCGGTCTCGCGTCACCCCGGTCAGCACGTCGAAGGGCGCTTCAGCCCAGATGGTCGATGGTTGTGTGTGAGCGATGGCGCCGAGAACCGAGTCTTTGAAGTCGGGACGTGGCAGCTGCGGTGGCAGACGATCCGCGACAACGCCGACGACCTCGCCGGCGCGATCTCCTTCACCGCGGACGGCAGCCTCCTCGCTCTCGGTCACTCGCGCTACGTGACCCACCTGGTGGAGCCGGGCTCAGGCCGCGTCCTCGCCGCGCTGGAGAACCCCGACGGCGTGGCCACGAGCCACTTTGCCTTGGACGGCCAGGGCGACACCTTGGCGCTGGTGACCCCGGCGCGCGATCTCATGGCCTGGGATCTGCGTGCGATTCGACAACGCCTGGACGAGCTGCAGCTGAATTGGCGCGAGGACGAGTCCCACTAATGGGGCGGTTCAAGAGTCCGCCACATATGTCGCTGGCCCTCAGCGCCGTTCGCGGCGTTGCTCGTGGTGTGATTCAGGCAGATGGGACCTTATCCGCGATAAGGCCCCAGATTCCTGAATCACACCACTAGCCGCCGGCCAGCTTGACCCGATGCCCGCGCTCCTCCAGGAACGCCACGACGCGCTCACGGTGATCGCCTTGCAGCTCGATCGCCTGATCGACCACCGAGCCGCCAACCCCGCAGTGGCGCTTCAGCGCCTTCGCCAGCGTCGACAGCTCGGCGCCGGCCGCGGGAAGACCGCGGACCGTGGTGACCGTCTTGCCTCCACGGCCGCCGGTCTCGCGCCGCACCCGCACGATGCCGTCGCCCGCGGGCGGTGAAGCCTTGGGTCGCGGCGGCTCGTCAACCGGTCCCGAATCGCTGTCCCAGACGAGTCTGCCGTCGCCCATCACACCACTAGACCTGCATGGCCCTGACGTCGGCGAGCACTTCGTCGGGATGGGTCTTCGGCGCCACCTTGGCGTAGAACTTCGCGATCTTCCCGTCGGGGCCAACGACCGCGGTCACGCGGTCGGCGAACCCGGCGTCGGCAGCCGCGCAGGCCCCATACGCCATGCCCAGCTCCCGCGTGGTGTCACACAGCAGAGGGAACGGGTAGGAGTACTTTTCTTTGAACTTGCGATTCTCCTCTGGAGGGTCAAACGACGCCCCGAGGATCGTCACGCCCAGGCTCTCGAAGTCTCGGATTCGATCACGGAACCCGATGCCCTCGGCCGTTCAACCAGGGGTGTCGGCCTTGGGATAGAACCAAAGGACCAACGTCTTCCCGCGAAACTCATCCAAGGTCCGTGTCGTGCCCGTCTCATCCGGAACGGCAAAGGCGGGCGCGACTTCTCCAACGGTGGGCATGCGTCCTCTCTTTCGTGGCAGCAATACGTGCGCCAACAGCTTCAGGTAGTTGACCACTAGGCGTGACATTCCAGCGGTGACGCGCACGGCCGCAACGGCAAGCTGGAAGAAGTTGTTCGATGAGCCCCAGCGGTCAAAAGCGTACGGCCCGCCCCTCGATGCGCCCTAGTATGGGCCGCTCGACCTCGGTGTCCGTGGTGCGAGAGGAGTAATGATGAACGTTCGACATAGGTTTCTCTTGTGGGCCGGGCTGCCGCTCGTCGCAGCGATGGCCTGCGCCGGGCCAGAGCGCACGCCGCACCAGCCCATCCAAGGCGTCGATACCGAGAGCACCGAGGTGCACAACGTCGGCGACGAGAGCGGTCGCGGCGCGCCGCCGGGCGGAGGCAGCGCGATGGCGAGCGCCTCATCCACCGCGGGCGACGCCGCGACCTTGGCCGCGCCGATGGGTGAATCGCTACCCGGCGACGGGCCGGCCGCGACGCCGTCTGGCGCCGCCGCCGGCGGGACGCCCCCCGTGGCGCCCGGCTTCCTCGGCGACTTCGCCCGCGACCTGGCTACGGCACACTCAGGCACGCCAGGCATCGTCGCCGTCTTCCCCGCGCTGTCGCGGACGCCCCAGTCCCGCGGGGCGACGATCACCGCCCTGGGCGAGCGCCTCATGCGCGAAACCGCCGACGCGCTACGCACACTCGGCATCCAGGAAGTGGTCGCGGGCGATGGCCTGGTGAACGACCTGCAGGCCGCGAACCGCGGCTTCGACTCCTGGGACGGGATTGACGACGTCTACTGGATGGCGGACCGGATCGGCGCCGCCTACGTGGTCTTTGGCACCGAAGAGGTCCGGGAGCTCAACCGCCTCGAGAAGGACCGCACGCTCGAGGTGCGGTGGCAGGCGATGCGCGTGGCCGACCGCGCCACCGTCGCGGCCTGGAACCAGAACCTCACCAGCGGCGCGCTGGCCCAGGACCTGTATCGGTACCACGAGGCCGCCAGCGACTGGAAGATCGGCGCCGCGGCCGAGACGTTCACGCCCAGCCTGCAGGCGGAGACGGTGCTGCTAGCGCGACAGCTGGCGCAGCGGGCGGCCCGCACGCATCAGCGCCTGGTCCAAGGGAAGGCCGTGCGTATTGAGCCGTTCGTGGTCGCGGGCCGCAGCGCCGCGCGCGTCCAAGTGCGCGATTGGGCCGCGGAGTACGACCGCAAGCTGGCCTCGGCCATGGCCGAGGCCGCCGCTGACGGCGATCCCGCGGGCGTTGAGCAGCGCGTGCTGCGCAGCGGCCCGGTGACGATCGCCGGCGAGTCCTACGGCAGCTTCGGCGACGCCCTCGACGGCTTCCGCAAGCTGCGTTCGTCGGTGCAGACGACCGCCCTCGGCGACCTCGAGCGCGACCTGTCGGACCGTTTCGCGGAGCATCTGCGGACGGCGCTCGGCGGCGACGTCCGGTTGCTCGCGAGCGAGGGCGACCGCGACGCCATGCTCGGCCTCATCCGGCGCGAGGCGCGCGCGGCGCGCGGCGACGATGCCGTCGACGCCGACACCATCGCGCTCCTAAAGGCCCACGGCACCGACACTCTGGTGACCGGGACCCTACGGCGCGACCTGGACACCTACATCATGGCGATCCAGCTGCTCGATCTGAAGAACGGCACCACGCTCACGGAGAGCGCGACCTTTGAGCCTGCCTTCAGCACGCCCCTCGACCAAGCTCTGAACCGATGACGCGGAGGACATTGAACATGAACTCACCATTCTCGTTCCTGGCGGCCGCCGCTGTCGCTGCCCTTACGTTCGCGGCGTGCGAGTCGCCCCGCGCCCGCATCATGGCCGACACGGATCAGGACTTCGTCGGTGATCGTACCGCCGGAGCGGGGACGTTCGACCGCCTGATCTCCGAGGGCGTCGAGAAGCTCCTGACCGACCACAGCGCCGCGCAGGGCGGCCTAGGCAAGCTGAGCATCGTCAGCCTGCCGGTCGAGAACGAGAGCGCCGAGGAGCTTGGCGACTGGCAAGAGCAGATCTACTCGCTGCTCACGACCAGCGTGAACCGCTCCGAGCGCTACAACATGATCAGCCGCCGCTTTGTCGAGGCGGCCCTGCGCGAGACTCGGCTGCGCCCAGACCAGCTGTTTCTCCCCCAGTACCAGCGCCAGCTGCTCGAAGTGCTCGAGCAACAGGGCCTGCCGGTCGACGCGATGCTCTTCCCCAAGTTGACCAGCGGGACCACGGACGCAGGCCGGGGCATCACGCAGCGCAACTACGGCTTCGAGCTCGCCCTCGTCGATGTCAAGTCGGGGCAGGAGCGGATGTACACGACTCGGCTCCGCAAGGAATACCGAGGCCAGTAGCGAGTCTCGGGGTCGCCGCCCATGACATCGGCACGCCGCTGGAACCCGCTGGGAGGGGTCGCGCTGCTCGCACTGCTGGGCAGCTGCGCCGGCAACCCCGTGGCGCCCCTGCGCGAGCTCTACGGCCGTGGCGAGTACCAGGCGGCGCGCGACGGCCTGATCGAGCTGCGCCGGTCCGATACTGGCAACGCGCACGTCTACGCTCTGGACCAATCGGTCGCCGAGCTGGCGATGGGGCGGCCGAGCGATGCCGAGCAGACCCTGCGCTATGCCCGCGACCGCCTGGACGATCTGGCCGGCAAGAGCGTCGGCGAGTGGCTAGGCGCCGTGCTCCTGGACGACCGGCAGCTCGACTACGAGGGCGCCGACTTCGAGCAGGTCATCGTGCGGGCGCTGCTCGCCGTCGCCAACCTCGCGGCGGGCGGTGGCGATGCTCCGGCCTACGCGCTGCAAGTCCTGGAGCGCCAGCGGCAGCTCATCCGCGAGTTCGCCGACCAGGGGGAAGACAACCCCAAAGACGACTACAAGCTGGTGGCCTTCGGCTCGTGGCTCCGGGGCATCCTCGCCGAGGACGACCCGCTCAAGCTCGGCACCGCCGGCGAGGCGTTCGAGCGAGTCGTGGCCATCGAACCGAGCTTTGCTCTCGGCCACGAAGCGCTGGAGCGAGTGACCTCGGGCCGCCACTCGGCGCCGGCGCATGGCGTCGTGCACGTGATCGCGCTGGTGGGTCGAGGTCCGTTCCGGGTGGCCAGCGAGGAACGCGTGACGCAAGAGGTGCTCGCCATCGCCCAGGTGATCTGGGCCAGCCTGCGCGACCGCGTGACGTTCCCCAACATCGCCGCCGTCGAGATCCCGGCCCTGGCCTTCCATCAGGACAACCCAAGCGACGTACAGGTGGAAGTCGACGGCACGCCGCTCGGCGCCACCGCGATCGTCACCGACGTCGAGGCCACGGCGCGCCGCGAGTTTGCGGCGATGCGCGACTGGATCGTCGCCCGCGCGGCACTGCGCCGAGCGTTCAAAATCAGCATCACCGAAGGCCTCAAAGAAGCGATCAACCGACCGGAGCGCGAAGCGGATGAAACCCGCGGGCGCCGGGGCCGCGGGCGCCGCGGCAACCGCAGCCGCAACGAGCGGCAGGCCGACCCGCTGGTCGACCTCGGCATCTCGCTCGGCGGACTGCTGTGGACGGCACTCGAGCAGGCCGACCTGCGCTGCTGGGGCCTGCTGCCGGCGAGCTTCCAGGTCATGCGCATCGAGGTTCCGACCGGTGAGCACACGATCACGCTGCGCGCTGGTCGGGCCGGTTCTTCGGTCGGCGCCGCGCAGTCGGTGCGCGTGCTCGTCCGCGACGGCTTCAATACCTACGTGATCGGCCTCGTTCCGACACTGCAGGGCGGGCCACCGCCCATGACGAACGAGCCGCTCTTACCGCCTCAGAGCCTGTAACTAGTGGTGTGATTCAGGAATCTGGGGCCTTATCCACGGCCCTCAGCGCCGCTCGCAGCGTTGGGTCGTCCTCGCCGTATCCACCAATATGCCTGCGGCGACCCGCCTTGCGACCGGCGCGATGTCTCGCGGATA
>JBCCGH010000199.1:0-17781 GCA_039029375.1 Planctomycetota bacterium
CTTATCCACGGCCCTCAGCGCCGCTCGCAGCGTTGGGTCGTCCTCGCCGTATCCACCAATATGCCTGCGGCGACCCGCCTTGCGACCGGCGCCGATGTCTCGCGGATAAGGCCCCATCTGCCTGAATCACACCACTAGCTGTCGGCGACCGTATTTGCCGTTTCCGCCGCTCCGGCGCAGACCGGCGCCCGGCTCGTGGCCGACGTCCCTTCGCGGTCGAGATCGCCGCCGGCCACCGCAGCCGTCGAGATGACGAGCGACCCGGCACAGGGCTGGTAGCGGTCGCACATGAATACTGCGACGCCGGAGCCCTACTCTGTGCGATGACGCCCTATTCGCTCACGGTGGCGGTCTTGGGGGCCCTTGGCATCATGACCGCGGTCGAGGGTCTCTCGGGACTCAGCGTGTTGCTCCTGGTTTGCGTTGGCGGCTCCGACGCCCCGGCCGCCGGCTGGGCCAAGACCATCGCCTTCTTTGGCGCGACGACGCTGGTGCCGCTGGCGATCGGCGGCGCTCTTTTCGCCGCCCGCAAACACCTCGCGCGGCTCGTGACGCCGGTCGCCGATCTCGACACCGGGGATTCGGCCTCGCTCGAAGACGTGCAGGCGGCGGCCTATGCGGTGCTCGCCGTGGGCCTCGCGGGGACTGGCGTCGTCGGACTCAGCGCAGTGGTCGCGACGTCATCGGGCGGCGGACTCAGCGACTGGCGCGAAGCAGTCCCGGAGCTGATCTCCCTGGGCTTGGCCCTGGCCTTGTTCTGCCGCGGCCGCGCCCTTGCGCGCCTCGGCCTGGCGCTCGGGCGTGGCAGTGAGCGATGACCAACGCACAAGTCATCTCATGCCAGGCCCTGGCGGCCGTGGTCATCACCGCGACCGGCGCGTATCTGATCATCGTTGGGGCGTGGATGGGGGTGTTGGTGCCTGTCCTTGCGTGGGCTCTGCCCGACCGGCGACTCATGCTCGGCCCGACCGTCGCCGGAGCCGCGATGACGGCGGTGTTCGGAGCGGCGTGCATGGTGAAGCGCCGCGTGCTGCTGCGGCTCTGGGGGGTGCGGCTGGGCGCCCAGCGAGCCCGGGGCGGCCTCGACCTCGTCACCGCCATGGTGGGCTCGGTAGGGCTCTATTTCGCCGGCCTCGGCCTCATCTCGTTGGCAGCCTGGGGCGTCGCCGGGGCCGATGGGGCACCCGGCTGGGGGCGGTGGTGGCTCGGCGTCGGTCTCGCGGTGCTGTGCCGGCCCACCGCCCATCTTTGGGCATGGCTGAACCGTGTCCCAGGGCCCGACCGCGAAGCGCTCTCGTCCGCGGAGTCGTAGCGGAGTCAAAGCCCGAAGGTCGCGGGAATGCAGCTCCGGCGGCGGCGTGCCCGCGCCGGCCGTCGTGGCGATGGGAACCAGAAGATCTGGCGCGACGTGGAGCGCGCAGCCCGCGGCGGCGGGACCGATCGTGCGCACCGTGCCGACCGCAGTGCCGTGGCCGCATCGCGCAGGCGAGAAAACCAAGGATTCCGCGACCGGTCGACGCGCGGTGTGCACTGGGCTGGGTGGGCCGAGGAACGGCCCTCACTCTCAACACGGAATCCAAGACGATGCACCGCCAACTCCTTACGTCGATTCTCACCGCCGCCGCGACCGCCACCGGGCTGTGCGCCGCGGCGCTGTCCGCGCAACGGTCCGTCCCCATCTCGGGCGGGCAAATGGTCCTGCAGGACGATGCCGTGCAGACCACAACCTCCAACGCGTGGGTCGACCTACCCGGCATGGGGACCAGGGTCAACCTCCCCTCCGGCGGTCAGTGCTCCGTGTCGCTCACCATGGATGCCGGCATCACCGAGGAGTTGCGGAGCCCGACGTTGTTCGTCCGCGTGTTGGTCGACGGCCAGCCGATGGACGGTGATGTCTCGTTCACGCGGGAGCGCACCATCACGACCAACACGGCCCATTTCGGCGTGAACGGCCTCACCCCGGGCCAGCATCAGATCCGGGCGCAGTGGCGGACGGACATCATCGACCCGGCGTTCGGCGGTGCCACCTCGCAGGCACGGCGCATGACGGCCCGCTGGTCCGGTGACGACACGCCACACGTCCGCATCGCGTCCGCGCATCTCACTGGCTCGACGATCCTGTCGGGCGCCTACTACCCCATGCCGCAGCTCAACGCGGCGATTCATGGCGGACTGCAGTTCTACCGCCCGCGGCTCTTGGTCATGGTTTCCGGAGAGTTCCGCGACACCACGCCCGACCACCGCGTGTTCGTCCGGCTGAATGTGAACGGGACGCGCACGAAGGATGTCGTCGTCAACATCGGCGATCAGTTCGACCTGTGCTCGTTCGCGTTCACGGTCGAGCCCAATCACGCGGCGCGCTATGACGTCCAAGCGGAGTGGTCAGCGGATGACACGGCGACCTGCCGCAACGTGAGCATGTCCGTGGTCGCAACCAGCCAGGCCACCAACGAGGAAACCGCGTTCCTCGACCAGTCCCCGCCCAGCGGCCCCTCCGTCCGGCACGGTTCCGCGTCGTGGATTCCGGTGCCGGGCGCCGGCGGCGGAACGATCCATCTCGCGACCCGCGCCGACCTCGAGATCCGCTTCAGCAGTGAGATGCAGGCCGCGACTGGCGCGGCCGCCTACCTCCGGTGCCTGTTTGATGGTCGGGCGTTCACCGCCCCGGGCACGGCCCAGTTCAGCCGCCCGTATCGTCAGGTCGGCCTCGGCCGAGGGCCGTCGCGCGAGACCGTGTTCGTCGTGCCGGACGTGGCGCCAGGCGCGCACACGGTGCAGATCGAGTGGTCGTCGAGTGGCTCGACCTGGATCGGCGACCGCACCCTCGCGGTCTCGGCAATCACCGGCAAGCAAGTGAGCCCTGGGTCGCTGACCCTTCTCAGCGCCGCGACCGTTCACAACGTCAGCAATGCGCCGATCGACCTCTCGCTGCCGCTGGCGAGCGGCGTCCAGTCGGTCTCCATCGCCGGCCGGGTCATCGACCAAACGACGCCGCAATTCCCGGGCATCGGCTGGTTCGAGGTGCGGAAGGGCAACCTGCGCCTCTATCCGCCGCAGGGCATCGCCCCCGGACCGATGATGGTGCGCGCCCACTTCCCGGACTCCACGACCAACGCGGTCTCGGTGCAGATGACGCTGACGCCCACACTCGAGCTCGCGACCCCTGCCACGCAGCCCGCGGGCTCGGTCCAGGATTTCGTCATCAGTCGCGGGTCGGCGAGCCCGGGCGCGGCGGCCTGGGTCGTCATGAGCCCGCTCCGCACGCCGTCGGTGCTGCCCGGGGTGCTCAACTTGGGGATCGGCGGCGGGTTCCAACAGCTCTATCTCCTGACGAGGCCGCTGGGCTTCTCGACCGCGGGGTCCGCGGCCCATGGACGCCAAAGCATCATCCCGGGTTTGGTCGGCGCGACGCTGCACTACCAGGGGCTGGTACTCGACGGAGCGACGTTCCGGACGACCAACACGCGCACGACCCTCTATCAGTAGGGCCGCGCGGGTCGGCACGGAGATGGGGCACGGCCGGAGCTCACCGCGCCTCACCCTCGCAGAGCCTGCAGCTAAATCGATGCTACAGGCTTTCTTCGATGCTGCTGGCGCCGCTCCACGGCGCCTTCGGGCTGTGACTTTGCAAAGGCACAGGCCCTCAGCTGTCCGCAGTGCCCACGCGCACCGCGAGCATCGCCACGCCGCGGTGCACCAGATTGCGCACCGCCTTCTCGGTGCGACCCAGATGACCCGCGACCTCGGCGTAGCTCAGGCCGAGGATGCGACGCATGGCGATCGCGTCGCGGTAGGCCTCGGGCAGCTCGCCGAAGGCCTCCTCGAAGGCGGCAAGGGTCTCACGCGCGCGCGCGTGTCGGCTCGGTGGGCAGATCGTCGCGTACTGCTGCGCCAGGCCGCCGATCTCATCGAATGCCGCCTCCGACACTTCGCGGGCTCGGTCACGGCACTGCGCCGTGTAGTGGCGATGCTTCTTCTGCACCTTGTGCAGCGCGACTCGAGCGAGCCAATGCCGCAGCTGGGTCTCGCCCTGATACTCAAACCCACGCAGGTCCTCGAGCGCATCCGCGCACGCCGACTGGACCAGGTCGCTGACCGACTCCCGCTCGCGGATCGCCGCGCCGGCGTAGAGCCGCACGTAGCCGACGAGGGCCGGCAGGTGTTGCACCAACAGAGCATTCCGCGCCTCCTGGTCACCTTGCCGAAGGCGCGCAACGAGCTCGCGGGTCTTGTCGTCGGAGCGCATGCCACCGGGCGCCACCGGCCCGATGTGGACCACCTGCGGTTTCGCCGGCAGGGAGAATACCATGGGGTCATCATGGAGGACCCCGCTTCCGGGACCGAACCGGAGTTCGTCTCGCTGCTCGCTCGAGCACTCGAGGCGGTCTCCGTCGATGGCAGCGACGGCCTAGGCGCCTTGCTGGAGGCTCATCCCGCCCACGCCGATCGGTTGCGCCGTGCCGTGGCGCGATTGCGCGAGGTCGGGCTGGCCGCGGCCGACCCGGCGGAGGGGGCCCCTCTTGCGGTGCCCGAGCGGGTTGGTCCGTTCCGCATCTTTGGCGTACTCGGGGTCGGGGGCATGGGCGCCGTTTTTCTCGCGGCCCGCCAGCACCCCGCGCGCGCGGTCGCGCTCAAGGTTCTGCGCGGCGGCCGCACGCGGGAGGCCTTGCGGCGCTTTGAGTTCGAGACCGAGGTCCTCGGCCGGCTGCACCATCCACACATCGCCAAGGTCTACGAAGCTGGGACCGACCACGACGCCGACGGGGGCCCGGTGCCGTACTTCGCGATGGAGTATGTCCCCGGGGCGCAGCCCATCACCGCGTTTGTCGGGCGCCAAGACCAACCGCTCGAAGCTCGCTTGGCGGTCATGATCAAGATCTGCGACGCGATGGAGCACGCGCACCAGCGCGGCATCGTGCATCGCGATGTCAAACCGTCGAACGTGCTCATCGACGAGGACGGAGAGCCCAAGGTCATCGACTTTGGCGTGGCGCGCGCAACGGGCGTCGATGTGGCGCTGACCAGCCGCCATACGGGCTTGGGCCACTGGATCGGCACGCTGCAGTATATGAGTCCCGAGCAAAGCCGCGGCGAGAGCGGCAATGTCGACACGCGCTCGGACGTCTACGCGCTCGGGCTTCTGCTCTACGAGGTGACGACCGGCACGCTGCCCTATGAGGTCGCCGGGGTGCCAGTCCCCGAGGCGATCGAGCGCATCTGTCATACGCCGCCCCGCCGGCCGAGCGCCGTGTCCACCCGCCTGCGCGGTGATCTCGAGACGATCATCCTGATGGCGCTCGCCAAGGAACCGGAGCGCCGCTACGGCTCGGCGGGTGCATTGGCGAACGATCTGCGCCCGTATCAACAGAGCCGTCCGATCGACGCCCGACCGCCGAGCGCGCGCTACGCGCTGCGCATGTTCGCCAAGCGTCACCGCGCGACCGTGACGGCCTTGGCCGCCGCCGGGCTCGTGCTCGTGATCGGTGCGGTCGTCGCCGGCTGGCTCGCGGTCGAAGAGGCTTGGCAGCGCCAGCGCGCCGAGGCTCGGGAGGCCGATCTGGCGCGAGTCGTGCGCTTTCAGACCGCGATGCTGCGCGATCTGGACCTAGCCGGACTCGGCGCCTTCCTCGGTGAAGACCTGCGCACCCGGCTGGCAGCGGGCCTCGATCGCGAAGGGCCCGACGAAGCCGACGCGGCGGCGGTGTCGCAGGGGATGGAAGCGGCGCTGGAGCGAGTCAACATCGTCGACACGGCCCGAGCCCTGCTGCACGAGAAGGTCCTCGATCGAGCCACAACCACGCTGGGCGAGGAGTTCGGGGACGAGCCCGCCCTGGCGGCGACGCTGCGCTTGCACCTCGCGGCCGGCTATCGCGCGCTCGGCGACGACGCCGCCGCGCGCGATCACCTGGAGCAATCGCTAGCAGTGCGCCAATCGCTGTTCGGCAACCAAAGCCGCGAGGCGATGGAAGCCGCGCACCAGCTGGGCGCGGCGCTCGACGAGCTCGGCGACTTCCCCCAAGCCGAGGAGCATCTGCGCGCCGTGGTGCGGTGGCGAGAGCAGGAGCTCGGCAGCCAGCATCCCGAGACGCTCGACGCCTGTACCGCGCTGGGCGCGGTGCGATTGAGCCAGGGCGCGGCGGACGAGGCGGGTCAATTGTTTCAGCGCGCGCTGACCGGCCTGGGGCCAATGAACGCGCAGAACGTTCAGGTACAGCTCCAGCTCGCCGACGCGCTCCGCGCGCAGGACGCGATCCCCGCGGCGTTGGAGCACGCCCGCACCGCCGCCGCGACGGCCGAGGCAGCCCTGGGGCCCGACCATCGCACCACGCTGGCGGCCCGGCAGACGCTGGCTGGCATCCTGGACGAGGCCGGGTCGTGGGACGAGGCCGAGGCGCTGCAGCGCGAGACCATCGAACGGCTCGCGGCGCGGCTCGGCGACCAACACCCCACGACCTTGGTCGCGCTCGCCCAGCTCGCGCGTAGTTTGCTCCTCAATCGGACTCAAGGCGGGAGTGAAGCGGAGCGCGCGTACGCAGGTCTGCGTCGCGTCCTCGGCCCCGGCCACCCGGAAACGCTGCGGGCGCTGTGGGGACGGTGCCGCCGGCTCCCACCGGGGGAAAAGCATGTCGCCTGCGTCCGCGAGCTGCTCCGCGGGTACAAGCTGCGCTACGGCACGCAGCACAGCAATGTGTTTGGCGCCATGCAGATGCTTGGCAACGCGCTCCAAGGCGCGAAGCGCCTGGCGGAAGCCGAGCCCGTCCTGCGCGAGGCGCGCGCCGGCCGCATCGCCATGGGCCAGCCGGTCGACCACCATGACGTGGCGGCGGTCACCAACGACCTCGGCACTGTGCTCGTGTTGCTTGATCGCGCCGACGAGGCCGAGCCGTTGCTGCGCGAAGCCCTGGCCGGGATCGAGCGGGCGCGCGGGCCCGACCACTGGCACACTGGCGTGGTCCTCACGACGCTGGGACAGACCCTGCATCGGCTCGGCAGCCCGGAAGCCGAGGCGCACCTCCGCCGTGGCTATCGACTTCTCCGCGCGGGCCTCGGCCCCACCCAGAAAACCGCTCTCGTGTCGCTCGATGCCTTGGCGGCGTGGTGCGCCGACCACGGCCACGCCCCGGAAGCCCTGGAACTCATCGTCGACTGGCAGGACCGCGTGGCCGCGACCGAGCTCAGCGACGAGCGCCGCGCCTGGGTCGACGAGCAGCTTGAGGACCTTCGGGCGCGGCACGCGCCACAGGCACGTTGAGCGTGCCGCCTAGTGGGTGTCTCCGAACTCGTGGGTTCCTTCGCCGGCTCAGAGGAAACCGAAAGTCGCCGTACCGTGACCGGCTCGGTCAGCGCATGCGCACGACCTCGACGTCGTCCACGCGAGCCGCGACACCTTCGTAGTTAGGCGCGCCGAAACTCAGAGCGCGCATTGGCGGCGCGTCCCGGGCCAGGGGGATCTCCACATCGGCCACCGCTGGGCGAAGGGCCCCCTCACGCCACACTCGAGCCACGACCCGCTCCTGCAGGACGCGGAGCTCCACACAGTGCCGACCGTTGGCAAATGGCCGGACGCCACGCGCGCTCGCCTCCGGCCAGGTCCAGCTCAGGAAGCGAAGAAGCGGTTTCTCACCAGGCCGAAGGGCGAGCTCAACTCGCGGGTAGACACCCGCGGTCTGCTCCAGGGCTACCAAGAACGTGCGCGTCCCCCAAGGCACCTCGTTCTGCAACTCGAGGTCCACGGTCGCTCGTACCTGATAGCCACGCCGCGGCAAATCGAGCACAACCGCCGCGGTGACAACCAGGGAATTGTCGCCTCGCCCACCTTGGAGTCGCAGCGCGCCGTCGCGAAACTCGAGGACCTCGCCATGCCGCGCGACCCGGCGCTCGGCGACCGCCCGCACGCCCAACCACCCGACCCAACCATGGCCGAGATCGAACTCCGCGGGCCCCTCGACCAGGACGGGCAACTGGTTCGTGGACTTGAGCCTTGCAGGCCTGATGCGCCGGTCGAACGCGTCGGCAAACGGTAGCGGGCGAGACGCGCCAAGCGGAGCCACGCGCCAGCGCATCAGTCGCAGACCCACGTCCACCATCGCCACGTGGTGATCACGGCGCCGGGCGGTCAGCGGTGGTAATTCGGGATCCTCATTCGAACCCCCTTTGACGGTCCGCAGGTGGCCGCTCGTACCCCATCGCGTGCAGGTGAACTCCGCCACCCCCCCCGCCATCTCCAGCACACCGAACGGCGATTCGTCCTTCCCGTCGCTGAGGAACTCGTCGCCCCACGGATAGCGTCGGCCATCTGCACCGCGCGCCGCTCGCTCCCAATGCCCCTCGGTGGGCAGCCCGATCTCTACGCGGTCTCCCGCGGCGTGCCGCAAGGTCCTACCGAACTCACCGGCGACATCCCGGCGCACCAACCGGAGACTGTCCGAATCTGGGCCCGCGTACCCGAACACCCCGTCGCGTTCCTCAATCAACGCGTTGATGCCAGGCACGCCCATCAAGAAGTCGTCCTTCGAGTGGGCGGCGCAATCCTCGCCGCCCGCCCGATCCACGGGTCGCGTGGGACCATTGAGGAAACCAAGCCACTGGCCGACCCGCACTTCGCGGCGCTGGATCCAGAACGAGTCGAAGCGACGCCAGTACTTCACATCGTCACCCAACAGACTCCAGCCACCGGGGATCGGCACCCAGCTCTCAGCGACTTCGCCCTCCGGCCGCAGCTCCAGTTCGAGCTCGTGGAAGCGGGCAGCGTCCACTGGGTCGTCGAAGCACGCCGGCCGCCGAACCACGAACGGTAGGCAAGCGCCAGTCCGACCGGCATCCGACAGAACCGCCCGATAGCTGCCCTCGACCAGAGTCCAGCGCACCGGTGTCTCGCCGTCGCCAACGCGGCGCCACCCTCCGCGCTCAAAATGTTCGAGGATCACTTGGGCGCCCGGAGCCCGCGTCGTCAGCTCCACGGACGACGCCCTCTCGAGAAGCGCCTGATGCGCCCCGAGATGATCGAAACGCCGAAGCTCCTGGTCGAGTCCGGCGAAACGCTCTGCATTGGTCACGTCCTCGTTGGCCACGATCGCTGCGCGCAGGCGTAGCGCGTAGAGACTCGCAAGCAGAGCGTCGGCCGCCGGGTGGCCCTGCAGTGGACGGGCGACCGCTTCAGCCTCGGTCGCGCGCTGCTCGAGGAGAGTGCGCCGACGCAGGATGTTACGAGACGCGGCCGCAACACTGTCGTGCCCTCCAGAACCCGCACGGTCGAGAACGTGGTCCCCCAACTGCGCACCGAACGCGACCTTCGCGGCCCGGAACGCGTCGTACAAGACCGCACACTGGGCCACGAGATCCCCGGCGCCCCGCAGACGCCCCGCCCGCGACCAGCGCCACTGCGCAAACATTGCGCCGACCACAAGCAGGAGCACCGACGCCACCAGCGTCGAGCGCGGATACAGCCGCGTCATGACCCGGGTACGCCGCCACCAGCTGGGGGGCCGTGCCAAGATCGGCTGGCCGGCTCCAAACCTGCGGAGGTCCGCGGCGAGGGCGCCGGGCTCCGCGTAGCGCTTGGCGGGATCGACCTCGAGCGCCTTGCCGACGATCGTCGCCAAGTCGATCGGTACCGAGCGCGGCAGGACCGGGCGTCGCGGGCTACGAACCGCGGAGGTCACGTCGCCTTGCGTGTTCCCGGGAAACGCGCGCTCCAGTGTGAGGAGCTCGAACAACAGGGCGCCAAGCGAGAACAGGTCTGACCGCTGATCGATGCTCATCCGGTCGGCCTGCTCCGGGGAGGCGTACTGCAGCGTCCCAACGAACGACCCGAGCGAAGTGATCGGATCGTCGGCGTCGTCCGCGGCCAAGCCGAAGTCGGCCAAATACACACGGCCATCCCGCGCCAAGAGGACGTTGGGCGGCTTGACGTCGCGGTGCAGGATGCCTCGTTCATACGCGTGCTGCAGCGCATCCGCGATGTCGGCCGCCACCGTTGCGGCCCACTCGGCGTATCGCACGGGCCGCTCCGCGCGATGGCCTCTACCGCTGCTCCAAGGCCGCAGTCCCGCTACTCCCCCCCCCAACGCCCGTTGAACGTCCGCGGTCGAGCGGGGCGGGCCCAATCGCCGAAGCTCATCGATCAGTCGACCGAGGTCGAGACCGTCGACATAGGCCATCGCATAGTAGGCCAAGCCCCGATCCTCTCCTGAACTGTACACCGGCAGGATCGCCGGGTGCGTCAGGCGCCCGACGGCGCGGATCTCCCGGGCGAAGCGATCGCGCCATCGAGCGCCCCCACCGGCGAGCACCTTGACCGCGACGCGTCGCCCGTGGATCGAGGCCTGGCGCGCCTCCCAGACTTCGCCCATTCCGCCAGCGCCGAGCTCGCCAACGAGCTCGAACTCACCCAGTTGCATGCCCGGCTCAAGGGTCGACGCCGACGCGGGCCGCGGGACGATGCCGAGGAGATCCCGGAGCCCGTCAAGCAACGCGGGATCCTCCGCACCTTTCGCCCGCAACGCTTCGAGGTCGTCGGACGGATCGTCGCCGGCGAGGGAGCTCATTCGTCTGCCTCCTCGCTGAGCCACTTGCGCAACCGCTGGAGCGCGCGCGTGTGGCGCTGCCGCGCCGAACTCTCGGAGATCCCCAGAGGGGCGCCGATGTCGGCGAACGACAGCTTCTCGACATGACGCCGTCGAATGAGCTGGGCATCGTCCGGCTTCAACACGGCCGCGACTTTGCGCCAGACGTCCGCGCTCCAATCTGCGTAGGTCACGCCGTGGTCCGACGCCGCCAGGCCGGACGCGTCGCGTAGCTCGCCGCCGAGCGCGGACTCACCGAACTCGCGCCGGTGGCGTCGCGTCGCATCGAAGATCCGGTGGCGGATTCGGCGCAGCACCCAGATCTTCAGCTCCTCGTAGCTGCAGTCGGACGGCAAGCTCGAAAACCCTCGCAACAGCTCGACCCACGCAGCGTGGACGAAATCACCCGTCTGCGCGTGGCGAAACGCACGCCCCTTAAAGCGGCGAGTGACACGCCTCGCCACCGGCTCAAGGAGCTCGTAGAGCTCACCCGCCGCCCCGCGCTCACCCGCGCGCGCGCGTCGGGCGAGCGCGTCGCGCCGATCTTCCTCGCTTCCTTCCACGCGTCCACAATACGTGGCGTTCCGCCGACGGTCGAGACGAGGATCCGACGTGGCTCGCTGTCCACTCCATACGCGGCGTTCGCGTGACTGGTCTCCGTTCAGAGAGAAGTGCATGATCGTCTCGCGCATGGCTGGGGGCCGGCGTGACGCCGCATCTGCGATCTTTGTTCGCCGCAGCTCAGAGCCCGATCGTCGCGGTCATGCCGTTGGTCGTGACCCAGCCAAAGGGGTTGGTGTCCCGCACCATGCCCTGCACATAGAACGTCTGTCCGGCTAGGAGCGGATCAGGAGGAATCGGCAGAACCCAGGATGCGGCCGTGCCGAGGCTTGAGAAGGTCTGAACGACCTGCGGGACCATGTAGAGCTGGCAAGACGTCGCGCCGAGGCCGGTTAGATCGAACGGCGGGGACAGGGGCAACGCCGCGATCATGCCGACACCGATGGCAGCCGGCGGAAACGGCGCGATCTGCATGCTGAACGACTGCCCGACCACTGGGCCCGCCCCAGTGGAAAGACGAGGCGCCCCAAACGCCCCGGGGCAGGGCGTGCCGAAACTGGCAAAGGACGCCGTCGCTGACAGATCCTCCAACAGCACGTCATCGACCTCATAGTCGAAGTCCTGCCAGTTCGGCCCTTGGAACGCGATGCGCGACACCCGGCCGAGGTCTCCGCCAACCGTCGTGGGGAGCACCGGGCGCGGCTGCCCGTCGAACCAGATCCGCCCCTCGGAGCCGAGGGGGTCATTGGTGATCTCGATCGTGACCCACTGTCCCGCGCTGACGGGCGGGCCCGCTGGTGGCGTAATCTGATTGGTGCAAGGCGGACTGACCGGTTGAACGAGAACGAGCTGCCGCGACACCTGATGCAGCTGGAACGCGGAACTTCCCGTCGGCAGGTCATCCTCAAACCAGGTACCCGGTACTGGGCAGTAGTTGAATTTACAGTCTGGGACAGACCGCTGCGCCGGCATGATATTGACTCGGGAGCGCACCGTCAGACGCCAAGCGACAGGTCGCTCCGGCACCTCGATGTAGAACGCGGGATACCCACCGGTCGCCGAGTTGGGAACACAGCGGAGTCGAGCCGTCCCCGCGCCAAGAATCAGCTCATTGTTCGTCGTGGCGCAGAAATCGGTGCGCGCATTGGCGAGAAACCAGCCCGAACGGATCGGGATCGGGGACAAGAACGCGTCGCAAGGCGCGAGATGGGTGGCCGCCGGCCACTCAAAAGACTCCCGCACCAGGACCTGTGGTTGAGCCGAAACGGATGTCGCGGCCAAGGTGGCCACAAACAGAGACACAGCGGCATCGCGTCGAAATCGCATGACGTTCCTTGTTGGAGGGAAGAACGCGCCAAGTGTTGGCGCTGTCTTCATTGCTCCTGTCCCCCGTCACGTGTGACCGAGGCGCGAAGAAACTGGCGACTCGCCCGCCGAAGTCCTGTGTCCGGGTCCGCCACCAACGTCTCGCGACACAGCGCTGGTCAGCGCACGTCCACGGCCACGTCAACGTCGGTATCGCCGGTGCCGACGACGAACTCGGCGGCACCACGCCAGGGCAGTGCCCGATCCCGAACCTCGACGCCGTAACGACCCGGCGCCAACCCCAGGCGATCCACGACCTCGCGCCGCTCGAGGTCGGCGAACGTCTCGATGACCCGCCGCCGGGCGATCTCGACGCCGTCGGCGTCGCGCACAACCCAATCACAAAACGCGTGGGTGGCGCGGTCGGCGTGCGCCGGGAACCGCAGCACGAAACGCACCGACGCGGCGGCCTGCACCGTGACCGAAACCTCGGCCGGGGCACCCGGCTCGGTCGCAACTTCGCGCTCGATCGGCACGAAACGTGCTCCAGCGACGCGCACGCGATACCGCCCGGCCCGGAGCGCGGTCGCGCGATACCGACCGCCCCCCTCGTCGCTCGCCTCGGCGCGGTGCGGGGCGTCGCCCGTCAACTCGAGGGAGACGCGCGCGCCGCTCACCGCTCCCCCGCTCGTGTCCCGCACCAAGATCAGCATTTCGGCCGGCTTGGCCAGCACAACGTCGCCGAGCTCGACCGCCTCGTTCGCCACGTCCACCAAACGGACCAGCCGCGCATACCCCTCAGGGGCGAAGGCCAGACGATACTCGGCAGCCGGCAGGGGCCCGATGGCGAACCGCCCGCGCGGATCGGTGTAGTGACGCGCGAAGACGCTCCAGCCTGGTTTGGACACGGTGACCGCGGCATTACGCAGCGGCTTGCCGTCTGCGGTGCACAAGCGCCCGCGCACCGGCGCGGCCCAGCGCGCGGTCGACGCCAGCACCAACGCCTGCTCATTGGGTCCCGGCTGCAACCGCGCATGGACTTGCATGGGGAACGGCGACGCCTCCCCGTCGCCATCCGTCGAATGCAGCGATGCCGAGTAGACGCCGGCGCGGAGCTCCTCAAAGCGACCGCGCCCGTCGGTGCCAGTGCGCAGCGAGCGCACCGCAAAGGGATGGCCTTCCCGCTCGAGCCGGACCTCGCAGTCCGGCACTGGCGCGCCGCTCGGCTCGACGACGCGAACGGCCAGCGGCAGGCCGGGGTCGAGCACAGGGTTCCACTCGAGCGCCTCGCTCACGCCGAGCTCGACGGTCTGCCCCCGACGTTGGCCCGGCGGCCCCGCCACCAGCTGGTACTGGCCCGGCAACAAGCCGTCCAAGCCATAGGTCCCGTCGGCGGCGGTCGCCGCCGCGCGGTCGGTAAAGCGATACGTCAACGGGGGCAGATTGGCGATCCCGGCGCGCGCGCGCACCGCGACCCCGGCCAGAGGCGCTCCCGCCGCGTCGCGCACGGTACCCCGCACGACCGCCGCCGCGCGCAACGTTAGGTCGAGGCGCCGAGCCTCGTGCGACGCGCAGGTGAAGCGACGGTGCGCGAGCCCTGGGTGAGTCGCCGAGTCATCGCGCGCCACCGCGAGATGTTCGCCCGGGGGGATCTCGCGGCTCTCAAACCGGCCCTGCCCATCGGCGCGAACCAGCACCGCACGGCGGTGACCAATGACGCGGTCGGTGTGCAGAAAGAGCACCACGGTCGCGTGCGGAACGGCGTCGCCGCCCGCCGCCAAAACCTGGCCGGACAGCCCGGCACTCGGCCGCCCCAACGTCAGCGACACCTCGATCTCCGCGCCGGTGGCGCCGTGCAGCTGCTCGGCGTTCGAGGGGGCGTGGCCGGCGAGGCGCGCCCAGAGGCGCAGCCCCGGCGCGACGCTGCCCAGCGCGAAGCGGCCCTGCGGGTCGGCGTGGCCGAGGAGCCGTCCGTAGGGCTGGCCGTCCACGCCGATCGCCCATAGCTGGGCGGGTGCCGGCGCACCGGCGGCGGTGAGGACGCGGCCACGGACGTGCAAGGCCGCCGGCAGACTCAGCTCGACGGTCGTCGTGCGCCCGGAAACGATGTCGACCGCGGCCGTCACCGCACAGCGATCCAACCCGACACGGTAGCGCCCGGCCGCCAGATCGCACAGCTCGGCGACACCCCGCGCATCGCTCTGCGCGCGCCGGGGCGGCCGCGTCGCCCCGGCGCTGGCGGGCCAAACGAGGACGCCGAGGTCGGCAACGGCCAGAGCCACCGCCGGCGCCTCGGCCGACGCCAGCACCACGCGGAGGGTGCCGAGGGCAGCCGGCAGCGCGGCGGCGACGAGCTCCTCGCGAAGCGGAACCGCACGCGGCGTGGGTGTCGTTGCAGCGACGGGCTCGGCGCGCAGCACGGCCGCGGGCCCGGACCGCGGCGGCGCTGGGGCCGGCTGGGATGAGAAGGGGCGACCCCACCACAACAACGCCGCCAAGGCAACCGAAGATGCGCCGGCCACGGCGACGCCCAAACCCATGGACTTGTTCACCAAGATCCCTCCAGCCAAGTAGATGGGCACCGCGGCGCTCCTTGGCGCCACCGCTGCCGCGTGCCGGAGCAGCGCCTCGCGCATCGCCCGCAACCCGGCGCTCCCCGGCAACGGATGCGCGAGCGCGGTGACGGTGAGGGTCGCCGGCAGCGCGCGGCGCAACAGTTCCAACCCGCGCACGGCTTGCGTGCGCACCGTGCCCTCCGGGCGCTCGAGCGCGCGAGCGATTTCGCGGTAGGTCAAGCCGTGTTCGAAATGCAGCTGGAGGACTTGCCGATAGGACGCCGGCAGCTCGGCCAGGGCGCCCTGACACCGCTGGACCAGCTCCTCGCGTTCGGCCACGTCGATGGGGGCTTCGGCGATCCGCTCGGCCAACCGCGCCGGGTCGACATCACGGCGGCGCTGCTGGCGGAACTGCGCAGCGCGGTGCACCAGGATGCCGAGCAGCCAGGGCACGACCGGACGCCCCGTGTCGTAGGCATCGACGGACTCGATCGCCGCAACGAACGTCGCCTGCACCATGTCCTCGGCGGCGTGCGGATCCCCCGCCAGGTACGCGGCCACCCGCAGCAGCTCCGGCGCCGTCGCCTCGAACACGGCGGCCAGATCCTTGGGTTGGCGCGTGCGCTGAAATCGGGCGAATCGGCGGTCGACGCGCATCACACCGCTCCTGCGGAGGACGACGGAAAGTGCTACATCGATTCTGCCGCTTTCTCCAGAAGCTGGTGATCCGGAACCTGCCGGCGCGGCAGAAATCCGGGGGAAGCGCCGGCGGCGCGGCATTGTGGTGGGTAGCGTGCACATCCGTCAGCCCACCGTCGCCGAGCTCCTCGCCCACGCGCCATGGGTGCGTCAGCTGGCCGGGGAGCTGGTCGGCGACGCTAGCCGCGCCGACGACGTCGCGCAGGACGCCATGCTGGCGGCGCTGCAGCGGCCGCCACGCCCGGGCAACGTGCGCGGCTGGTTGGCTACCGTGGTCACCAATGCGACGCGGGCGCAGCGCCGCGCCGACCGGCGTCGGGCGGCGCGCGAGCGCCGTGCCGCCCGACCCGAGCGCGCGCCCGCGACCGCCGATGTGGTGGCACGGGCCGGCGTCCATCGGCAGCTGGTGACTCTGGTGCTCGAGCTCGAAGAGCCGTTCCGCACGGTGATTCTCTTGCGGTTCTTCGACGGCCTCACGGTGCCCGACATCGCCGCACGGCTCAGCATTCCGACGAAGACCGTGCACTCGCGGCTCGCGCGCGGCGTGGAGCGCCTGCGCGGGCACCTCGATGCCCAGCACGGCGAGCGCCACGTTTGGATCGCCGCGCTCGCCCCCCTGCTCGATCCATCGGCGCGCGCCACCGCGCTCGCCGCCGCCAGCGGAGCCATGGTGATGCATAGCAAGACGAAGCTGTTTGGACTGTTGGCCACGTTGGCGGTGGCCGGGGCGGCGACGCTGCCCTGGATGCTGCGACAGTCCAGCCCCTCGGACGGGCTGCCCAATGTCCCCGCGACCGTCGCCGCCGACCACGCGGCGCTGGACGCGACGCCGGCACCGACGCCCGCGCCGCCCCGTACGATCGTCGAACCAGAGCCACCGCCGCCGAGTGCCCCGGCGGCGATCGTGCTAGGCGTGGTCCTCGGGCCCGATGGACAGGAGCTGCCGAACTTCGCGGTGGCGCTAGCTCGCGGCGGCAAGCACATGACCCAGACGACGACCGATGCGAGCGGTCGCTTCGAGCTCGCCGTGACGGAACGCGAGGGCACGATCGTCGCCGACCAGCCCGGCTGGACCACGGTCGCCGCGGGAATGCTGTGGGCGGACGACAAGCCCTGCGCGCTGCTCGTCGCCCCCGCCATCGAGATCGGTGGCCACGTGTTTGACGAGCAGGGCTTGCCGGTGCCGAGCGCCGTCGTCGAGCTGCGCCTGGGGCGCGGCTTCGACCTGCGCTTTGACGCGATCCTAGAAGCCTCGCAGCGGCAGGCATGGCGAACTAAGAGCGATGCGCGCGGAGCCTTTCATCTGCCGGCGGCGCCCGAGACCGACGCAGGCCAGCTGGTGGCGAGCAGCGCCGGTTTCGACGAACTCGTGCAGCCCGCACCATCACAAAGCGACCTCGGCCTCCGACTGACACTGGAGCGTCAAGGCACCCCCACCTTGCGGGGCGAGGTGGTCGATCCCGCGGGAGCGCGTCTCGCCGGGGCGTGGGTCGGACTAGGCGGCCGCGTCACGCGGACCGAGGCAGACGGAACGTTCTCGATCCAGCTCGACGACGAGGTCCGGCGCGCCCGCACTCTGCGCGCGGTCGCCAAAGGCTTCGCGCCGGCGGTCCAAGAAGCCCTGGGGCCGGTACCTTGGCCAGACTTCGTGCGCCTCGCGCTCGTTGAGCTCGCGGCGCCGATCGCCGGGCGCGTCGTGGACGAACGCGGCGAGCCAGTCGCGGCGCGGGTCTGGCTGGAAGACCCAACGTCGCTCGGCGACCACGACGGCCTGCCGACGCACGCCGAGTTCATCAGCGACGGGGCGCCGGCCGAGACGGACGACGACGGCCGCTCGCCGCTCTGGAGCTGGGTGTCCACCGATGCGTCGGGGCGCTTCCAAATCGGCGGTCTCACGACCCGCACCTACCAGCTGCGCGCCGCGACCGAGGACTTACTCACCACGCGGTCGCCGCCGATCGCAGCCGGCGCCACGGACGTCCTGCTCGTGATCGATCGAAGCGCGCGCGTGGCCCGCCGAGCCCGGGGGGTGCGATAGGTTTAGGGGGGGCCCGCCGGGTTATTTATTACAAGAAAGGTGGATTTACCAAGGCCAA
>JBCCGH010000200.1:0-17266 GCA_039029375.1 Planctomycetota bacterium
CCACACCCCGCCGCTGGCGGGGGCGCCCAGGGGGGGGTTTTGGGCCCCGGCACCGTACCACCGGTCCGGCGGTGGGCGTGCCCCTGGACAATCACCAACGATGCATCGCCTCTGCCTCGTCGCGTCGTCTCTCCTCGCCTTTGCCGTCGCCCCGAATCTCGGTGCGCAAAAGGTCTGCAGTCGATCGTCTGCGGGGCTCACCCCGCTCACGGACCTCGGCGCCGGGACCTACCTCGGGCAGGACGGTGGCCTCTACGGCGGCGGGCAAAACCAGCCCCCGGCCGCGCACACGGCGGCCGGCGTGGCCGCGGGGGCCGCGATCCAGCCGCTCGACGCGGCCGGCCAGCCGGCCGCTGGTGGCACGATCGGGGTGCTGTCGATCGGCATGTCCAACACGTCGCAGGAGTTCTCGACGTGGGTGGACTTCAGCGACTTGGACCGGGAGCGTGCCGCACCGGTGGTCGTCGTGGACGGCGCGCAGTCTGGAATGGACGCCGCGCGCTGGGTTTCGCCGACCGGTCGGCCTTGGTCCGTCGCCGGGCAACGGCTCGCCGCCGCCGGGGTGAGCGCCGCGCAGGTGCAGGCGGTGTTCGTGAAGCAGGCCCTCGCGTTGCCGTCGAGCCTGCTGTTCCCTGCGCACAAGGACGAGCTGGCGACGGCTTTGGTGGCCATCGTGCAGAACGTGCAGGCAATGTACCCGAACGTCCGGCAGTGCTTCTTCACCAGCCGCATCTACGGCGGCTACTCGCCGCGCGCCGAGCGCACCGAGCCGCTGAGCTACGAGACGGGCTTCTCGGTGCGCGATGTGGTGCTGCGGCAGATCGCGGGCGATCCCGCGCTCAACTTCGATCCCAGTCAGGGCCCGGTGCGCGCACCGTGGCTCGCCTGGGGCCCGTACATCTGGGCCGATGGCCTCACGCCCCGGGCCGACGGGCTCACTTGGCGCTGTGACGACTTTGCGCAAGACGGCATCCATCCCTCGCGCGCGGGCCGGTTGCAGGTCTCCGACATGATCGATGCGTACTTCCGCACGAGCTCGTTTACGCCTTGGTACCTCGGCCCCGCGCGGCCAGCCGCGGCCGGTATCTTGGTCTACGGCACGCCGTGCCTCGGCGCGAGCGGGCGGGCAACCGAAACACCCAACGGGCTCCCGACGCTGGGGAACGCGGGCTACGCGCTCGCCGCATCGCGCCTACCCGGCGGTGCGGCGGCGGCGATTCTGATTGGCACCGATCGCACGCGATCACCCCTCGCCCGAAACTGCAACCTCTGGGTGGGCCTCGCCGGTATGGTCTCGATTGGTCATGTCACCTCGGGGAGCGGCGGCGCAACGCAATCCCTGCCGATCCCCAACGACCCGACGCTCGATGGCGCCCGGGTCTACACCCAGTGGCTGGCGCCCGACGCGGGCGGGACGGTCGTGCCCGGCATCGGTGGCCTCGGGATGACGCCCGGCCAACTGCATCAGCTGGGGACGTAGCGGGCTCAGAGCGAGCCCAAGAACGCCAGCAGCGCCGCGCGCGCCGCCGCGTCGGACTGGCGAAAGCGTTCCTTGGCCGCTTCGGCCTCGCCGCCGTGCCAGAGGATGGCCTCGGCCAGATTGCGGGCCCGGCCGTCGTGCAGGTAGCGCGTGTGGCCGTTCACGGCCTCGATGAGCCCAATGCCCCACAGTGGAGGCGTGCGCCATTCGGCCGGCGTCGCGGTCCCGTCGCGCTTGTCGTCGGCGAGGCCGTCGCCCATGTCGTGTAGCAGCAGATCGGTGTAGGGTCGAAAGCGCTGTGTCGCGTAGCCGGGGTGGAACGCGTCGTCGCCGGTCTGCAGCTCCGGCACGTGGCACGCGGTGCAGCGGAAGGTGTCGAACAGCTGTTGCCCGTGCGCGATCTCGGGATCGAGGGGCTGCCGCTGCGCCGGGACGGCCAGGGCGCGCGTGTAGAACGCGACCCTGCCCAGCGTCTTGTCGTTGATCTCGATGTCCTGGTCGTCGAGACCGCGCTCGTCGACGGCGGGCCGCTCGGCGTCGCTGAGCGGCTCATGCGGGTGGAGGCTGGACGTGATGCCCATGTCGTTCACGAACGCCGCCGCGATCTGGTCGAGGACCGTCGGCTGCGTTGCCTTCCAGCCGAAGCGGCCGACCCGTGCCGCGCCGGCGTCCTCGCCGTCGCCGAGCCAGTGCACCCGGCCCGAGACGCCGTCGCCGTCCGCGTCGTCGGGATCGGCGAGGGTCCGCAGCGTCGCCACCGGCACCGCCTCCAAGAGCCCGAGGCCAATCAGCTGCGGCGCGGTGCGCGGTCCCAAGACGGTGTCGTCGCCGAGCGGCCCGTAGCCCAGCTCGTCGAGCGCGTAGGTCGGCGCGAGCAGCTCGAAGGTGCTGCCGTCGCCGTACTCACCGGCCACCGCGCGGTACTCGATCCGCACCCGCGCTTCGGGCGCGAGGCGGCCGATGGCGACGTCCTGGATTTGGCCGCCGTACGCCGGGTGCGGCCGGTCGGCCTGCTTGCCGGCGCGGGCGCCGATACGGATCAACAGCCCGTGGCGGTCCAGATCCCCTGGCGCCGGCGGGGCGCTCCGTCCGTCTCGCAGGTGGCACGCGCTGCACGACCGCGCGTTAAACAGGGGGCCCAAGCCGTCCCGCGCGCTGGTGCTCGCCGGCGCTTCGACCCAGTTCTGCTTGAAGAACGAGTTGCCGACCAAGAACTGGCGCCGCTCGAGGCGGTCGAGGATCGGCGCGGGATAGCCGAACGCGTTGGGACCGGCGTCCTCGACGGTGGCGGGGCCGCCGAGCGGCACCGGGTCGAACGAGCGCGTGGCCGCGGGCGGTTCCTGCGCGGCCGCGCTCGCCGCGGGTAGGAGAAGCGTCAGGGCCAGTGTGAGTTCGTGCCTCATCTCAACCTTCGGGGCGCCAGCGGCTGGTCGGCCTGCGTGGTCCGACCAGAGCGCCCCGACTCGGCATCGTCGTCACCGAGAATCGCTCGGTCAAATCGCTTCGGGTGGACTCGCGCTGCGGGAATCACCCAGAAATGCCAGGGCCCGTGCGAGGCCTTGGCGGGGTGCGTTTGTCCACCGCCGAGCGGCGCCCTGCACATCAGTGCGGGAGTCGCGCGCGCGAGTCCCCCGGCACGGCTTCGCCGCTACCCTGGCCAGGTGGTTCGACACCATTCAAGGAGGTTCGCGTTGACGTCTCTCGCACGTACGTTGCGTCGCCATCTCCTCGCCGCGATGACTGGGATCCCGCTGCTCGCACCAGCGGCGACTGGCCAAACCGGTCCGGGGCTTCCCAACCTCGCCTTCCCGCCGGGGGAGCTCTTCCGCGCGATCGCGACGATCGGTTCGGGCAACCACGGCAAGCCGATGATGCACGCCGGCTACTTGACGTTGTTCCACAGCTGGCCGACACCGGGCGCGAGCTTCTACGACGTGTCCAATCCCTACGCGCCGACGTTTGTGAACGCGGTCGGCGGCGTCGGCATGGACCTGCCCGAGCTGCATACTCACGTTCAGACGACGGCTTGGGGGGGTGAGCACGTGGTCTTGGTGCGCGGCTTCGGCCCGCGCGCGGCGGGCGGCGGTGCGGGCTTGGCCATCTGGGACTGGACCGATGTGACCGCGCCGCGCCTGGAGAGCTCGTTCGACTTGCCGGGTGTGCCGGGTGGCTACCTCACTGGTTTGTTTTGGCACACCGCGCAGGCGCCCTATGTCTACTGCCCTGCCGGGAGCCTCGGGCTGTTCATCGTGAACGCGAGCGACCCGGCGAATCCCGTCGTGGTTGCGCAGATCCCCAAGGCGCAGACCGGTGGCTTCAACGCCGTTCTGGCGTTCGCGATCGGCAACATGCTGATCCTGACGAACAACGACGCCGGCACCGGCGTCGGGCACGGCTTTGCGCGTCTCGACATCAGCGACCCAGTGGCGCCCCAGCTGGTCTACTCGACGACCGACACGTCGAGCCCGTACGGCGCTTCGGTCAACGGCGGGCGGCTCATTGTGCCCGGCGTCGACGGGACGTTCAGCGTGCACGATCTGTACTCGCCGACGTTTGCGGTCATCGATGACGCGTTCTTTGTCGGCACGCGCGGCGCGTCTGCCGTCGTGCAGGACGGCTTCTGCCACGTCGGCGCGTCGACCGCGTACTACAAGATGGATTTGGCGGATCCGAGCAACTACCAGCTGGTAAACGGTTGGAGCACGCTGCAGCCGATCCGCGATGAGGACTGGGTGACGCCGCTGGGCAACCTCGTCGCGGTGGCGGACGACGCCGGCAACGGGACGCACCTGGTCGTGCACGCGGCGTCCCCGGACGTGCGCGGCCCGACGGTGAACATGGTGGTGCCGGCGGACGGCGCGACGCAGCTAGCGCTGACTTCGCGCGTGGGGATCACGCTCACTGACATGATCGAGCTTGGTTCGATCGATGAGACGACGTTCACGGTGCGGCCCGTGGGTGGTGCGCCGCTCACCGGCGGCTACAGCCACCAGTTCGGCATCGTGAACTTCGTGCCGGAACAGCCGCTGCAGCCGAGCACCACCTACGAGGTCGTCGTGCCGTCCGGAGGCATGCGCGACTGGACCGGCAACCCGGTGCCCCGACCGTTCGTGAGTCGGTTCTCGACCGGCTCGTCGGTGTCGGTCGTGCGCGTGGCGGCGGCGGCCAGCAATCCCGTCGAGTTGGGGCAGCCGGCGACGTTCGACGTGGCCTCGTCGAGTGGCCCGGGAACGCTGCAGTACTCGTGGAGTTTCGGCGACGGGAGCCCGCCAACGCCATTCTCCAGCTCGCCGCAGGCGGCGCACACCTACGCGGCCGCTGGGCACTACTCGGCCCAGGTGACGGTGACCAACGGCGCACTCACCGGAAGTGATGCGTTCATCCAGACCGTGCACTATGCGCCGACCGCCGCGGCGCCGTCGCGCGCCAGCACGGTCGTCGTGGATGACGCGGGCGGGCTGGTCTGGTGCGTCAACGCCGACAACGACACCGTGACCGCGGTGGACCGGGCGTCGCTCTCCGTCGTGCTGGAGGCCGCGGTCGGTCGGCACCCGCGCACGTTGGCGTTGGCGCCGGACGGCACCGTGTGGGTGGCGTGCCAAGGCGACGCCACGGTGTGGGTGCTCGATTCGGCATCCGGCGCGATGCTCACGACGATCGAGCTGCCGTACGCCTCGGCGCCCTATGGCATCGCGATGAGCCCCGACGGCGGCGCCGCGTATGTGACGTTACACGCGACCGGGCAGCTCGCGAAGTTGGACCCGTCGACCCGCCGGCTGGTCGGCACGGCGCGCGTCGGGCCAGAGCCCAAGGGCCTGGCCGTCGCTTCGGACTCGGAGCGGATCTTTGTCAGCCGCTTTGTTTCGTCGGCGGCGCTGCCCGACGCGAGCGGACCGGATGCCGATGGCGCCGCCGGTGCCGCCCAGCAGCGGGTCGTCGACCCCAGGCTCGGGGCGCCGCTGCCGCGCGCTTCGGTGTACGAGGTCTCGGCGCGGACCTTCCGCCGGGTGCGCGTGATCCCGCTGGCGTTTGATCCGGGGCCGGACACCGAGGCGAGCGGGCGTGGCCTGCCGAACTACTTGAGCACGCTGACGGTCTCGCCGGACGGGCGGCGCCTGTGGGTGCCGTCGAAGAAGGACAACATCGCCCGCGGCGCCTTCCGCAGCGGCGAGGCGCTGACCCATGAGAGCACGGTGCGCACGATCGTGTCGCAAATCGATCTGGGGCAGAGCCGTGAGGATCTCGCCGCGCGCATCGACTTCAACGACCGCGACATGGCGTTTGCCGTCGTGCTCACGCCGCGCGGCGATTACGCGTTTCACGCGTTGCAAGGCTCGAATGCCGTGCTGGTGACCGACGCCTACACCGGCGACTTGGTGGCGAGCGTGGACGGCACCGGCTTCGCGCCGCAGGGCTTGGCGCTGACGAGCGATGGGGCAACGCTGTTCGTGCATAACTTCACGTCGCGCAACCTCACCGCCTATGACGTGCGCGGCGTGACCGCGTCGATCGACTTCGCCATGCCGGAGCGCGGTCGTGTGACGACGGTCGCGAACGAGCGGCTGGCGCCCGACGTGTTGCGCGGCCAGCAGATCTTCTACAACGCCGCCGATCCGCGGATGAACCAAGACGGCTACATCAGCTGTGCCAGCTGTCACCTGGATGGCGGGCAGGACGGCCGCGTGTGGGACTTCACCGACCGCGGTGAGGGCCTGCGCAACACTGTGTCGATGCGCGGCAAGGCCGGGCTCGGGCACGGCCGTGTGCACTGGACCGGCAACTTCGACGAGATTCAGGACTTCGAGCACGACATGCGGGGCAGTTTTGGTGGCGCGGGCTTCCTGCTGCCCTGGCAGTGGACCAGCGGCACCGTGGCGGCGCCGCTGGGCACGCCCAAGGCCGGGCTGAGCCCCGAGCTCGACGCGCTCGCGGCGTACGTCGGTTCGCTACAGACCTTTGATCGCAGCCCGCACCGCAATCCGGACGGGACGCTGACCGCGGCGGGGCAGGCCGGCAAGGTGCACTTCACGCGGTTGGCGTGCGCGCAATGTCACGTGGGGCCAGCGTTCTCTGACAGCGCGCTCGGTGCCCTCCACGACGTCGGGACGGCGACGGCGGCGTCGGGGCAGGCCAGCGGGGCGCCGCTCGTCGGTTTCGACACGCCGACCCTGCGCGACCTGTGGGCGACCGGGCCGTATCTGCACGACGGCTCCGCCCTGACGTTGATGGAGGTGTTGACCACGCGCAATCCGCTGGGCCAGCACGGCGCGACGAGTTCGCTCACGCGGCAAGAGCGTCGCGAGCTGGTGCAGTACTTGCTGCAGATCGACGGCCTCGAGCCGGGGCCGCGGTAGGGGAAGCGGTTGGGAGGGAGATCGAATCCGGCGGTTTTTGTCGCGGCTTGGTACGTTCGCTTAGAATTCCCGCCATGGTCAATGCCGGCAGTCCCGCGCCATCCTTCTCGCTGAAGGACCACTTTGGTCGCAGCGTCGAGCTCGCCCAGTTCAAGGGCAAGTGCAACGTGATGCTGCTCTTCTATCCCTTGGACTGGACCCCTACTTGAAGCCAGGAAGTCCCGGCCGTGGAGCGGATGTTGGACCGCTTCCGTGCCGCCGACACCCAGGTTCTGGGTGTCAGCATCGATAGCGTCTATTCCCACGCCAACTGGGCCCGTGATCTGGGCGGCGTGTCGTTCCCGCTGCTCGCCGACTTCCAGCCCAAGGGCGCGATGGCGCAGAGCTTCGGCCACTACCTGGCCGAGCCGGGTCTGACCGACCGCGCGACCGTGATCATCGACAAGGAGGGCGTCGTGCGCTACTCGGAGTCGGTGACCCCGGCCGGCGTGCGTGACATCGCTGCCCTCGCGGCCGAGTGCGAGAAGGTCAACGGCGCCGGTGGCGGCAGCGCGGTCCCGCGCGGAGCCGCCGTGCCCGCGGGTACCACGCTGTTCGTCAAGTCGGGGTGCGGGCACTCGCGCAAGGCGTTGCTCGCCGTCGACAACTTGCACGCCACCGGCCAAGTGCAGGTCCGCAACGTGTCCGAGGATAGCGCGGCGCAGGCCGAGCTAGAGAAGACGGGCGGCAAGAACCAGGCGCCGTGCTTGGTGCTCGACGGCAAGCCGATGTACGAGGCCGACGAGATCGTCGGCGCGTTGGTTGGCCGCGTGGCGCCGCTGCCTTGAGGAGGGGGCGCTGTCCCAGCGTCGGTCCTGCCGGCGCGGAATGCAGGCAACGGGATCCGGGTCGCGGGTCGGCGCCTACGGTCGGCCGGCGCGCACCCGGACCGCAAACGCCGGCACCTCGTAGATGCGCAGCCCGTCGACCCATTGCGTGCCGTAGACCTGCAGCGTGACCAACTCGCCGTCGACGACGTCGGCCTCGAGTACCTCGATCTCGGTCACGACCGCGTCATTGGTCGGGACGACCTGCCCGCGGTAACGCCAAGCCAGCTTGGACCCGATCACCGGTTGCTCCCAAACCGGATTCGGAATGCCCGCGAGCCAGCCCTTGAGCGACAGCAGTGCGCGCGAGGCCTGGATGAGCGCTTCGAGCCCTAGGGAGCCGGGCTGGACCGGATCCTCGTAGAAGTGCGCCTTGAAGTACCACGCCTCCGGCTGGATCGTCTGGCGCGTCCGGAGTCGTCCCAGCTGGGCCTTGCCGCCGTCTTCCCAAAAACCGGTGACCTCGTCGAGCATGCGCATCTGCCCGCTCGCCATCCCCGGCAGATGGGCTAGCGGGCCGCCGCCCGCGAGGAGCGGGATCGGTGGCACCGGCGACGGGGCGTCGCGACGGGCTCTCTCCTCGTCGGTCGTCGGCAGCCCCTTCTGAGCCTTGAGCACCTCCGGGCTGAAGAAGCCGAAGCTGGTTGTGACCGTCGCCACAGGCCCACTAGCGCACGCCGCCTCGACGTCGAGGAAGACAAGGCTGGTGCTGGCGGCCTTGGCGATGCGCTGGAGGCGCGTCGTCAGGGTGAGCGTGCCCGTGTCGGGCCGGACCAGCTGGTGGATGACGCAGTCGCCGTCGAGATTGCGAAACGCGACGTCGCCCTCGGCATCCGCAAAGAGGTTTAGGTAGCTAGCAAACCAGCCGCACGGTTGCAGGAAGGACTCCGCCAGGACCGCGAACGGCATGGTGCCGTCGCCTTCTGCGAAGTACCACGCATCGGGGTCAATCTCGAACGTGGAGACGAGCGTGCCGTGATCCGACCCCGAGCCGGCCGCGACGTCGACGGAGACGATGCTGCTGACGAAGTGGTAGGGCGGGGCCGGGAGTCGCGGGCACTTGAGTGGCCCATCGTACTTCGCGAACATCGGCCCGAACGCGTCGCTCGGCTTGCCCAGGGCACACGCCAGCAGCGCGTCGTAGTCCCCTGGGACGCCGGGCGGCGGACCGACGCTGCGGCGCGCCGCGCTCGCTTCATCCGCCGCGGGGGGCGTCACCAGCGGGTCGTCGGGAACGAGGCGTAGGCCGAACCGGCGGCAACCGAACACCTTGAAGCCGTCGCTCGTGCAGAGCAGCGCGGCGTAGATCTCGGGGCAGTCGCCGTCGATCACTTCCTCGACGAAGACCTCGTACTCAAGGTCGTGCGGCCCATCCGGGACGACCTGGCCGCGGCACACAAAGCGTGCCATCTCCCCAGCCACGGGCTCGAAGCGCCAGCCATCGCGCAGGATCGTGAATCCCATCGCCGCCATGGTGAACGCCAACGCCTGGGTCGCCGCGTCCGCCATGAGCGTGCCGGGCATACACGGGTCGTTCTTGAAGTGCCCGTCGTAGAACCAGGCGTCGACCGGCACGTGCGCGGCGGCTTTGAGATAGCCGCGACCCCACGGGCCACCGCCGGGCTCAAACGTCGGCACCGAGTCGAGCAGCTGCAAGCGGCCGGCAGGCAGTCCCGGCGTCCGCGTGTGCGGTGCGGCCGGCTCGAAGCCTGCGCCGAAGCAGCGGTAGGCGTCGCCCCCGACCAGAGCCTTCACGTCTGCCGCCGTGAAGGCGCGCTTCTTGGTCAGCTGCGGGGCCGGGTCGAGGCGCGCCGCCGGCTTCGGCGTGTCATCCGCGGCATCCCAGAGCACGCCGCCTGAGTCCGCGAGCTCTTCGTCGGTGAAGAAGCCGGCCTGGCCGTTGCGCACCGAGATCAGCAGTCGATCGCCGACGCGGCAGTCGTAGTGGAAGAAGAACAGCCGCACGTCCCCGGTCTTGGCGTGGCCGTCGACGTAGATGTCATACGTCAACGTGTCGCCCGGAGCGGGCAGTTCGCCGTAGAACGTCAGGTCGCAACCCAGCAGCCGGTAGACCCGCTCGTCGCGGTTCAGAACGTCGGCCCCGAGCCAAGAGATGAGCAAGAGGTCGGCTTGCCCGGATTCGATGACGACACCCGGCGCCATCCGTCCCGCGTGGAGGTACCAGGCCTCGGGCTGGACGTCGGTCTCGGTGACGACCCGACCTTTCTGCATCGATCCGGGCTCGCCTTCGACGGTCAGCGCGCGATCGGCAAACAGCAGCGGGGGCTCGGGCATGCGGACTTGCCGCGCGTAGCCGTCCTGCTGCTTGAAGCGCTCGCCGAAGATCTCCGAGATCACGCCAGACGCGTGCGTCTCGAGCTGCGCTCGGTTCAGCCATACCGTACCGGGCGCGGGGAGGTTGGGCGTCGGGCCGGGCTGCGGCGGGGCCAAAGGAGAATCCGGGGTCGTCATCGCCGATCTCGCGGGCGCGCGCGTGACCGGGGCCGGGCGCGCAGCCGGGGCGCTTGGGGCGACGGGCGGCTCGGCCGTCGGGTTCGGCGGCGTGGCAGGGGCACCGGTGATCGCGACGTGGCGATTCGGCGCGGCCGTTCCGTTGGTGGGCCGCGGAGCCATGGCCGGCGCGGCCGGCACCGCTGGAAGAGCCGGCGCCGCGGCAACGCCGGCGAGGCTCCCCAGCCCGAGGAACGTGTCCTGCAGCTCCTTCTGCTGCGCCAAGAACTCGACGTGCGCGGCGGCCACGCGGCGGAAGTACTCGACCGCTGGGTCCACGAGGCCGGCGTGGATCGCCGCAGCTGGGGCGAGTGGCGCCGGTGCGGCAGGCGGCGGCGTGCCGTTCGCGGGCCCGGTCGCGAACAGCCCCGAGACGTCGTAGCCCAGCGGTGCCGCCGGCGGTGCGGCCATGGTGCTTGCCGTGGTGGCGGCGTCGTGACCAACTCCATTGGTGTGCGGATGCGAAGGCATGGTGAACTCGCGCTGGTTGTCGGGTTCGTGGACCGGCGCCGCGGGCGCCATGCGCCACACCACCTCGGGGGGATGGACGCGCAACCTCAGCTCCGGTCCGTCCCCGCGGGTCTTCCTCTGGGCGTCGGACCGCAGAGCGGCGAGGCGGTCGATGAAGGGGCCGATCGACATGGGGACCCCGGCCGCCCACAGCTTGCCCACCGAACGCGCCAGTGGCTCGAGGCCCGCGCCCTCGTGGGGATCCAGGGCTGCGACCACGTGGGGCCGCCCTTCCAGAATCCGCGCGATGGCACCGGTGACGATGGCGCGAGGGCCGTGCTCGATGAAGACGCGCACGCCGTCGGCGTAGGCCTGCTCCACGGTCTTGGGGAAGTCGATCGGCTCCAGCGCCTGCTGCGTGATCGCGGCAGCCGCGGCTTCCCGGGTCGGGACGTAGGCGCGGTTGCCGGCGTTGGTGTAGAAGCGGATGTCCGGCACGGCCCGAGTGTCACGGACGTGAATGCTGTGCCAGGTGTCTGCAAACGGTTCGAGCGGCGCGCAGTGCACGACCATGTCGAGCCCGAGCGGGATCGCCCGCTGTCGCCCGATCGCGTCGACGACGCGGTCGCACGCGGCCGCGTCGCCGCCGATCACCACGTCCTCGTAGTGGTGGATGACCGTGACGTAAACCCGGGGCTCGTTCTCGATCGACGCCTCGATGGCGGCCAGAGGTGCGGCGATGCGCCAGCACCGCCAGCGCGGGACCTCGCCCTTGGGCAAACTCCAGTACGCCCCCGCCGCCTGGCAATCGCCGGTGAGCTGATTGGCGTACATCTCCGAGGCTTCGATCTCGGCGACCATCTCGTCGAGGTCGTTCCACACGCCGAACGCCATCAGCGAGTTGGTCTCCCCGGAGGACAAGCCGAGCGAGACCTCGGGGCGGATGCCCAGGACGGACCGGGTTAGCTCGGTGTGCGCCTGGCACACGAACGACGAGCCGTTTAGCTGTGCCGCCGGCGCCAGTTCCGTGACGTCGGCGCCGTATAGATCGCGCGCGAGCTGCGGGATGCCGGAGCACCGGTGCACCAGCTGGTGGCCGATCTCGGGGAACGCCATCAGCAGGTCGCGCGCCGCCCCCGGGTAGGCCGCTGCGGCGCCGGTGTAAGCGAACGCGACTTCGCCGTGCAGCTCGCCCTCTCCGTAGTAGAGGCCGGGCGCATTCGGCACGCGGTCGCTTTGTAGCTCCTGATGCGCGAAGCGCCGCACCTCTTCGACCGTCGCTTCATCGGCGCCGATCAACGCGAGCCGAGTCGTCCCCGCATTGCCTTGCGTTCCCGCCTCGAGAGCCGCGACGAGGCCTTCGCGCGACGTCGCGGCGTAGATCTGCACGACCGGCGCCGCGAGGGCGCCGCCGACGGACCTTGGCGTCGCTGGTGCGGCGAGTGCCACGCTGGAGCTGCGGCCCGAGAACGAGGTCGCGCGGACCACCGTGTGCGCGCGGTCCGGCCGTCGCGGTGCCGGCCAGGCGCCGGCGCGATCGATCGTCACGCCGAGGTGGCTCGCCACCGCCCCCGCGGCGACGTGGAGGAGCCCGGACGCACCATGCGCGTGACCGAAGCGGGCGGTCACCTCACTCTCGCCGGCTTCGGGAGCGAGCTGGATTGACACGGCCGCGTCGTCGAGCGCGGTGGGGCGACCGGTGAGCTTGGCCAGGACCGGGCTCGACGTCCGCTCGGCATCGGCGGCGCGCATCAAGACGAGGGCCACCGCCGCATCGCCGGGGCGTTGTCGGTCCGCGGGCAGCGTGGCGACGACGGCCGCGAGATGCGCGTCTTCGTGGGAGAAGTCCGAGGCTGCGACTACCGCTGCATCGATGTCACTTGCGCGCAGCGCCCGTACCGCCAGCGCGAGCGCGTCCGTACCGGAAAGCTCTTCACTCGCGATCGTGAAACCCGGCGCCCGCCAGTCCTGCTGCGCGTGGACGCGGTTAGCCGGGATGTTCGGCATACAACCGATGACGCCTGCCGCGGTGAGAGACTCGGCGGCCTCGGCGTTGGTCCGGCGCCACGCTGCGGCGTCCACGTGGTCGCCCAGGAGGTCTCGCAGCCGGACCCGCAGCCCGTGTCGCGCTGCGCACGGATCGACGCACATCCCGACGTAGACGCCGGTGCGATCCGGATCGAGCGGCGGCGCTTGTGCCAGCGCCTCCTCGACAACGGCGAGGATCGACGTCTGCTGCGCGAACGCGTGGCGCAGGTCGTTGGGCGGGAAGCCGAGCCGCTGCATGGGCAGCGCGATCTCCTCGGTCCGCGTGCTGCTCGTATCCCGCGCGGCGGTGAGTCGCCGCACGAACGCGGGCAGACCGACGCTTTCGCCGGCGATCACGCCGATCGCCGCAATGACCACGTCGTCGTCGGCGGCGGCGGCGGCGGTGGTGGTGGGCGCCACGGCGTGCATGTGGCGCGTCTTCGCATCGGACGGCCACTCCTCGACGATGAGGTGGGCGTTGTTGCCACCGAAGCCGAAGTTGCTGATCGCGGCGCGCCGGGGGCCTCGCGACGGCCAGGGCTCGACTTCTTGTAGGAGCCGGAAACCGTGCTCCGCGATCGCCGCTACCGGCGCGTCGCATGGCGTCGGCGGTAGCTCGTTGGCGTCGAACGCGCTGAGCACTTTGAAGAGACTCGCAACGCCGGACGCCGTGATCGGGTGCCCGATGTTGGCCTTGATCGAGCCGATGACGGGTTTCGGCCCGTCGCCCCAGATCGCGGCGAGGCTCTCCAGCTCGATCCGATCGCCGAGCGGCGTGCCGGTCGCGTGGCACTCCACGTAACTGATCTCGCCTGGGGTGAGGTCGGCTTGCGCGTACGCCGAGCGCATCGCCTTCACCTGGCCGTCGAGTGACGGCGCCAAGAAGCCGCTTTGGCGGCCATCGTTGGACAGGCCAACGGCGCGGATTAGGCCGAACACATGGTCGCCGTCGCGCACCGCGTCCGAGAGGCGCTTCAGCGCGACGAGCCCAGCTCCCTCGGCCGGCAGCAGGCCGTCGGCGCCACGGTGGAGGGGGCGTGACTGGCCGCTGGGGCTCAGCGCCTGCAACGCGGTGAAGCCCAGGTGGATGATGAGTGGGTCGGCGCGGGCGATGCCGCCCGCCAGCATGAGGTCCGCCTCGCGATCGTGGAGGCGCCGGCAGGCCAGGTCGATCGCATACAGCGACGAGGCGCACGCCGCGTCGAGCGCGAACGAATCGCCCGTCAGTCCGAACGCCTGCGCCACCAGGTGGACGGGGTAGCCAGAGGAGAACCGGTTGCGCGGGTCTGACGTTGTGCCGACGCGGCCCGGGAGCGGCGCGCCGTCTCCGGCACCGAGCCAGTAGTCCTCGACGAAGCGCCCGTGCGCCACCGTGGGGTACGACAGGTTGCCGATGATGGCGCCGGTCCCCGGCGGTGCCGTCGCGATGCCGGCTTCCTCGAGGGCCCGGTCGGCGCAGTGCAAGAGCCACTGCACCAAGGGGTCGAGCCGGTCGGGTGCGACGATGGCGTCCGCGTAGCGCGATGGATCGAAGACTTCGTCGAAACCCGTCACGTAGCCACCACGATCGCTGACGGCGTACTCGGTCTCCGGCCCGGGCGGCGCCGCGGCGAGGAGGCGCTGCGCGTCGAGACCCCAGGCGCGCGCCGGCGCCGGGGCAATCGCGACGCGCGCCGCGCGGACTGAGGCGAAGAGCGCTGCCGGCGACAGCGCGCCCGGCAGGACACAGCCGCGCCCGACGATCGCGATGGGCTCGTAGCTAGCGGGCATGTCTCACCAGGGTTCGCGCAGGTGCTGGACGGCGGTCCTCGGGTCGGTCCGCGTGTCCGTCAGGCCACGGGAGTTGCGAATTCCACGCCGCGCAGTTCGGCGACCAGGTCGCCGTCCTCGGTCGCGAGGAAGAAGTCGAACAGCGTGCCCGTCGCCGTGCGGCGCGCGGAGAAGGCCGAGCGCAGTCGCTCGGGGATGGTCTCCAAGTGGTGGACGACCACGGATCGCATCCGCGCCATGGTCTGGACTGCCCCGGCCTTGTGGTGGGTCCACAGCGCGCCGAGCTGCAGGAGCCCGTCGAACGCCGCCGGGTCGAAGCCGCGCGCGAACGCCCGTTGCGGCCACCCGAGACTCTTGCCGCTCCGCAGCAGAGCGCGGCCGCCTTCCTCCGACACTCCTTCGAGTGCTTCGATCGCCTGAAAGCCGGGCTCTCGCCGCAGGACAGTCTCATACGCGGCACTGGCTTCGATCGGCCAGGGCTCGAGGTCGCCGGAGGGCTGCGACGGCGGCGGCGTTGCGCCGAGCTCCGAGTAGCGCACGAGCGTTTCAGAGTGGGCGTTGCCGTTGGCGTCGCGGAAGACCATCCGGTAGCCCGGCGCACCAGAGTCAACCGGCGCAACGTCGACGATCGCAACGCCACCGGCGGCCGCCACAGCGGCCGGCACGAGCGGGCCGATCACAAAGTCCTCGAGGTAGGCGCGCATCGCGTGGACCGGCTTGAGCGCCTGGCCCAGGCGCAAGGCCAGGTCGGCGACGAACGCGGGCTCCATCTGCTCTTCGCGCGCCGCCGATGAATCCGAGGAGGCGTTGGCGGCGACCGTGAGTCGGTGCGTGCCACACGGGAACGACGGCGCGGCGAGCACGACACGCTCCACCCCATCGCCGCCACGGCCCAGGTCCGCCACGAAGTAGTCGGTGCCCGCTTCGATGCTGAGCAGATCGATCCCTTGCCGCTCGAAGTGGGCGGCAAGAGCCGCGTCGACCATCCCGCCGGCCCACGGTCCCCAGTTGTAGGACCGCACCCGACAGCCTGGGCCGCGCCGTGCCGCTTCCGTGGCGGCGACCTTGTTGAGCACCTCGTTGGCGGCGGCATAGGCCGCTTGGCCCGCGTTGCCGGCGCGCGCCGCGATCGACGAGAACAGCGCGATCAGCTCGATCGGATCGTCGCGGGTCGCATCGAGCAGTGCTGCCAGGCCGGCGACCTTGGGCGCAAACACCTCGCGGATGCGATCCGGCGTGAGGTCGGCGATCGATTTGTCCCGCAGCACGCCGGCGCCATGGACGATGCCAGCGATCGGACCCCAGGTGTCGCGCACGCGGTCGAGGGCGCGGCCGAGCTGCGCGGCGTCGGCGACGTCGGCGCTCAGATAGAGCGTCTCGATGCCGCGGCTCTCGAGGGTCGCCAGTGACTGGCGCACCTCCGCCCCCGCGGCCAAGGCGCGGGCTTGCCGTTGCAGGTCGGCCAAGTCGGGCGCGTCGCCGCGCCGCTTCGCCGCCGCCGCCAAGGCGCCGGTCAGCTGGACGGCGTCGGTCGTCAGCGGCACGCCGTCGGGCCAGTCGCCAAGCTCGGAGCGTCCGAGGAGCGCGAGGCGTAGGTTCCACGCTTCGGCCAGACGTGCGACCGACGATGCGGTGACGCCTCGCGCGCCGCCCGAGACCACGACCACGGCGCCGGGCGCCAGCGCGGGACCGTCGGTGTCGTTGCGGCGTAGCGGCTCCATGCGCACGACGCCGCGTCCGCGTGCCGTCGAGATGCCGACCTCGAGCGCGGGGCCGCCACAGAACAGCTCATCGAGGATCTCCGCCGCCGCCGTCTCGGGCACTTCGACGTCGATCGCCTTCAAGGATGCCCCGGGCCACTCTCGCGCCGCGGTCTTCACCACGCCAGGCAGGCCGCCGAGCCAGGCGGCCGGCCCCGGGTCGGCGTGCAGTCCGAAGTCTCCACCCGTGGACTGGATCGTCACCAAGAGGCGTTCGGTCGGCTCCGAGTGTTGGGCGACCAGGCCCGCCGCCTGCATGACGCGCGTGTGCACGGCGGTCGCGGTCTCGGCGTCGGGCGTGCCGTCCGCCACGGCGAGGCCGGCGAGGCTGATGACCGCCGAGGTCTCGCTGACCTCGTCCACGACTTCTGCCGGTACGCCGCGGGCGCGCAGACCCGTGGCAATCTGCCGCGCGAGCTCGGGCAGCTCGTTGGTGACCTGCACCGTCGCGTCGTGCTGCAACGCGGCGAGTCCGAAACCCGGCCGCAGCTCCGCCGTGAACGTCGGGACGAAGGCGGTCACGTCCGTGGCACCCTCGACTTCGGCGGGCGCGGCCGGGGCCGGGGGCGTTGGAATGACCACGGCTGCCGCTGGGCGCAGCTTGTCGGCAACGTCGCGAAGGGTGCGGAGGTTGGCGAGCTCGGCGGGCTCGATCTCGGGCATGCCCGGGACGCGGGCCTGAAGCTCGGAGAGGATCTCGACCTGCTTGATGGAGTCGATGCCGAGGCCGGCCTCCATCTCCATGTCGAGGTCGAGGAGCTCCAAGGGGTAGCCGGTCTTCTCGGCGACGACTTCGAGGGCGAGAGCCGTTGTGTCGACGGTCGCGTCGACTGCCGCCGGGCGCTTCGTGGTGGCCGCGCCGTTGCCGGCGGGCTGCAGCTTGTCGGCAACGTCGCGGAGGGTGCGGAGGTTGGCGAGCTCGGCGGGCTCAATCTCCGGCATCCCGGGCACGCGGGCCTGAAGCTCGGAGAGGATCTCGACCTGCTTGATGGAGTCGATGCCGAGGCCGGCCTCCATCTCCATGTCGAGGTCGAGGAGCTCGAGGGG
>JBCCGH010000201.1:0-17201 GCA_039029375.1 Planctomycetota bacterium
GCGGCCACGGCCGCCGCCGCGACTCGCGCTGGACGCTGCGCTCGCCTTGGGCGCCGCGGCGCGGGGCCGCGGTGGCGGTGGCGGTGGCGTCGGCGTGCCGGGCGGAAAACCGTGGTCCTCGACCACGGTGACCGGTTGGCGGATGGCCTTCTCGATGGCGGCGAGCCAAGGACGCTCCTCGCCATCGCAGAACGAAATGGCCACGCCCTCGGATCCAGCCCGGGCCGTCCGGCCGATCCGGTGGACGTAGGTCTCCGGGACGTTCGGCAAGTCGAAGTTGATCACGTGGGTCACGCCCGGCACATCGATGCCGCGGGCGGCGATGTCGGTCGCGACGAGCACCCGGACTTGACCGTTGCGGAAGCCTTCTAACGCCCGCTCGCGCGCAGTCTGGCCCTTGTCACCGTGAATCGCCGCGGCGGGCTCTTCGAGTCGGCGCAGGTGCTTCACGACGCGGTCGGCGCCGTGCTTGGTCCGCGTGAAGACCAAGGCGCGCTCGATCTGCGGGTCCTTGAGCACGTCGGCCAACAGAGCGCGCTTGTTCTTCTTGTCGACGAACAGCACCCGCTGCTCGACGCGCTCGACGGTGGTCGCCGGCGGCGTCACTTCGACGCGCACGGGGTCGCGCAGCATGGAATGAGCCAGCTTGACGATGTCGTTCGGCATGGTGGCGGAGAACAGCACCGACTGTCGGTCGCGCGGGAGCGCGCGGACGATGCTGCGCACGGCCGGCATGAAGCCCATGTCGAGCATGCGGTCGGCCTCGTCGAGGACGAGGACTTCAACCTCGCTCAGGTCGACGTGCCTTTGCTCCATGAGGTCGATGAGCCGGCCGGGAGTCGCGACCAGGACGTCGACGCCCTGGCGCAGCGCCTTGACCTGTGGGGCCTGGCCGACGCCGCCGAAGATGACGGTGGTCCGCACATCGAGCTCGGCGCCGTAATCGGTGAAGCTGGTGCTGATCTGCGCGGCGAGCTCTCGCGTCGGCGACAGGACGAGCACGCTGGGGCACTTGGGGACGCGGGGCTGCTGGTCGCCGCCGAGCAGGTCGAGAATGGGCAGCGCGAAGGCCGCCGTCTTGCCGGTCCCGGTCTGGGCGATGCCCAGCAGATCGCGCCCTGCGAGCAGGTGCGGGATGGCTTGGGCCTGAATGGGGGTCGGGGTCGCGTAACCCTGCGACGCCACGGCGCGCAGGATCGGCTCCAGGAGTTGGAGCTCGGCGAAAGAGGGAGTCTGTGTCATGGTGTTGTCTTGGCCCGGCGCGGAGCCCGCTTTGGCGGGCGTGGGGCACTCAGCGAGGCGGACCGCGCGGATCGGACATTGCCGGTGACGGCTGCTGCCGTCATGACCGGCGCCCTCCGGGTCGCCCATCGGCCTTGCGGCCGACGCAGGTGCCCCTCCCCTGGGCCTGGTTGCCCTACCCTAAGCCCTGCCGGGGGTGAGTTGCGTGAGTTTCCGAGAAAGACCGGCCCTGCCCCCCAACCGGGGGCTGGTGGTCAGCTCAGGCCGAGGATCGTCCGGGCCCGCTCGAGGAGCTTTGAGGGCGAAAACGGCTTGGTCATGTAGTCGTCGGCGCCTGCGGCCTCGCCGGTGGCGCGATCGGACTCCTGACCCTTGGCGGTGAGGAGGATGATCTTGGTTTCCCGTAGCTCGGGATCGGCCTTCACCCGCTGCGTGACTTCGAAGCCATTGAGCTTCGGCATCATCACGTCCAGGAAGACCAAGTCAGGCCGGTGTTCGCGGATGAGCGTCAGCGCCTCTTCGCCGTTCCGCGCCTCCAGCACTTCATAGCGCTCCTTGCGCAGCACGAACGACAGCGAACGACAGATGAACGGTTCGTCGTCCACCACCAACACGCGATGTTGCGTCACGGTTTACTCCCCGGGCGGCTGGGCGCCTTGACCACCACGGCAGTGACGTCGTCACCACGCGTCTTTGGATCCGAGAACGATTCGACCGCCGCAAACACCGCTTCGAGGATGTCGCTCGCGGAGCCAGTCGCGGCGCGCTGCAGCACTTCGACGAGGCGTTCCTCGCCGAGCATCTCGTCGTCGGCATTGGTTGCCTCCACCACGCCGTCCGTATAGAGCAGCAGCACGTCGCCAGATTCGAGATGGGTCGTCCGCGCCTGGTGCTGCGGCTCCGGCAGAAAGCCGAGGACCGTGCTGTCGCTCGGGATCCGCTCGACGTCGCCGGTCGCGGCGCGATAGACCATCGAGTCGTTGTGCCCCGCGTTCACCAGCTCCAGGTTCTGGTCCTCGGGGCGAAGCGCAGCGCCGACGGCGGTGATGAAGCGCTCCGTCCGGGTCAGGTCGCTGTAGAGCGAGCGGGCCAGATCGTCGAACATCTGCTCGATCTGCGCCTCCTTCGCGGCCAGCGTGCGCAACGTCGCGCGCGCGCCGACCATGATCATGCCGCTCGCCAGGTTGTGCCCCGACACGTCGGCGACCACGACGAGCGTGCGGCCGTCGGCCATCGGCAGGTAGTCGAAGTAGTCGCCCCCCACCGCGCCGGAGTTCGAGCAGCGGCCGGCGAGGTCGTAGCCCGGCGTTTGCGGCGCGCCCTCGGGTAGAATCTGCAGCTGGATCTCGTTGGCCATCGCCAGCTCGTTGTTGAGTTCGGCGACTTTGCGGGTGCCGAGAGCTGAGCCGAGCATCGCCGCGATGGACGTGGCCAGCTTGGTCTGCTGCGAGCCGAGCTCGGTGGAGCTCGAGTAGGCGTTGGGCTGCTTATCCATGAGCAGCAGCACGCCCAGGACGACGCGCTTGTCGTCGCCGCCGTAGGTGACCGGCACCGCGATGAGCTCGCGTGCGGCGAGCGACTCTGGGCTGCCCGGAGCCCCTAGGTGCCCGTTCTCGGGCACAGTGGACAGAATGGCGTCACCCGCGCCCCGCACGGCCAGCCAGACGATGCTCTCGCCGGGCGGCAGGACTGGGTCGCCGGCGTACGGGGCGGCGCGCGCGTGGCGGCCGCTCTCGTCCATGTCGACCTGGATGAGCACCTCGCAGTGCTCGGTGACTTCCCGGTATTCGACGTAGAGAGCGCGTTTGACGCTGGCGGCCATCACCAGGGCGCTGAGGCCCATCTCGGCCACTTCGACGACGCTGCGCCCGGTCGGCAAGCGCGGCAGGGTCTCGCTAAACATCGAGACCTCTTCGAGCAGGGCCAGGGAGCCCGAGTTCATGCTCTCGAGGTCCGACTCGACCTGCTCCTTCTCGATCAGCACTTGGAAGAAGGCGTCGAGGAACGGCAGCATGGCCAGCTCTTGGTCGACGTCGAACGTGACGACCGCGGCGCCTTCGCGACCGAGCAGCCGCTGAACCGCGGTGCGGCCCGGGCCGGTCGTGACCGCCAGGCCCTCGCCGGTCCAATCGACGCGCGTATCGTCACCGGGGCCGCACTCCGCGCGCAGCGCGCCCTCGCGGTCGAAGAGGCGCACCGTCAGGTCGCCAGCGAGCGCCTCGGTCAACGACTCGAGCACCCGCAGGGAAGCTGCGCTCTCGCTCACTCGGTCAGCCTCGCACCGCGGCCGGGGCGGCCGCCTTCTGCATGCGCAAGACGTTCCAGTCGCCCTCGCGTTGGTAGGTCAGCTCGTCCATGACCATTTTGGCGATCATGATCCCGTAGCCGCCCTCGGCGATCGGCATGCTGGTGTCATCCAGCATGGTCGGCGTGACCTCCGTCGGGTCGAACGCCGGGCCCTGGTCCCGCAGCTCGACTTGGATGCCGGCCTGGTCGACGTCGAAGCACAGCTCGACGGGGTGCTGCTCGTCGTGCTCGTAGCCGTGCCGGAGGATGTTGGTGATCATCTCCTGCAGGGCGACGAGGATGTTGTACCGCGTGCCTTCGGGATCGTCGGCGAACGGGATCGACTCCAGCAGCGTCTCCCCGGTCTGCCAGGAGATGCGCAGGTGATCCATGCTCCCGCACAGCCGTAGCTCGACTCTCGCGCTCATCCGTCTCCGGTTCCCCTGGAGTCCCAGCCCGGGACTCCCGACGTCACTATCGGCTCGGGGCCGCGAGGGCTGTAGCGGTGCCGGGTCTGGGCGAGCCCGTCGGCCCCTGGCCGCCGGGCCTGGATCCCGGTCCGGCCCTTCGCTAAGCTCGGCCGCCAGCCTCTGGGAGGGGCACGCATTGACGAAACTTTCGACGGCATCGACACGATGGCGCGCGAGCGGCGTGTGCGCGACGGTCATCCTCGCGACCTGTCTATGCGTGGCGTGTGGCCTGACGCCGCCCTCCGGCCCCATTCACGTGGAGCCCGTCGGGTTGCCGGCGCTGTCCGTGGGCCAGATCCTCGGCCCGGTGGCGTCCGACACGGACGAGATGCGGCAGCTGAAGAAGTTGCCCGGAGAGCCGCCTGTGCGGCTCCGGCGCGCCTGGGTGCTGCTGCAAACCGCTCGCACCGCGCGCGCCCTGCGCGAGCTCAACCAGGTGCTGTTCGGCAGTCCCTCCCCCACCCGCGAGGAGCGGGCGTTCGCGCTCTACATCCGTGGCCGGGCATGGGTGACCAAGGGCGACCGAGAGCGGGCCGCGTTTGACTTCGAAGAGGCGCGTCGGGCTACGGCCGACAGGCTGCTGGCGGCGCAGATCGACGGTGCGCGCCTCCGCCTGCAGCCCACGCGGGCGCGGCCGCGCCGGGTGCCGGCCGGGGCTGTCACCCTGGCGCGCGGCGACTGGCGAGCCGAGCCGCCGCGGCGGCGGACGCTGGCGCCCATGGGTGACGTCCATCGCATCACCGTGCACCACTCCGCGATCCTGACCCGCGATGACTCGCGCCAGGCGGGCGCAAACACAGTCCGCGCAATCCAGCGCTCTCACATCCACGACAACGGCTGGGCCGACATCGGCTACCACTACGTGATCGACCGCGGCGGCCGCGTCTGGGATGGCCGGTCGCTGGAGTGGCAGGGGGCGCACGCTGGCGACCCGCGGCGCAATCGTGGCAACATCGGCGTCTGCTTGCTCGGCAACTTCGTGACGGGGCGCTCCGGTCAGCACCCGTCGGCGGCGCAGAGCGCCGCGCTCGAGGGTCTGTTGGCGGTCCTGTGTCGCCGACACGGCGTGGTCGGCGAGCAGATCTTCACCCACCGCGAGCTGCGGAAGACTCAGTGCCCGGGTGCCCACCTCCAAGCGGTCGTCGAGCGCTTCCGGCGTGGCCGCCTGCAAGGCATGGCGGCGGCCCAGCCCGACGAGTAGGCCCGCACCCCGCTGGGGCTCCTCGCGGCGATCGGGCTCCGCCGCCCGCGCCGGAACGGTCGATACCGAGGGAGTGCCCTCGATCGAACGACCAGCCTCGGCGCCACCGCTGACGAGCCCGCCGGGCACGGTCGCGAGCTGCTTGGGCATCACCGTATTGACGGTGGTGCTGGCGCTGGTGTCGGGTGACGAGCGCATCGACCCGCTGCTGCGGCCTTTCTACTTCCTGCTGCTTTTCGCCTTCTTCCGCGCGATCGGCCGTCGCCAGCCGGAGCTGCGCGTCCTGCCGTTCCGGCTGATCGAGGCGGGGTTCTTCGTCCTGGCCGTGGGGTTCTTGGTCGGTGCCGTGAGTCGGGCCTTGGCGTTGCCGGAAGATCTGGCCGCTCGCCATTTCCTGCACACGGTCGTCGAGCGGGGCGCGGTGTTCCTGCTGGGGCTGAGCCTGGTGTCCTACGGTGTGATCCTGTGGGTGCCGCACTTGCTCGAGAGCCAGCGCGTTCTGCTGCGTCGCTATGACGTAACGCGCGGCGCCCTGCGCCGCTCGGAGCGCGCCCGCAATCGCATGGAGCAGCGCTTCGTCGACGTGCATCGCCTGCACGCGATGGGCGAGCTTGCCGGCGGTCTGGCCCATGACCTTCGCAATCCCCTGGCCATCGTCAAGGCGACTGCCGAGGGGCTGCGGCGCAGTCCGCGTTCGGCGAGTGAAGCCGAGGAGCACGTGCGCGTCATCTGCCGCAACGTGGATCGCGCCGAGCGGACGATCGCCTCGCTGCTCGAGCTCGGCAATCCCCGCCCGGGGACGCCGCGGGACGTGGAAGTGGACGATGTGCTGGCCGAGGTGGCCGCGTTGGCCGGGTTCGAGCAGCGGCGCCACGGGGTGGCGCTCGACCGGAGCAGCGCCCCGGGGACGACGGCGCGCGCCGATCGGCGCCTGCTCGTCCAGGCGCTCCTGAACCTCGTCCTCAACGCAATTCAGGCATCGCCGCGCGACGCCGAGGTGCGGCTCCGGGTGCGGCGCATGGTGCGCCGATCCGGGGACGCGGTCGTCGCCATCGCCGTCGAGGACCGAGGCTCGGGCCTCAGCGCCGAGGCGCGGGCCGGGATCTTCCGGCCCTTCTTCACCACCAGGGCCGAGGGCACGGGGCTCGGCTTGTTGTCCTGCCGCCGAGTGCTCGAGGACATGGGTGGCGTCGTCAACCTGTACCCGCGCCGGCGCGGCGGGGCCCGGGCCGTCGTTCTATTGGCTGCGGGCGTCCCGAGTGCCGGCCTCGACCCTGCCGCCGCACCGAGTCACGAGGAGCCATGTTCGACCCACCCATTGTCCTAGTCGTCGACGACGAGCCCGACATGCGCTGGGTGTTGGCGGGCCTGTTTCGCGATCACGGTTACCAGGTGCTTGAGGCGGAGGACGGCGAGCGCGCTTTTGCCGTGGCCGTGGAGCAGGAGCCGCAGCTCGTCGTCTCCGACGTGCGCATGCCCAAGACCGACGGCGTGGCGTTGGTGCGTCGCCTGCGCGAGCGGCAGCCCGACTTGCCGGTGATTCTGCTGTCCGCGGTGGAGGACCTCGACACCGCGGTCGGTGCGATGAAGCAGGGCGCCTTCGACTACATGGGCAAGCCGTTTGACGCGGACCGGCTGCTGGTGACCGCGGAGCGCGCGGTGGAGCAGACCCGCTTGCGTCGTGAGGTCGTGAAGCTACGCGATCGACTGGCGAGCCGCACGGTGCGCTTTGGCGTGTCCGACGCCGCCGCGCAGATCGAACGCATGATCGAGCTTGTGGCGCCGCAGGCGACGATCTCGGTATTGATCAGCGGTGAGTCGGGCACCGGCAAGGAGGTCGTGGCGCGGGAGATTCACCGGCGCTCGCCGGTGCGCGATGGGCCGTTCGTCGCCGTGGACTGCGGGGCGCTGCCCGAGCCGCTCATGGAGAGCCAGCTGTTTGGGCATCGCAAAGGCGCGTTCACCGGTGCGGATCGGGACCGCCAGGGACTGTTTCGCCGGGCGCACGGCGGCACCCTCTTCCTCGACGAGCTTGGCAATCTGCCGCTGAGCCTGCAGGCGAAGCTGCTGCGCGCGCTCCAGGAGCGCGCCGTCGTACCCGTGGGCGGCGGCGAGCCCGAGCCGTTTGAGGCCCGACTGCTGTGTGCGACCAACGCCCGATTGCTCGAGGATGTGCGGGCCGAGCGCTTTCGCGTCGACCTCTACCACCGCGTTGCGGAGATCGCGATCGAGATCCCGCCGCTGCGCCAACGCCCCGAAGATGTCGCGCACTTTGCGCGTCTGTTCTTGGCCGAGGCGAACGCCGAGATGGGCCGCCAGATCGCCGGGCTCGATGCGGCGGCGGAAGCCGCGCTCGTCGGGCACGACTGGCCCGGCAACCTCCGCGAGTTGCGCAACGCGATCCGCCGCGCGGTCGTGCTGTGTCACGGGGACATGCTCGATGCCAACGGGCTGGGCGTGGATGCCGCGGCAGCGACGGTGTTGAGCCCCGAGACCCCGCCAGAGACCCGCTCCCTCACCGAACGCATCCGCCGCGCCACCGAAGCGCTGGAGGCGCGGATCCTCGAGGAGACCCTGGCGGCCTGCACCGGCAACAAGGCCGCGGCCGCGCGGGCGCTCGAGATCGACTACACGACCTTACACCGCAAGCTCAAGCGGCACGGGCTGACGGAGGCGACCCGCACGGCGCCCTCCCCCAACCCGTAGCGGGCAAGCGGAACGGACACCTCGCTGTTCGCGCCGTTGTTGCGCCCTCTGCCAGGGCGCAGCTGCCACAGACCATGGCAGGCGCGCCATGCTCGGGCCGCGGCGGTTGGGCAGGTGGCATCTGCCATCGGCCCATCCCGTCGGGCGTTCCGCACAATCTCGGATTGCGGCCGCAGATGGCAAGCGACTTGCGACAGAAGGCTTGCTCGACACCTTCTCCAAACGCTGGACGGACGGGAGCGGCCCTACCGGGCTGCTCCCGTTCTCTTTTTGGCGCCGTACCAGTGACTAACGGGGCGTGGAGAGTTCGCCCCATATGTCGCCGGCCCTCTGCGCCGAACCTCTAGCGAACCTCGTAGGTGCCGGTGTTCCCGAGGAACAGCTGGCCGCTCGGCTCGAGGAGGACGGCCTGCGAGTGGAACTCGATGCCGGCGGCGATGGGCGGGAGCGGCACTTGGTAGGCCGCGAGCCCGAACTCGGGTTGGATCGGCAGCGGCGGGAACGGCGCCAGTAGCACCGCCGGGTTCAACCCGAGCGCTCCCATCAGGCCCGGGACCGGCAGTCCGACCGAGCCGAGGACGCTGTAGACCGGCAGCGCCACCCAGACCGCGATCTCGTCGTAGCAGCCGCCCCAGACGCAGGTCTGCAGCGTGCTGGGGGCGCCGGCGGGCAGGATCTGCGAGTTGGTGGCGACGATGTCGAGCCGGACCAGGTGCGGGAAGGAGCTACCGATGAGCTCGGGCCACAGCGTGGTGCCGCCGTTGCTGCCGGGGTTGCCGAGGAAAGTGCCGCGATCGAGGAACGTCTTGGGGGCTTCTTGATCGGCGACGCCCGAGACGTACGCGGCCGCACTCGTCAGCCCACCGTCGAGCGACAGGCTGCAGAGCGCCGCGCTCCCGTCCCCAGCGGGTGTGGTTAGGAGGTCGACGCCTGACAAGGTGTTGCCGGCGGGCGCCGAGATCAGCGTGCGCGGGTTGGCGAGCGCCGGCAGGCCGCTGGTGAACGCCGTCCGATCGAAATCGTAGGTGACGAAGTCGCCACTCTGCGCCAGGACGGCCAGCTGCTCCGCCCCACCTTCGCGCCAGAGCTTCACGTCTCTCAGCCGCGTAAAGGGGCCCACAGCGCGGAGTCGCACGGGCGCGGGGAACGGGTCATCCGGTGTCGCGCGCGCCGAGAAGCCGGCGAACGTTCCCAGGTTGCGCTCGAACGCCGCGACTAGGCGATCGTCGGAGATGGTGAGCGACCATTCGATCGCCGGCGTCGCGAACGCGGCGACGTGGTCCAGCTCCACGAAGACCGGCGGGTCCGGCCGCAGGTCGAGAGTGCCCGTCATTGGGTCCCAGTTCCCGGGGCTACTGGAGCGTTGCACGGTCATCGACGCGTAGAGCAGGCGCGAGCCCGGAATGCGCGTCAGCTCGATTTGACTGATCTGGGTCACCGTCGGTCCGAAGACCGAGGCTGGAATGGTCGATTCGCGCAGGACGATTGGCGGCTCACCGGTGTATTGGGCCCGGGGTGCCGGGGCGGTGGAGGCGATGCCGAGCGCCACAAGCGCGACGGCCACACGGGTCGAAGCGGCTGAGGGGTGGTCCATGGAGAGGTCTCCGTTTTGGGGGGGGCGCGGCCTGGGTGGCCGGGAGAGCGGGGACGCCCCGGTGGTGTCCCCGCGGGGACCAGCCCCGTCCCGCCCCCGATCTCACAAGGCACCGGTGGTTTTTTGAGTCAGGGCCGCGGGGCGGCCGTCAGCGCACCTCGTAGGTGCCGGTGTTGCCCAGGAACAGCTGGCCACCGGGTTCGAGAAGCACGGCCTGCGAGTGGAACTGGAGGCCGGCCGTGAGCGGTGGCAAGGGCACCTGGTAGGCCGCGAGCCCAAACTCGGGCTGGATCGGCAGCGGCGGGAACGGCGCCAACAGCGTCAGGGGGTTGAGGCCGAGCTCGCCCGTCAGCCCAGGGACCGGCAACCCGGTCGAGCCAAGGATGCCGTAGACGGGGAGGCCGAGCCAGATTGCATACTCGTCGTAGCAGCCCCCCCACACACAGGTCTGCAGCGTGCTGGCGGCGCCCGCGGGCAGGATCTGCGAGTTGGTGGCGACGATGTCGACGCGGACCAGGTCCTGGAAGCCACCAACGCCCGACTCAGGCCACAGCGTCGTGCCGCCGTTGCTCCCGGGGTTGCCGAAGCGGGTGCCGCGGTCCAGGAAGACCTGCGGCGCTTCCTGGTCGGCGACGCCGGAGACGTAGGCTGCGACCGTCTGAGTGCTACTCAGCGCCATCGTACAGAGCGCGGCACTGCCGTCGCCGGAGGGAGTGGTGAGCAGATCGACGCCCCAGAGGGCGGTCGCGCCGGCCGGGGTCGAGATCAATGTGCGCTGGTTTGACAGCGCTGGTGCGCCGGAGGTGAACGCGCTCCGGTCGAAATCAAAGGTCACAATGGCGCCACGCAAGGTCGCGGCGAGCTGGTCACGGCCACCGTCGCGCCAGAGCTTCACGTCGTTCAGGCGGTTTAATGGACCACCCGGTGCGCGCATCTGCACAGGCGGCGGGAACGGGTCATCTGGGGTCGCGCGCACCGAGAAGCCGGAGAAGAAGCCGGCATTGCGGTCGAACGCTGCGACCAATCGATCGTCGGAGATCGTCAGTGACCACTCGGGCGACGGCGTCGCAAACGCGGCGACGTGGTCCAGCTCCACGAAGACCGGCGGGTCCGGCCGCAGGTCCAGGGTGCCGGTCATCGGATCAAAGTTGCCGGGATCGGTGGAACGTTCGACGGTCATCGACGCGTACAGCAGGCGCGAGCCGGGGATGCGGGTCAGATCGATCTGACCGATCTGGGTGATCGTCGGTCCGAAGACCGCGGTTGGAATCGTCGATACGCGCAGGACGATCGGGGGCTGCGCCCCGGACTGAGCGCACGGCGGCGCCGCGAAGACCAGGCCTGCCGCGAGTACGGCAGCCCCGCGACACGAAGGGAGCAACGGGTGAAACCTCATGAAAGACCTCTTCTCTCGGTTGGGGTGAATGGGCCGCGACCTCCCCTCTGGAGCGCGCCCAGGGAGTCAGTCCGCGCGCGGGCCGAGTGCCCCAGAGATTCTTGGGCGCCGGAGTCGGCCTGGCCTGCGGATGGGAGTTCGGGCCCTGGGAGTCGCTCGAGCGTTGCCTCGTCTTCTCCGCTGACTATGAAGGTCCCCATGCGACGCACCTCACGGCAGCGGCCCTCTTGGCGAGGTCGCCTTGGCGCGATGGGATGGCTGGGTCTGACCGTGGTGCTGGCGTTGCCCCTGGGCTGCGACCCCAGCGGGGGGCCTGTCGGGGCGGCCGCCGCCCTGCCGGCGCCGCTGGAGCACGACTTTGGCGCGATTCTGCACGGGCAGATCTCGCGCCACGAATTCATGATCGACCTGCCGGGCGGGATCGCCGGGCACGTCCCCCTGGGCTTCCGCACCGGCTGCTCGTGCGCCGGGTGGCACTTTCTCTTGCAGAGCCCCGGCGAGGAGCCGCGCGAGGTCGACCACTTGCCCGAGGCCTACAAGACGGCGCAGGCGGGCGACGTGATGCTCTTGCGTCTGGCCATCGACACCGGCCGCAAGGAGGCGGTGGATTTGCCGCGGCAGACCCTGCGCGGCTCGGCGATCCTACGGCCGGTCGACGCGGCGCCCAACGATGCCAGCGCGTGGCGCGAGGTGCCGATCCTGTTCCACTACGCGATCGAAGCGCGCATCGACTTGTTCCCGGTGGCGCACGTCGACGTGGGCGAGCTGCCGCGGTCGAAGTGGTTTGAGCAGACGCTGGAGCTGCGGCCAGACCCCGACGGGCCGCCGGTCACCTTTGGCGCACCGCGGGCGAGCGACCCGCGCGTCACCGCGCACCTGGGCACGGCGACGGAGACGGACGCGCCGGTGCTTCGAGTGCGGGTGCAGCCGCGCCCCGACGACGCGTTTGGCCCCCTCCGGGCCGTCGTGGAGATCGACACGGATCTGCCCGATGACTACGTCCTGCGCGTGCCGGTGTCCGGCAGCGTTATCGAGGACATCGTCGTCAAGCCGTTCGCGCATTTGAGCTTTGGTCGGATCGACTTCACGCAGCCAGCGGAGCGCTTTGTCAATCTGACCGACCACGACGCCAGCCGGCCGGCGGGCTTCGAGGTGGTGAGCATCACCAACCCGGCCGGTGACGCGATGACGGAGTCTTTCGAGGCGCGTTGCGTTCCCATCGACGGCGATCCGCGGGGTACGCGGCTCTATCTGCGATACCTTGGCGGCCTCACCTCGAATAGCTTTCGCGGGACCGTGCGCCTGACCAAGCCTGGCGGGGTGCGGCCCACGACCGACGTCACCTTCGTCGGCTTTGCTCAAGCGAACTGAGATGCACTCCAAGCTCCCGACGTGGCTTCTGGCGGTCGCGGCCTTGCTCCTCCCCACCACCTGCGCCCCCGACGACCCGGTCGCCATTCCGTCGGGTCCGCCCGAGCCGCGCGTGCGGCTGCGGCTGTCCGGCTTCATGGAAGGACGCCTCGAGCCGTGCGGCTGCGCGGCCGGGCAGCTCGGCGGGCTGCCGCGCCGCATCTATCACCTCAAGCAGGAGCGCGACTGGGACGTGCTGCTCGAGGGCGGCAACGTCGTGAAGGGCCGCTCGCTCCTCGACGCGCACAAGCTGCGCACCGCGCTCACGATCCTGGGCTTTCCGCAGACGCGCTACCACTCGCTGGCGCTGGGGCCGCGCGATCTCGATCTGCCGATGGACGAGCTCACCGTCTACCTCGAGGCGTTTGGCATTCCGGCTCTGGCGTCCGACGTTGTCGCGCGCGATGGCATGGAGTGGCCGGCGCAGGCGTTCCGCGAAGTGGCGACCGCCGAGGCGCGCGTGCGCGTGGCGTCGCTGACCGGGACCTTGTCGGAGGCGGCGACCGCAGCCGGCTTGTCGCTGCTGCCGCCGGACCAGGCCTGGGTGCGAGCGATGGCAGCCGTCGACGACGCGACGTTCCGCGTGATCATGGTGCACGGCTCGAGCGAGCAGGCGCGGGCCGCGGCGAAGCTGCAGCCCAAGCCCGATCTGATCGTCGGCATCAACGAGGACCACGCCGAGCCGCCCGCGCGCGGCGAGCAGGTCGACGGCGTGCCACTGGTGTTTCCGGGGACCCGCGGCCGCATGCTGCTGGACGTGACGTTAGCTCGCTTGAAGGGCCAGCCGACCGTCACGCGCTACCGCGTCGTCCAGCTGGCGGCGAGCGAGACCGCCAAAGGTGCGCTCGAAGACGCCGACGCGAAAGCCGCGCTCCTGGCGCACCGCTTTGAGGTGCAGGCCGAGGGCGTGCGCGAGGCGATGGCGGGCCAGCGCAAGCCCGAGATCGACGCGCAGTATGTCGGCTCCAAGGAGTGTGCCGAGTGCCACGAGGATGAGTACGACGCGTGGCAGGCGACCAAGCACGCCGGTGCCTGGACCACACTTGAGCAGGCTGAGAAGGGCGAACGCTACGGCTGGCCGGTCACCCACTATCCCGACTGCGTGAGCTGTCACGTGGTGGGCTACGGCCAGGAGTCGGGGTTCGTCAACCCCGAGACCACGCCGGAGCTGCGCGGCGTGGGGTGCGAGGAGTGCCATGGGCCTGGCAGCGCCCACATCGAGGTCGGCGGCCTCGACGACGACGACAACCCGCTCCTGACCCCCATCCCGGTCGGCGGCTGGGTCGACCGCTGCATCCGCTGCCACGACTTCGAGCAGTCCCCGGACTTCGCCAGCCACTACGCGGAGCGCTGGGAGAAGATCAAGCACTGACGCGCTCGAGAGCCGGCCCAGGCCAGGCTTTCGCGGCCCTTGCTTCAGGTGGGCCGCAACGCGGCCGATCTTGAAGGGCGATGCCGACCGCGGTTCGTCCCAGCTCCAACCCAAGTCTCGCGGCCGCGCTCGGGCGGACGTTTGGCGACCAGACGCCGGCGCCGAGCACGTTGCTGGCGAGCGGCACCGGTGCAATCGCGTCGGCGTTGGCGGTGGGCGCGAGCTGGGGCGCGGGGTTTGGTCTGGCGCTGCTGGCACTGGGGTTGGCCGGCACGGGGCATCTTGTGCGGTGTCGGGGCCAACCGTGCTACACGGTCGAGAGCGAGGGACTGGTGCAGCATGCGGGGCGCCGTTGTCGCACGATCCCTTGGGGGGAGCTTGGCGGTCGCGTTCGGGTGGCCCGGGTGCACTGGCAGTGGTTCTTGGAGGTGCGACGCCAGGGGCGGTCAAGGCTGCTGGCGGTCGACGGGTTGAGCGTCGACGAGCGGGCGGAGCTCTGTGGCATGGTGCGGGAACGGGCGGTGCTTGCCGGTCGGTGCGAGAAAGCGCCGGCGCCTGCGCGACCGTGACCCCTGTGCGCCTGCGCCTCCTGCCCGTGACGCCTTCCTGCGCCCGGGCCCGTCCACTCGCAGCCGTGCGAAAACCGATCCAATGCGACCGTAGAGTCCGCGCGATTGACTACGGCCACACCGCCCGCGACGCGCGCAGCCCAGTGTTCTCGTCCCGCAACCCCCGCGACCCCCGATCTCGGTGCGCCGATCGCGACATGCGCGCGCTGCCGTCGAAGCCGCCGCCCCGTGTGCTGCCGCGGTCGTACGAGTCAACGCCCGGCCGGAGCCCGTCGCCCGGCCTGACGGGCTCGCGGTAGCCGCGGTGCCAATCCCGGCACCACTCCCAAACGTTGCCGTGCACGTTGTGCAGCCCCCAGGGGTTGGGCCGGAAGGTGTCCACTGGTGCGTGCAGCAGCCAGCCGTCGTCGAGCCAGTCCTGCAGGGCCGGCCACTCCGCGCCGGCGCGGGCCGCGGCGCGGTCGGCGAGGTTGGCGGCCGGGCGGTCGTGACCGAGCGACTCGGCCTGCACGCCGGTCCACCAGGGCGTGCTCGTGCCGGCGCGGCAGCCGTACTCCCACTGCGCCTCGGTCGGCAGCGCGAGACCGTGCTGGCGCAGCACACGGTCGCTGTCGTGCCAATCGACGCGCTCGACCGGGTTCGCGGCGGTGACACCGCGTTTGCCGGGCTGGACCAGGCTCGGAACTCCCCCCGCGGTCAGGCGCGCCCACTGGCCTTGCGTCAGCTCGTGGCGGGCGAGGAAGAAGGGCGCGAGCGTGACCTCGTGCACGGGCGCTTCCATGGGCTGCGTCAGAGGATCGTAGTTGGGTGCGTTTGGATCGTCCGCCTGCGCCCCCATGCGAAACGTGCCGCCCGGCAGCAGCACGAACACGATGCCGGTGTGCTGGCCCACGTCGATCGCGCCGGTCTCGGGGTGGTGCGAGGGAGTGGGGAGAGCGCGCGGATCCGCGACCAGGGCCGGCTCCCACGCCGAGCGCAGGTGGTAGAACTCCCACAGGCCGGTGGCCGGGTTCATGCCGATCGGCACCAGGCCGAGCTGCGGCGCAAGTTCGATCGGGTGCTCCGCGTAGAGCGTGCTGGCCCCCACGCCGTCGGCGCGGGCGATGGCCTCCCGCGCCTCAGCCCAGCGATCGGCAAACCGTCGCAGCGTCAGCTCTTCCACTTGCCCCGCCCAGGCCAGGCGTTGCTCGACGAGCGGGACGCGGCGCGTCAGGAACACCTCGCCGTCGCGCACGGTCTGCTCCAAGGTGTCGTGGAGGAAGCGGTCGGCCTCCTGGGCGAACTGCCATCGCCCGCGCTCGCCCGCGAGCTGATCCTCGAGCTGAGCCACGTCGCGTGCCAAGCCGGCGAGCTGCGCCGCCCCCGCGAGCCCGCGCGCATTCGCCACGGCCTGGGTGATGCGGTGCAAGTAGCCGTCGTACCTGTGGCGCTGGTCTGCGGGCACCGCGGCGACACACGCTCGACTGGCGGCCATCGCGTCCTCGTCGCGGCCGTTGGCGAACAGCGCCCACGCGTATGTGTCGTAGAGATCCGCCGCCCGGAGACCGGTTGTGTCGGGATACCCGGCCCGGTCGCAACCGGCCTGGGCCAGGGCGAGCCCCTCGGCCTCCCGGCCGAAGACGACGCGGTCGGGATCGATCAGGGGATACGCCAGCTTGTTGAGCTTGTTCGCGGTCTTGCGCTTCGCCGCCGCGGGCAACGCCGCTGGCGCTGGATTGATCGTGCCGTCGCGCACGCCCTGGGCGCGGCGCAGCGTCGCCAGCTCGGCACGGAGGCTCTGCAGCTCGCGGTAGCGCGGATGCTCCTTGCGCAAGGCCTCGCGCTCTTCGGCCGAGGCCGCGGCGCCGCGGTCCCGCAGAACCTGCAGCGCGGCAACGGCCTGGTCGAGCCCGCGGCGGACGCGGGCGACGTCGCGCCCCAACCACGTCCGCAGGGGCGTGGTCTGCTCTGGCCAAGCCGGGTACATGCCCTCTTCTTGAGTGCGCGCGACGCGCAGGTGCTCGACCAGCGACAGCAGCTCAAACTCCTCGGTGCGCGCGCTGGCGATCTCGCTCTGGGCGCGCGCATCCATGGCATAGACCAGCGCCGTGATGCCACCGAGAACCGAGACCAGCAGCGTGGCCGCGGCCCCTCCCACGAGCGCGCGGTGCCGGGACGCGAACTTGCGCACGTAGTACCAGGTGGACTTGGGGCGCGCGGCGATGGGCTGGTCGGCGAGGTAGCGCCGCAGGTCATCGGCCATCGCCGCCGCCGAGACGTAACGCCGCTCTGGCTCCTTTGCCAACGCCGTGGCCGCGATGGTCTCCACGTCGCCGCGCAGCTGCGTGTTGCGCGTCCCCAGCCGGTCGGGCTCGTCGTCGCGCACGATCCGCATGATCTCGCTCAGCGGCCGCCCCTCGACGTCGAGCGGCAGCTCGTCGGTCAGCAGCTCGTACAGCAGAACGCCGAGGGCATAGACATCCGCGCGGTGATCGATCTCGCCGTCCCCCGAGACTTGCTCGGGACTCATGTAGGCCAGGGTGCCGACGAGCATCCCGGTGCGCGTCAACAGGGTCGCGTCGTCGGCGCCGTGCTCGGTGGCCCGCGCGATGCCAAAGTCGAGGACCTTGGGCTGCGGTTGACCCGGGTCGGGCTCGGCCACCAGGATGTTGCCGGGCTTGAGATCGCGGTGGATGACGCCGCGCTCGTGCGCGTGTTGCACCGCGTCGCACACCGAGGCGAGCAGCGCGCATCGGGACCGCAGGTCGAGTGCGCGGCCCGTTGCATAGGTCGTGAGCGGCTCGCCGTCGACCAGCTCCATCGCGAAGTACGGCTGCGACCCGTGGCCCGCGTCGAACGTACCGGCGTCGAAGACTTGCGCGATGCCAGGGTGCTTGAGCCGCCCGAGGAGCTCGGCCTCGCGGGCAAACCGCGCCAGGACGTCATCGCGCACGACGCCGAGCTGCAGAACCTTGA
>JBCCGH010000202.1:0-17031 GCA_039029375.1 Planctomycetota bacterium
AAGTCGGCGAGCCATGTGTGCCGCTCGCAAGGCGCTGTCGACGCAGGGCTTGTTGGTGGACAAGTCGAGGAGACGCAACGCCGCGAGCGGCGCAGAGGGCCGTCGACATATGTGACGAACTTCCGACACGCAACACTAGCGACTAGGGCGAGACCGTCACGACCGCGTTGGTGAGGAGCCGCAGCTGACCTGCCGCGTCCGCATGCACGGCCTGGATGGCGACGCTCGGTGGCTGCAGCGGCCCCGGCACGGGCACGCGCAAGGTGCTGCTCGGCAGCCGCGTGGCCCCGGACAAGCGCTGCACCGACAACACCCGCAGCGACGACGGGTCCAACCCGAGGACGCCAAAGCGGCCGAAGGGGATGAACGCCGGTCGCGCCGCCACCAACGGCGCCCAGAAGTCACCCGCGACACCAAAGGTCGTGATGCGCACCTCGCCCGGCACGGCCGTCGCGGCGAGTCCAGACCGGAGTGCCAACCACAACCGCTCCCACAAGAACGCCACCGTGTCGTCGTGGTAGCTCCGCAGGTACTCCGCGAACGCGGCGTGACCTTGGCCGAGCATCGGGTGGAACTCGTGGCCGACACCGGCCGCCGCGGCCGCCGCGCGCAGAGCCTGCGCGCGGGCGAACGGCACGATCGGGTCGTTCGTTCCGTGCACGATGCTCACCGGTGGCTCTCCCGGGTCGAGTTGGCTTTCGTCCCACAAGAACCCCCAGAGACTGACGACGGCGGCGAGGCGCGAGGAGTAGCCGGGGTTGCCGCTGCTCCCGGCGCCGGGCACATACGCGGCCTCGAGGGCGGTGACCGCCCCCGCCGACCCGCCGACCGCGGCGACGCGCGCTCGATCGATCCGCAGCGGCAGAGCGAAGCGCCGGAGCCAGCGCACCGCCGCCTTGAGATCATGCGAGGCGTCGACCACGTCCTGGTAGGTGACGTCGCCGCGGGTCGGCCGCAGGCGGTAGTCGATCGAAGCTACGACGTAGCCGCGCTGCGCCAAGTCCTGGGCGAGCTGCACGATGACCGGCTCGCTCTTGCTGCCGGACCAGAAGCCGCCACCGTGCACGACGAGCAGCGCGGCGCGCAGTGGCTCGGCGTCGCCCGTGGGCTCGTATAAGTCGAGCCGCAGAGGCACCGTCTGGCCGGTGTAGCGATGGACGGCGGCGCCGTACAGGACATCCGAGTAGACGGTCGTGCGCGCGAACACGCGGTCGCGATATCGAGACTGCTGGGCAGTAGAGACGGCACAGCTCACCGCAAAAGCAGTGGCTAGCGCCGGTGCGACGGCGCGGTCACCGAACATGGGGTTCCCCGTGGCGAGTCGGGTTGGTGGAAGAAAGGCCCGCGGGCGGGCCACCGGACCAGAGTCCCGAGGGCGCCTCTGCGTTAGCTGGCGCCGACGACGAGCCCCGCATCGGCCCGCTCGTCGGTGGGTCGGACGTGGATCGAACGCCCCGCAGGACACCCGAGCGCCCACCTGCCCCTACAAAAGTGCAACGGCGCCCGCCGCCCCTCACCAGCGCCGAGGTTCGCGCCCCGCTTGTGCCCGGCGGGGAACCCGGGTTTTCTGAAACCCGCGGCACTGCCGCAGACCCAAGGAGGGCGTGGGCACGACCCCCTCTCGGGCCGCGTCTCGCCTTTCTCCGTGACTGCTGGAGCTCTCCCTTGCTACGCCTGCTCTGCCTACCGCTGATCCTCTGCGCCGGGCTACCGATGATCCCGGACACGGCGCCCGCCCCCGCCCTGCCACCCCGTGCGTTTCCCACGCCCGGGGTCTTCGAGGAGGGCGCCATCACCAAGATCGCGCTCGCCGACATGACCGGCCACCGCTGGAACGACGTGGTCTTCCTGCGCGATCAGCACTTGCTCTACTGCCATCACGTCTCCGCGATTGGCGCCTTCGCCGACACCGGCCTGGGCGACGTCGACGACTTCGCCCTCCTGCCACGCTTGTCCGGGAGCCCCGACCGCGTGTTGACGGTCGGCGTCAACGGCTTCCACCTGGTGACCTACGACGCGGCCGAGGGCGGCTGGAACCCCGCGCCGCTGCTGTCGTCATGGACCAACATCAGCCAGATCGTGGCCGGCGAGATCGGCGGCTTCGAGGTCGTCGTCGGCGTGGAGGCGCCGACGACACTGCGCATCGGGATCCATCAGCCATGGCAGGAGGTCGAGCAGCGCCAGGTGTTCTCGACCACGACGGAGATTCGCGAGGTCCTGCTCGCCGACTGGTCGGGCAATGGCACGCTTGACGTCGTCGCGCGCACCGCGGCCGGGCTCGAGATCTTCACCGCGCTGGGCGCCCCCATCGGCAGCATCACCGCGGGTGACGGCGACGGCGGCATCGCCAGGGTCGGCACGCCTGACGGAGAGCGACTCGCCTGGGTGCATTCCAGCGGCGCCGACTGGGTGCTGCGGGTCTACGAAGGCGGTGTCGCCCAGCAAAGCCTGCTCTTGGACTTCTCGCCGACGATCAGCACGTTGGACCTCGTCAACCTCGCGGCCGGCGATTACGACGGCGACGGCTATGACGACCTCGCCCTCTTCCACACGGGATCATACATCCCGTTGTTGCCGTTCGTGCCGGCCACCGACGGCTACGACGCGCTGAGCTTCAGCCTGGCGGACGTGGGCGCGGTGACGGCGGCGGACCGGGCGCCCGGCCTCTTCGCGGATGTGAACATGAGCGGCTACGCCGACCTCTGCGTCGGCAGCCAGACGCAGGGCAGCATCAACACGTTCAACGAGCTGCGCGCCGTGTTTGGCCCATTTCCGCAGACGCCGGTGGGCGCGTTCGGCCCCACGGGCTCGTGGCCCGGCGGTCAGGAGCCCGAGGACTACCCGGAGTTCATCGACGGCACGCCGTGCTTGACCGACCTCGACCCGTGGACGCTCGTCGTGCCGATCCGGGTACCGGAGCAGTTCGAGGGAGTCACCCATCTCGAAGTCATCGTCTGGCACCACGAGACCCCGTGGAACCAACAGGTGACGGCAGGCGCCATCAGCGCCGAGCGGATCCAGCTGTCCGGCCAGCCGATGTCCGTCAACATCCCCGTGCCCCCGGCCCACCTCTTTGGCCCGCAGAAGGAGTGGACCGTCGACGACCAATTCTACCTGCAGATTCGGTTCCTCACGATGGCCGGTCAGGAGATCCTGCATCAGTCGCCGACGTACTTCTATGGCCTCGGCGCGGTGGGACCATCCGCGGGCGTCCACCCGCTCAACTACATGCGCACGATCTCCAACGGCTCGGCGGCGAGCGAGGAGATCGTCAAGGTCGACAACCGCTGGCTCGGCGGGATCAAGAAGCGCGACATCAAGGCGCCGTTCCCGACGAACAGCGTACCGGAGCCAGGGCTCTAGCCGAGCGTCAGCGCAGAGGTTCGAGTGCCCAGCCAAAGAGCTGGAGCTGGCCGTGCGCGAAGCGCTCCGGCGCGCTGGCATCGGCGGCGATCGCAGCGCGCGCGGCGCGCAGCGCCTCCGCCGGGGACGCGCCGTCACCAAGCCGCGCGAACACACGCTCGACGAGATCCAGATGCCGCCCGAGGTGCAGCTGCGTCTGCGACAACAACACCGCAGCCGCGCCGCCGCGCAGGAGTGCGCCGCCGAGGTTCGTCGCGAGCGCGCTGTCGCCGCTGCGCCCGGGGCTGCGTCCCGCGGCGCACGCCGAAATCACGACGAGGCCGCGAGTCGGCCGCCCCTCGACGTCGTCGAGCCAGAGCGTTCCGTCGCGCAGCGCCAACCCGCGCGCCAGCTCGGCGCCGCTGCCACGATTGTCGTGGCCGAGGAGGTGCAGGACGTCGGTGCGATCGAGCGCGAGGTCGCGAAACGCCGCGAGCGTGAGCTCTCCGTCGACCAAGGACCGCGAGGCCGCGGGGTCGAAGGGCGCCAAGAGCTTGGCGCGTCGGGCCGCCCGAAACGGCTGACGCACCGCGATCGCCTTCTCATTCCCCGCCACGGGATCGGTGCACGCGAGCAGCGAGAGGGAGAGCGGGCCGTCACCGCGGCGCTCGGTCGCGCCGCGAGCGTCGCGGCGCAGCAGTGCGAGCAGCGGCAGCGATGCGGTCTCGACGATCGCCTTGCGCTCGCCGAGAAGCGCGCCGTCCTGGGCCAGGCAGGCAAACGGCACGTTGTGCAGCTGCTCGGCACCGACGACGACGACCTCGCGCCAACGGTCGAGCTGCGCCCGGACCGCATCCGGCAACACGGCCTGCGCCGCTTGTGCGCTGGCCGCCCACAACGCTCTGGCGTCGCTCTCGGTCACCTTCGCGGGATGCACTGCGAGCCGCTCGAGCAGCGGCCGGAGCTCACGGTTGAGTGCGTAGCCACCCAGCAGCCGCGCATGCGTCACGCGGTCCGCGTCGACCGCAAAGACGTGGCTGTCGTGCCGGCTTCGCAGATAGATCAGCATGCCGCGCCGGGGCCCGAGGAGCTCCCGTTGGATCGCGGCCAGATCGAGAGCCGGAGCACCGCGCGCGCGGGCAATCGAGTTGAGCGCCTGGGCGGCGAGCACTGGCTGCACGGCGGCCGCCGCAACGTCGCCGGGGAGCTCTCCCGTGGCCCGATCCGCGGACGCCAGCTCCAGCTCGACGAGCTCCGCGACGACCATCTGCCGCTCTTCGAGATGGAGGAACCCCACGCCGCCCCGGCGGTCGAGACGCCGCCAGGTCGCCCGCAGAGCCTCGTAGGCCGCCGCGAGCTCCGCCTGCCGCCGGCGCAACGCCTCTTCGCCGTCTCCGCGCACCCGGGCGAGTCGCGCCGCGAGAGCCAAGAACGCGGCGTGCTTGGCGCTCTGCGGCGCGGCACCCCCGCGCTCGCGCCACAGCGCCGCGCAATGTCGCGCCTCGGCCGCCGCCGCTTCGAGGTCGCCACCGACCAGCAGCGCCTCGAGCAGATACTGCCGCGCAAAGAGCCGCAGGTCGGTCGGGGCCTCGGACTGCTCGGCCACGGCGCGGAGCGCGGCCCGCGCCGGCGCCGCGTCGCTGCGCTCCTTGCGGGCGCGCCCCCACAGCGCGACGGCACGAAACGCCCGCAGCCGCGCGGCGTCGGCCGAGTCTGCGTCCCCATCACCCGCGAGCGCGGCGTCGACCTCGCGGATCACACGGCTGTAGCGGCCGGTCGCCAGGCCGTTGTCGCAGCGCCGCTGCAGCGCGTTGCGGATCGCCTGAGCATCACCGCTCTGCGCGGCAAGGCGACGCTCTGCCGCCAGCTCGCGCCACGCCTGCTCGAGCACGCCGTTCTCGGTGAGGATGTCGGCGCGGGTACCGTGGATGGCCGCTCGATCGGCCAGGGCGTCGGCCGCGCACGCGCCCTCCATGCGCGCCAACGTGCGCAACGCATCGCGGTAGAGACCTAGCTCGCGCTCGACCTGCGCCCGCAGCTCGAGCCGTTCGGCGAGGCCATACGCTTCGTCGGGAAAGCGCTCCTCCAACCCGCGCAACATCTCCAGCATCCGCAGGTAGTCGCCACAGGACTGCCACACGTCGAGGAGGACGTAGTCGCGAAACACGACCATTGCTGGCGCCCAGCCGTCGGTCCGCGTGCGGATCGCCGCCAGCGCCGCCTCGCGCTCTGGGGTCGGCAACGCGGCGAGCGCCGGCACGCGCTCGCCGAGCTCGCCGAGTGCACGCTGCGCCGTTGGATCATCGGCAGCGCCCGGGGCAAACGTCGCCAGCCAGGCGTCGAGCGACACCGCGGCACCGCGCTGTGCCGGCAACGCCGCTGCCGCGATCAGGGCAAGCGCACCGGCAGTTGCTGCGAGCCCAGGGGACGACCCGAGGGGTCGAACACCTTGACCTCCCACACGAACTCGGGTGGAAGGGCCTCGCGCTCTGCTGCGGTGGGCACCCATTGCTGTGCGTCTTCGACGACCAGCATAGGCCGCACCTCGGTCGCTGCCGCATCGTCATCGACATAGAACCGCAGCTCGGCGTACTGCGCCTCGCCGGCGCCCAGCTCCCAGACGAACGTGCATGCACCCGTCGGGTCGCGCTCGACGCGCATCGCCGCTGGCCCGCCCGGCCCGAGATATAGGTCCTCCCCATTGGGGTTGTCGACGAGCGAGGTCCCACCCGGCGCGACCGCGCGCCAGAGCAACACGCTCGCCACCAGCGCCGCGGCGACCGCTAGCAGCGCCAGCTGCCATCGGGTGGGGCCACCGCGCGACCGGCCGAGGCCGAAGTGCCGGCGCGCCGTCTGCACGACCTCACGCTCGAGCTGTGGGGCTTCCTGGCGCACGGCGCTGCCGACCTCATCGAGCTGACCCGCCAAGCGCTGCAGGCGCGCAAAGCGCGCCGCCAGCTGGTCGTCCGCCGCCAAGCGGCGGGCCATCTCCGGATCGTCAGCGCTCCGCGCCCCCGTGAGAAGCTGCTCGAGCAGAGTCTCGTCGCTCAGATCGGTCACCGCTCCTCCTGCTCCATCTCTCGGCTGAGGATCTGCTCCAGCTGCGACAAGCCGCGATAGTAGCGTGTCTTGGCTGTGTTGGTCGGCACGTCGAGCCGCTCGCCGATCTCTGCGAACGTAAGCCCCTCGAAATGCTTGAGGGCCACCGCCTCCGCTTCGGCACCCCCGACTCGCTCGAGCGCCAGCAACAGCTGCTCGCGCTGAGTGACCTGCTCCCGCGCGACGTCGGCGCGCTCATCCACGACCGGTGCGGTCGTGTGATCCACCGCCACGGGCTGCCGGCGGCTGCGCCGCAGCCCGTTCATGAACTCCAAGCAGCAGACGCGATAGACCCAGCCCTCGAGCGGTGCGCGCCCCGCGAACAGGTCCAGCTTGCCCAGGATCACCACGGCGGTGTCCTGGACCAGGTCGGCCAGATCGTGCTCGCTGAGCGGGAATCCAAACTTGGCGTTCTGGGCCGTCAGGATTCGCGGGATACAGCGCAGGCGTTCGACAAGCTTGAGGATGGCTCGCTCCTCGCCGTTCCGCGCAGCCCGCACCAAGGCGAGGTCGCGCGCGAACTGGGGTGGCGGGTTTCGGTCCATCGATGAAGCGTCGGCGGGGGCCTCGGTGGTTCTCGAATTCTGCGGTCGTGGCGCGCAATTGCGACCCGTGGCTGGCGCCCGCGCCGCTCCGGCGGCGGCAGCGGCCGGGAATCCAAACCCCGGCGCCATGCGGCGACGTTGCGGGGGGCCACCCGGTCGTTCACCGGGGTCATCGCCAAGCCATCCAGCCATGACGCATCAGCAATCAACATGCGTGCCGGCGGCCCTTCTTGCCGCCTGCTGTCTCCTTCCCGCACAGACCATCACCGTCAACCCCGGGCCGCAGGTCCCCGCCTTTGTGCCCGCGCAACCCGCGCCGACCGCCTGCGCCAACTTGTCTCGCGCCTGGGTCGAGCCCTCGACGGGCAACGACTTCACGGCGGTCGTGGGCAGCCGGGCGTCCCCGTTCCAGACGCTGCAGGCGGCGATCAACGCCGTCGCCGGCGTCGTGGACAACCTCGCCGCGACGAACCCGGGAGCGATGGGCATCGTCTATGCCCTACCCGGCGTCTACGGTCCGACGGGCCTACAGTCGAGCACCGACGCGCTGCCAATCCGCATGCGCAATCGGGTGCACGTCCAGGGAGCCGGCGCGCGCCGCTGCATTCTGCGCGGCACCGGCGTCGACAACGGCACGACGTTCTGGCCGAGCGAAGAGGAGTGCGGCACCCCCGACGTTGCCGCCGAGATCCTGGTCGACTTCTACTTTGCCGCCAACCCCGGGTCGTTCCCGTTCGACACCGAGGAGATGCTCGACGGCTTCACGTTCCAAGGCGGGGACGTGCAGGTCCTCGTCAACTCCGAGGCACCCGTGCTCGGCCGCATCTCGAATTGCCTGTTCGACATGCGGCACGGCGCGCTCCCCGGCCACGGCACCGTAGCCGGCCCGTTCTTTGGCATCCAAATGGTCCACGTCTACGAGCTGGACCTGCCGGGCTACCACGACCACCCGGTCAACATCCTAAACAACACGTTTGTCTTAGGCGACCACCTGGGCCCGCTCTCGCGCCCCGACGCCGTGGCGATCATCGACGTCAACGATCCCGCGTGTTGGGCCCTCGAGCCTGACCCCGACCCCGAGCTCCGCGGCGTCGGCAATCCGTCGGTGCAGAACAACCTCGTCCGCTCGCTGCCGAGCCAGCCGGTCGTGGAGCTCATGGGCCTCGACGGCGCCGACACGCGCGCCGCGACGGGCACCTTCATCGGCAACACCAACGCGTTCCACCGGCTCAAGGTCGGCGGCGACAACGGGATCTTCTACGCCACCATCTCCGGCGCACCGCCTCTGCCGCGAGTCAGCACCGCCAATCTGGACCCGGGTTTCATGGGCGAGGTGCTCGGCGCCGCGCATGTCTTGGGCTCCTACCGCGACTACCGCATCATGCCGGACTCCGCGGTCATCGATCGCGGCAGCGCGCCGGCCGGCGGCCTGCTCACGGCGGCGAACGGCACCACCTACCTCGACCTCGCCTGCGCCGAGCTCTCGAGCTTTCAGTGGGACGGCGAAGGCTACGGCAACCCGCGCATCGTCGGCGGTGAGGTCGACCTCGGCTTTGACGAGGTGCATTTGGCGGCGATGGCCGGCGGCTACGCCAACGAGGACGCGTCGCACAACCTACCGCCCGGCCCCTTGCTGCATCCCAGCGTGACGTCGACCGGCGGACGCGGCCGCTACGTGATCCTGCCGCCATCGGTACCGGACGGCACCCCACTCGTCGTTCTCGGCACCAACCGCACCGTCAACCTGACCCCAGCGGGCCAGATCCGCGGCTGGACCCGTCAGCCGGGCACCACTGGACCGACGCTCCAGCCCGGCCTGCCCGCCGACTTCCGCACGGCCTACCTCAACCTGCAAAACCCCGACGCACCCACCCCGTGGACCGGCGCCGTGTCGCTGCGGACGACGGTCAATCCCGTGCAGCCTTCCATCCTGCACGTCTATGGCCTGCTCGTCCGCCCCAACGGCTTTCCCATTAGCGACAATGAAGGGCTAGGCGCACCCGGAACGTACTTCAATACCCAGACCCTGGTGCTCGATGCCCGCGGCAACCCTCTCCAAGTGAGCAACCTGCAAAGCGAGTATCGCTGATTGCTCGCGACGAAGCTGAAACCTCGCGTGCAGACGCAGACGTTTCGAAGCGCGTCGGCCATTGCCGCCGCGCTTTTTTCTTTGTCTGCAAACAACAAGGCAAACCACATGCACGCTCCCCAACGCCGACGCACATCGCTCGCCGCGATCGTCGCGGCCGCGACCACGCTCGCACTCTCCGCTCACGCGCAGTGCCCGGACCTCATCGTCGAGCACAGCTACCCGTTTCCCGCCTCGGGCTCGCAGTTCGGCGAGGCCGTCGACATCGACGGCTCGGTCGTCGTCATTGGCGACCCCTTTGCCAACACCTCGCTCAACAGCACGGGTGTCGCCCGTGTCTATGAGCAAGCACCGAGCGGCGCCTGGGCTCTCACCGCCGACCTGCAGGCGCCATCACCGCAATTCAACGCGCGCTTCGGCACGTCGGTCGCGATCTCCGGCGATCGCATCCTCGTCGGCTCGCCACGCCACGACCCGCAGTTTGGCCAGGCCAACCGCGGCGCCGCGTTCCTGTTCATCCGCAACGGCATCGGCAACTGGATCTTCGACCGGATGCTGACCGCGGACGACGGCATGAACGGCGACCAGTTTGGCACTGCCGTCGACATCTCCGGCGACGACATTGTCATCGGCGCGCCGCAGCCGCTCGGTGGTGGCCCCGGCCCCGGCCGCGCCTACGTCTTCCACTACTTCGCGCCCCCCGGCCTGGAGTGGGTCCAGACCCAGTCAATCACGCCACTGGGCTTCCAGCAGGGCGTCGGCCCGACCACGCTGTAAGGCTCGGCAGTGGCGATCGACGGCAACTACATGGTGGTCGGCCAGCGCTGGCACGGTGCCAACAACAATGGCCGCGCCGAAGCCTTCCGCCGCAGCGGCTCGCCGGCGCTGCCCTATTTCCTCGTCAGCCTGATTTTCGCCCCGACCATTACGGCTGGCGAAGAGTTTGGCATGGCCGTCGACATCGACGACGCCACCGAAACCGCGATCATTGGCGCCTGGTCCAGCGACCTGCAGCCCTTCCGCGGCTCGGCCTACGTCTACACGGACTTCCCCAACCAGTGGCTCTTCCGGCAGCGTCTCCTGGCCTCCGACGGCGGCCAGCAGGACCACTTCGGCTGGTCCGTCTCGATCGAAGGCGACACCGCCCTGGTCGGCGCCTGGGGCAATGACAGCGCCTATGAGTATCGGCGCACCGGCCAGACCTGGACCGAGACCCAGATCTACACCGACCCCACCCCGGCCCCAGGCGACCAGTTTGGCTTCGCCGTGGAAATCGACGGCGACCGCGCCGCCATCGGCAACCCCGGCTCCCCGGTGAGCAACCAGTCGGTCTCCGTCTTCGGCTCGGTCGGCGTCCTCGGCACCAACTACGGCCCACTGACCCCCAACACCGCCGGCCCCGGCGCGGTGATGGCCGCCTCGGGCTCCGCCAGCATCGCCGCCAACAACCTGACCATCTCGGTCAGCGGCTGCCCGCCCGCCAAGGCCGGTCTGTTCGTCTTCGGGCAGAACCGCATCCAGACACCGCTCTACGACGGCAACCTCCTCGTTGGCGCGCCGATCAAGCGGATCCAGCCGCCGGTCGTCACCGACGGAAGCGGCAACGCGAGCTACAACCTCGACCTGACGGCGCCGCTCTTCACCGCGCTGCCGCTCATGGCCGACGACGTGCTCTTCTTCCAGTTCTGGTACCGCGACACCTCGCCGGCTGGCGCGAACCTCAGCGACGGCCTGCGCGTTCGCTTCTGCAACTGATGACGTGGGTCCGCGGCGATCGCCGCGGACCACACCCCGCCGCCGCGCGAAGAATCGTCGCGCGCAATTCTGCCGAGTCCCTTGCGCGTTGACGCCCACTTCTCACCATGGGGCGGCGATCGCCAACGGCATGGGCAGACGACGAAACCGAGCGCGCGACCCGGCGGCAGCAGCCGCTCCTCTGACCGCGCGAGCCGCGCGCAAGTTCTCGCGCGCCTCGATCGAGCGCGGCGTGGACTGCTGGGCCGCGGGCGACGTGGAAATCCTGAGCCGCGAAGGTGATGTCTGGACCTTTGAGGTCGTCGGCTCGCAGCCCTACGAGGTCGAGCTCGACACGTCGATCCTCAAATCCGACCCGGGCGAGTGCACCTGTCCGGGGACGGACGCCTTCGGGCCGTGCAAGCACCTGTGGGCCTGCATCGTCGAGCTCGATTTTCTGTTTGCGGCGGCGGCGCTGTTCGGCGGCGACCCGCGGACGTTTCGAGTCGGCCGTGACGGCAAGGTGCAGGGTTGGCGTTCCGGCGCCAGACAGCTCTGCGCCCCGCTCGTCGAGCTCGACCTCTTAGGCGACGGCCAGCCATGCCGCGTTGCCCTCGGTTGGGACGATCGGGATCCGCTCGACGCGGCGTTCGCCGACGAGCTCGACGAGTTTGCGGCAACGGAGGCGGCGATGGGCCTGGAGACCGAAGTAGAGACGCTCGACGAAGAGTGGGGCCAAGTCGCGCAGGAGGGATCGCACGGCGACCATTGGCCGGACCGGCTAGCGCGGCTGCACCGGCTCAGACCCGCGCCGCGCGCCGCGCCCGAAGCCGCCGACGTTGCGTTCCTCGTCCACGCCGACGCCACCCGCGACAGCGGCCAGCTGGTCGTGTGGATCGCCGCGCGCACCCGCCGCCGCGACGGGCGGCTCGGCTCCTGGCAGCTGCTCAACGGCCGGCGATCGGCCGAGCTGCAGCCCGACGATCGCGTAATCGCCCGCGCGGTGACCATGCTGCTCCAGCTGCAGAGCACCGAGGCGCATTGGTGGAGTACGACGCCGACCCCGGCGCACGTCCCGGCCGAGCTCGTGGGCGCCGTCACGGACACCCTGTTTGCGACCGATCGCGTCTACTTGTGGCGCGAGCGCGACGCCCGCCCACGCGCCCCGCGCGAGCTCCCGCCGGCGCTGCGGCTCGACGCCGAGCCGTTCGCGTTCGCGGTGCGACACACGCGCGACGTCGAGGCCGGCACCGCCACCGTCGCGGTGTGCCTGCGCCGAGCCGACCAACTGCTCGAGATGGACGACATGGTCGCGATCCTCGACCGCTGGGTCCTCCTCGGCGATCGCCTGGCGCGGGTGCAGAACGAAGGCGCCGAGCCACTCGTCGCCACCCTCGCCGCCGAGGGCGCGTTGACGGTGCCGCTGCCCCACGAACCGGAGTTGCTGGGGTGCGTGCTGCCGCTGGTCGGCCATGCCGCCGTCGAGACGCCGCTCCTCGCCGATGCTGCCGAGCCGCCGACGCCCATCGCCAGCTTCGATCACCCGGACCGCTCGCGGGCCCCCACCCTCACCGTCAAGCTGGCCCATGCGTACGGTGCCGACCGCGTCGCCGCCGCATCGCCGGGGTCGATGGTCTTTCTCGACGGCGTCGTGCGCCCCCGCGACATCGCCACCGAGCAGCGCGCCGCCGCGCGCCTGCAGGAGCTCGGCGCCGACCCTGCGTCGGACGGTGCGTTCCGCGTGCCCACCGTCGAGTTCGCCAACCTCGCGACGACCTTGTCGGACGAGGGCTGGCGCGTGGAAGCCGAGGGGCGCGCGCTGCGCAAAGGTGCTTGGAACGGCCTGTCGGTGCGCTCGGGCATCGATTGGTTCGACGTCCACGGGGAGCTCGACTTTGGCGGGGAGGCCATTCCGCTGCCGGCCCTACTCGCGCGCCACGCCAACGGCGATCGTTGGATCCGGCTGGCCGACGGCGCCCTCGGCTTGTTGCCCTCGCGCTGGCTGGAAGGCTGGGCGACGGCGCTGGCGCTCGGCGAGACCCAAGACGACGCCGTGCGCCTACGCCACACCCAGGCCTGGGTCATCGACATGCTCCTGGCGCGGCGGCAAGACGAGCAGATTTCCTTCGACGCGGCGGCACGCCGGCGACGGAGCAAACTGCAGAAGTTCGCCGGCGTCGCCCCCAAAGATCCGCCCGCGGCCTTCGCCGGCAAGCTTCGCGAGTACCAGCGCGAGGGCCTGGGCTGGCTGCACGTGCTGGCGGATCTGTCGCTCGGCGGCTGCCTCGCCGACGACATGGGACTCGGCAAGACCATCCAAGTCCTGGCCCTCATGGCCGGCCGACGCCGACGGCGCGATCGGCGGCCGTCCCTGATCGTGGCGCCGCGGTCCGTGATCACCAATTGGAGCGCCGAGGCGGCCCGCTTCGCGCCTCGCTTAGCCGTCCACGAGCACCACGGGCCCGGGCGCTGGAAAGCGTGGCCAGCCAAAGACGCCAGCGCCTTTGCGGGCCAGGACCTGGTCTTGACCACCTACGACACCATGCACCGCGACGTGCGGACGCTCGCCGACGTGCCCTTCGACTACCTCGTCCTCGACGAAGCCCAGGCCATCAAGAACCCGAGCAGCCAACGGGCCAAAGCCGCCCGCGCGCTCGACGCCCGTCACCGGCTGGCGCTCACCGGCACCCCGGTCGAAAACCACCTCGGCGAGCTCTGGTCGATCTTCGAGTTCCTGAACCCCGGGATGCTCGGGTCCGCCCGAGCCTTCAAAGAGCTCCTCGCCCGTCAAGACGACGACACCGAACGCCCCACCGACCAGCCGGCCTTCGCCCACCAGCTCCAACGCGCCCTGCGTCCGTTCGTCCTCCGTCGCACCAAAGAGCAGGTGCTGCCCGAGCTCCCGCCCAAGAGCGAGCAGATCCTCCGCTGCGAGCTCACCGGTCCCCAACAGCGCGACTATCTCCAGCTCCGCGACCACTATCGCTCGAGCGTCCTGGCGAAGGTCGATGCCCGCGGCCTCGCGCGTTCGAAGATGCACGTGCTCGAAGCCCTCCTGCGCCTGCGCCAGCTCTGCTGCCACCGCGGCCTGATCGACCCCGACCGCCGCGACGAGGACTCGGCCAAGCTCGAGATTCTCCTGCCGCGCCTGACGGAAGTAATCGAAGCCGGCCACAAGGCCCTCGTCTTCTCCCAGTTCACATCGTTTCTCTCCATTGTCCGCAGCCGCCTCGACGACCTCGGCGTCGTCTACGAATGGCTCGACGGCCGCACCCGCAAACGGGCCGAGCGCGTCGAACGCTTTCAGTCCGATGCCGATTGCCGCGTCTTCCTGATCAGCCTCAAGGCCGGCGGCTCGGGCCTCAACCTCACGGCGGCGGACTACGTGTTCTTGCTCGATCCCTGGTGGAACCCGGCGGTGGAAGCCCAGGCGATCGACCGCACACACCGGATTGGGCAAACGCGCAAAGTGTCGGCCTATCGGATCATTGCTGCCGACACGATCGAGGAGAAGGTGCTCGCGCTGCAAGAGAAGAAGCGGGGCCTACAGGCGCTGTTTGCCGGTGGGTCCACGTCGCTCCGAGACTTGAGCCGGGACGACCTCGAGCACTTGCTATCTTGACCGAGGACGTCGGAGAGCCACACAGGCCCACGGCTCGCAGGTATCGTCGACGACGAGATGCAAAACACGACGAACACGCCCCACTCACGGTGGTGGCCTTGAGAGGGCCTCCATGTGAACCCCGGTCGGGGATCCACGCGCCTAGGCAACGATGCGGTACCGGTCTGGCTCGACGTGCCGCGCTGGCTAGCGCCGAAGATGCGGCAGGCGTTCGAGGCCGCGGGCATGACGTTCACCGTACGCGAGGGTTACATCGGAATCTGCCGCGACCCTGAGCAAGAAGAGCCCACCGATTTCATGGACCGGTTCCTCTTCCGCGACATCGCCGACGACGCGACGCGTGGAGCGGCGCGTGTAAGAGCTGCGGCAATCGTTCAGAGAGTCGTCGACTCAGTGCCCGAGTCGCGGCGCGGCGGTTGCTGAGCCACGGGGTCGGCGAGCGCGCCGAGGTGCGATCGGCCTCAAGAGCTCGGGTGCCACGGGAAGCGGTGCGTGGCCGAGAACGTCGTGAGGTCGGGCACCGTGAGGAAGTGGCCGAATTGGGTCAGCCCGAGCCGCCAGGTCGGGAGACTCCGACGCGGGATGTGCGGGTTGCCCGACGGCGGCACGAGCCGCCGGCCGGCGTTCAACACGTGCGAGCCCCGCAGCAAGCCAGGATGCAGGGTCCGAGCGGAACCGGGGTCGGACCGTCCGCGAGGAGCAAGACGGCGACGCAGCCGGGCGCTGCGTCGAGTGAGGAGGTCAACGGTACCCGGAACCGCGACGCTCAGGGCGCCGAAGCACCATCTCGCCCGCGTTCACCCACTGCCCGGCCTCCAGCGCAAACACGCCGCTTTGGGCCACGGCCGACGGCATGAACACTTTCATCTGATAGACATGGTCGGGGTCGAACGCCTTGACCAAGAGCGTGAAGTGACCGCTCTTGCCCGTGCACGTCCGCGCCAACGGGGAGTTGCGAATCGACTTCCCGCTTTCCACCAGACGCTCAAACATCTCGAGATCTGGTGCCCGGAGCAACATGACCTCGACCCCGGCAACCGGCCTTCCGTCGCAGTCGACCACGTGACCCGTGATTCCGTGGGTGGTCTCAGCAAGCACGGGGAACGCCGGCTCCGTTGGTGCTGCCCGCACCGCCCGCTGCCCCGGAGCCGGCGACTCTCGGGGCCGCCGAAGCACCATCTCGCTGGCGTTCACCCACTGCCCGACTTGCAGCGCAAACACACCACTGTGGGCCACGGTGGACGGAGTGACCACGCTCATTCGGTAGACGTGGTCGGGGTCGAAGGTCTTGACCGAGAGCATGAAGTGACCGCTCTTACCGGTGCGAGTTCGTGCCAACGGAGGGTTCCGTTCTGGTTGCCCGCTTTCCACCAGTCGCTCCAAGATGTCGAGGTCTGGTGCCCGGCGCAGCGTGACCTCAACCCCCGCGGCTGGCCCTGCGTCGCAACCGACCACGCGACCAATGATCCCCTGCGTCGCTTCGCCAGGGGCGGGATGATCCGATCGCGTTTGCGCTGACTCCGCGTCGACGTCCCCGTGGGGCGTGGGCACGTCGCGGGGTACGCCGCCGTTCACACTGGCACCCACCATGAGACACATCCAGAGGCCGGTGAGCAGCATGCCAAAGGACAGAACGACGACAGCTGCCTTGGCGCCGGGCGAGGCGAACGCCGCAAGGATCATCACTGCACCTGGCTTGCGAGCAGGTTGGAGACCCGTGATCGCCCCGTCGCCGTGTACAGTCCGTTGAACATCTGGCTATAGAACGTCACGCCGCGCAGCTGCGGATCGCGCGGCACTGGGAAGTCGAATCCCGCCAGCGGATCGATGCCTGGCAGCAGCGTGGTGAGCACGCACCAGGACTGCGCCTCCCGATCCAGGTCCGCCTGGGATCCGACACAAAGGTTGCCCCGGTGCCCCGCGAAGATCGAGTCGGCGTCAGCATCGAGCTCGCCGTCGATCGTGACATCGCCCTGGCTCAAAAAGGCCGCTGGATTGGGCCCCACAAGCCTCACCGTGACGCCGGCTCGGATTCGAATGAAAGCGAAGTCGAACACGCCGCCGTTCACGTGGGTTCCCAAGAGGGTAGACGCCTGCGGTTCGAAGGGCCCATCGGCACCCGTGCCGCCGATTTGGCCAGAGGACGTCGTGGTCATCAACGCCAGCGCGGTCAGGGCTCCGAACCATCGATTCATAGCAAGCTCCAGTCCGATCATTGCTTCCCGATGACACGCTCCGCAGCGTGCCGGGCATACACCGAGAATCAACGCTCCCCGCGCGACCAAGGGCCGAAGAGCACGCATGGTTCGTTCCTCCTCCGCGGATGGTAGCACGATCACACGCCGACCGTGGCGATAGGCACCGCCCGGCCCCTAGCTCCTAGCAGGCTGTTGGAAAAACCTCATGCAGTTTCTGCGGGCCGAAGTAGACGAACTTCGAAGCCTGGGGCCGTTCGGTAAGCGTTGGCGGACATGGCGGCAGAATCGCCGACCGGGCTTGCGTTCCCCGTACCCGCAGTCGCGGTAGGGACGCCCGTTGCCGGGCGCCCCCCGCACAGATCCCAGCGAGCGGTTTGCCCGCACTGGGCTCCTGCCTCAGGT
>JBCCGH010000203.1:0-16881 GCA_039029375.1 Planctomycetota bacterium
CCCCCCCCCCCGAGGGCCCCGGGCGGCCGTCCCCCCGCCCCCCTACAACCCACCCCGTCGCCCGGGCTACCCCGGCATCGACCAAGATCACGCCTCCAGCAGCTTCTCGCGCAGGTTCGGCGGAACCTTCTCGTAGCCGTACAGTTCCATCGAGTAGTGGCCGCGGCCCTGAGTCATCGAGCGCAGTGTCGTCGAGTACTGGAACATCGCGGAGAGGGGCACCTTGCCCAGGACAGCGGCCATGCCGTCCGGCTTCGTCACCATCTCGTCGATGACGCCGCGCCGGCTCGTCAGGTCGCCGATCACGTCGCCCGTGTACTGCTCGGGGCTCTCGATCTCGATTTTCATGATCGGCTCGAGCAAGACCGTGTTGCCGTCGATCGCCATGCGGAACGCCAGCGCGCCGGCCGCTTCGAAGGCCATGGTGCTGGAGTCCACATCGTGGGCCTGGCCATCGTACAGGTCGGCCCGGATCCCCACGAACGGGAACCCGGCGGTGCCGCCGCCCGCCGCCGAGGTCTTGAGCCCATGCGCGATCGACGGGATGTACTCCTTAGGCACCGCGCCACCGGTGATCGAGTCAGTGAACTCGAGCCCGTCAACCTCGGCGTCCGGAGTGAACGTGATCTTCGCGACGGCGAACTGGCCCGAACCACCGGTCTGCTTGATGTGCCGCGCGTTCACTTCCTTCTCGGCGGCGATGGTCTGCTTGAACGCGACCTTGGGACGCCCGACCGAGATCGGGATCTTGAACTCTTTGGCGATCCGGTTGCACGTGACCTCAAGGTGGAGCTCGCCCATCCCGCTGATCACCATCTGCCCGGTCTGGTCGTCGGTGCGCGCCTTGAAGGTCGGGTCGTCCCGGACCAGCTTGCCAAGCGCGTCGCTCAGCTTGTCGCGGTCGGCCGACGACTTGGGCTCGATCGCCAGCGAGATCACGGTGTCGGGGAACTTCATCGCCTCGAACACCACCGGGTTCTCGCGCTCACAGAGCGTGTCACCCGTGAACGACTCCTTCAGCCCAATCACCGCGACGATGTCGCCGGCCTTGGCCTCGTCCAGAGCCTCCCGCTGCGCTGCGTGCATGCGCATGATACGTCCAACGCGTTCCACGCGGCCACGGCCGTTCACGTACTTCTTGCCCTTCTCGAGCAAGCCCGTGTAGATCCGCATGAACGTCAGATCGCCGTTCGGGTCGGAGATCGTCTTGAAGCAAAGGCCGGCAAACGGCTGGTCCACCGTGAGGGGCCGCACGATCTGCTCGCCCGAATCGGGGTGCATGCCGGCGATCGGCGGAACCTCCGTCGGCGACGGCAAGTAATCGACGACCGCGTCCAGGACGTTTTGCACGCCCTTGTCCTTGAAGGCCGCGCCGCACAACACTGGCGTCACCTGCAGGGCAATCGTGCCCTCACGGATCGCTTGCTTGATCTCGTCGATCGTGCCTTCGACACCCTCGACAAACTTCTCGAGCAGGGGCTCGTGGAAGTCGGCCACGCCTTCGATCATCGTCTCGCGCCGCGCCTTGGCCTCTTCCATGAGGTCATCGGGCACGTCGGCGATCGACACATCGCGCGCGTTGTCGTCCCACGTGTAGGCCTTCATCTCGACGAGGTCGACCACGCCGCGGAAGCCCTTCTCGGCGCCAATCGGCATCTGGATCGGCAACGCGTTGGCGCGCAGGCGACCACGCATCGACTCGACGGCTTTGTCAAAGTCACCGCCGGTCCGGTCGAGCTTGTTGACGAACGCGATGCGCGGGACGTTGTACCTGTCCGCCTGCCGCCACACGGTCTCCGACTGCGGCTGCACTCCGGCGACACCGCAGAACACGCCGACCGCACCGTCGAGCACGCGCAGCGAGCGCTCCACCTCGACCGTGAAATCCACGTGGCCGGGCGTGTCGATGATGTTGACCTTGTGATCATTCCACTCGCACGTGGTGGCAGCCGACGTAATGGTGATGCCGCGCTCACGCTCCTCGTCGAGGTAGTCCATCGTCGCGGAGCCGTCATGCACCTCGCCGATCTTGTGGCTGCGTCCAGTGATGAACAGAATGCGCTCACTCACCGTGGTCTTGCCCGCGTCAATGTGGGCGATGATCCCAATATTGCGCGTTCGCCGATGCTGTAGCTCGGCTTTGGCCTGTTGCTTGGAGGAGGAAGACACCTTGACCTCGGGCATCGCGGCAAAAAAAGCGCGGTAAGTTAGCCACGTACGCTGGGCTTTGCAAAGGTCCCGATCCTCTGGGGAAAGGCCGGATCGCCGGCGGAGCGCACCTGGAGACCCCGGCCCTCGAATCTGCGCCCCCTGCGGCGACCGGGGCGCCCCCCCGAGTAGGCCTCGCAAGCGCACCGCGGGGCCCTTGCAGCCCGGAACGGCCAGACCGGGGCGGGCCCGGCCTTGGCATCGACCGTTGGATTTCGGGCTGCAGAACAACCCCACACCCGGTCGACAAGGCGCCGGGGAGAACAACAGGGGGGGCACAGCAGTGAGGTCTCGTACGACAACGCTTCGCGCCGGACGGTCTCTGGCTCTAGTTGGGGCCATCGCGGCCATCACGCCGGCGCAGACGAGCATGACGCCCGACGAGGCGCTCGAGGCTCTGCGCGCTGGCAACCACCGCTTCGCGGCGGAACGATCGGCCGATCGGACCGCTGGTGAGGGCCTGCGACGCAGCCTCGCCCGAGGCCAGAGTCCGGTCGCGGTCGTCGTCTGCTGTGCGGACAGTCGGGTGCCGCCTGAGCGGGTGTTCGACGCCGGCCTCGGCGAGCTCTTCGTCGTCCGCGTCGCCGGCAACGTCTGCGACCCGGAGACGCTGGCCAGCATCGAGTACGGCGTCGAGCAGCTTGGCGCACCACTCTGCGTGGTCCTAACCCACGAGCACTGTGACGCGGTCGCCCGGGCCGAGACCGGCGCGGCGGACACACCGTCGCTGGCCGCTCTGCTGGATCGGATCGAGCCCGCGGTGCGGCGCGCTCGGCGCGAGAGCCTGGAGGGGCAGGGGCTTCTCGATCGCATCGAGACGGAGAACGCCTACGAAACCGTCGCGGAGAGCATGCGACGCAGCCCCACGCTGCGAGAGCTCGCCCGCATCGGCCGGTTGCGCTGCGTCGCCGCCCGCTACTCGCTGCACTCGGGCGAAGTCGAATGGCTCCCGAACCGGCGCATCGAGGCGGCCCGTGCCGTGCCGAAGGGAACGCCGCACATCGCCGTGCAGGGGATGCCGCCGCACTTGGCGCTTGCGATGCTCCAAGCGGGGCACCGCCGGTTCCTGCGTGCCGCCGGCTCCAACGTCGACCTCACCGCCGCACGCCGCGAGGCGTTGGTCGAGGGACAGCGACCCTTCGCCGTCGTGGTGACCTGCGCCGACTCGCGCGTGAGCCCCGAGATCCTATTCGACGTGGGGCTGGGCGAACTCGTGGTCGTGCGCCTAGCCGGCAACGTGCTCAACGAAGCCGCGTTGGCAAGCATCGAAGAAGCCGTCGTGCACACCGGGACCGGCCTAGTGGCGGTCGTGGGTCACGAGCAGTGTGACTTGGTCGCTGCGGCAGCCGAGCACGCGGACAGCAATCACCTGTCCATCAGCATGCGCGAGCTGCTCCGGCGCATTCGACCGGCCGTCGACCGAGCACGCCACGAGGGGCTCCACGGCGACCTCATGCTGCGCCGCGCCGTCGAACACAACGTGCTGCACACGGTCGCGCACGCGCGCGCCGGTAGCGCCGTGCTGCAGCGACTCGAGGACGAAGGAAGGCTCGCCATCGTGCCGGTCGTCTACGACCTCGAATCGGGCGACCTCCGCTGGCTAAAGGACCGCGCCGAACACCGCACCGCGGCGCCCCAGGGTGGCGAAGAGCACGCGCATTCGTCACATCGTGCGGGCGGCCACGGCCACGAGAGCCACGCCGCGAGCACGGGGCACGTCCCAGGGCACGATGCACACCACCCGCCGGCCGCGCCGGGCGGGGCCGCCGGGCACCATGGGCTCGCACTCGAGGAGGCGCCAAGCCTCGGCGCGCATGGCGGACACGACGCCCACGGTGGTCACGACGCGCATGGTGGCCACGACGCCCACGGTGGTCACGACGCGCATGGTGGCCACGACGCGCATGGTGGCCACGACGCGCATGGTGGCCACGACGCGCATGGTGGCCACGACGCGCACGGTGGCCACGACGCCCACGGCGGTCACGACGCGCATGGTGGCCACGACGCGCACGGTGGCCACGACGCCCACGGCGGCCATGACGCGCATGGTGGCCACGACGCCCACGGTGGTCACGACGCCCACGGTGGTCACGATGCCCACGGTGGTCACGACGCGCACGGTGGCCATGACGCCCACGGCCACGAACACGACGTGGGCGGCCACGGTTTGCCGGGCGGCCACGACGGACACCGAACGCACGATGCCGACGCCAGCCACGGCCACGGCGTCAACGAAGCCGCGGCCAGCGGCCACGGCGCCGCTGCCGGGGGACCCAACCCGGCGGCCATGCTGACCGTCCTGGCCGGGCTCTTGGTCGCCTTTGGCAGCGTCGCCGGCCTCCTCTTTGTGCGAGGGCAGCGCCACGATGGCGACGGACCGCGCCCGGCCGCGCCGGAGATCGACGACCTCGACTTCGTCGACGTCGAGGACGACCAGGACTGACCCTGGCGGGCGGCCGCGCCCGGGCCTGGGTGACAGGGGGCGCGCCGCAGAGGTATTCTTGCCGGACCGAGGAGCGGCTGATTCCGCCGCCCCCAGCAAGGTCCACATGGCTCCCACTCCGTCCGTCCGCGCGATCGCGCTTCTGCCCCTTCTCGCCGGCGTCACCGCCGCCCAAGCCACCCCGTGGTCCCCACGAGAAGTGGACGCACCACCCGCTGTTCTCGATGCCCTGAGCATCCGCGCCGGGACGATGCAGGACTTGGTGCTGCCGCGGCACGGCGGTGCCGGCTTTGACGTCGCGATCACGCTGGACGGTCAACGCCACATGCTGTCGCTGCACGCGCACGACCTTCGGACCGCCGACTTCAAGCTGCTGGTGGACGACGGCACCTCGATCCGCCAGGTGCCGACGCCCCCGTCGGTCACGTACCGCGGCGCTGTGGTCGGCCATCCCGACAGCCGCGTCGCGGCGTCGTTGGTGAACGGTCAGCTCGAAGGCGCGATCCACCTTGACGACGTGACCTGGTGGGTCGACCCAGCGCAGGCGGCGCTGCGGCACCTGCCGCACCGGACCCACGTGGTGCACCAGCAGGCTGACCTGGTCCGCGGCGCCTGCGGCACGGATCACTCGGCCTTGCCGACCATGGACCGCTCGTCCACACCGCCGACGCCGCCGTCGCGAGTGGTCGAGGAAGCGGTGGTCGCGGTCGACGCTTCGTTCCAGGCCTATCAGCTGGTGGGCAGCAGCGTGACCAACATGCAAAACACGGTGACCAACACGTTCAACGTCGTGGACCAGGTCTACGTGCGGGACGTCGAGATCACCTACCTCATCAGCACGATCCTGGTGCGCACGACGTCGGGCCTCTACACGTCGAGCAACCCCAACGTCATCCTGTCCAACTTCACCAGCCAGTGGAACAACCAGCACACGGGCATCCCGCGCGACATGGCCCACTTGTTCATGGGCCGGCCGGCGACCAGCACGGCGGGCATCGCCAACCTACGAGCGGTCTGTGACCTCTCGCGTGCCTACGGCGTCACGTTCTGGCTCGGCGGGCTCAACGGCCGCGCCGACATCGCCTGCCACGAGTTGGGCCACAACTGGAGCGCACAGCATTGCGATGGCGCGTCGCCGTGCCTGACGATGTGCTCGGGCAACCCCGGGTGCCCCTTCGCCTCGCTGCGCTTTGGCACGGTGAGCATCAACTCGATCACGAACTTCAAGGCGTCGCGGACCTGCCTCAGCACGCCGACCATGGGACAGTCGCCGGCGCTGGCCACGATCAACCCCACGTCGGTGACCTCGTTCCAGCCGGCGCAAGTCGACCTGACGGGGTCGCTGCTCGACTCGGTCGAGAGCCTGACCGTCGGCGGCGTGCCGGTCAACTTCAGCATCGCCAGCCCCAGCTCGCTGTCCTTCGTGATTCCGAGCCCGTTCGACATCAACACCCAGCCCGTGGTGGCGACGAACATCAACGGCGACAGCAACACCCTCAACCTGGACGTGCTCGGCGCCCACCCGAGCGTTCTCGAGGCGCCCTTCCTGCACCCGGTGACCTTCCCGATCGACTACCGCGTCTACACCGACCGCAACTGGATCGCGTCGCTCTTCCTGTCGACCAGCCTCACGCCGAGCGCCTTCCCGGGCACGGTCAGCTTTGGCATCGGTAACAACTTCTCCGAGCTCTTCTTCCTGACGAACCTGTTCGCCGACAACACGGGCTTCGCCAAGATCAACATCACGATGCCCCCGGGCGCGCCAAGCGGCCTGCAGATCCACTGGCAGGCAGCCACCTGGACCCCCAGCGGCTCGCTGCCGTTCGAGGTGTCCAACGTCGGCTCGACGACGATTTTCTGAGCCGACGGCATGCCGGTCATTTTTCCCGGCATCAACTCCCTGGTCGCGCCCGTCCGGTGCCTGTCGCGGGCCCGACGACGGCGCGCGGTGGGAGCCTCGGCATCCGCGCTGACTCGAGAGGCAGGCGGCGCCGCAGACTCCGGTATTCTTCCCCGGGCCTGCCCAAAGCCTTCCGCCATACCGAGTTCCCATGCGCCACGCGCCCGTCCTCTGCCCGTCCCTTTCGCTTGTTCTTGCCGCGTCCCTCGCGACCTCGGGCCACGCCCAGCAGCCGCTGCGCATCGCGTCCGTCGACGCCCCACAACAGGTCCTCGACGCGATCGGAGCCGACGCCGCGACGATGCAGGACTTGCAGCTGCCGCTGCGCCAGGGCGCGTTCCAGGTCGACCTCACCCTCGACGGCCAGCCCCACCGGCTGCTGCTCCGGCCCCATGACATCCGCTCGCCGGACTTCCAGCTGCTGGTCGATGACGGCGTCTCGCTGCGCCAGGTGCCAACCCCCGAGTCCGTGACCTATCGGGGCATGGTCGAGGGACATCCGGGCAGCACCGTCGCCGCGGCGCTCCTCGACGGGCAACTCGAGGCGATGATCGATCTCGACGGCGAGACGTGGTGGGCGCAGCCGGCGGACGACGTGCTGCCCGGACTGCCGTATTCCACGCACGTGGTGCATCGCCACGGGGACTATCACCGGCCCGGTGGCTGCGGCACGCACGAAGACGGGGCGTCCGCTTCGGCCCCGACGGCGCCGTTCGACGCGCCCACACCGCCCGCGGCCAGCGCGAGCGCGTTGTACGAGTGTGAGATCGCGATCGACGCGAGCTTCTTCGCCTACCAGCGGAACGGCAGCAGCGTCACGACGACGCAGAACGCGGTCACGTCGATGATGAACACCGTCGACCAGGTCTACAACCGCGACGTCCAGATCACTTACCTGATCACGACGGTCATCGTGCGCAGCACGTCCGGTCTCTACGGGTCCGGCTCGCCGGGCGGCGTCCTGAGGCAGTTCGAGAACCAGTGGATCAGCCAGCACAGCAGCATCCGCCGCGATGTCGCGCATCTGTTCACCGGCTCCAAGCTCTCCGGCACCTCGACGATCGGCATCGCCAACCTGTCAGCGATCTGCTCGCAGAGAAACGGCTTTGGCGTGACCTGGTGGTTCGGCGGCTTCAACACCCGCAGCGACATCGCTTGCCACGAGCTCGGTCACAACTGGAGCGGCCGGCACTGCGACGAGCAGTCCCCGCGCATCACGCCCTGCTGGACGATGAACTCCTCGATCCTGACGAGGTTGCGCTTCGCGCCATGGAGCGTCGGTCGCATCATGAACCACGCCGCGAGCCGCGGCTGCCTGACGGACCCCACAGGTGGCTTGGCACCGACGCTCAGCTCGCTCAACCCCGCGTCGGTCGAGTCCTATCAGCCGAGCGACGTGACGGTGACCGGCACGCTGATGAGCTCGGTCGCTTCGGTCACGGTCGCCGGCAACTCCGTACCGTTCACGATCATCGACAACTCGACGCTGACGTTCTCGCCGCCCTCGCCGTTCGACATCGCGATCCACCCAGTCGTGGTGAGCAACTTCAACGGCGACAGCAACCCGATCAACCTCGACATCACTGGCAACCACCCGAGCGTCATCGAAGTGCCCGTCGTGGCCCAGCGCGGCGTAACGGATGACTACACCATCCACACCGACCGCAACTGGGGCGCCTTCTTGTTCATCTCGCTGAGCAACCAGCCCAGCGTGCTACCGGGGACGGTGAGCTTTACGATCGGCAACGGCTTTACCGAGCTGTTCTACGTGCTGCCGATCCTGGCGGACAACACCGGCACCGCGGTCGCGCAGATCGAAATGTCCTCGCTGGCGCCGTCAGCCTCGCTCTACTGGCAGGCCGTGACGACGGGGCCAGGCGCGACGCTGCCGTTCGAAGTGACGAACGAAGGCTTCTCGTTCATCTTCTGAGCGAGACCGCGCGGGCCCGGACCGGCTAGAGCGCCGAGCCGAGGATCTCCAGCTGGGCCCGCATTCGCACGACCTTCGATTCGGCGGCCATCACCTCTGCTTCCGTCACAAAACCGTTGTCGTGGAGCGACTTGGCGTGATGCGCGCTCGCCTCGAGCTGTTTGAGCTCGTGCTGTAACGCGGTCATCTCCGCCTCAGCGAGGCGATGGACCATCTCCAGTTTGCGTCGCTGGACATCGAAGCGAATGCGAGCGATCTCGATCTGCTCCCGAGTCGCGTTGCTGTGCTGGACCTGCAGCTCCACCGCCTGCACGCGCTCCTCCTGAATCCGGACCTCGCCGGTCAACTCGATGAGCTGTGTCACCAGATGCAGCACGCTGCTGCCGGAGACCGTACGGATCGGGACGGCGGCGACGTTCAAGGACTGCGTCGCGGGATCCACGGTGGCGCGCATCGCCGACACGGATTCAACGTCGACGAGCGACGGATCCTCGGCGAGCGCTTCCTGTCGCACCGGCTCCGCCTCCCGGGCCGCCAGCGGGTTCATCGCTTCCGATGCAGCAGCACTCACTCCCTCCGACACCGACGACGGGCTCATGGCGCGGGCTTCGGCCTGCAGAGCCATCACCTGCGCGCGCAGGCTATCGATCTCCCTTATCAAGACTTCGCGTTCGCGCCGCAGTTGGTTGGCCGACCCTGGGTCCTGAGCTGGTGCGACACCGATCGCTCCGGCTAGCGCCACGACCGTGCCGAGAGCGCCCGCAGCTTGCAGGCGACGAACGCCACGCGCACAACGCGTGGCGAGAGGTGCTTCGCGTTCGAGCAACATCTTCATCCTCCGATAGAACTGGGAATGAGAGGGAAAGGCCGAAAGGGCGCGCGCCAGCCGCGGCGGCGCCGTGAGATCCTGCTGCTCGAAGACGCCGATCAGCGCTTCGGCGTAGCGCGGAGCCGATGACTCCGCCGCAGCCTCGGCGTCGGCGAGGAGCTCGGCGCTGAACGCCCACTGCCCGCGCAGCCACCACCACAGCGGATGCCACCACAGCAGCGGCAGCGTCGCGGCGAAGAGAGCGTGGCCCCGCCCGTCCCGCCGCGCGAGGTGCGCGAGCTCGTGCCGCAACACCTGCTGCACCGGATCGGAATGCGCGGGCTCGCCGCTCGGGGCCAGCGTCACCGGCAGAACCACCAACGGTCGACGGGACCACCAACCCATGCAGAACGGCCGCGTCGAAGGCGCAGCCAGCCGAACTCGGACGCCCGGCACGCGCGCTTGCGCGCCGAGCGACGCCGCGAGATTGCGCAACCACAGCGGTGACTCACTCGTGCGACGCACGACCGACACCAACGCAACCAAGCCCAGCGCTAGGTAGGCGAGCGCGACAACACTGCCGAACACCAGGGCAGTCGCGGCCCAGCGGGACCAATCCCCCGATCCCCGCCCCACGGCCGGCGGACCGGCGTCGACGGTTGGAGTCGCGGGGCCCGCTCCGGCGGCGGCGAGCGCCGGCGACAACTCGAGCGCCGAACTCGACGTCGGCGCTCGCACCGCCGCAGGCTCGATGGCATGGGGTCGCGCGGCGGGAACGCGCCCGGGCGGTCGAATCGCCGCCACCCGCGAGGGTGGGGAGGTCGCCGGCGCGACGCGCTCGGACCATGAAGTATCGAGCCATCGAGGCAACGGCAACAAAGCGAGGACGAGCCAGGCCACGCTGGCCAGAACGCCGAGCTCCGCGGCGCGTTGCCGGTGCGCCGGCGCCCGACACAGCCACACCGCGAGGCACGCCACGCCCAGAACCGCGGTGAGACCGAGAGCCAACGTGCCGCCATGGCGCACGATCCACCCGAGAAACCCGCTCATCCTCGGCCCCCGCGTGATCCACGCTGCTCGGCGCGTTGTAGCAGCTCACGTAGCCGCGCCAACTCGGCCTTGCTCGGCCGCCGGGCCGACAACGCGCTCTCCACCAGCTGGTCGAGCGCGCCGTCGAAGACGCGGTCCAGCACTCGGGACACCATGGACAGCGTGGTCGACTCTCGCGGGCGTACCGCGCGGTAGACAAACGAGCGCCCCACGGTGTGGTGCTCCACCAAGCCTTTCTGCTCCATCGTGCGCAAGAACGCCTGCACGGTGTTCTGCACGATGGGCAGCGCATCGCGAAGGCCCTCCCAGACCTCGCGCACCGTCAGCTCACCGCGCTCCCACAGCAGCTTCAGGATCTCGAGTTCGCGGTCGGTGGGCTCCGGATGTTCGGCCATGGCTGGTGCTCCCTTGTGTTCGGCTCGCCGGCCCGATTAAACTTAGACAACTAAGCTTAGTCAAGCCATCGGTAGCGGTGCGCACCCAGATCACGGCCCATCGAATCTGTGACGGTGCGGCTGGGCGATGGCTATGGGTCCTCGTCGCAGCGACCGCCGGCGACGTCGGCGGTGACGCCTGCCCCGCTTCCGCAAATCAAGAAGGACCCCCGCTATGCACGCTTCGCCTGCCCGCCGAATCACCGGCAGCGCCCTCGCCTTGGGCTTGGGAGCCGCGATGATCTCGGCACAAACCTGTGACTATCGACCTTCCCAGAGGGAGGTCGTCCTCAGCACCGACTTCACGCAGATCCAACCGTTCGCCTGCCCGCCGTTCAACGTCACCGGCGGCGTCTTCGTCTTCCGCGATATCGACATCGCCGACGGAGTGACCGTGCGCGGCGTCGGCACCCGGCCGATGATCTGGGTCGCGACCGGTGACGTCAGGATCGACGGCACGCTGTGCGTCGACGGCACCCCGGGCGAGCGCGTCACAACGCTCGCGTCGGCCAACTTCCCCTCGGCCGGCGGCGTCGGTGGCGCCGCGGGCGGCAGGGGCGGCAACGGGAGCCCCAGTGCCTCCGGCCCGAGCATGCGGGGTCAGTTCGGCCAAGGGCCCATGATCGGGATCAATCTCGGCGGGCACGGTGGCCGGATGTCGTGCAGCGCATCGTGTGGCCGCGCCTCGGGCGGCGGTGGCGGTGCCTACACGACCGCGGGCGATCCCCACTACCCACTCCCGGCCGCTCTGCTGCCGGCGTTCGCGCAGCGGGAAGGCATCGGCGGTTACGGCTGCATCGGCAGCAGCGGCGCCGGTTCTCGGCGACTGCCGGGCGGCAACGCCGGAGTCCTCGCCTTTGCCGACAGCCGGCTGGACAACGACTTCTTCGGTGTCGGCCTCAACGTGTTTCGCCAAGAGCTGGTCCAGGGCGAGCTCTTGATGCCGCTCGGCGGCGCTGGTGGCGGTGGCGGCGGCGACGCCAGCATCGAGTGTGGGCCCAACCCCCGTTGGTTGCTCGACGCCAAGGGCGGCGGCGGTGGCGGCGGCGGCGGCATCCTCATCATCGTGGCAGCTGGCAAGATCGAAATCGGCGAGACCGGCTCAGTGACCGCGAACGGCGGGAATGGCGGCGGCGGCGAGCAGGCCGGCAGCAACAACAAGGGCGGCGGCGGTGGCGGCGGCTCTGGCGGCATGGTCGTGCTCTACTCGCTGGACGAAGTCCTGCTGCACACCCACGGTGAGACGTTCGCCAACGGTGACTTCGATTTCGCGGTCGCCGCCGACGGCGGGATCGGCGAACAAGGCATCTTCGGTGGCTCACCGTTCGAGCAGAAGTACCCGCCGCCAGCGGCCGGGAGCGGGCAGATCGACGCCAACCCCTCCGGCGGTTTCGGCGGCATGGGCCTCGTCCAGATCATGACGCGCCCCGGCATGAACGCCGACGGCACCAACACGATCCTCGACGACAACATCACGATCCTCCACCAAGGCATTCCGCTCGCAGCGCAGGAAAAGGAACGCTTCCTGGCCTGGCGCGGCGTGCAGGACGAGGCGCTCGGCTTCATCGACGACTTTGGCCAGCCAACCTACGCCGCCAGCCCAGCGACCGAGGCGAACGAGGGCGACATCCGGCCGGCGCCGATCCTGCTGCCCATCTTGTAGGCGCGGCCAGTCAGGGACTGTCTGTCGCGCCGATTTCGAGGCTGACACTTTGAAAAGGTGTCAGCCTCTCAGGCTTTCTTCGATGTTGCTGGCGCCGTTCCGCGGCGCCTTCGGCCTGTGACTTTGAAGAAGTCACAAGCCCTCAGTGACCTTTGCCGGTGTAGCCGAGCTGGTGCAGAGCCTCCAGCTGCTGCGCGTCCACATCGCGCAGCGCCGCCTCGGCGGCGATGTCCGCCGGCGGCCCCAGAAACAGGTGGTCGCCGGGCTCGGCGGCCTCCAGTAGCCGCGCCAGCGTCCCTGCCTCGTAGGGGCGCGCTTCGTGCAAGGGTCGCCCCGACTCTTCGACCTGCACGGGCGCCAGCGTATCCAACGCCGCAAACACCGCGAGCCGATCCGTCGTCCGACCGTTGAAGCGCACGCCGCCCTCGCGCGCCGGGCGTCCTCCGGCGCCAAAGAACGTCGTCGCCGACGACGCCCCGACCACACGAAACCACTCGTTCTGCGGCGGCTCACCAGCGATGGAGACGAGGTATTGCCCCGGCCGATGCAGCAACAGGTATTCGAGTAGCTGCCCGCGCAGCTCGGCGAGCGTGTCGCCTCGCCGGCGCGCCAGGTTGCGTTCCTCGCCGGGATCTTCACGCAGCTCGTAGAGCTGCTCGCCCGGCTTGCCGAGCTTGGTGTAGTCGAGCACGTACTTCCACGCCCGATTGCGCAGTGCGAGCACCTTGGATGAAGATTCGATCACCGCGAGGCGGTCCGCCGGGGCGTCGTCGCGCACGCGCAGCAGCGGCACGAGCGACTGTGCGTCGAGGGTTGGGTCGACGTCCAGGCCGGCGAGCTCCATCAAAGTGGGCATCACGTCAAATCCACGCACCTGGGTCGGGACCACGGCGCCACGCGCAAAGCCACCTGGTCCCGGTTTGACGATCAGCGGCACCCGCACGACCTCGTCGTAGAGCATGCGCGCGTCATGAGCAGCATGCGGTCCGTGGCCGAACGCACCATGCTCCCACAGCTGTTCGCCATGGTCGGCCACGAAGACGATGACGGCGTCGTCGTAGAGTCCGCGTTGGCGCAGTGCCGCCAAGAAACGGCCGATACAATCGTCGACGAAGGCGACCTCGCCGTCGTAGAGCTCGCGGACCGCGGCGCGAATCGCCGGATCATCCTCTTGTTCACCGAGGCGGTGCGCCGAGAACGGCAGCGACAGCTCGGGACCGTCGGCGTCGCGGCGATACGCAGTGTCGAACGGCTCGGGCTGCGTGAACGGCTGATGCGGGTCGTCGAAGTGCAAGAACAGGAAGTTGCGCCCCGTGGCGTTGGCCTCGAGCCACTCGAGAGCCTCGGCCAAGTTGTCATCGCCGCGCACAGCCAGCCGCGGCACCGTCAGCGCCACGTCGAACCCCTGCTCGTAGCCGCCGTCGTAGAGCGCCGGCTTGTAGGCGATCGCTTGCGTCGCGAAGCCGTGATCACGAAAGCGCTCGGCGAGGGTGCGTAACCCCGACGGCAGCGGCGTCTGGGGCCCGTAGGAGAACACGCCGTGCCGCGACGGCACGACACCGGTGAAGATCGACGCGAACGACGGACAGGTCCAATTGGCGTTCGCCGCCACCTGATCGAAGCGCACGCCGTCCTCGGCCAAGGCATCGACGTGCGGGGTCGTCGGCCGCTCGTATCCATAACAGGACAAGCGGTCGGCGCGGAGCGTGTCCACCGCGATCAAGATGACGTTGCGCGGCGCCGCGCCCGTGACGTCTGCGAGCACCACTGGATGCCCCCACACCGGATGCGGCTGTCCCGCCAACGCCTCGGTCCGAAACACCAGCGACAGCTCGCGGCCCGACAACTCGGCCAGGTCCACTTGCGCCTCGTGCCACCGCCATTGCGGCGTGCCAGCCTCGAGATCGCGAGACCACAGCGGCCGGTCACCGCCGGCCGTGCGCGCCAGCACCTCGAAGCGGGCCGCGGCCCCCACCGCGGTCTCGCGCCACAGCGCGACGGAGAAACGCAGCGTCGCGCCGGGAGGGACGGCCAGAGGAAACGCCAGCTCGGTCGGCGGCGGTGCGTACAAGGCGCGGCGAAACGAGAAGTTGTCGTCGAACGCACTGTGGCGCCCCTCCGCCTCGCCGAGCGGCGGAAACTGCCCGAACTTGGCGATCCCCAGGTCGGGGTCCGCATCCGGCGCAAGATCGCGGGCCTTCAGCAGCGCCAGCGTCTGGTCGGGCGTCGGCCGCAGCCGGTCGACCCGAAGATCGTCGAACTCGACCGTCCCCTCCACCGCGCCGACATCGCCGGCCACCCCTGCCCGCCGCATCAGCACGACCGCGAGCGCCTGCGTCTTGGGCGTCGTGTAGAAGGCGACGGAATCCTCCTGCCAGCCGGCATCGGGAACCAGCGGCCGCGGCCAATGGAAGCGGAGCTTGAGGCCGGGCCGGGTATGCACGCCTCGCACGTCGTCGAGCGTGCCATCGCTGATCTCGAGCACGGCGAAGTCCACGTGCGCGGCCTGCTTTGCGCGCGCCCGGCGCTCGAACGCATAGTGGGCACGCGGCTCGGCCGGCAGGATCCAACCGCAGTCGACGCGATCGTTGAACCGACGCACGCGCAGCGCGGGGTTGCCGTCGATCGGCACCGGCTTTAGGCCCTTGGGCCAGCCCGCGGCCACAGGATCGAAGGCCGCGAAATCCTGCGCCAGGAGTTCCTCGGCGGCGGCGGCGAGCGCGGTCAGATCCTGCGCCGGGGCCACGCCGGTCAGCGGCGAGCGGATCGAGGCGGTGTTCAGCCGGTCGACCAGGCGGATGGGCCCAAACGGGGCCGCAACGGGGTCGGGCTCGTCATCGCAGGCCGCAACGGCGATCAGCGCGCTCAGGAGCAGAAGCAGCAGATGGGGCATGATGGTCGTGCCGCGGGCCGGGACCGCGGGGGCGGGGATCACAGTAAGCCCGTGCTCACGGGCACCGGCAGGGATCACTCTAGCCCCACGCTCGCGACCACGGGCAGGGGTATGAGCGCGCCGGCCCTTGTGCTGGCGCCGAGGCAGGCGTTCGATACGCGACGTGGCCGGAACCGACGAAGTCCTGTTTAGCCTGCTCGCCGACGAGGATCGCCGGCAGGCCGAGACCCTCACGCTCATCGCCTCGGAGAACCACACCTCCCTGGCAGTGCGACGTGCCGTGGCCAGTCGGACCACCGACAAGTACGCGGAAGGCTACCCAGCGGCGCGCTATTACGGCGGCTGCGAGGTGGTCGATCAAATCGAGAGTCTCGCCATCGAGCGGGCGCTTGCGCTGTTTCCCGGCGCCGACCACGCCAACGTGCAGCCACATTCCGGCACGACCGCCAACCTCGAGGTCTTGACCGCCCTCGCCGGTCCGGGCGGCCGCATCGTCGGCATGGCGCTGGCGGCGGGTGGCCACCTGAGCCACGGCCACAAGGTCAGCCACACTGGCAAGTTCTTCGACGCCAAGCAGTACGGCACCAATCCAGAGACGGGGCTCCTCGACTACGACGAGGTCGAGGCGCTGGTGCAGGAACACAAGCCGAAGGTCCTCATCGCCGGCGGCAGCGCCTACCCGCGTGAGATCGACTACGCGCGCATGGCGGCGATCGCCCACGCGGCGGATGCGTATTTTCTCGCCGACATCGCCCACCCCGCCGGACTCATCGCAGCCGGCGTCATGCCGTCGCCGCTACCCCACGCCGATGTCGTGACGATGACGACGCACAAGACGCTGCGCGGCCCGCGCGGCGGCATGATCCTGTGCCGGCAAGACCTCGCTAAGTCGATCGACCGGTCGGCGTTTCCCGGCGCCCAGGGCGGCCCACTCGTGCACCACATCGCCGGCAAGGCGGTGGCGTTCGGCGAGGCCAACACCGACGCGTTCCGCACCTACCAGAAGAGCGTCAAGGCCAACGCCGCGCACCTGGCACAGACGTTGGCGGATGCGAGCCTGAGCATCGTGACGGGCGGCACCGACAGCCACGTGGTGCTGGTCGACTTGCGCGAGGCGGGCATGACGGGAGCCGAGCTCGAGGACAAGGCCCGCGCCGCGAACTTGGTGATCAACAAGAACGCGGTCCCGAACGACCCACGGCCCCCGCGCGAAACCAGCGGGATCCGCGTCGGCACGGCCGCGGCGACGACCCGGGGCATGGGCACCGGCGAAATGGAGGGGATCGCGCGCGTGCTGATCGGGCTGGTCCGCGGCGAGTCGCCCGAGTCGTTCCGGGGCACGGTGGGCGAGCTCTGCGAGGGCTTCCCGCTGCCGGACTGAATCGACCCACTAGTGGTGTGATTCAGACAGATGGGGCATTACCCGCGAGGTATCGGCGCCGGTCGCAAGGCGGGTCGCCGCAGGCATATTCGTGGATACGGCGAGGACGACCCAACGCTGCGAACGGCGTTGAGGGCCGCGGAGAATCCGCAGATTTCTGAATCACAC
>JBCCGH010000204.1:0-16871 GCA_039029375.1 Planctomycetota bacterium
GCGGCGAGCGCGTGACTTCGAAAAAGTCACACGCTCGCAGAGCCTGTCACCAAATCGATGCTACAGGCTCTTATCCATGCTCCTGGCGCCGCTCCGCGTCGCGGCGAGCGCGTGACTTCGAAAAAGTCACACGCTCGCAGAGCCTGTCACCAAATCGATGCTACAGGCTCTGATCCATACTCCTGGCGCCGCTCCGCGTCGCGGCGAGCGCGTGACTTCGAAGAAACCAGCGCTCACGGAGCCGGCCTCAGCCGCGGGATAGGTCCGCGAGCGGCAGCCACACGCGAAACGTGGTGCCGACCTCGGGCTCGCTCTGCACCTCGATCCGCCCCTGATGCCGCTCCACGATCCCGTGGCTAATCGCCAGCCCCAGACCGGTGCCGTGCCCCACGTCTTTGGTCGTGAAGAACGGGTCGAAGATCTGTGACAGGTTCTCGGGCGCAATTCCCTCGCCCCGATCCGCGACCGATAGGACCGCGCCCGAGGGCTCCCGGCGCGTGCTCACGACCACCACGCTGCCCGGTGAAGACGCGTCCTTGGCGTTCAGGATCAGATTGACGAGCACCTGCATCAGGTGATTGGCCGAGCCGGCGACCGGCTCCAGCTCGGGATCCGTGCGGGTGCGCAACGCGACGTCGGCGGTGCGAAACGGCACGGCGACCAAGTCGGCGCTCTCCCGCACCAGCCGATTGAGGTCGACTGGCTCGAGCGAGAACGGGGCCTCGCGGGAGAACGCCAAGAGCCCGGCGACGATGCCGCTGATGCGCTGCGCATGCTGCTCGACGACGGCGAGATCCTCGAGCAACACCGGCCGCGGATCGCCGTCGTCGATGCGATAGCGCAGGATCTGGACCTTGTTCTGGATGACCCCCACTGGGTTGTTGATCTCGTGCGCGACGCCGGCCGCAAGCGTGCCGACCGAGGCGAGCTTCTCGCTGTTGGCAAGCTGCCGATCGAGCCGCACGAGCTGCTTCTCGCGGCGCGCGAGACGCGACAGCACGCGCCCCACAAAGTAGACGGACAGCATGAGGGTGACCGCGAAGGCGGCGAGCCAGGCGACGAGCCCGAGCGCCGAGCCCGCGCGCAGGTCCATGTGGCTGCCGCCGATCGGATGGTGCTCGAGCCAGCCGGTCCGCTCCGAGAACGCGAGCGCCGAGATCAACACGACGGACGCTGCCACGACCACCATCGCCGCACGCAGCGACAGCAGGAGTGCGGCGATGAACGCGTGGAACAGATACGACAGCACGAACGGATTGGTGACGCCGCCGCTGAAGTGCAGGATGGCCGTGAGGATCAGCAGGTCGATCGCGATCTGCAGATCCACGTGCCGGCGCACGCGCCACGTCGGGACCCTGGCCAACCGCCAAAACCAGGCGCAGTAGAGCAGGTTGATGACAAGCGTCCCGACCGCCAACGCGTACAGAGGCCGCGGGTCGGCGACGGCCCCCACGCCGTGGGCCGCGACCGACGTCAGCAGCAGTACGCCGCTCACCGCGACGAAGCGCATCCGGTTGAACCACGCCACCTGATCCAACAGTCCCTCGGGACTCGGCGCAAAAACGCGCGGCGCGGCCGGGCCGAGACCTTCGGTCGCTCGTTCGCGCGGGTCGCTCACTCGCGCACCCGCGAGTCGTATTCGCGCCCCGTGTAGATCCACAGCGCCAACAGAAGGGCGACGCCTGCCAGCCAAGCCAAGCTCGCCAGAGGATCACGGAGCTCGCTGGGGTCGACGAACCGGTCGAGCCGCATCGCCAGCACTTCGCGGAGCGGGCCGGTGGCCTGGATCTCCGAAGCGAGCCAGCGGCGCACCGGATCGGCGACCGTGAGACTCCGCACGCCCGCCTGCGGTGGCGCCATCGAACCGATCGCTTCCCAGCCCACGACGAACACCGCTCCCGCCACCAGCGGCCGGCGAAAGAACGCGGCCAACAGAGCCGCGACAGCGGCGTAGGCCACCGCTGCGAGGGTCGAGGCCTGCAGAAACGTGATCGCCATGGCCAGTGGCGGCGTCACCCCCCGCGCCCAGGGAATCGGCGGCAAGGCCAGTGCGGCATAGGTGACGACGACGCCAACCGCGCCGAGCCCCACGCCGGCCGCGACGACACCCAGCCATTTGCCCAGCAGGATCGCCGAGCGGTGCAGCGGTCGCACGAACAGATACGTCGCGGTCCGATCCTGGAGATCGCCGTGGATCGCGACGACACCCAGGTAAACCACCGCGACGGGCAGTGCGAACTGGATACCCACGAGGTAGAGCACGACGCCAAAGAACTCGTCGCCGGGGGCGCCGCGTTGAGCGGCCTGGCGCGCAACCAGAGCCAGCGCGACGGCGGCGACCAACGCGGCCACGCCGAACACCCAGACGAAGCGGTTGGCGGCCAGGAGCAGCAGGGTCTGCCGCGCGATCTCCAGCAGGTTGCGCAGCCAACCGATCATGACTCCACCAGGTAGCCGAACACCGCCTCGAGGCTATCGTCCAACGGTAGCAGCTCGCGCACGAGACCTGACTCCGCGCCGAGCGCAGTGAGCCGCTGCGACAGCTGCGCACCACCGGTGGTCTCGATCACGACCCCGCGAGCATCGATCTCGACCGCGCTCACCTGGTCCAGCTCGCAGAGACGGCGGGCGAGCCGGCGGGGTTGGTCGCTGCGCAGGGCCAACCGGCGCGGCCGCTCGGCGAGCTGCGCGCGCAGCTCGGCGAGGGCGCCTTCGGCGACGATCCGCCCTTGATGCATCAGCACGAACAGATCGGCGAACGCCTGCAGCTCGTGCAGAACGTGGCTGCTCACCAACACCGCGGCGCCGCCGTGACCGAGCCCGCGCACCAGCTCGCCAACCTCGTGCCGCGCGACCGGATCGAGGCCGGTGAGCGGCTCGTCTAGGAGCACCACCGCGGGCTCATGCGCCAACGTCAGCGCCAGCTTGACGCGCTGGCGCATGCCCTTGCTGTAGCCTCGGATCTGCCGATCCATCGCATCGGCGAGGCCAAGCCGCTCGAGCACCTCGCCGGCGCGGGTCGCTGCCGCGCTGCGCCCCAGCCCGCTCGCACGCAGCATCCACGTCACGAAGCGGCGCCCGGACAAACGCTCGTAGAAGCGGTCGAGATCCGGGCAGAAACCGATCTGCCGGCGCGTGGCCACTCGATCTGGGGACCCGCCGTTCACCCGGACCTGGCCTAGACTCGGGCGCAACAAGCCGCAGGCGAGCTTCATCAGCGTCGATTTCCCGGCGCCGTTCTGCCCAACGAGACCTGTGACACCCGGGCCGATCCGCAGGCTCACCTCGGTGATCGCCGCGACCTGGCCGTACCACTTGCTCACGCCAGCAAACTCCAGCGCCGAAGGGCTCACCCCACGGCCTCCGCGCGCCGCAGGCGCCGCAAAGCCAAAGCCGTGAGCACGCCCACCACGACCACGAGCGACAACACCGCGATGGCGGGGTTGTAGTCGCGGCGCGGCACGTAGCCACAGATCCACTCCGCGACGCGCTTGGCGGCATCCCAGGGGCTCAGAGCCTTGAACCACCACTCGTCGACGAACACCAGGGACAAGACTCGCGTCGCGGCCGCGGTGCCAAGCAGGAGGAAGAACCAGAACACCGTCGCGGTATTGGCGGTCGCGGCGACCGCTGAGAACGCCACCGCGAGATAGCTGATGACCGCGGTGAACACGGTGAGCGCCAACAGCACGCTGGGCACAAACTCGATCGTGCGCTCCAGCGTGCCCCAGTCCGGCGCCATCAGCACACCGAGCAGCCAGGTGACCGCCGGTGCCACGACGAACGCGCTCCCCAGCAACAGCACCGAGCCCAGCCACTTGGCGAAGAAATACCCGCGTGGCCCAACGCCACGGGTCCAGTAGAGCTCGAGCGCATTGCTCTCGCGATCCTTGGCGATCGCGCGACAGCTGACTAGCGACGTGAGCACCAAGAAGATCACGAACGCAAACACGTCGCCGATGATCGGCTGCAGATAAAAGTCTATGGCCTCGGGGTTGGTCCGCGGCCAGCTGCGCAAGCGCTCGGGCGAAGCCCCGACGCGCCACACACCGCTGAAAATCAGCAAGATGCCGAGGTTGGCGATCGAGGGGCCAAGGCAGATCAAGAACGCCATCAGGCCCAGCCGGGTCCGGAACAGGGTCCGCAACTCCAGCTCGGCGACGGCCCACAGCCGCGCCCGCGGCGATGTCGGCTCAAAGGTGAACGGGCGGTAGCCCCGGCCATATACCGTCACAACGCAGTCACCTCGGCGGCGTCGAGCGCCGCCAAGAACACCTCCTCGAGGCTGCGCCGGTGCTCGGCCAAGCGATCGACGGTCCCGCCCACGTCGAGCACCGCGGCAAACAACGCACTCGGGTCAAGGTCGCTGGGCACCGTCACGACCCATTCGCTGCCGCCGCTGCGTTCGTCCACTTCGACCGCCTGGCTCCCGCGCGCGAGCAATGCCTGACGCAGCGCGGGGCCAGAGGCCGAGGTCGCGAGTCGAAACGTCCGGCTCGAGGTCCGCGTGAGTTCATCGAGCGGCCCGGCCGCCAGCACTCGGCCGCGCTCCATCACCACCACGTGGTCACAGACCGACTCGACGTCCTGCAGAATGTGCGACGACAACACGACCGACTTGCCAAGGTCCTGCGCCAGTGCGCGGATCAACCGCAGCAAGTCGGTGCGGCCCCGCGGGTCTAGGCCATTGGTCGGCTCGTCCAGAAAAAGGAGCTCAGGGTCGTGGACCAATGCCGCCGCGAGCTTGACCTTTTGCCGCATCCCGGCCGAGTAGCCGGCGACGGGCCGGTAGCGCTGCTCATCCAACCCGACCAAATAGAGCACCTCGTGCGCGCGCCGCGCGGCATCGCGCGTCGTCAAGCCGGTCAGCCGGCCGGCGAGCCGCACCGTCTCGAACCCGTTGAGTCCAGCCACCGAGGCGTCGCGTTCGGGCATGTAGCCCACGCGCCGGCGGATCCCGTCGCCGTTCTCGTCCGGAGCCAACCCGAGGACGCGCAACGCTCCGGCCGCCGGCGGCACGAGCCCCAGCAGGGCGCGGAGGATCGAGCTCTTGCCGGCACCGTTGCGACCGAGCAGCCCGACGGCCCCGTCGGGGAACGTCGCGCTGGCATGAGTGACAGCGACGACGTCGCCATAGCGGATCGTCAAGTCCTGTAGCGAGACGCTCATGATGGCCGGCTTGCCGGGGCGGGCGTGATCCAACCGACGCGGACGGGCGTGGTCCGGCCGTCAAAGTGGGTCTCCTCTTCGGTCAGCTCGGTGCAATACTCCGGCGCCAGGGACGCCAAGAAGCGACCGGCGGTGGCGCGAAACGGATCGGCGATCAACGCGCGCCCGGTGGGCGTGAGGCACTCATCGAGGTGGCGGCGCAGGGGCGCGGCGTGCTCGTCGCGATACGCGACGTCCGACAGCAGGATCAGGTCGTAGGTCCCGGCCGCGCACGAGCGATGCCAGTCCAGCGGGATGGCCTCAGCCGGCACCCGCCCCGCGCGCTCGGCATTGAAATGGGCAAAGGCCAACGCCTCGGGGTCGCGGTCGGCGACGGTGACCGCCGCGCCGCGCGCCGCGCACGCGGCACCGGGCAAACCCAGACCACAGCCGAGATCGAGGGCCCGCTGCCCGGTCAGATCCGGGCCGCGCATGACCGCGCGGGCGATCGCCACCGATGCGGGCCAGACCTCCGCCCAATACGGCATCGGTCGCCGGCCCCGGGCCACGAGCGCGGCCTGCGGGCCGATCACCGCGTCAAAGCGCGGCGTGACAATCGAGAGCGTGGCGCGCGCCGCGGACACGCGGACTCGCCGGAGCGGAAACCGACGCAAGCGTCGGTCGCGCATCGCCTCGGGAACCGTCATGGGATCAGACCCAGCCGGTCTCTGGGCGGCTCGTCACGCCCCTGCTGGATCCGGGGGCCGGGGCAGCGGCGGCGCGCGCCGCCGCCGGACTCAGCCGTCCTGGCCGCTCTCGGGATCGGTGCTGCCGGACTGGCCCCAGTTCGGATCGTCGAACCAGGTGCCGGTGTAGTAGTCCAGTGGCTGGATCTCCGGGCCACTCGGGTGCAGGTCCGCCGCCCCGTAGATCGGGCACAGCAGGAAGTCGCCCAGGTGCAGGAACGCCAGCACGCCGTGCTTCAACACGTGGTAGGTGGTCGTGAACGGCATGGCGATCACCTGGGTCGCCACACCGGCGTCGAGGCCCTCGGCCACGTCTTGCGACGCGGCGAAGCCATCCGTGAAACCCCCGTAGGGCACGATGATCGGGGAAAGCAGCGCGATGCTGGCGTCCTTGCCGGCGCGACGCGCGGTGCCGCAGCTGGTCACCGCGAGGGCAAGCGCGGCCGTGAGGGCCACGAAGGTGATCTTGCGCAGGTTCAACGAAGGCTCCTTGAAGGATTTGCGGATGGGGCCGGGCAGAATCGAAGCGGCTGTGGGCCCACGGCTCAAGGGAGCGTCCTGACTTTCGCGACAAACCGCGGGCGCGGGCGGCACCCTGGATCCATGACGGGCCGACCGATACCTTGCGGCTCATGACCACGGATTTCGGGCCGCGTGGCGGCGGCGCTGGCGGGGGTTTCGGTGCCGATCTGTTCGACGACGAGCCCGCCGGTGGTGCCCAGGAGGCTGCGCCCCCCCCGGCGGCAAAGCCCACCAAGACGGTCAAGGCGAAAGGCGTGGCGCTCCGCACGAAGCCGCGGCGCGCCTCGGCCAAGGATGACGTAAGTTTCGCGCCGGCCCCGACCAAGGACGAGCCAGCGGCGCCGAAAGCGGAGCCGCCGAAGGACGAGCCAGAGGGGCGCCGCGGCCGGCGCCCGCGCGGCGACCGGGACCGCGATGAGGGCTCTGAGTTCACCGCGGCAGAGCCCAGCGGTCGGCGCGAACGTCGCGGCCCGCGCGACGGCGGCGGTGACGCTGGCGAGGAAGCACGCGGGCCACGCCGCGGCCGGGACCGGGACCGGGACCGGGATCGGGACCGCGACCGCGACCGCGAGCGGGACCGGCCCCGAGGTAGGGACCGGGATCGCGACCGCGACCGGGAGCGCGACCGCGACCGGGACCGGGATCGCGACCGCGACCGGGAGCGCGGGCGCGGCCGTGACGAAGACCAAGACGAGCCCCCGCGCGGGCAGGACGACCGCCGGCCCCGCCGGGCGGCGCCGGAAGCCCGCGATCGCGGCGACGACGAGCGCGGCGCGAGCCCTCGGCGACCGAGTCGCTGGGATCGCGATGCCGACGACGCACCACGCGGCCGCGGGCGCGGGCGTCCCGCCGACGAGCCGGTGAGTCCGGATGCCGGACCGCCGCGACGAGAGCGTGGACGTGCCTTCCGCCGCGAGGACGAGGAAGACGGCGGCGGCCGCCCGCCGCGCCGCCCCTCTCGAGGCGAAGGGCGCGAGCCGCGACGCCCTGCGCCGGCCGCATCGCCGCGCGCCACCCCGCCTCACGATCCAGGGGCCCGCCGGGAACCCGGCGCCGCCGCGCCGCGGGTCGCGATCCTCCTCGACGTGGCCAGCCTGCAGAGCGAAGCCGGCGATCGCGGCGCCCAGCTCAGCTACGGCCGACTGGTCCGCGCGCTCACCTCGGACCGCATGCCCGTCCGCACGGTGGCCTATGTCCCGCCGGACGAGCAAGCGCTGGGCACGACCCTGGCCGCGCAGGGCATCGAAACCGAAATCGTGGATGACGAGGATTCGGTCGGTGTCGCGGTCGCCGTCGACGCCATGGCGCTGGCAACGCGCGTCGACTGCGTCGTCCTCGCTTCGTCCGCCCCATCGATGACGCTGCTCGCTCGCGCCCTGCGGGCGCAGGGCGTACGGGTCGAGTCCGCGGGCTTTGGCGCCGACAGCCCCTGGCGCGCCCAGCTGCACCACGAGATCGGCCGCGACTGCGTGTTCGTGCCTTGAGGGCTCGTGACTCTCTTGAAGTCACAGCCCGAAGGCGCCGCGGTGCGGCGCCAGGTGCATGGATCAGGGCCCGTATCGTCGAGTCGGGCACAGGTTCTGCGAGCGTGTGACGCTGCGACCTGCGCGGCCCTGACGGTCGCGTTCGTCTTGGCGGCGCCACGCGCGCAGGGGCCCGGGGGTCGTCCATCAGGAGGACGCGCTCCAGCCGCCGCCGAGCCGCGCGTCGAGCTCGCGATCGATGGAACACTGACGGTGCGCGGGCACAACGAGGAGCTCAGCCGCGCGCTGTTTCGCGCATGTGATCGCGATGCCGACGATCGGCTCAGCATTCTGGAAGCGGCCGGGGCGCTGCTGGCCGTCCACTCGAGGCGCGACGTCGAGGGCTTCCGGCGGCTCGACACCGACGCCGATGGCTACCTGCACTGGCCGGAGTTCGACGCGCGGTACCGGCAGCTCGCACTGCAGGCGACCCCGTTCCAGCTCCATCCGAGCCGGCCGTTCGAGCCGCCGGCCCCGCCGCCCACCGCGACCTCCGAGGCGGCCGCGGAGCAAGAGAAGGCCCTCGCCGCTTTGGTCAAGACCATGGACGCCAATGGCGACGGCGTGCTCCAAACCGCAGAGCTCGTGGCCGTCCTCAAGGAGAGCGGCGTCCCGCCGGCACTCCTTGCCGAACTCAGCAAACTCGACGCGGACAGCTCTGGCGACGTGCAAGGAGAGGAGCTGCAGCCGCTGGTGCAGCTCCTGCCACAAGCCGCGACCGCGACGACGACGGCGGCCGCCGACACGGCCGCGCTGCCGTCAGGATTCGCGGTGGCCGACGCCGACGGCAACGGCGCCCTGACCGGCGCCGAGCTGCGCGAGGCGTTGCGACGGCTCGATCCGTCGTTGACGCGATGGACCGACCTCATCCTGCGGCAGGCGGATCGCAGCGGCAACGGCAGCCTAGGCATCGCCGAAGTGCAGCGGGCACTGGCGCCGCTCGAGCGCGACCGCGAGCCCCCACGCTGATGGCCCCCACCCAACCGTGGGGCCCAGGGTGACGCGCCGCCCAGCGCGACACCAGAATCCTCTTCTCGGCCCAGCCATCTCACCCGTAGGCAATCGCACCAAGACCCCCGTGCGCTCTTTACCGCGATCATGACCGCAGCAGTCCGGCAGCTCATGCGCGCCCTTCTCCACATCAGAGCTCTCCTCCTCACCAGCCTTCTGCTCAACGTTGCGGCGGCGCCCGGCCTCACGGCTCAGGACCCCGCGGCACCAGGGGCACAACCGGAAGCGGCGGCACCACCGGAAGCGGCGGCGATGGCCGCCAAGGGACGCGGCGACTACCGAAGCGCGATGCGCGAGTTCCTGACGCTCCTGCGCGGCGCTACCGACGCCGGGAGCAGCGCCGACGCGCGGGCCGCGGCCATGGCCGAGTACTTCGCGGTGATGGCGTTCTTGATGGCGCGGCACACCGGCGACCTTCGGGACGTGCGGCAGGCCGTCGACGCCGCCGGGCAGAGCGATCTCGCCGCAGCACACCCGGCGTTCGCCGATCGCCTGGTCAGCCTGGGGCTGCAGGCCGCGCTCAGCACCGGCGATCTCGAGGACGCGGCGCGGCGCACGAGCGAGCTGCGATTTCTGGACGACTGGTGGCTCATCGGCCCTTTCGACAACGAGCGCGGCGCTGGCTTTGCGCGCGCACTGCCGCCCGAAGCCGGCGTGGACCTAGCCGGCAGCTACGACGGCAAGAAGCGCCCCGTAGCCTGGCGTCGCCTGCCCGGTGCTTCGGCGCCGGCCGGCCGCATCGATCTCGACGCGCTGGTCCGCCCCAACGATCAGGTGTTGTGCTACTGCGCGACGACCCTGCAGGCGGACCGCGACCGTGTCGTGCTCATGCGGCTGGGCTCCGACGAGGCGTACAAGGTCTTGCTCAACGGGGTCGAGATCGCCGGCCGTGATGTGCGACGCCGGTACGCGCCGGATCAGGACGCGGTGCCGCTCGCCCTCCGCGAGGGAACCAACCTGCTCCTGCTGAAGATCTGCGACCAAGAGGGTGCGTTCGCGTTCTCGGCGCGGCTCACCGAGCTCGACGGTGCCCCCTGCGAAGGTGTCACGACGCGGGCCGACCCCGACGATCTCGTCGCGGCCAGCCAAACAACCCCAGCACCTCTCCAGGGAGACGCGGGCTCGGTGCAACTCGGCGCGCTCGACACGTTCGCCGCAGCGGTCGAGGCCGACGCCGCGCCGCAGGACGCGCTGCGCCTCGCTTATCTCCTGGCCATGACCCAGCCGGATGACCCGCGCGAGCGGCGCGACCACCAGCTGGCCAAGCGGGCGGTCGAGGGCATGCCCGACGACCCGAGCGCGCGCTACCTGCTGGCATTCAGCCGCATCCGCTCGGACACCAACGCCGCCGAACGCGACGAGAACGCGCGCCGTCACGACTATCAGCGCATCCTCGACCAACATCCCGACCACGTGCAAACACTGCTCGAGCTCGCTCGCCTCGACCTCGACGAGCTCGGCGCTCCCGGTCGGGCCGAGGAGCTGCTCCGGCGAGCCCTAGCGGTCAACGAGGACGCCGTCGCGGTGCGCCTCGAGCTGGCCCGCGCCCTGCGTGCGCTGGGGCTGGAGGCGCTCGCTCACCAGCAGATCGAGACCGCTGCCACCGTCACGCCGGCGTGGCCGGACGCGCTGGTGCAGTTGGCCGCACTGCGGGAGGAGCAGGGGGATCGCGGGGCGGCGACCGCCCTGCTCGCCGAGGCGCTCAACCGGCGCTACAGCGCAGGCACCGCAACCCAGCTGGCGCGACTGTCGATGGCCATCGGCCGGCGCGACGAAGCACTCGCGTTGTTGGATCGCGCGCAAGCATTGGCGCCGTTCGCCAAACGACCGCGCATGGCGCGCGCGCGACTCCTCGAGGCCGAGGCGCAGTTCGCGCCGGCGATCGAGACGCTGCGGGATTGGCTTCGCCAATGCCCCGACGACGACGAGACACTCATCGACCTGGCGCGCCTGCACGGCCTCGCGGGCGATCAAGAGCGAGAGCGCGAGGCCCTGCGCGCCGCTCTCGACCTGAACCCCAACCGCAAGGACGAGCAGCGCCTGCTCGAGTTCTTGGAAGCGGACGTCAAGCCGTTCTACGACGGCTATGAGCTCGACGGCAGCAGCGTGCTCGCCGCGGACACCGGCCCACCGGCCGATGCCGCGGCGGAGAACGATCCGCTCGACTATCCTCTGAACCAACGCATCGTCCGCGCCTACCGCAACGGCACGACCAGCGAGTACCGGCATTGGATCGCGCGGGTGCTGACCGACCAGGGCGCACGACGCCTCTCGACGTATTGGGTGCCGCATTATCGCGGCGAACAACGCGCGCGGCTGCTCGACGTGCGGGTCCACCGGTCGGGCGGAGAGGTCTTGCGACCGACAGTGCGCGGGCCATCCGTGCGGATGCCGCCGCTTCGCGTGGGCGACGCGGTGGAGATCCGCGAACGGGTCGACGACCTGGGGCCGACGTTCTTCGGCGACTACTTCGGCCTGGAGCACGGCTTCATCCCCAACGACGGTTCCCCATGTGCGCGCTCCGAGCTCACGGTGATCCTCGAGCCGGGCCGCGAGTACCGCCTGCAGGTGAGCGGCCGTGCCCCGGAGCCCGACCGCGCGACGGATGCTGACGGCAACGAGGTCTGGCGCTTTGCGCTGCGCGACACCGGCCGCACCGAGGTGGAGGAACGCCGACCCTCGTGGCGGGAGACCGAGCCCATCGCCCGCATCACCACCTACTCGACTTGGGAAGCGTTTGCTGCCTGGTGGTGGAGCCTCGTCCGTGACCAGCTCGAGGTCACCCCCGCCATGCAGCAGAAGGTGGCCGAACTCACCGACGGCTTGGCCGACGAGCTGGCGAAGATCGCTGCCATTTATCGCTTTGTCAGCACCGATGTGCGCTACACCGCGTGGGAGTTCGGCGTGCACGGCTACCAGCCGTACAGCGCGCCGGTGATCTTTGAGCGGCGTCACGGCGATTGCAAAGACAAGGCGCTGTTGATGAAAGCGATGCTCGGCGAAATCGGCGTGCGCGCCGATCTCGTGCTGATCCGCGCCGAGGGCCTGCGCAGCGCTGACGACCTCACGCTGCCGATGGTTGGCCACTTCAACCACTGCATCACCTATCTGCCGCCGACCGACGAGCGGCCCGGCATGTTCTTGGACGGCACCGCCACCTACCACTCGGTCGATACCGTGCCCGGCATGGACCAGGGCGCCGCGGTCCTCCTGGTCGACGCCGCGGAGGCCACGATCGCCGAGGTCCCGTGGACCAGCGCCAAGGCCAACCGACGGCGCGCTGAAGCAACGGTGCGACTCACGGCCGGGGGTGACGCCGAGGTCAAGCTCGTAGAACGCGCGGTCGGCAACGCCGCGGTGCCCCTGCGCGACCGCCTCGGCAACGAGCCCGGCCGGCGCAGCGAGAAGCTCGCGCGACGACTGAGTGGGTCGTTTGGCAAGGTCGACATCGAGCGCGTGCGCTGCAGCGAGCTCTTGGACCTGAGCCAGCCCGTGGAAGTCGAGCTGTCGTTTCGCGCCGAGGGCTTCGCGCGCCGGCGCGGCAACGATTCCTTCCTGCTGCCGGTCACTGTGAGCCAGGACGACCCGAGCCCTTTGGTGCGCGCGGTTGAACGCGAGCTCGCGCTGCTCCTCGGACCGCCACAGAGCGAGGGCTCCGTCGTGCGCTACGTGCTCCCCGACGGGTTCGAGCCGCTGGAGCTGCCGGCCCCCACCGAGCTCGTGACTCCCTTTGGGCGGTATCGCTTGACGTTCGCGTTCACCGACGGCGAACTCAAGATCGAGCGCGAGCGCGCCTTCCTAGCGCCCCGAATCGAGCCCGCCGAGTACGGCGAGTTCCGCCAGTTCGTCACGCAGGTCGTCCAGGCCGACCGGCAGCGCATCTTGATCCAGCCATCGAACGACCGATAGCCGACCACAACCCATGGCCAGGTCCCACCGCCCCTCCCGGTCCCCGCGGCGCCGCGCGGCGTGCGGCGTTTGGCTGCTGCTGGCCGGTGCCCTCGCGGCACCGACGCGTGCGCAGGAGCAACCGGTCGCCCAGGCGCTGCTCGCCGCGCACGTCCCTGCCGTTGACGCACCGGACCAGCTGGCCGCCCAGCTGCTGACCGCCGCGGCCGCCGCCGGCGGTAGCCCGGCAGCAGCTCTCCTGCTGGCCGAGACTCGACGCTTGGTACCCACGCTGCAGGAGCCGCAACGGTGCCTGGAGCGACTCGATCAGCTGCCCAGCGACCGCATGCACGGCCTGACGGCGCAGGCCGCACGCGCCACCCGCGCCAGTCTCATGGTCCGGCTGGGGCGGCGCCGCGAGGCGCTGACCGGCACCGATCCGTACGCCGATCAGGCCAGCGTGATGCTGGCGATCGGGCCGTTTGGCGACGCCGGGGACCACTACACCGGCGTCCTCTTTGAGCCCGAGCTGGCGTTCCCGGAGCGCGGGCGGCGTTGCCGCGGCCGGTTCGGTGACGTCGAGGCGCGCGCGGTCGAGCGAACGCCGCTGGAACGCGCGATCGATCTGGCGGTGCCCGACGCGCGCAAGCCCGGCTGCTTCTACGGGCTGCACCAAGTGCACGCCGAAACCGACCTCTCCTGTTGGGCTGAGGTCGTCCACGCCGGCTCGCTCGAGCTCTTCGTCAACGGCGAGTCGCGGCTCCTGCTCAATCGCGCCGCGACCCGCGTCGGCACCGTCAGCCACGTGCCGATCGTGCTCGGGACCGGCGTCAACCACGTGCTCGTCAAGACGACGTCCTCCCGCCACAGCGAGATGGCGCTGCGCTACGTCGACGGCGCCGGCCGGACGGTGTCTGGACTCACCGAGCTGGATGCGTCGACCGTTCGCGCTCACCGCGCTCCGGTAGTGGCGCCGCAGACCGCGCCTGGGTTCGTCGATGCAATTGGGGCGCTGTTACGCGCCGCCCGGCGGGAGGAGGACGCGGCCGCGCGCACCGAGATGCTGCTCGCCGCGACGCTCTCCGCGTTGCGGACGGGCGACTTCGACCGCGGGCTGGCGAGCCTACACCAACTCGAGCAAGCGCCGCCGCGCGAAGGTGTCGCCGCCGTTGCGATGGCGCGCGCCTACGAGCTCGCACTGCCACTCCCCGACGAGCTGCGACTCGGCCGAGCGCGGGAGCTCATCGAGCAGGTGGCCCCGACCCTGCCCGATCACGCTCACGTCGCGCGCACGCGAGCGCGGATGATGCAGGAGCTGGGCCGGCGCGAAGAGGCGCTGCGGCTGCTGCAAGCGCGCGTGCCCGCCGGCACCGCGGGACCGCAAACCTACGCCGACCTGGTGCGCGCCCTGCGGTCGCTGCGTTTCGCCGCGGCCGCGCGCCGCGCCCTAATCGAGTGGCGCGAACGCTGGCCTGGCGACGCGCGCCCCTGGCTGACCGAGGTGCGCGATCGGGCGACGGCCGGCGATGCCCGCGGGGCGCTGCAGCTCGCCCTCGAAGGACTCAAGGCCGTCCCCCACGACGCGCTTCTGTCCCGCGCCGCCGAGCTAGCGGCCAACCTCGGCGACGAGCAGGCACTGCCCCTGAGCGCGCGCCGGCACGAGGTGGACCCCGACGGCCTGCCTGCCCTGCGCGATCGCGAGCGGCTGCTCGCCGCACTCGGCCGGCGGGACGAGGCGCTCGACCAGCTCGAGCAGATCGCCAACCACGAAGCGGCGAACCCAACCTCGCGGCGGGCGGCCGGCGAACGTCTGCTCGGCGCCGGCCGCCGCGACGCCGCGTTGACAGCACTGCAGCGCTCCCTGGACGAGGACCCGTCCCAGCACGACCTGCGACGCTTGCTGCACCGGTTGCGCGGGGAGCCGGTGGATGCCGAGCTCGAACCGTTCCGCCGCGACGGGGCCGAGATCGCCCGCGCCTTCGAGGCCAGCGACCGGGAGCGGCAGGGCAGCTCGTCGCTGGTGCTCGACCAGATGATTGTGCGCTTCTATGCCGACGGCTCGCGCGTCGAGGAAACCCACCAGCTGCGGCTCATCAACGACCTGCGCGGCGTCGAAGCACACCAGGAAGCGGCGGCAGCGGCGCGGGCCGACGAGCTCGTGCTCCTGCGCACGATTGCGGCGGATGGCAGCATGTTCGTCCCGAGTCGCGTGGCGCGGTCCTTTGCGATGCCGCGGCTCGAACCCGGCGTCTTCATCGAAGAGATCTACCGCAACTACCACGGCGCCCCCGCACCCGGGCCGTGGCGCGGGCCGCAGTTCTACTTTCGCAGCACGGACGAGCCGTTCCTCCTCACCGAGCTGGTGCTGGTGCTGCCGCCGGAGGCACAGGGCCGCATCATTGCGCGCGGGTTCCCCGCCCCGGTGGAGACCATCCCACTGGAAGACGGCCTCGTCGGCCACGTCTATCGCCTGACCGACGTGCCGCGCCTGCCGATGGAGCCCAACGCCCCACCGGTGCCCGACCTCGTGCCGATCGTCACCTACGGCGAAGACACCAACACCGACGCGATCGCGCGGGAGTCCTGGGCCCGGGCCTTGCGTCATTCGGTGGTCTCACCGCAGGTGGCGGAGGCGACCGCGGCGCTCCTAGCCAGCGTGGATGGCGACGCGGCGCGGCTTCGCCGCATCTACGAGTTCACCCACGAGACGATCGCGGACGGCGGCGGCAGCCCGGACGCGACGGCCACCCTGATGCAGCAGCGCGGTCCGCGGATCTTCCTGACCGCCAGCATGCTCCGCGCCGCCGGCGTGCCATTCCGTCACGCGATCTGCGCCCCAAATCCGCCCGAGCTCAACGACCTTGGAGCGCCGCTGTTCCTCGGCGACGACGCGTACGACACGCCCGCGCTCGTGGTCCAACCCCGCGACGGTGACGACGTGTGGCTGTTCGCCAGCACCCCGCGCTGGTATCCACTCGGCGCGATCCCTTCGGCACGCGCGGGCGCCGCGGCACTCCTACTCGATGAGGGTCTCGCCGAGCCCAGCGAAGTGCCGCAGATCGATCTCGCCGAAGAGCTGGGGATCGCCGTCCGTGGCACGCTGCGCGTCACCGACGACGGCGGCGGCGAGCTGGACGCCGAGTGCAGGATCCGCGGCGTCGCCGGCTACGCCATCGCCCAACGCCTCCGCACGGCCGAGGAGGACCTCCGCGGCGTGATCGCGCGACGGATCGCCGGCCAAATCTTTAGTGGGTGGTCGCTCCGCGAGGTGCGCTGGCTCGACCTAGACGACCCGGGCGCCGTGCTCGGGTTTGGCGCCTCGCTGCGACGCCAGCGGGTGCTGTCGGCCGCGGGTGACCGGGTGTTGCTGGAGCTTCCCCTCAACCGCGGCGAGCTCTTGGCTCGGCTCGGCGACCAGGGCCAGCGCAACCTCCCGCTGCACCTCGCGCGGCTCGACGCCAGCACCTGGGAGATCGCGGTGGAGCCGGGCGTGCACCGCATCGTCGCGGTGCCCGCACCGGTGCGCCTCGAGCATCCACTGCTCCGCTTCAGCCTGCGCTTTGCCCGCGATGCCGGCCGCGTCGTTGTGCGCCGGGACTTCGTGCAGCGCGCCGGGCAGCTGCCGGCGAGCCAATTCGCCGAGTGGATCAGCTTGTTGCGCCGGATCGACGCCGCCGAGGCCAGCGACCTCGAGCTACTGCCCCCCGGCTAGTGGTGTGATTCAGGAATCTGGGGCCTTATCCACGGCCCGCAGCGCCGCTCGCAGCGTTGGGTCGTCCTCGCCGTATCCACCAATATGCCTGCGGCGACCCGCCTTGCGACCGGCGCCGTTGTCTCGCGGATAAGGCACCTTCTGCCTGAATCCACCACTAGGGGCCTCCAACTTCCTCGAAGCCGCCGGCTCGCGACGGTGCCGCCCGCAGCAGGGAGCCGGTCAAACTGGTGTGTCGGTGACCGGTGCTGAATCGACGCCACCAAGGGATCTCCAGTCGATTCCGCGCCGTGGTCGATGCAGCCATCGGCGGCGGGACGC
>JBCCGH010000205.1:0-16642 GCA_039029375.1 Planctomycetota bacterium
CAGCAGAGGGCAACCTCGAAGGCCGGATCTGAGCCTTGGATCACATAAGCGGCTTGAGGGGCGGTCTTGACCATCGTCATGCATGCTGGTCAGTTGCTGATCTTCGCAAACCCCGTGTCCACCAAACCGGGGCAGCGTCATGGAGCTCGGCACATCGACGGAATAGATCAGGCGCTTTTTGGGGCACGCTATGGCGCGAATGCACTGGTCGGCGAGCGAGCGCAGTCGCAGAAAGCGCTGGGGCGTGGCGAACGTTCAGTGCCTGCGATTCGACCGTGACCATGTCATCTGCGCGACCGACGGAGAACACCGGTTCTTCGAGGAAGAGGCCGGGATCTAGGGCTGTCCGCCGTGCTTGCCGCAGCCTTGATCCAGGTATTGGACGATGGGCACGGAACGCGGAGCACGGTTTCGGACGTGCACTCGCACTGCCGGCCCGGTGCCCGACCTCGACCGTGTTCTTGACGGTCTTGGCCAAGTCCACGTGCACCGCATGGACGGTCTCGGGGTGTTCAGGATCTGCGCGATCCCGGGTGCCGCGCGAAGTGATCTCGCGTGACAGTGATCTCGCGTGACAGTTATCTCGCGTGACATTGAGGTTCGAAGATTGAAACTCGAACGCGAGCTGTCCATCCTTCTTGATGTGGAAGCTGGCCTCCCTGCCGCTGCCTCGATTCGCAACAGTAGATGTTGGGAGTCCGCTTCGTATCCGCGGGAAACGCCCCGCAACGGGCTCCAGAAGCTGCTCGAGGCGTCTCATGCGATTGCGCAACAGAAACTAGATAGGTAGCAAACATGGTCACTTTGGCTCGCACGATGATCGCCTTCGTCATGGCGACAACGGCAATGACAACCGGTTGCAGCGAGACAGATATTCGCTTGGCGAATCCCTTGCTGTCATCATGGCGATCGGGTGATCTCAGCTCGTTGGAGCCAAGATATCAGGAGTACTTTCTTGACCAACTCAGGAGTGCTCTCAGCCAGCGACAGGAGACCTACACCATTGGAACGGAAGAAGGAAGCGACGCAACGATAAGTCGCGACGAGGCCGAGCAGCTTGAGTTGGTACTCACAGAGCTATTAGAGAAGCACAAGGAGTCGAGCAAAGCTCGCTGACTCGGCATGAGTCCAGAGTTCACGGGCAGTTCCTTCGATGTCTGGGCATGCGAGCGGGGGGATCGACCACCACTTCATCTCATCCGGCCAGGGAAACCGGTCGAGAACGCGTTCGCAGAGAGCTTCAACGGCCGCCTACGTGACGCAGATTCTGGATCAGCACTGCTTCAGTGGCCTGAGCCACGCGCGCGTGCTCGGTGAGGACTGGCGCGACGACTACAACTTCATCCGCCAGCACAGCGGTCTAGGCGGGCAAAGTCCGCAAGCGTTCCTCGCGGGAACCACGTCCACCTCGGGCCCAAGAGTAAGCGGGGCTTGGGGGGGGGGCGGCACTGTGACGACCCGATATTCCAGCTACACGCGGACCGACGTTGAGGGTTGCCTCAATGAGCTCGCGCTGACCGCTCTTGCGGCTGCGATGTTCCGTCGGTCGACGCTACCGCCTGCTTTCCCGTGCGCGCGTGGCCATGACGTCGATGGCGGCCGAATACGCACGGAGTAGTTCTCGTACGGGCCAGGCCCGCGGGCATGGGCGAGCTGCGCTCCGGCAAGGCCAGCTTCGTCGAGGGACACCAGCAGGAACTCGGTCCAAATAGGTGGCTCCGTTTGGCCGAACTGGGGTGGCTCCGATTAGCCGGTTCTTGACGTGTCCGGACGTCCCGGCGATCAGCTCCCTTCCGTACGCGTGCAGTGCTCGCGGGCGAATGGTCTACGACCCTGCCTGGGACCCGGCGCCCATCGTCGCCGAGGATCACGGCCGAATGGCGTCTGCCGTCACGCCGGTGAGCGACGCACTGGGCGGCCACGCCAGCATAAGCGCCTGGGCGTGGATCGAAGCTCCGATCAGGCTGGGACTCCGCGGCATCGCCGCCCGCACTGACGCGAAGCCGTTCGTGACGTCGAGCGCGGGCAGGGCGAGCGCCTGGCTGGGGTCGAGGCCGAACGTGCCCAGCCGCGGGATCGCGTACCGCGCGGTCGACGCCGCGACGTAGGGCAGCGCCAGCCCAAACGCCTGCGGCGGCGCGTAGCGCGCGTACACGTCGAGCCGGTACTCGTTCCCAACTTGCACGAGGTGCGGGGTGTGCACGTGGCGCAGCAGATTGAAGTACAGGCGGTTCTGGATGCTGTTGGCGCATAGCAGGTCGGCATCGGCGTCGCCATCCAAGTCGGCGAGGTGCACGGCCGCGGTCCAATCTCGGATCGCGAGGATCCGCGAGCTCGCGTCCACAAAGTGACCGGCGCCGTCGTTGAGGTAGAGCAGGTTGGGCTGCCCGGCGCCGTTGCCGAACACTAGATCTGGGTCTCGGTCCCCGTCCACGTCCGCCACGGCCACGGCGTCGCTTCGCCGTCGGTCGCGAGGCATCTGCGTCGCGGTCACGTCGGTGAACACGCCCCTGCCGTCGTTCAAGTAGAGCTGATTGTTCTTCTGCAGCCGATTGGCGAAGACCAAGTCGAGGTCGCCGTCGCAGTCGACATCGGCTAAGGCCAGTGCCGATGTCGCCATGGCGTCCGCCGGGATTCCCGACGTGTCTTCGGTGAAGCCTCCCGCGCCATCGTTGCGATACAGCCTGTTTTTCTGCCTCGACCGATTGGCGAACACCGCGTCCAAGTCGCCATCGCCGTCGACGTCGCCGAGCGCGACGCCAGCGCTATCGTCTTGCTCGATTGGCAGTCTGCCTGTCCCGTCCACGAAGGTGCCGTTGCCGACATTGAGATAGAGCCGGTTCTGCGCTGATGCATTGGCGATCAACACGTCGATGTCGCCGTCGCCATCGACATCACCGGTGTCGATGGCCTGCGTCGGGTCGTTGTCCGGCGGCACACGAAGTAGCGTCTCGTCGACGAAGACGCCGGTGCCATCATTCTCGTAGAAGCGGTTTTGGCTGCGGTCGTTGCCGGCCACCAAGTCGAAGTCGCCATCGCCGTCGAAATCCACCAGTGTGACCGCCGTGGTCCCGTCGGCGTCGAGCGGCAGGCGCGCGGCGGTGTCGTCCACAAAGCTGCCGAACCCATCGTTGAGCCAGAGTTGGTCTTGAAGGTTGTTGCCGAGCAGGAGGTCCGCGTCACCATCGCCGTCGACATCTCCGTGCGCGATCGACTTCGCTCCACCCCGGCCGAACTCGATGGGCGGGAGGACGGTCGGCATGTAGGAACCGAGCCCGTTGTTGAGCCACAACTGGTTCTGCTGACCGAAGCTGTTGTTGTTGCCAAGCAACAGGTCGAGATCGCCGTCGCCGTCGAGATCGGCGAGCGTCGCGTCGCGCGTGCGATGGGGCTGCGACGGCACGCGTCCAACGGTGGCGTCGGTGAAACTGCCAGCGCCGTCGTTGAGTAGGAGCTGCCCCTGCCACTCGCGCCCGATGAACAGATCCAAGTCGCCGTCGCGGTCGACGTCCCCAAGTGCCAAGGCCTCGCTCGTCTCGGTCGACGTCACCAGGCGGCCCGCCGTGCCGTTGATGTAGGTCCCGGTGCCGTCGTTCAGGTAGAGCACGTCGGCGTCGCGATCGTTCCCGGCGATCAAGTCCAGGTCCGCGTCGCCGTCGACGTCGGCCAGCGCCAAAGACAGTGTGGCTTGGAACTCCGCCGGGAAGAACGTGCCCGTGACATCGACGAACGTCCCCGTCCCGTCGTTCAGGTAGAGCCGGTTCGGATCCCGGCAGCACCAGTTGCCGACGACGAGGTCCAGATCTCGGTCGCCATCCACGTCGCCGACCGCCAACGCCCAGGTTTCGTCATCGAACGCGGGGAGTCGCGTGGCTGTGCCGTCGGTGAAGCTGCCGCTCCCGTCGTTCAAGTAGAGCCGGTTTTGCTCGCCATGGTTGCCAAAGATCAGGTCGACGTCGCCGTCCCCATCGACGTCGCCCGCCGCAACCGCTGTGGTTTCGCCCCCGTCGGGAGGCAACTGTGTCGTCGCGTCGACGAACGTCCCCGTCCCGTCATTCCGGTACAGGCGATTGAGCCGCCCAAACCGGCTGGCGAGGGCGGCATCGAGATCCCCGTCACCGTCGACGTCCGCAAAACAAACGTCTGACGTCGCCTCGCCGTCGCTCGGCAGGTGGCTGCTGGTCAGGTCGACGAAGTGCCCGCCGCCGTCGTTACGGTACAGTCGCGTCTGCGGGCCAAAGTTGCCAAAGATCAGATCGAGGTCGCCGTCGCCATCGATATCGCCCACGTCGATGGCCCAGGTGGGGTCACCGTCCGGCGGGAGGTGTCGCTTGATCATCTCGTCGAACTGACGCTGCGCCGGCGCGACGCTCGCGAGCACCCCGACTGCCAAGATGCCGCGTCGGGCCACACGCGCGATGTCCTCTCCAGGTCCCTTGCGCATGCGTGTATGGTAGTCCCACACCTGCGGATCTGTGGGGAATCCGGGCCGGGAACGGCCCGGGTTCGCCCCACCGCCCTCCATCGTGAGCTCACCTAGGAGTGTGACCGGAAGGCCATAGCCCAGCCCAGCACCTTCGAACTGGCGGAGAACGGTAGCCCCGGTTCTCGATCGCCCGGTCGAAGAGAACCTACTGCAGCTGCGCGCGTTCGTGCATGCGCACATGTCGCCCGAAGTGCGGGCGCGGACTTCCCGCGCACGGTGCAAGCCAACCCTCAATTCCCGCAACGCAGCCGCGGCCGGCGACGTTCCCTATGGGGTCGACCGACGTCACCGACGCCGAAGGAACGATCGCCATGCGCTTCGTCGCCCCGCTCGCCGCTCTGACCGGCCTCGTGCTCGCGCCGGGAGCGGCGGCGATCTTGCGGCCCAGATGTCGGTTCCGCTCGTACCGGAACGCTCCTGCTCGAACAGCACCAAATACCGGCGGCGCATCCCTGGCACAGACTGCGCTCGGCGAGGACGACGGGTGCAGTTCGTCTACGACACGAGCGCCAACCTGCCGTCGTTCGCCTTCGCGGCCGGGGTGTGCGACCCCGTGGCCACCCCCGGATCGTCCGGGAAGGGAACTTCGCCGGGAAGTGGTTGAAGGAGTCCTACGGGCTGGCGTCCGCGAAGACTGGCGTCCGAGAAGAAGTACAAGGCATGAGATCATGAGGCTGGCATCCGAGCCGGAGACCGGCGATCTTCGTGCGCTCCTAGTTCCCGAAGGAGCCACCATGTCAGAGCAAAAGAAGATCGTCGTCTACAGCGGCGCTGGTTGAGGCGCCTGCACGCAGGTGAAGGACTACCTTTCCCGCAAGGACCTCGAGTTCGAGGTCAAAGACATCTACACGGACCAGGCCGCGCAAGCGGAGATGGTCGAGATGGGCTTTGCGTCCATCCCCGTAACCAAGGTCGGTGACGCGCCGCCGATCGTCGGAGCCAACTTCAAGCAGATCGAGGCGGCCCTGGCGTCGTAGCGTCGCGTTGAAGTGCTCGGCAACCGTGCTGGCGGACATCGTGGTCGAAGCATCCGGTCGGTGACCTCGGCGGTGGCTCTGCCGACGAGCTGTGTTGTAGCCAGGTCAGCCGACGCTTGGACGAAACCGAGCCGCTCGCCCATCGGTCGACCCGCGAGGGGGAAGAGCACGGTGAGGGCGTCCGCGACGACGAGGGAGATCTCGGCGATGGGCCGAGAGATTCGTCTGATCGTTGCGCGCTTGACTGCACCGTGCCTCTTCCGTCCGCTGGATGTCCGCAGCGCATGAAGGTCGTCCTAGCCGAGAAGCCGTCTGTCGCCCGCGACCTCGCGGGCTTCCTCGGCGCGCGCGCGCGGCGTGACGGCTACCTCGAGGGCGAGGGCTATCAGGTGACGTGGGCCTTCGGCCACCTGGTCACGCTGCAGGAGCCCGACGACTACGACTCCACGTTGAAGCGCTGGACGCTGGAGGCGCTGCCGATCGTGCCGGACGTGTTTCGACTGAAGCTCACGGGCGACGACCGCGCGCGACAGCAGTTCGAGGTCGTCAAGGGTCTGATGCTCGCGGCCGACGAGCTGATCTGCGCAACGGACGCGGGGCGCGAGGGCGAGCTGATCTTCCGCTACATCGTCGAGATGGCGAAATGCACCGACAAGCCGATCTCGCGGCTGTGGCTGAGCTCGCTCACCGAGATCGCGATCCGCGACGCATTCTCCAAGCTGCGCCCGGGTTCGGACTACGACAGCCTGCACGACGCGGCGCGTTCCCGCAGCGAGGCGGACTGGATCGTCGGCATGAACGCGACGCGCGCTTACACCGTGCGCTATGGCCGGAGCGGCGTGCTGTGGAGTGTCGGTCGGGTGCAGACACCGGTGCTCGCGTTGATCGCGCGGCGCGACGACGAGATCCGCCACTTCGTGAGCGAGCCGTGGTTCGAGGTGCGCACGCGCTATCGCGAGGTGGTGTTCAACTACCGCGGCGATCGGTTCAGCAAGGAGGACGACGCGAAGCAGCTGGTCGCCCTGATCGTCGACAAGTCGTTCACCGTCGACCGCGTCGAGGGCAAGGAGGAGAAGGTCCCGCCGCCGCAGCTGTTCGACCTGACCGCGCTGCAGCGCGAGATGAACACGCGGTACGGCATTTCGGCGGCGGACACACTGAACAAGGCACAGGCGCTGTACGAGGGCAAAGCGATCACCTACCCGCGAACCGACTCGCGCTACCTGACGTCGGACATGCGCGCCTCGATGCCCGCACTGTTTCGGAAGATCGCCGCCAGCTACAAGGATGCGGTCGACGGGCTCGACCTCGCCAAGCTGTCGGCCAGCGCGCGGATCTTCGCCGACAACAAGGTCACCGATCACCACGCGATCATCCCCACGGGCCGGCCGCCGCGGGACAGCACCGACCGGCGCGTCTACGACGCGATCGTGATCCGCACGATCGCCGTGTTCTACCCGCCCTGCAAGAAGGACGTCACCATCGTCGACGGTCGGGTGGAGGGCGTGAAGTTCCGCGCGCGCGGCGTGCGCGTGACCGATCCGGGGTGGACCGCGCTGTATCCGAAGCCGAAGGCCGGGGACAAGGACAGCGACGCCGAGCAGGAGCTGCCGCGTTTCGAGCGTGGCGAGATGGGTGAGCACACGCCCGAGATCAAGAAGGGCGAGACCCGGCCGCCGCCGCACTTCACCGAGAACTCGCTGCTCGGCGCGATGGAGACCGCGGGCAAGCTGGTCGAGGAGGAGCACCTAAAGGAGGCGCTGAAGGCGCGCGGCCTGGGCACGCCCGCGACGCGCGCGGCGATCATCGAGACGCTGCTGCGCCGCCGCTACATCCGGCGCGACAAGAACACGCTGACCGTCACCGACCTCGGGCGCTATCTTGTCGCCCTGATCCAGGATCCGATCCTCAAGTCCGCCGAGTTGACCGGCGAGTGGGAGGCCAAGCTCAAGGCGATCGAGGGCGGCGAGCTCGCGCGCGACGTGTTCATGGGCGAGATCGGTGCGTTCACCGATGCGTTCCTCGCGAACGGCGACGCCTCACGCTTCGACGGGGCACGGATTGGCGGCTGTCCCCGTTGTGGCGCCGACGTGATCGAGGGGCGGCGCGCCTATGGTTGCAGCAAGTGGAAGGAGGGGTGCGAGTACGTGCTGCAGAAGGACTATGAGTCGCACGAGATCCAACCACGCCAGGCCTCCGAGCTGCTGCAGCGGCGGATCTCGCTGCGGCCCGTCCGGGTCGGTGAGCAGCCGTCGATCCTTTGTCTGACCGACGCCGGGCGTGTGCTGCACGTGGCGCAGCCGGCGCGTGAGCACCAGAAGGCGCCGCCGAAGGCCAAGAGGAAGGCTCCCGCCGCGCCGAAGCCGAAACGCAACGGCGCGGCCAAGACGAGCGAGGGGGCGTGCTGCCCGCTGTGCAACGCGCCGATGATCGAGCGCGACAAGTCCTACAGCTGCTCCGCGCACCGCACCGGCTGCCGCTTCGTGATCTGGAAGGAGATCGCGGGCAAGAAGATCACCAAGCCGATGGCCATGAAGCTGCTGACCAAGGGCAAGACGCAGGTGCTCAAAGGCTTCCGCTCGAAGTCGGACAAGAAGTTCGACGCGCGTCTGAAGCTCGAGGACGGCTGCGTCGGCTTCGAGTTCGAGTAGGCACCGTCCTGACTCGTTGGCATTGGGCGTGGTCGAGTTCCAGACAGCACGGGCACCATCCGCTTCGCGCAACGCCCCATCGATCGCTCCTGCGTCGAGCGCGGAACGTCCAGGCTGTCGCCCGTGACGACCGAGGCGTGTCCGCCCACCTCGGTCAATCGCGACGCAGTTTCTCCCCGAGCCGGCGCGCCGCCGCCGCAAGTTCGTTGTCCGTCGGCTCGCGGTAGGGCAGGGCGTCGACACCGAGGGAGTCGGAGATCAGGCGCACGAGCTGCAGTGTGCCGGAGTCGCGCCGCTCGATCTCGCCGAGCACCCGTGCGAGCTCCGACGCGAACGGAGCGAGATCTTCGAAGCGCAGGAGGTACAGCTCGAGCCAGTCGTGCGCGGAATACACGCCGAGGTCGTTCGCCAACAGCCGCGCGACGAGGACCGCGCGCAGGTCGTCCAGGAGCACGCCGACGCCGTGTTCCTGCAGCGCTCGCGTCGGCGAGTGGCGGTAGCGGTTCTGGCCGAGGGAGTACGCCGGGTCCCCGAGGGCCTCGCGCAGGAGCGCCCGCGCCTCGGGCTCAGGCCGTCGCACCAGCAGGTCGAGCCAGAGGGCGCCGCCGGCGTCGCGCATCGTGCGGCTACGGCGGACAAGCTCCGCCGCGGCGCCGTCGGCTCCCATCTCGAGTAGCAGCGCGAGCGTATGCCCCGCGTCCGCCTGGCCCCAGTCCGGCAGCGTGCGGTAACGCGTCCACAGCGCCTCCGTCGCCGCGCCCTTGTTGACGTGGCGGAGGGCGTCGCACGCCATGCGGTGGAGCTGGCTCCAGCCGTACGCCGACGGCTTCGCGAGCGCCCCCGCCTCTGCGTCGCGGACGATGCCGAGCAGCGCGGCCGCGACCTCGGCAACGCCGGCGCGCGCGAAGGGCCCCAGCAGCGCGAGGGAGGTGTATGGAGACTCGGCGGCCCGCGCGTCGTCGAGCGCGCGCGCGAGGAGCGCGTCTCGTCGCTCCTCCGGTAGCGCGCGCAGCGACGACGGAGTGAGCGCGTCGACCGCCTCGTGGATGTGCTCGTCTTTGAGCGGGGCGCGATTCAGCCAGGTCATGAGCGCCGCCTGCACGGCCCCGTCTTTGACCGGCAGGCCCTCTTCGCCGACGAGCGGCCACAGCTCGTACCGCAGCCGGCCGATCGCCTCCGGGCCCTCGCGCTCGATCGCCTCGACGACGAGGCTGGGCTCGACGCGGCGTTGGCGCCAGGCGCCGAGGAAGTCGTCGCGCGAGACCAGGCCGCCAAGCGGGAAGCGCCCCTGGCCGCTCCCGGTGTAGCGCAGCTTGACGACGCCGTCCTCCGGGTCACGGAACAGCGCGAGCGCGAGCGCTTCGCCGGCGGTCCACTCCGCCGACCAGCGGCTGCTCGAGCGCGGCTCGTCGTGGGCGCGTAGCACCGCCACCGGGGCGTCGAGCGGACGGTCACCGTGGAGGACCTCGACGACGCGGAAGCGCGCGACCGCCTGGTCGAGCGCGACGACTTCGCCGAGCAAGAGCCAGTCGCAGTCGAGCGCTGCCTGGGTGAAGGTCGGCGGCTCGTAGTGGTTCGTTTCGTCGACTTCGTCGCTGGCGCGGAGTTCGATCACGGCGTCGCCTCGTGCGCGGTCTGCGCCATCGCCCGGCCCTAGGCGGAGGCCGACAGCGACCAGGACGACCGCCGCCGCCGCAACTCCGGCGAGCCAGGGCGCAACCGCCGAGGCGTTCGATCGCCCCCCGGGGTGTGCGGGCACGTCCGAATTGGTTCCAGTCACCGAACGCCGCGTGTCGTCTCGGAGTCCGGTGCGCACAGCGTCGCGGATGCGCGCGAGCGTGTCGTCGCCCACCGCGAGCGTCGCGGTGAGCGCTGCCTCGAGCTTGGTGTCGTCCATCATCGTCGTAGCTCCTTGTCCCGAGAGAGCTGCGCGCGCAGCTTGCGCAGCGCGCGGCGCAGCCGGCTTTGGACCGTCGAGCGCGGCACGCCCAGCACCTCGGCGCACGCGTCGTAGCCCAACCCGCGCGTGTAGCGCGCCAGCACGACCTGCTGGAGCTGTTCCGGGAGCTCGGCGACCGCGGCTAGTACGCGCGAGTCCTCGCCCGCGTCCGATTCGTCACTCGGCGCCGCGCGCTCCGACCCGTCGAGGCGGCCCGCCCGTCGCTTGACGGGCCGGCGCCGGAGCAGGTCCCGCGCCGTGCGCACGAGCCACGCCGGGGCCGCCGTGGGGTCGCGCAGCCCGTCGCGGTTGCGCAGCAGCCGGAGCAGGCACTCCTGGGCGAGATCCTCCGCCTCGTCGAGCAAGAGGCCGCGCGCACGGAACCAGCCCACGAGCCAGGACGCGTGCCGGGCGACGGCGTCGTCGCCCGGAGGCCGGTCTGGTGCTGGGTCGGGATGGGTGGAACGCATCGGGCCTCGCGATACAAGGAGGGTGTGCCGGGTCGCCAGGTACGGGAATCTCGAAAAAACGTGGTCCTGGTGGGAACGGGCCGGGGTCGATGACCCTGCGCAACGGCCTCGCAGCCCCTGGAAGGTCGCAGCGAGGGCCTTGCGGAGGCCGATCGAGACTCTCCTCGCCAACCACCCGGTTGCGAAGAGCGTCTCGACTGCTCTGCCATTCGCCAGGGCGCCCGGCCGAAAGCTGCCGATCGCTGCTGCGCCCTACGACGCTGGTCGATCAACGACGAGGTTGGTTCCGCGCCGTTGACGGAGCGCGCCGCGAACCCCTCGCGGTGAACGATGTGGCGAGCCGGAGTCGTCGGTTTCCGCGCGATGGTGCCGCCGAAGCTGGAAAAGACATCAGACGTTGGAGGCAGGACGTCACAGACACGACCACGCTCTCGCCCCGTTCCTCGTGCAACACGTTTCGCCGCGCTCGGTGGCGCAGGCGACGATGGGCGCGCGCGGCGTCGAGGAACACGGAGCAGCGCCACCAGGCGACTGGCGACTTGCGACAAAGGTGGTCGTGGCGCACCGGCGACGCCCGTCGGACGTCGATCGGTGGCGTTCCGAAGAGCCGGAGGTCCGCGCGGCCATTGCGACGTCGCTTCGGCTGCGTGGTTGGGTCGAGAACCGACGCGCGAAGGGCATCTCGACCCCGAGAGCGAAAACACTCGCCATGGTCCGACACAATCTGCGATCATGGCGGCTTCGCACGCCGGCACTGGAGCGGAACCGCTGCGGCGGCGTCCGAAACCGTCGACCCCTCGGAGGTGCTGAGTTGATGACTCTGAAGCTGCTCCCCGTTCTCGTGGTCTCACTGTCCCTGACGCTGCCAATGGCGTCGCCTCGCGCGCAGCCGTGCGGCCCTCTGACCGTCCAGATCGCCGACACCGGACCGGGCTGCGCCCCGTCGGGTGCGTCGATCCCAAACCTGAGCGCCTTCGTCTCGGCGAGCACGACCCTGTGCAGCGTGAGCGTCGCGCTCGATCAAAAGATGGTCGTGTTCCCGATCCGGGGCGCGACGCTCCTGATTGGCGTGAGCGACCCAGGCCTCGCGATCCCCTTTCTGCCGGGATGCGCGTTGCGCGCCATGCCCGACGTGTCGGTCGCGATGGTCCCGGACGTTGTCTTCGGGCGACAGCACTTCGCGTTCAGTTTCCCGCAAGACCCGGCGCTCATCGGGAGCTCGCTGTTCGCGCAGGGAATTTGGTCTGCGGCGGGCGAGCTGCGGTTCTCGAACGGGATCCAGCTGAGCGTCCGATGAACCGACCGCGGCGCCTCCTCGCACTAGCGCCGAGGCCGGCGGGCTCGTCGCCTCCACCGCCCGCACTTGGCGGATCGAGTAATCGCGGCCCTAGGACCGCTCCGTTAGAGTCTGTCCGGGGCGGGCCGCGGTGCCTGTGCCTTCGGCTCCAGTCCAGGAGGAGAGCTCGTGCGATCGCTCGTTCTATGCATCTCGGTGGCCTTGATGGCGTCGTCCGTCTTGGCACAGGCTCGGTTCAGCGAACTCGTTAAACGCTACCTGCCAGACGCGTCGGTGTACACGCCGTCGGCTGTGCTCAGCGATGTGGATGCCGACGGTGACCTAGATTTGGTTCTGACCACGAACGAGCAGGACCGCCTCTATCTCAACGACGGCGCAGGCATCTTCGCGGACGAGACCGCGAGCCGGCTGCCGGCCGATTTCGGAACCGGCACCAGCGTCTTGTCCGAAGACGTGGACGCCGATGGCGACCCCGACCTCGTGATCGGGAACCGCGGGAGCCAGAACCGGCTCTACCTCAACGACGGGGCGGGCAACTTCTCCGATGTCACCGCGACCCGGATGCCCGGACGTCGGGAAGCGACCACGGCGTTGGCGTTTGGCGACGTGGATGGCGATGGAGACGGTGATCTCGTCGTCGCGAACGACTTTCAGCAGAACCGCCTCTATCTCAACGATGGGCGGGGATTCTTCCACGACGCAACGAGCGGCCGCATGCCATGGGGGATCGACGTGGCTCTGGGTGTGGCGTTGACGGACGTTGAGGGGGACGGAGATCTGGACGTCGTGTTCGCGACCAAGCACCAAAACCTGCTCTACCTCAACGACAGCACTGGGAGCTTCAGCGATGCCACGACGCAGCTCCCTCAAACCCAAGAAGTCAGCAACGCCGTCGTTGCCACCGACACCGACGGCGATGGCGATGTCGACCTCGTGTTTGGCAACGGTGGCCAGCAGAACCGCCTGTACCTGAACAACAGCTTGGGTCGTTTCTTCGACGGGACCTCAGGACGGTTGCCGATCGCATTGGACCAGACGGAAGACGTGGTGAACGTCGACTATGACGACGACGGCGACGAGGATCTCGTTGTGGGCAATGAGCGCGATGCTCGGTTGTTGCTGAATGACGGGTCCGGCGCGTTCGTGGAGATCCCGTTGCCCCCGCATCGTGATCAGACGATGGCGCTGGCTGTCGGTGACGTCGACAACGATGCGGACGTGGATTGCCTCCTTGCCAATGCTGACGACGAACGGCTGTATCTGAGCAACGGCGTTGGCGTCTTCGCGGTTGCGAATCCGCCGCGTACGGCTCACGGCGGCCTCGGCTCGGACATCGTGCCGGCCGACGTCGATGGCGACGGCGACCTGGATCTCGTCTTCGCGTTGGTCGCACCGGGTCTCTACCTGAACGACGGGCTGGGGCACTTTGCCGCGGCTCCGTCGGGTGCGCTCCCGCCTCAACCGCCCCCCCCAGGACAGAGTCGGCATCTCGCGTGCCTCGATGTCGAAGGCGACGGGGACGTCGACCTGGTGGCGGCGTACTGGCGCAACCAGAACCGCTTGTATCTCAACGACGGGGCCGGGGTGTTTGCCGATGCGACTGCTGCGCGGATGCCCGTGGACCAGGATGCGACGTGGGCGGTTGCGGCCTTTGATGTCGAGGGTGACGGCGACCTGGATCTGGTCTTCGGGGGACTCAGCGAACAGACGCGCCTCCACCTGAACGACGGCAACGGCTTCTTCGCCGACGCGACAGCCACGAGCCTGCCCGCTTCCGTCGAAACCGTCGGAGGACTGGTTGCAGTCGATGTCGACGGCGATGGCGACTTGGACCTCGTGCTTGCCTCCTTGGTGGGCCAAAGCAGCCTCTACTTGAACGACGGATCTGGGCGGTTCTCGGACGCCACCGCTGCTCGGATGCCGCCGGATAACGACGACGACGACGTCGTCGCGGTCGGCGACGTGGACTCGGACGGTGACCTCGATCTCGTGTTCGGTGGCGGCTACGGAGTTCGCCTCTACTTGAACGACGGTCTTGGCACGTTCGTTGACGCCACCGCTGTTCGTTTGCCGGCCGCGGTGATCGGCGTCGACGACATCGCCGTGGGCGACTTTGACGGGGACGGCCACCTGGATCTGGCACTCAGCGGTGCCGTGAATCCGAGCCGGATCTATCGCAATGACGGCACCGGGGCTTTCTTTGACGTGACAGCGCCCTGGGTCGCGACCCCGACGAGCCGCAGCACCGCGATCGCCGCGGTGGATGCCGACGGCGATGGCGATCTGGATCTCATGTACGCCGGTGAGGTCAACGAGCTCCGCTTCAACCTGAGTCGCCATCTCGACGCCCCGTTGCGGGCTCGAGTCGGCTGGCCGTTCCTGCTGGAGATTCACGCGCGCGACACAGATCCGGCGCATGTTGACCTCGGCGCGCCGTTCATCTCCACGGCTCGGGCGAGCCTCGCATTGCCTTGGGGCACTTTTGGCCTCGACCCCACGGAGCTGGTCGCGCTTCCTCCGGCCGCGATCTCGAAGCCCACCGGCCTGGGCTCGGTGTCGTTTCGGATGCCGAACGAGCCTGCGCTGGTCGGTGTCACGATCTACAGTCAGGCGCTGCTGGTGCTCGGGCCGACGCGCGCCGTGCTGACCAACGTGACGGCCAGCACCATCTTGGACGTCTGAGCCAAGGGCGTGGTGTAGACCAGCGGCCGCTGTGTCGCCTTTGAAGCGGCCTCCTGGCGGTGCGCGACCAGGTGCTCCTCGCGGATCCGATGAAACTGTCCCATCAGGCTCCAGGGGTCAAGCTTGACCGACGGCCCCCCGACAGCTCGCGCCCCACTCGAGCGCGCCGCAATCCGCGATGCGCTTTGTGAGCTCGACGACCTCACCAGCTTCAGACCGTGACTTTCGATAGCGATGACCGGGCGCCGAGCGGTCATGGTCTGTGGCGGACGACAAGTTCCGGCTCGGTAGCGTGCCGGTCAAAGTGATCCTGCGTGATGACGAGCGGCAACGTGTGGGAGCGGTGCCTCGACGGGTACGACGGCATGGACGGCGATCCCGACATCGAGGTCGCCGATCCACTGCGGGCCTCCGCAGACGTACCCCAGCGCGTGCGCCGCGGCGGCGACTTCAGTGGTGTCGCCAAGTCCAGCGTTCCCGCGATGAGCGCGGGCTCCTTCCCGGAGTTCACGATCTCGGGCCTCGAGGTGCGGACGGCGCGCGCGATCGAGCGGTCACGTCCCTCCTTAGTCCTCGCGATGGCGGTCTCCGAAGAAGAGAACCGCGGCGCGTTGAGATTCCGCGATGTAGCTCGGCTGGCAGAGTGCCTGAACGAATTCCGGAGGTCGACGGTGCGATCCCGTTCAGCACGACCGCTCCCCGGCGTCTGAACCCGCTCAGCGCATGAGCGGACTGGCCTGGGCGAAGGTCCAGCGGTTGCCTTCGGGATCGGCGGCTTCGTAGGCGCGGAAGCCGTGCTGGTGGATGTCTTCGATGATCTCGGCGCCGTGTGCCTTGGCGTGGGCGAAGTGGGCATCGAGGTCGTCGACGTAGATGAACGGCGTGTGCGTCATCGGCGCGCCCGCGCTTGAGGCGACCTCGCGTCCCCAGAGGATGAGCGAGGAGTTGCCGACGTGGAATTCGATCCAGGTGTGGCTCGGGTCGTCGGGCTCGACGTCGGGGACGTTGCCCGCGGGTTCGAAGCCGAAGACATCGCGTAGCCAGCGCCCGGCGGCCGCGGGTTTGGTGTAGTGCACGGCAACGGCGAGCCGCGCCAAGCGCAGCGGCTCGTGCGGGACGTGATCGCGCTTCCGGATCCAGTTGTTCAGCCAGGTCGGGCTCATGCGCACCCACGCCGTTCCGCCCTTGTCTGCCCCGTTCTGGGGGATTGTGGCTTGCACCCTGACCTCCGTTCCGACCGCGCTCTTCTCAAAGCGGACGTCGATCTCTACGTCGTCCAAGGAGCTCGTCCACGCCACGCGCTTGCCGGGCTCCCAAACGGTGATGCGCGCCAACTCGAGGCCGTCGCCGGTCTTCTCGTCGTAGACCTCGACGATGCGGCCTCCGACTCCAGGTTCCATCCGCTTGTAGTACGCCCGGGTCGTATCGAAGAAGTTGATCGGGCCCTGGATCCACCAGCAGTCGAGCTCCTCCGTGAAGACCTTGAAGGCGGTCGTGGGATCGACAGGGACCTCGATCGAGGAGTTCACTGAGCGGGGAGCAGTCATTTCTTCTTCCTCCGTTCGACGTGGCGCTTGAACGAGCCGAGTTGGGCATCCCACTCCGTCTGGAGCTGGTCCAGCCAGTCGTTCACGGCCCGCATGGATTCCGGGCGCAAGCGAAAGACCCGTGCCCGCGCGTCCTCCTTGGGACGCTCGTCGGTGGCGATCTCGGCATCGAGCAGAACGCGGAGATGCCGGCTCATGGTCGGCGGCGACGTCCGCGTGGCCTCGGCGAGCTCGCCCGCCCGGCGCGGTCCCGATCCGAGCAGCTCGACCACCGAGCGACGCGTCGGGTCAGCGAGCGCGTGGAAGACCCGATCGACCGCGACCTCACAAGTCCTTGCCATAGAGATAAATATTTGTCAGAAACCGCAAGCAATGTCAAGACCCCGAACGCGCCGCCAAGAGTGCTCCCAGGCGTCTCGTTGAATCCGTCCTAGTGGTGTGATTCAGGCAGATGGGGCCTTATCCGCGAGACATCGGCGCCGGTCGCAAGGCGGGTCGCCGCAGGCATATTGGTGGATACGGCGAGGACGACCCAACGCTGCGAGCGGCGCTGAGGGCCGTGGATAGGGCCCCAGATTCCTGAATCACACCAC
>JBCCGH010000206.1:0-16468 GCA_039029375.1 Planctomycetota bacterium
GTGCGCCCGCCGCGCCGACCGCGCCGACCGCGCCGACGCGCCCATCCGGTACCCCGGACCCCCATAGGCAGAGCGGTCCCGCCGCCCTGCCCGTCACCGTCGGCTTCGCCGGCTCGCTCGCCCCCTCCGGGGCGAGCTGGCGAAGTCGACCGCGCCGGACGGGCCGGGTGGCCCTGCCCCGAGCCCGAGGCAGAGCTGCTCCCGCGCACCCCATGGTCAGCGGCTACCTGCGCGCGAACACGACCGCATGCCTCGACTCAAGGCAAAGCCACCCAGCGACGGACCCGCCACTGGGTCAAACGCGGCGAACTGACCAAAGACCACGGCACACGGGTGGCGTCGATGTCCAGGAGCAGCCTCGCAGTGCCCTGGCGGGCGCCGGGCCTGCGGCCAGCAGGGTGCCGAGCGCAGCAACGCCAAGCCGTCGGCCGCGCCGGCAGAGTGTGTGGGAGAGGGCGACCATTGCTCGTTCCCTTTGGCAGTGCCCGCCCCCTCGGGAGTGCCCGCGGCGCGCGATGGGGGAGCGGCGCAAGCCGCTAGACTCCTCTGACCTTCGGTGGCCAGTCTGCCGCGGCGACCCCGCGAGGTGATGGCGCGAGGGCGGCGCTGCGTCCCACGGGAGTCGGGGAATTCGCGCGCCGGGGATCAGACCCGCGGCGTGGCACTCGGGCGGATCTCGACCGCGTGCCGGGTGCGGGGCGTCGCCACGGCATCCACCGGCGAGGGCCGAGCGAACACGCAGTTTTGTCTCCCAGCCTCCCACTCCCCAGCCTCCCATTCCCCAGCCTCCCCAGTCCGCGATGTCGATTCCTCGCCGCGCGATCGCCGCCGCTGCCGTTCTGCTTCTAGCCCCCACTGCCTCCGGTCAGGGCGTCTCCCCCGCGCATGAGGCGGCGGTCGCGACCTGGATTCCGTTACGCGAGCCGAGTGTGGGCGGCCGCGTCACCGGGCTCTCAGTGAGCCCGCATGACCCGTCGCGGATTCTGCTGGCGGGCGACATGCTCGGGGTCGGGCTCAGCACGGATGGCGGCGACTCTTGGGGGGCGACGTTCGGCTTCGCCAGCTGGGAGGCATCGTCGTTCTCCTGGCACCCCACGGACCCGCGCCGCGTCTGGGTTGGGACCATGGGGGGGCCATACGAAAGCCGCGACGCCGGCCGCCGGTGGCAAGCGCGCCGCCTAGGCCTGCCGCCGACTGCGGCATTCGACTTCTCCGCACCGATCGAGATCGTGCTCTTCGACCCCAACGACGCCGAGCACCTGTTGGCGGCCGGCGGCACCAGCCGCCGGTGGCGGGTCGGGCTGGTGAACGGCGCCTTGGGCGCCGTGTGGGAGAGCCGCGACGGCGGCGTGTCGTGGTCGCGGCTGACGACGATCACTGCGGCGGGGTCATCGTCGGGCGCCGCGGCGGCCGGCCAGAACATCGTCGGGATGACCTTTGCCGCTGGGTCGTCGCTGCGGCTCTACGCGACCGTCGATCGCCAGGGCTTTTATCGCAGCCTCGATGGCGGCGCGACCTGGGCCAAGGTGGGCGTGGGGTTGCCGCACGTCGAGGTCGAGCGCGTCGTCGCAGACCCACGCAACCGCGACGTCGTCACGGTTTCGCTGGGCAACAACGGCACCGTGCCCGGCGGCGTCTACCGGAGTGTCGACGGTGGGCTGAACTGGCTCGACGTGTCATCCGGGTTGCCGAGGACCGTCGGCGCCAGCGGTGGCACGACGACGCGGTACAAGGCGCTCGCGGCGGACGCGACCGGACAGCGCTGGCTCGCGGTCGATGATCGGTTCGGCTCGGTCGGGGTCTTCCAGTCCGAGGACGCGGGCTTCACGTGGGGTCTCGCGCTGTCGCGCGCGGGCCTGCCGCTGCCCTATCCGTCGGGCATCGAGATGGAGGTCGCCACGATTGCCGCGGCCGACCGTGATCTGATGTTTGCGGCGGGGTCGGCCAACCTGGTGCGCTCGGTCGACGGGGGCCGGACCTGGGACGACGCCGCCAACGTCAACCTCGGCGGGGGGCGCTGGCGTGGTCGGGGCTACTCCGGCTTGGTTGCGACCGAGGTGACGTTCAATCCGTGGCGCCGCGGCCACATCTTGGCCCAGGGCTTTGACGGTGCCCGCGTCCTACAGACGTTCGACAGTGGCGCCAGTTGGACGTTTGAGACGAGCGCCCGGCGCAGCTTCAACGGCGGCGCCGACGCGGTGTTTGCTGGGCCCGACATCGCGTACGCCTCGCTGGGGTTTCAGAACGCGTTTGAAGGCGTCGCCCGCACCGTCGATGGCGGCCAGACGTGGCAGGTCGTCGCCGGTGCGGCCGCGGGGCTGCCGGAGATTGGCGACCCTGCCAAGGCGGGCGCGATCCACGCGTCGGTGGTCGATCCGCGGCGGGTGTGGGTGCTGATCGACGGCACCGTGCATCGGTCGACCGACGGCGGCAGCACGTGGGCACCGACCGCGCTGAGCCCGGGGAACGGTTGGTTCGCGGCCAAGCTGGACGAGAGTCGCCTCTACGTTTCGGGCGACACCGCCGTCTACGAGAGCGCCGACGGTGTCACGTTCCGCAGCATTGGCGGCCCCGGGCGGCCGGGGAAGCTGGCGATGGCGCCGGACGGCACCTTGTGGCTGGCGGCGCACGACCGGACCGGCAACCCGGGCCTGGGCCTGTGGAGCTACCGACCCGGCGTCGGCTGGTTGGCGGTGCTCGATCCCCGGGAGCTGACGGGGGCTTGGCAGCAGGCGGTCGAATACATCGTCGCCGTGGCGGTGCGGCCCGACGACCCGCGCACGATCGCGGTCAGCACCGCGGACCCGCCGTTTCGCGACGTGTCTCGGGCCACGGGCGTCTACCTGTCGCGCGACGGCGGCGCGACTTGGCCATCGATCAACCGAGGGCTGCCCATGCGCCGCGGCGCCGCGCTCGCCTTCGACCCGCACCGGCCCGGGCAGCTGGTGCTCGGGACGGCCGGCCGGGGGTTCTTTCGCTATCGCCTGGCTGCGCGCGACCGCTGACTCACGGGAAGTCGACGATGCGCGGCACGACCTCGGACAGGTCCTCGCCCAACGGGGTGTCGATCAGCGCGACCTGGAACGCGAACTCGAGGCCGGCGAGCCCGGTCGCCGTCGGCACCGTGAGCGTGACTGCGCCCCGCGCCGGGTCGATGGGGACGGCTGCCAGCGGCGACGGCGCCAGGAAGTAGAGCCCCCGGAATGGGCGCACCGTCCGGGGCGTCCCCAGGCGGCCGACGAGCAGCGCCGCGGTCGCGCCGCCGCGCGGCGCGAAGTAGAGCGGCCATGGCTGTCCCTGCCGCAGTGGGTCGGGTGCCGAGACCGAGAAGAAGCCGGCGGTCTTAGAGCTGCCGGCCTGCATCGCCTGACCGTTGGGCTGCTGTCCCCAGGGCTGCACGCCGCCTGGGCCGCCATAGAACACGAGGCCGCCACGGCCGCCCTGCACCACGATGTCCATGGTGATCGTCTCGGCGGCGACGATGCCGTCCCCGCCCGTGCCGAAGCTGCCGGGGCACGGGCACGGGGTGGTACCGAACGGCGTCGGCAGCACGGTGTCCGAGCCGGCGCCGCCGATCAGGACCGAGTCGACCGCGAGCACCGTGGCGCTGGGGGCGTCGATCGCGGCTGGGCCGGGTTCGCCAAAGATCGGCGTCCCGTCGGTGCCGGACGCCGAGCCCTGGATGCGGCTGTCGGCGATCGTGACTTGTGCGACGTCCGTAGCGCCGACGTCGAGTCCTGGCGCGCCGCGAAACAAGCCGGTCGCCGTGGCCAGCACGTACTCGTGCGCGCGGATCTCGGCGTGGTAGATGCGGATCGCGGCGAAGCCGCGGCTGCGAATCCCGGCGCCGGGTCCGTTGTATGGAAACGTCGCCGTGCCGCGCACCACGACGTGCGCCAATGTCAGCTCCTCCGACCCGGTGCCCACGAGGTCGATGGCGGGTGGCTGCACGCCCGAGCCCTGGGGCGCCGACGCGATGAGCGGCGCAGGGTCACCGATGATCGTGAGCGACTTGTCGATGCGGACCGAGCCGTAGCTGCCGCCGACGACGCGGATCACCGCGCCGGGCGCGGCCGCGTCGATCGCGGCTTGCAGGTCGACGAACTGGCCAGCGCCAGTGGGGTCGACGACGATCTGGGCGAGCGCGGTCGGGGCGAGGAGTGCGAGGCCCAGGAGGGTGCGAGGAGGGGTGGTCATGGCTGTAGGCACGGGGGATGCCTCATTCTAGCAGGCACGGAGGGGCTACTTGCCGGCGAACAACGCGGCCGGTTCGGTGGTGCCGTCGGGGTGGATCTGCAGTCGCTGCGCCGGTGCCATCGGCTCGCCGCGTGAGCCGATCCCGCGATACTTCGGCGTTCCCACCGGCTCGAGCTCGTACGAGCCCGGCGGGATGCCACGCAGCGGCAGAGTGCCGTCGTCGATCCAGATCGTCGCGATAAAGATGCCCTGCGCGCTGCCCGCCGCGGGCTGCCGCAGATACACAAGCTCGACGGCCTCGTCCGCGCACGGGACGTCCACGTCGACGGTCGCGGGCAGCGTCACGTCGCCGAGGTCGACGGTCTCTCCCCACTTGGTTGCCACGACTTGCCAGGCCACGATCCGGTCGCGGCGCCCGACCAACCTCAGCACCCACACACCGGGCGGCAGAAAGCGGAACACGAACGACCCGCGTTGCCCGACCGGCTCTTCGCGCAGGCCCCAGTTCCCGGGCAAGCTGTGGTGCGGGGAGTGGAAGGCGTCGTCTGATGCCCTCTCCAGGCGAAAGAGGTAGGCAACGAGACGGTCTCGGTCTTGCTCGGGGATCTGTAACGCGTCGAACCTGCCCCGGATCTCTCCTGCGTGCAGGGTGAAGTCCTGCACGACGTCCATCGCATGACGAGTCACGCGCACCGGGACCGGGCCCGTGGGATACGCGGCATCGGGGTGGCGCGCATACAACGACCACTCACCCACGTCGGCGTACAAGAACTCGAACTTGCCCTCGGCGTCGGAGTGCGTGTAGGGCGCGCGTTCGTAGGCATTGTCCGCGTCCCAGCCATTGGGGTAGGTAAAGCGACCCCCACGCGACTGCTTTGGGCCCACGGCGAACATCGCGATCCCCGCCGCCGGCCCAACGCCGGTCGACACCGTGCCGCGGATCCTGCCCAGCGGCGCGACGTCGAGGGACACCTCGACCTCTTGGCCCGCCCGCACGTCGACCTCGACCTGTCTCCGTGCATCGACGCCATCGCCTAGTAGCGGTGCGACGGCGCTGGGCCGCCGCGACGGATCGTCGACCCACGTCATGTTCGACCGCCGGACGGCGACGCGGTACCGACCCGGCCGTAGCGCGGTGTCATGAAAACGACCCCGCGCGTCGACCAACATGTGGCGCAGGCGCTTCTGTTTTGACGCCTCGTCGTGGGATAAGTCTGCTGGCCAGGCGTTGACCTGTAGGGAGAACCGAGTGCGGTTTGCGGTGTCGGCGAGCGTCCCGCGGAGCGCGCCGCCGCGGAGCAACTTTAGCTCCAGGGCCTGTGATTCGTCCGCCGCGGTAAAGACTGCAGCTGTGGGCAAGTGTTGTGCGTGGGTTGCGGCGACCGCCACCGTCGCGCCGGGATCGATCGAGAAGCGCGCGAGCCCCTGGGCGTCGGTCGACTCGGTCGGCGCAAGCGCACGGTTGCGGAGAATGCGCCCGACCAAGCCTTCCGGTTTGGAATACAGGCTGGGGTACCGTTCGATGCCTGGGTCCCGCACGACCCGAGCATTGTGGATGGGCGCCCCGAGCTCGTCGGTGACGCGCACTTCGAGCGTTGCCGATGCCTCGACCTCGAGCCGCACGGGCTCGTCGCGCGGCAGCGAGAACGTCACCGAAGCCGAGCGCCCCACGCCCGCCGTCGTGGCGCGGGCGACGTAGTCGCCGGGCCCGAGGTCCCGGATGCGGAAGCTGCCGTCGGCTGCCACCGTGTGGGGCTTGCTGGTCTGCGCGTAGACGAAGCTCGCCGGGAGCGATCCGCCTCCGCGCGGGTCGCGTTCGAGTTCGACGGTCGTGGGGCGCCCGTCGTGGCCGGAGACGAGACCTGTGAGCGTCAGCGTACGTCGGAGCTCGACGACCATGGAGCTCGCGTCCTTGGGCGCGGGCAGCGTCTGCGGCTCGAAGCCGGCGGCCGAGAACTCCAGCTTGGCATTTCGGTCCAACCCCGAGACTTCGAAGGCGCCATCCGCGCCGGTGATCGCGCCTTTCCGCCGCGAGGGCCGGGCGAGGAGTTGGACCGGCGCCACCATGGCACCGGCGAGCGCGACGCCGCGGTCGTCGAACACGCGTCCGTGAGCGCGCCGCCCAGGCCTGAGCTGCACTTCGCCCAAGTCGTGGCGCGTCGCGGGCTCAAGGTCGACGCGCAGCGTTCGGTCGGTGTGCTCCTTCGGTTCGACGAGAATGTGGTGGCGCCCAGGCGGCAGGTTCTCGAACGCGAAGCCGCCGTCGGCGCCGGTCTCGACGAATGCATTCCGCACCTCGTCCAGGTTGGCGCCGCGGTCGAACCGCGCCCGCGATCGTCCCGGGCGATGATCGTGGAACACGGGCACGTCACGGCGAGGCGCGCCGTGCTCGTCGACCACGCGTCCGTACAAGGCGCTTGCCACGGGGACGGTCACATCGCCGAGATCCCGTTCGCCGTCGGCTTCGATCCCCCGGCGGACCCAAGGCTTGGGCACGCCCGTTCCCGCGAGCTCCAGGGCGATGCGGCCGGGCTCGAGATCATGAAACGCGAAGCGCCCGTCGGCGTCGGTGTGCGTCGTCGCGAGGAGCTTGGCCCTCGACCAACCCCAGCGATGCACCACGTTGACGGTGCAGCCGCCGAGGGGTTCGCCGTTCTGCACCACGCGGCCGCGCAGCGCGGGCCTGTCGGTGGTCGCGGTTCGGGCTGGTTCGGCTGCTGCGCTCGCTTCGGGATCGGTCGCCACCGCCGGGCCGGGGCCATGCGCATTCACCGTGTCGCGGACGGCGGCGTCGCGAAGTGCGACCAGGGGCGACGGCGCGTCCGGACCCAACGACCAAAGCAGCAACGACGCAACGGCGAGGATCCCGGCCACGAGGAGCAGGGCCGCGAGGGAACTCAACTTCATGTTCGAACTCGGCAACGCGGGACGGAGCCGACCGGTTCGGTGAGGCTAGCACGCCGGCGGTCCGGCGCGAGCCCCCTAGCCGTCGAGGGTGGCGCCGTGCGCCCCATGTTTTCTTGGAACGCTGAGACTTCGGAGGCCTCCGGCCGGGCCCATGGAGAACCAATGGAGAGCCCCATGCCCGCCAACCGAACCCTGCGATCCCTGCTGATCGCCAGCGCCCTTCTCACCTCGCTGGTGGCGACGCCGCAACCGTGCGCGGCACAGAACCCCATCGTCATCGCGAGCCAACACGTGGAACTCGAGCTCGAGCACGACGCGAACGTCGGTGTCAGGCTCACGAAGATCGTGCAGCTGCAAGGCAGTCGCTTCACGTTCGAGAACGACCCTCCGGTCGAGGAGCCCCAGGGACTCTGGGAGATCCGCGGCACCCACATCGGTGGCGGGACGTTCGTGGTGCACCCCAACGGCGCAATGAACTCGTTCCCGATCCCCAGTGGATACGTGTTCATCTGGCCGAACGTGCCGATCCCCGGAACGGCCGAGAGCCTGTTCGTGTGGCTCGAAATCGAGCTCCTGAGCAATGACCAGGTCGCGCGTTGGCGCATCCACGTCGCCCGCAACCCCGCCGCGGACCACACCGCGAGCCTCGACGAGATCGACTGCCCGATCCTCTACTTGAAGCAGCCAGTGACGTTGCAGCCGCTGGAACGGGAGTTCGATGCGAGCGCCCGCGCCCGTTTGCTCATTCCGATCAACAACCTCAGCAGCTACACGGCGTCCAACACCCCGCTCGCCATGTTGTTCCAGCGGACCGATCTGGAGGGCGACGTCTCTCTGCGGCACCCGAATCCCGGTCAAGTCCTGCAGTTCGGTGCGGTCTATGACGCGGACACCCAGTCCGCGGGCTACGGCCGGATGGTGTACTTCGGGAGCGAAGACACCACCGGCCACCACAAGCGATTTGTGTACGGAAGACGGATCATCTACGGGACGGCACCACCCGAGGGCAGCCCGGAGCCGGTACCGACGTACTACCGCTTCATGTGGCGCCACACCTACTACCCGGCCTTCGCGCCCTCCGAGTTCGCCAACACCTTCGACGCGCCCTACCCCGCGGTCGTCGGCGCCCTAAAGGCCAAGAGCGACAACTTCTGGTACGACGCCGCGAGTCAGTATCGGGAGTTCGTCGAGTCGAGCGGGATCGTCGGGCCCAAGACTGAGGCCAACCCCAACTACGGCGCATTCGCCGGGCCCGCGGTGCTTGCCGCGTTCTTTCCGCCGGTGGGCGACCTGGATTCCTCCTTCCGGAGATCGCTGGATGTCACCCGGGCGCTGCGCGACACGATCGGCCCCTTCGCCCCGGCATCACCGGAGCCACTGCCGTCCTACGTGCATTGGCAGATCTATCGCGTCGATGGCCTGTTCGCCCCGCCGGTGCTCATTGGGCAACCGCCCCTGCTAAACATTCATCCGAACGCCAAGCTCGTCGCAGCGCAGGCGTGGAACGCGTTCGGGATCCGAACCACCGCGCGGATGGCCCAAGGGCTCGGCGCCTACGAGTGGAGCGCGCCGGCGACCACCGAACGCTACCGCCGCGACGGGACCGAGTTCTGGCCCGGGCCGACGGTGGCGTTCGACTACGGCGCCCCCGACGCCGCGACCTGGCTCGCCGACGTCCAGATCGGCACCATCCTTGCCGGCGCCGAATTCCGCGGCACCTACATCGACGGCTCCTCGGGAACCGGGGTGCAGCTGTGCTACGACAACCCCGCCCACGGCGTGAACCAACCGCACGCCGCCCACGGCGGTGACTACTACGCGCACGGCGTCCGTGACTTGTGGAGCGGCGTCCGCACCAACCTGGAAACGGCGCGGGGTGGCGACACCGACACTCTGGTCATGAGCGAAGCCGCGCAGGAGTTCTACGTCGGCGATCTCGACTTTGTACAACGCGGCTACGACTACGTCCCCGACCACCTCTTGCTCGCCGAGTCGACGATCCTCCTCGCCGATCCCCTGTGGAGCCAGTTCGCGCCAAGCATCCAGAACGTACCCGTTCAGGCGCGCAACTGGTCGCCACCGCTATGGCACGCCGTGTACCACGAGTGGGGTACGACGAACTCGCCGGTGATGCCGATCACGACGGCCGGCCTCGCGACGGGGCCGTACGATCCCCCGGGTCTCGCCCCCGGCCCCTGGGAGGACTTGCAGTGCTACGCCTTTGCCGCAGCGCTCGTCGAAGGCTCCAAGCCGACGATCTTCCCGTACTTCCCCGGCTACGACCACTCGGTGGTCCGCTATGCCGGCGGGGTGATCGAGTATGCCTCCATCATGGAGGATCCCGCGCGAGTCGGCGAGCACGTCCTCGACTTCGTCAAGCTGCTGCACGAATCGCAGGAGCGCGGCCGCGGTGGGCAGTTCACGCTCTACGGTCGCATGCAACGGCCGCTCGACGTCGACTACGAGGACCCATCCGTGCAGACCGTGACCAACCCGACCAACGCCACCATCAACCCCATCGCGATCACAGCGGCGGGCGTCGGCTGCGACACCCTCCCTTGCGACGGACCTTTCTTGATTCTGCCGACCCCGGAAGCGCATCCCCTAGCCGAACGCGCCTTGCAGGAGTACGACGTCCCAGCGGTCCTGCACTCGGTGTGGCGCAACCCCGAGGACACCAAGACCGGGATCGTGCTGGTCAATTGGACCAGAAGCCCCGCGGCGTGGGCCGGCACGTTCGACCCGGCACTCTACGACATGACGGGCCCGTACCACGTGGTCAAGATCCCCGCGTCGGGAACCCCGCTCTTGCTAGGCGGCCCGTTCACCGGAGCGGTCACCATCAATGGCTCGGGCCTACAGCTGGGTCTGCTCCCGCCGCAAAGCGTCACGATCCTGTCGATCGAGTGAGGCGCGGACCGCGCGATCCGGCTCGACGACGAGCCCCGACGCACCGGCGACCTCACGCGAGGGATCTCGCTACGGCGAGAGACCGAGGCCCACGGCGTTTGACGTGCGCCAACCGACGGGAAGCACCGAGGCGAAGTGGGCGCGAATTCCGACAGCGAGGGGCAGCGGCGGGTCCCGAGAGACGCGGGACGGAGCCGACTGGTTTGATGAGGCTGGCACGCTGGCGGTCCAGCGCGAGCCCCTAGCCGTCGTGCGGGGCCGCGGGCGCGGTGCGCGCGAAGATGCGGGCGCCGGGAATCCCGGCGGGACGCTCTTGGTAGCGGTCGGCGAACGCCGGCGTCGCCAGCGCGGGGCGTTCGAAGTGTTGCCACGGCGGCGCGTGTAGGACGATGTAGTCGGGCGCGGCCTCGAGCCACCAGGCGGTGTCGCCGCAACGAACCCGTGCCACGCCGGCCGGCGACACCAGCCCAAACATGTCGAGTACGCGGAGACCGGGCGCGCGGTAGCCGATGACGCCGATCTCGGCGCAGGCCACGGTGCTGCCGGCCGGCGCGTTCTGCCGGAGCCACGCCGCGGCCGCGTGGTAGTGCGGGTAGCGATGTGGCGGGTGGGGACGTGGCGACGGCGCGACGACCCAAGCGAGTCCCAGCACCGCCGCGGTCGCACCGGTACGCATGAACCGATTGGGTGCGGCGTTCGCGTGCCACAGCGCGTCGAAGCACGTGGCTGCGCCCAGCGCCAGCGCCAGGTGCAGCGGCGCGTAGTACCAGTAGTAGAACGGCACGCCCAAGGCGGTGTAGGCCACGGCCTGCGCCGCGGCCCACGCGGCGACGAGCGCGACTCCCGGGTGCGCGCGACGCCGTACCACGGCGACTACCGCACCGCCGAGGAGCAGTGTGCACCAGTGCCAGGGCTGCAGGCCGACGCCGCGGGCGTCGAGAACACCGAACGACAACGCGATGCCCGGCGCGTAGCCGCGCTCGGCGGGCCACACGCCGCCGGCCATCTGGGCTTGCTTCGCGGCGAGCGTCGATGGTAGGAGCGAGTCGAACGCGACGCTCGCGTAGAGCGCCCAGGGCACCAGCACGGCGGCGCCGGCGGCGGCCATGGGAACGAGATCAAGCGCCGCGCGACGGGCCCCGTCGCGGCGCCGCCGCCAGCTGTGGTGCGCCGCGAGTAGTAACGCCAGCAGCGCCCCATCGGCGCGGCACAGGCACGTAAGCCCGAGCAGCACACCCGTGGTCCGCGGGCGTCGCCGCACGTGCGCCGCCACGCTGCCGAGCGCGCTCAGCTGGAGCAGCGCCGTCTCCAACCCGACCGCGCGCAACAGCAGCGGCTGCAGCGTCACTAGGAGGCCGGCCACGCTTGCCGTCGCCACACCCCGCGGGCGAAACAACGCAAAGGCGATCGCGACGGTGCCGGCGTGCGCGGCGGCGAAGCTGATCCGCGCCGCGAGCTCCAGGTCACCGAGCGCGCCGCCGATCAGCGTGACGACGAGCGTGTTCAAGGGCGACGTCGAGGCGTTGAACCGGTCGCCGGGATTGAAGACCCAGCCCTCGCCCGTCAGCAGCTGGTGCGCGTAGCGCAGCACGATGAACGCGTCGTCGACCATGGCCCCGCGCTGGGCGGCGTGGAGACCGGCCAACAGCGCCAGGAGCACGCCGAGGGCGGCGAGGTCGAGGGGGCGCAGCGGCCGTGTAGCGACGGGATGGCCCACCGCCCGTGGCTATCGGCGTTGCCGGCGCGCGGCCTGGAGTCGGGCGGCCGCCGCGCGGTCTTGCCCGGGGGGTGGCGCCGATCACAAAAACCCAAATCGTTGGAGTACCCGCGGCTCTCGCGGGGATGGAACTCATGATGGACATGCCCCGGGGCGAAGCCGCGCTCGAAGAGCTGCACTGGCTGCAGACGCTGGCGCTCCGCCTGGTGCGGGACCCCGACGAGGCCCTGGACTTGTCGCAGGAGACCCTGCTGGCCTCGTACCGCCGCGGCCCCGATGCCGGCTGGCGCCGTGCCTGGCTAGTGCGGACGCTGCGCAATCTGGCGTCGAAGGCCCGGCGCAGCGGTGTGCGCCGGCACGCGCGAGAGACGGTGGCGGCGCGGCCGGAGCCGTTGCCTTCGGCCGAGGAGCTCGCCGCGCGCACCGAGCTACAGCGGGTGCTGCTCGAGGTGGTCGACGGTCTGCCGGAGCACTATCGCACGCCGATCCTGCTGCGCTACTACGACGGCGCCACGCCCACGCAGATCGCTGCGCAGCTGAGCCTGCCGGTGCGGACCGTGAATACGCGGCTGCGGCGGGGGATGGAACGATTGCGCGACGCGCTCGATGCGCGCTACCCGAACGGTAGAGGTCACTGGATGCGGGCGATGCTGACGCTGGCGCTGCTGCCGCCGCGCGAGGCTGTCCTTCCGGCGCCCTTGCCCCCCTCGATTGGGGCGCCGTGGCGGGTCGCGATCCTCGCCGGCGGCGGGGCGCTGGTGGCCGTCGTCGTCGTGACCCTGGTCCTAGGGGGCGGCTCGTCCGCGCTGGTCGGGCCAGCTGGGCCCGCGCCCTCGGTGCCGCCGTTGCCGGACCTGGTCGCCGCGCCCAGACTGACCGAGTCGCCCGGCGCGGCGGCGGGCGCGCCGCGCACCCCCGTGCCGCCGGCCCGCGCCGAGGGCAGAGTACGGGGCCAGGTCATCGATTGGGAACGGGCGCCGGTGCGTGGCGCCGCCGTGCTCGTCGTTGCCCTCGACGGCGTGCAATTCCCCCGCGCCGCGCACCGCCCGCCGGAGCTCATGCTGGGTGCGGCCGAGGCGCGGCACGTGACCACCGAAGCGGGCGAGTTCGCGGTTCCCGCCCGTGGCCCGTCCCTCTTCGTGCGTGCCGAGGCGCCGGGGCTCGTGTGCGTCGTCGACGCGGCTTGGCGCGAAGAGCGCGCGACGCAACCTCTGTGCATCGTGATGGCGCCGGTCGCCGCGTTGCGCCGTCGCGTGGTGGATGTCCAGGGCCAGCCGCTGGCTGGCGTCGAGGTCGTCGTCTCGATGGACGAGGCGGCGCTGGCCCGGTTTCCGCAGGGCTTTCGCAGCAGCGAGCTCATGCACTGGGAGACGCTCACCGACGCGCGGGGCGAGTTTGACTTGCCGGCGGTGCCGCAGATCGCGGAGGCGCGCGTGACCTTGCACCGTGCCGATGTCGGCACCGCCGCGTGGAATCTGCCGGAGCTGCCGGCGGCGCTCTGCCTGGGCGGCGACGGGGATCGACGCATCGCCGGAAGGGTCACGGACCCGCAAGGCGCGCCGTTGCCGGGGATCACCATTCTGTCGGACCTGGGCCGGACGGAGTCGGCCAGCGACGGCTCGTTTGTGATGAACGCCGCCGAGGGCGCGACTTTGTGGCTGGCCGGGCCGGGATGGGCGGCCACCGGGTTGGAGCTGCGCGACCCGGCTTTGGCGCCGACCATCGCCCTCCAGACCCGGAGCGTCACTTGGCGCGGTCGAGTGGTGGATGCCGAGGGCCAGCCGCTGCCCGGTCACGAGGTGTGGCTCGACGATCCCAGCTTGGCCGGCACGTCGGCGGCGCCGCTGGTACTGGAGTCGTTCGCCGCCGGCGGGCGTGGCTTCTCCCACAGCGTGCGGACCCGCGCTGATGGCACGTTCCGCCTGCGTGGGCTGGATCCGCGGCGCCAGACCTACGCGCTGCGCGTGCTGAATCCCAAGACCACCGCGTGGTTTGTGAGCCAGCCGCGGCTCATGGGGGGCGGCAATGACGCGTTCACGGTCTCGGCGCCCGCCGACCTCTACGTCGCGCGCCTGCGCGGTCGGGTGGTCGATCGGCACGGGCGACCGCTCGAAGGCGTCGAGGTCGTGGTGCAGGGGCCCGGCTACGGGGTGGGGGCCAGCCGAGTCTATACGCATGGGGCGTCGGCGCGCTCCGATGCCGACGGCGCTTACGAGCTCGACCGCGTGCCGCGTCGCGGCGTATGGCTGCGCGCCGAGCGTCCCGACCTGTTCTTGGCGACCCGCGAGATCGAGGCCATCCAGCGCGAGCCCGCGTGGCGACTCAGCCGCTCGGCGCGTCTGCAGATTGGCGTTGCGGATCCCACGGCGCGTACCGTGCGCCTCGTCGACGAGGCCGGGGCGGCGATCACCGTTTGGGCCCCCGCGGGCTCGGGGCGGCGCTCGATCGCCGAGATCCCGCTGCACCACGGCCGCACGGTCGTGGTCGAAGTGCCGTGTCATGCGGTCGCCGTCGTCGTCACGAGCGACGGCGCGGCGCGCCGGTTCCCTCTGCGCCTGACGCCAGGCCAACACCACGACCTTTGGTTCTAGACCTCATGCTGCTCGCTGTCGCTTGCGCGTTCTCCTGCTCTGGGCTGTTGCCGCAGCTCCCCGACGAAACCTTCACCGTGTCGATGCAGCGCGTCGTCGCCGCGTCGTGGCGCGAGGCCGGCTGCGCGCAAGTGGGCCGGGGCCCGTTTGTCAGGGCCGACCGCGACGACCTGCCGGATGGCTCGCTGCAGAAGGTCATCGAAGCCGACGGTCGCGCGTTCACGGTGGCGCTGCGGGCCGCGACGGCGGGGTTTGATGCGTTGTGGGTCGATGGCGACGGCGATGATGAGATCGGCGATGACGAGATTCTCGACCTCTCGGATCGCAGCTGGGAAGGTGTCGAGCACGTCACGCTCACGGACTTCGATCTACCGTTCACCCTCACGCTGTTCGAACACCTCGACACGCGCAAGGTCACCGTCATGACGCACTATCACTTCGAGGGTGACCTCGAGGTGCAGGGTGAGGAGATGCGCGTGTTCGTGCTCGACATGGATCTGAGCGGCGCCCCTTCCATGGGCGATCACTGGCTGGTCCTGGACGCGCGTCAACGCGAGTTCGTGCGGCTCCCGTCGCTGATGTTCGCCAGCCACGAGATGACCGAGCCGTGGTATGTCGGGGACCGCGTGCTCCGCCCGGCCGAGGGTGCGGTCGACGGCGATCTGGCGCTCACGCTGTCGTCCCCCGATGTGCCGCGCGCGGAGTTCATGGCGGCGCGCGGCGCGCGGGCGCAGGCCGAGCTTCACGAGTGGTTTGACGCGGGCCGCGACGCCTTTCTCGAGCAGTTCGAGATCGATCCCGACCGGCCGGTCGATCCCGCGCCCCCGGCGTGGTACCACGCGCGCGACTTGACGGAGGCGCTGGCCTACGCGGCCGCCGAGCAACGACCGCTCTTGATCGAGTTTGGCTCCCGCGGCTGCCCTTGGTGTGGCCGCTACAGCTGGCTCAACTACCGCGATGCCGCCGTGACCGAGCGGTTGCGCCGCTTTGCGCTGGTGAAGATCAACCGCGACCTGGATCCGGCCCAGACCGCGGCGGGGCTCGGGATGGACGGCGTGCCGTGCTTTGCGTTGTTCGATGACGAGGGCCGCGCCCTTCACCAGGCCGAGGGTTGGACCCCACCGGCGGCCCACGTCGAGGAGTTGGAGCGGACGTGGTCGGCCTGGCGGGAGGCGCAGGCCGTCGGCCGCGCCTCTAGATTCTAGAGTCCGCCGGGCCCCGACCCCGGGCCAGAAGGTCCAGGCGTAGGCCCACGCTTGGGCTGGTCGCCGCGCGGCCGCCGATCGCCGTCCTTGTCGGGCTCCTTGACGGTCTCCTTGGTTGGGTTGGGCACGTGGGTCGGGGTGGGCAGGCCGAGCAGGCGCTGCGCATCCGCGCCCTCGCCAGGCACGCCGTCGACCTCGAGGAGCTTCTTGAGCGTGGCCTTGGTGCGGTCGAAGGCCTCGCGCCGGGCGCCCGCCAGCTCGCGAGCCGCGGTCAGCGTGCTCTCGGCTTCGGTGACCGCGGCGAGCGCTTCTTCGAGGTCGACGCGGCACTGCCAGTATTCCCGCCAACGCCCCTCGACCTCGGTGCCCGGGCCGGCGGCCTTGCGCGCACCGCCCTTGCGGGCGGCCTTCTTTGCCGCGCCTTTCTTGGCGCTGCTCTTCTGGGCCCCGCTCTTCGGCGCTGAGCGCTTGGGGGCTTTGCTCTTTGCCTTTGCCTTTGCCTTCGCCTTGGTTCGGGTCTTTGCCTTGTTCTTGCCGCCTGCCATAGCAGCCGATGGTAGCTGTGCCGGCCGCGCAACGCACGCCAGCATTGGCGCTGCTACGCGCCGCGGCCGCCGATCCCGAGCTCTTCGGCGCACGGCTTCAGCGCATCAATGACGAACTGAATGTGCTCCGACAGATCGGCGCTGAGCATCTCGACCCCGGCATGCACCTCGTCGCGCTCGACCTTGGCGGCGAACGCCTTGTCCTTCAGCTTCTTTTTGACGCTCTTCGGCGTCAGCGTCGTCACGCCCTCGGGACGCCCTAGTGGTGTGATTCAGGCAGATGGGGCCTTATCCGCGAGACATCGGCGCCGGTCGCAAGGCGGGTCGCCGCAGGCATATTGGTGGATACGGCGAGGACGACCCAACGCTGCGAGCGGCGCTGAGGGCCGTGGATAA
>JBCCGH010000207.1:0-16082 GCA_039029375.1 Planctomycetota bacterium
AGTCGGCGAGCCATGTGTGCCGCTCGCAAGGCGCTGTCGACGCAGGGCTTGTTGGTGGACAAGTCGAGGAGACGCAACGCCGCGAGCGGCGCAGAGGGCCGTCGACATATGTGACGAACTTCCGACACGCAACACTAGCTCACTCTTGGTCAAATATGGAACGAACGATCAATAACAGACAACGGCCAAGGGAGGCTCGGACCACAGGTCAACCAGCCTGCCCCAGGGATTCGAACATCAGATCCACGACACGCCGCGCCTGCGCCTCGTCGGCGCCGGTGCCGGCAAGGCCAGCGAGGCCGTTGAGCGTCGTGAACAAGTAGTCGGCGAGCTCCTCGGGCGCACGCCGCGTGACAATCTCGCCGCGGGCCACCGCGCCCGCCACCGCATGGCGGAGGCCGTCGCGCACGCGCTGGGCGGTGCGGCGGACCGCCGCGCGCACCCGTCGATCGGCGGCACCCAGCTCCAGCGCGCTCCGCACGACCAAGCAACCCCGACAACGCGACGTCTTCTGCAGGGCAATCGCCGCGTCGACATACCCGCGCAACTCGGCGAGCCCGGCGTCCTCGCGCAGCAGCGGTTTGAGCATGTCGCGCGCCTTGGCGTCGTAGCGCTCGAGAGCGGCCAAGAACAACGCCTGCTTGTCGCCAAAGGTGTTGTAGAGGCTCTGCCGCCCCAGCCCCGTCGCGGCGACGAGATCGTGCACCGAGGTCCCCTCGTAGCCATGCCGCCAGAACTGCAGCATCGCCCGGTCGAGGACCTCGGCTTCGTCGAACTCGCGCGGTCGCGCCATGGCTCTATGTTCGTCGTTTTGGACCGATAGATCCAGAATCAGACAATATATTGGACTGCTCGATCCAATACCCAGCCATCACTGAGGGTTGCCTCGCTGCTGGGCCCGCCACTCGTCGGTGAGCATCCCGCCAAATCCCCAGCTGTCCTCCTCGATCTCCTGGATCACGATATGGGTGTGCTCCGGGTTCTTCCCCAGGTGCTCCACGAGCGACCTTGTGATGTCCGCGACCAGGCGTGCCTTCTGCTCCCGGGTCGCTCCCGCGGTGATCTGCACGTTGACGTAGGGCATGTCGGTTCTCGGGAATCAGGGGGCCGGAGCGTCGCCCGTCGGGTCGGCGCTGGGGTCGGCGGCGCTGGGGTCGGCGGTGCTGGGGACGAACCCGCCGCCGAGCGCCTTGTAGAGTGCGATCAAGTTCGTTGCGACAGCCGCCGCGCTAACCGCGAGATCGTCCTCGATCCGAGCGACGATCCGTTCTGAGTCCAACACGGCCTGAAAGTCGGTGAGCCCCTCGCGGTATTGCGTCCGCGCCAAGTCGACGGCGCGCCGCGCACGCTCAGCGGCACGCTCCAGGGTTTGTCGCCGCGCCTGCTCACGCACGAAGCTGATCATCGCCGTCTCGGCCTCCTCGATGGCCGTGAGGACCGTCTGCTCGTAGTCCAATTGCACGGCCTCGGCCTCGGCCTCGAGTGCTCGCACTCGGTTCTTGAGGCGGCCGCCGTCAAAGAGGTTCCAACGCACCGACGGACCAAAGCCGATCACCTCGCTGTCGCGATCGAACCAGTGCCGCGCGCCGTCGGCGGAAAGGCCCAGCGTCCCGGAGAGGGTGAACTGCGGGTAGCGCTCCGCCTCGACAGCACCGATCCGCGCCACCTCCGCCGCGAGACGCCGCTCCGCGCGACGCACGTCGGGGCGCCGCCGCAGCAGGTCAGCGGGTGCGCCGACGGCCACCCGCGTCGGCACGCTCGGCAGCGCGTCGCTCGCCGGTAGCTCCGGGGCGAGATCGCCGGGCGCCTGCCCAAGCAGAACGGCCAGGCGGTTCTCGTTGGCGGCGGCCAACGACTCGAGCTCCGGCAGACGCGACCGGGTCGTCTCGACGTTGGTCTCCGCCTGAGCCACGTCGCGCTCCCCCACCAGGCCCGCCGCCAGCCGCGCGCGCACCAGGTCGAGCGTCTGCTGCTGCAGAGTCAGGTTCTGCTGCGCGATCACCAAGCGCCGGCGCGCAGCCAGCAGGTCGACGTAGGTGCGCGCGACCTCGGCGGCCACGGTGACCGCAGCGGCGTGGACGTCGGCTTCGCTCACGCCGAGCTCCGCCGTCGCGGCTTCGACCGAACGCCGGACGCGGCCCCACAGGTCGAGCTCCCACGCCGCGTCGAAGGACGCGGTGTGGATATCCGTGCTGGGGATAAAGGCGCCAAACGGCGTGTTCTCGCTCTCACGGCGATGCTCGTAGGACGCGCCGAGATCCAGCGTCGGCCAGCGGCCGGCCGCGGCGACCCCGCGCTGGGCACGCGCGGCGGCGAGGCGCGCGAGGCTGGCGCGCAGGTCGAGGTTCTGTCGTAGACCGCGCTCCACCAACGCCGCCAGCACCGGGTCGCCAAACACGCGCCACCAGCGGTCGGCCGGAGCGGCGCGGTCGATCAACCCCGGTTCGCCCGACTGACGCCACGTCGCCGGCACGACGGGCGACGGCGGCGCGTAGTCCGGGCCCACCGTCATGCAGGCGCTTAGCACCAGGAGCGACGCCGCGCCCAGGGGCGCCATCGCGCGAGACGGGAGAGCGTTGTGCATTACGCGGGCTCCGGAGCAGGATCGCCTGGCGTGGCCGGCACGGTAGCCGACGACTCGCGACGTGCGGCACGCGCCGCGGCTCGCTGCTGGTCCACAGCGATGAGCTGGTAGAAGACAGGCACCACGAACAGCGTGAACAACGTGCCTAGCGCCATCCCAGCGACGAGCACAATGCCAATGCTGTTGCGAGCCTCGGCGCCCGGGCCGGTCACCAGCACCAACGGGAAGTGGCCGAAGATCGTCGCCGCCGTCGTCATGAGCACTGGGCGCAAGCGGGTCGAGGCGGCCTCGCGGAGAGCCTCGAGCTTGGCGCGCCCGCGCCGCTGCAGCGTGTTAGCGAACTCGACGATCAGGATGCCGTTCTTCGCGATCAGCCCCACCAGCGTGATCAAGCCCACCTGCGAGTAGACGTTGATCGTGGTCCAGTCGACAAACGAGAACAGCAACGCACCACTGATCGCCAACGGCACCGAGCCGAGCAGGACGACCAGCGGATCGCGAAAGCTGCGGAACTGGGCCGCCAGCACCAGGTACACCAGAACGATCGCAAACCCGAGCGTCGCGACGAGCGTCGACCCCTCGGTCCTGATCTGCCGCGACTCGCCGGCGTAGTCCATGGTCACGTGGCTCGCGCCCATCGCGCGCGCCGCGTCTTCTAGCACCGCCAGGCCCTCGGCCTTGGTGATCCCCGGCTGCACACCGCCGAACACCTTGACGGCGTTGCGCTGCTGAAACCGATTGAGCGTGCGCGGCGCCGCGATCGCCTCGATCGTCACAAAGGCCGACACCGGCACCAGATCACCGGCGGGCGTCTTGATCTTGAGATCGAGCAGCGGCCCCACGGTCGCCCGCCCCTCGCGGCCGATCTGCGGAATCACCTTGTAGCTGCGGTCGTAGTAATTGAAGCGATTGACGTAGCCGCCGCCGAGCAGCGCCCCTAGCTCGCGGCCGACGCTGGCAAGATCCATCCCGAGATCGGCAACGAACTCACGGTCGACCTTCACGCGCGCCTCGGGGCGATCGATCTTGAGGTCCGTGTCCACGTAGAGGAACTTGCCGCTCGCCCAGCCAGCGCCAACGACCGCCATGGTGGTCTCGAGCAAATCCTCGAGCGGCGCCGACGACTGCAGCACCAGCTCGACGTCGAACTGCCCCGAAGTCGGCAACGGCGGGTCGAGCCGCGGGAACACGCGCAGGCCAGGCACCTGCGAGACCGCGCCAAAGAGCTCGCCATACAAGTCCTGCGTCGAGCGGTCGCGGTCTTGCCAGTTCTTCGCGACCATGCCGCCAAAGCCACCCCAGCTGGCCACGAGCGACCACATGAAGCGCGCCTCGGGCAGGGTCTTGATCGCCGCCACGACGCCCTTCGACGCCTCGTCGACGGCCTCGAGCGTCGCATCGGGCGACGCGTCGAAGAACATGCTGACGTGGCTCTGGTCCTCGATCGGGGCCAGCTCGCGACGGGAGCCGCTGTAGAGCGGCCACGCCGCGGCACCGATCACAACCGCCGCGATCAACACCGCCCAGCGAATCGCCAGCGCGCCGTCCAGCAGCCACTCATACCCCGCCCGCAGCCGGCCGAAGCCGACGTCGATCCACCGCGTGAGACGAGACTGCCGGCCGTGCGCGTGAACGAACCACGCGCTCATCACAGGCGACAGCGTGATCGCCACAAAGCCGGACACCAACACCGCTGCGGCCAGCGTGATCGCGAACTCCAAGAACAAGGCCCCGGTGAGCCCGCCTTGAAAGCCGATCGGCGTGTACACCGCGGCCAGCGTGATCGTCATCGCCACGATCGGGCCGACGAGCTCGCGGGCCGCCTCCGCCGCGGCCGCCAGCCGCGACTTACCCATCCGCACATGCCGCTCGACGTTCTCGACCACCACGATCGCGTCGTCCACCACCAAGCCGACCGACAACACGATCGCCAAGATCGTCAGCAAGTTGAGGGAGAAGCCGAGCGCGGCCATCACCACGGCCGCACCGATCAGCGACACCGGCATCGCGACCAGCGGCACGAGCGCCGTGCGCACCGAGCCGAGAAACAAGAAGACCACGAGCCCGACGATCATGATCGTCTCGACCAGGGTCTTGGAGATCTCCGTCAGCGCGTCGCGCATGAAGACCGTCCCGTCCCAGGCGAGATTCATCTCCATGTCGCCAGGCAGCATCGCTTCGAGCGCCGCCATCTCGGCGACCAAGCCCTTCTGCACCTCAATCTCATTCGCGCCGACCAGCGGCCAGACGCCGAGGTAGACGCTCGGTCGATCGTTGTACTTCGCGACGAACTCGGCCTCCTCGGCGCCGAGCTCCACCCGCGCCACGTCGCGCAACCGCACGATCGCGCCATCGCGGTCACGCACGATGAGCTGCTCGAACTCCGCGACCGAGCGCAGGTCCGTGTCGGCCAGCAGGCTAACCTGCACCAGGTTGCCCTTGGTCTGGCCGACGGCAGCCAGGTAGTTGTTGCGCTGGATCGCGGCGTAGACGTCGCCGGGCGCGAGGCTCACCGCGGCCAGCTTGTCCGGGTCGATCCAGATCCGCATCGCAATCGGTCGCCCGCCCTCCTGGTTGGTCACCCGCTGCACGCCCTCGATCGTCGCCAGCCGCGGCTGCACGTTGCGCGTCAGCCAGTCCGTGACCTCGGCCAAGCTGCGCTGCTCCGAGGTGAAGCTGAGATAGAACGACGCGTACGGGCGGTCGGCCCGCTGCACCTCGACGGTCGGTGGCTCGGCCTCGTCGGGCAGCTCGCTACGCACCTGCTGGAGTCGCGCGGTGACCTCGGCCAACGCCTTGGTCGTGTCGTAGCCCAGCTCAAGCCGCACCGTGACGGTGCTGATCCCGGCTCGGCTCTGGGACTCCAGATGGTCGACGCCACCGATCGACGAGACCGCCCGCTCGATCGGAGTGGTGAGGAAGCCGCGCACGGTCTCGGCGCTCGCGCCGGTGTAGACCGTCGTAATCAGCACCGAGGCGCTGTCCAGCTTGGGGTACTGCTGCACCGGCAGCGACGTGGCGGTGCGCCATCCCACTAGCAGCAACAGCAGGTTGACGACGAGCGCCAACACCGGATGCCGCACGAAGACGTCGGTGATCGATCGCATCGGACTGCCTCAGTGGGGCCGCACGGCTTCGCCAGCCGCCTCGGGCGCATCAGCCGGGGCCGCGGTTGGGGCAGGGGGGGCGGCAATGACCAGCGCACCCTCGAAGAGCTTGAACGACCCGGCTGCCGCCACGGTATCGCCGGGGTCGAGCCCGGCGGTGATCACGACCTCATCGCCCAGGACCGCGCCACTATCCACTTGGCGCTGGATCGCGCGCAGCTGGCCGCCCTCGACCTCTTGTAACACAAAGACGGTGTTGCCCGAGGGGCCGCGCCGCAGCGCGCTCACCGGCACGACGGCCACGCGCTGGGCCGGGCCAACCGGGACCCGCACGCGCACCGACGACCCCGGCCGCGGCAACGGCTCGACGCCGCGCAACTCGGCGCGAACCATGGTACTGCGGGTCTCGGTGTCGGCGCGCGCGTCGAGCGCGACGACCTTGGCCACGACCGGCGCCGCGCCTTGGCCCACGACGACCTCGATGGACGCTCCGGCGGCGAGGTGCGCCGACACTTCCTGAGTCACGGGGAAGTCCACATGGACGGCGTCATCGAGCCCCTGCAACGTCGTGATCGACGTGCCCGGATCGAGGTATTGGCCCACGTGCAAGTCGACGAAGCCGACGCGGGCGCGGAACGGCGCGCGCAGGCGCTTGCGCTCGATCAGCGCCTCCAGGCGCTGCACGTTGGCCGCGGCCATATCGCGCTCGGCGCGCGCCCGGTCGACGTCCGCCGCCGAGGCGCCCTGGCTCTCGGAGGCGCGCTCCATGCGACCCAACATCGACTCGCCCAACCGCGCCTCCGCCCGCTGCGCCGCCAGCTGCGCCTGCTCCACCGCGACGTCGAGCTCGACCAGCAGATCATCGCGGGCGACGATCTGCCCGGTGGTGAGCCGGACCTCGCGCACGGTCCCCGGCAACTCGTTACGCAGGGTGATCGACCGCAGCGCGCGCACCGTCCCAATCGCCGTGCTCTGCCGCGTGTAGTCGCGGGTCACGACTCGGGCGGCCTCGACCGCCTCGGCCGGCTCAGGCATCGCCGCCGCGGCCGCCACGGCAGCCTCCTCGGCGCCGCGCTTGTAGACCATGAGGCCGAACGCCACGCCGGCGACAACGGCCAAGAGCAGCGCAGAGCCGAGGGCTCGGCGCACGAAAGTGGCGATGCGAGACATCGAGGAGCGTAGTGCCAGTAGGCGGCGACGTAGACCGGTCGTCTAGACTGCGGAGAAAGAGGGCGGGGGCGACGGCGCGTTCAGAGCCAGGCGGCCCTCAGCGCGTGGCCGGCACGATGGCGTCGAAGAAGAGCAGAAAGTCGTCGAGGGGGTCGATGTTGCGGTCGATCTGCATGCGCATCACCGCCCCCTCCCAAGTCATAACCATGACGTTGCTTAGGCGATCTGGATCGCGTTCGGAGTCGATCTCGTTGGCCGCCTGCCCCTCGCGGATCACCTGCGCGAGGATGGCGGCCCACTGCTGATAGGCGCACTTGACGGCCGCGCGGAGCGGCTCGCTGAGCTGCGACGTCTCGAGAGCCAGCTTGGTGATCAGGCACTCGACCTTCGGGCCCGAGGCCGCACACTCGTTGCGACACCACTCGAAGATGGCCCGCAACCGCAGGCGGGGGCCCATCTTGCGATTCGCAAGCAACGGCCGCAGCTCGGCGACATAGGCGTCGAACGTGCGCTCGATCAGCACCACGCCGAACTCCTCTTTCGAGCTGAAGTAGTGGTAGAACGAGCCCTTGGGCACGCTGGCCAGCTTTAGGATCTCGCTGAGGCCGCAGCCGTGGAAGCCCTTGCGGACGAACAGCTCAGCCCCCGCGTCGAGAAGCCTCTCGCGGGTGTCGGTGTCTTTGGCGCGCAGCTCGGGAGTGGTGGACGTCATGAGTGGACCGGTCGGTCTATACCCGCGGGTCACTCCAGATCCAAGCGCGAGGCCCGTGGAATCTCGCCCCATGCGGCGCTGCCTCGCCCCCTCACGCCGCCAAGCCCATTCCGAATGAGCGCTTGCAGCACCCTCGACAGACGCCTTAGTCCTGGCGCCCGAAGCAGATGCACGTCAGCACGTGGTCCATCCCCAGCGGCGGGGCAAACGAGCCGCAGCGCCGCGTGCGCGGCCGGTGCGCTCTACCGGCCGGCGCCACACGCGTGCCCTGGCTGCTCGTCGCGCCAGGGTACACCGCATCCGTGGCGCACACGTTCTACCCAGCACTGCTGCAACGCTGCGTCGCCGCGGGCTTCGGCTGTGTGCAGCTCGCGTTCTCCGGCACCGGGCTGGGCGAAGACCTCGAAACCGTGGCGCACCCCGATCTCGCGAGCCGCGCGACCTACGGCTGGGAACTCGACGATCTAGAGGCGGCCTGGCGGCACGCGGCGAGCGGCGCCCTGAGCAACCGCCTCGACCTCGGTCGCGCCACCTTACTCGGGCACAGTCGCGGCGGCGGGATGGCGGTCGTGCACGCGGCCGAGCACCAGGGCCGCTACACCGCGGTCGTGACGTGGAACGCGATCCACGCGATCCTCCGCTTCTCGCCGCTCCGGCTCCAGGTGTGGCGCGCCAAGGGCAATCTCGACGTGATGCACTGGTCGCTCGGCCGCCGCATTCCACTCGACGTCGCCGTGCTCGAGCACGCGGAGGCGCACCGCGCGCGTTACGACATCCAGGCCGCGGCGGCGCGTCTCGAAGCCCCACTGCTCGTGGTACAGAGTGAAGACGACGACGCGGTCACGCCCGCGGAAGGCCGCGAGCTCGCCGCGGCCGGGGGCGCTGAGCTGCGCCTCGTCGCCGGCGCCGACCACTGGTTCGGGATGCGGGGTCGGACGCCCGCGCCGACGCCGGAGTTTGGAGCGGCGGTGGACGCCACGCTCGGTTGGCTGGGAGCGCGGCTGACGCGCTGATCGAGGCGGTTACGGCGCCACGGCGACGGTGTCGTTGCGCGGCCGCAACGCATTGGCGATGAGGCCAGCGATCGTGCCGGTGAGGGGTGTCCACACGCACGCCCAAAACACGAGCTGCGCGCCCAGCGTCACGCCGATCTTGGCACCGAGCCCGCCTTCAAACGGGAACTTCTCGTAGTGCGTCCCCCACTCGGCGAACAGCGCCGCAATCGTCAGTAGCACCACCGGGATGCGAGCCGCCAGACCGTAGGCGACCAGCGTGCCGGCCAACCGCTTGGCCAGCGCGCCCGTGCTGCTGGTGAACGGCCGCAGACGGAACGCGAAGTAGGGGCCAAAGACCAGCGGCAGCCAGGCGATGCCGATGAGCGCGCCCGGGCCGCCGGCCTCGGCGTTGGCGAGCCAGGCCGGCGCGCCGCCGAGCTCGAGGCCAAAGCGCAGGGCCGTGACGGCGAGCGTGATGATCGCGGGCACCAGGATGAGCGAACGCGTGGAGGGAGGGGTCTGGGTCATGTTCTTGAGCCTGTCTTGACCGATCGGTCAAAGACGCTACCGAGGCTTGACCGATCGGTCAAGCGGGCGAAAAATGTCATCATCAGCACCACGCGCGAACGCATCCTCAACACCGCGGCCGAGCTCTGGCATGCACGCAGCTACGACGGCGTCGGCGTGGCCGAGGTCTGTGCCGAGGCAGGAGTGCAGAAGGGCAGCTTCTTCCACTTCTTTCGCTCGAAGGAAGATCTCCTGCTGGCGGTCCTCGATCTGCGGCGAGAGCAAATGCGGGAGCACATGCTGGAGCCGGCGTTTCGCGCTGACGTGCCGCCGCTGCAGCGCATCCAACGCTACTTCGACCTGATGGGCCAACACGCGGACGCCGCCATCGCGGCGGGCGGCATGCGCGGCTGCCCGTTTGGCAACTTGGCCAGCGAGCTCGCCACGCGGTCCGACGCGGTGCGGGAGCGCGTCGCCGCGGTGTTCGACGAGACCCGTGCCACCCTGCGCAAGACGCTTCGCGAAGCGGCGAAAGCGGGCGATCTGCCGATGGACAGCGACGTCAGCGCCATGGCCGCCGCGCTGGTCACCTACATGCAGGGCCTTGCCGTCATCGGTAAGACATACAACGACCCGCGCCTGCTGCGGCGACTCGGCGCGCAGGCGTTTTCTCTGCTCGGTCTGCGCGGCGCGCCGACGAAGTGAAGTGAACGCACCGCGGCCCCCCCGGCGCCTCTACGGCGCCTACAGCATGATCGTCACTTCGAGGCCGTTGGAGGCGCCAAGCCCACCGGCGTCGACGTGGACCGTCTGGAAGAACACAGTCTGCCCGGCCAGCGCCGGCGCACTCGGCATGGGCAGCGTGCGCCGGCCGGTCGCCGGCATGCCGCCGACCGCGAAGAACGCGAAGGGGTCCAGCACGAGCTCAATGCCCTCGAACCGCACGGTGCTCGGCGCCCGAGCCGCTGCCACGAGTAGCACGCCAGGCGCACCCGCCGGGGTCGTATCGAGCCGCATCTCGTAGGCGGTGCCGAGGCGCGGCAGGCCAGACGGCGAGGCCCATGGCGCCCACCGGTAGCGGTTGGCGGCGGGGCTATCGACGCCGTAGGGCCGCGGATTGGCGCGCAGCTGCAGCCAGCGCGTCTGCGATCGGAGGAGCATTTGTTGGGCCCCGGTCGCCACGTCGACCCGCAGCAGCTCACTACCACTAAAGCCAACCGGAACGGTGGTCACCAGCAGATCGCCCGTCGCCGGGTCAAAGGCCACGTTGTTGGTCGCGAAAGAGACCGAGCTCGTGGTGCGCACCGCCCCAGTGAGTGGATCGAGCTCTCGGACCTCACTCGCGAACGACCAGAGGTCGGCCATGTAGACTCGCCCATTGGGATGGATCGCCATTGCGCCAAAGCCCTCGACCTGCGTGACGAGCCTCGGCGCCGCGCCGCTAAGCGGCACCGCAAACAGATTCACCTCCCCGGCGCCGGGTGCCGCAGGGAGCGCCACCCAGACCTCGTCGCCATCCGGTGTCGCAGCGATCGCCGCGATCCGAGGTGGCAGCGGCAGGATGCTCATCTGACCGGTGGCCAGATTGACGATTGCCTGCAAGGGGAGCGAAACCCCGGCGGCGTCCACCCAGTCGATGTCCACGAGGATGGCGTCGGGCGCCACTTCAAACACCGGTGTTACGCGGCCGCTGCTCGGGGTCGGCAAGCTCAGGGGCACGACTTGCTCGGCAGTCACGGTCGTACCAGTCAGCTGCAGCACGTGCAGCTCGAGCGGGCCACCGACGACGGTCTTGCCACACACCAACGCCTGGTCGCGCTCGCGGAGCAAGATGCCGTCCACGCCCGCGCCGAGCTCACCGGGACTCGACGGAATCTGCCGCCCGGACAGATCGCCGCTGAGGCCCACTAGGGCGAGCGAGGTGCCGTGGATCGGATCGGTCAGACGCACACCACCCAGGCCACCACAGCAGCCCGCCGTGCGGTACGGCGGGTTCGCCGTCACAATCCATCCCGCCGGCACCTGCGCGCCTCCATGGATCGCGAGCGCTCCGACGACGACGGCGCCCTTCGCGAGCTGCTGCAGCGCGCGCGTCAGACTCTTCTTCGACATAGCCTCAATGATCCGCGCGGGGCCGGCGCCGTCAATGGGACCCACGCTCGTGTGTCACTGGAACGGCCGTTGCCAAGACCAAGTCAGGGCCGGTCGTCCGGCCGCCGTCCCGACCACCAGACCAACACCGTCGCGACCGGCAAGGCCACAGCCAACAATCCCATCGGCGCGGCCACCAGCTCCAGCGGGCCGCCAAACACGTCGTCCGCGACACGCAAATAGTCATTGGTCAGGCCAAAAGAGCCCGAGCTCGCATAGTCGGCGCGCCCCTGCGGGCTCAGGACCAACCGCAAGCTGAGGATGACGTTCCGCCCGACAAGCAGCCAACCCAGCGTCGAGTAGGCCACCCGCTCGGCCATCGAATGGGAGAACCCGCCGGCCAGCGCGCGCCACAGAAACACCATCGCGAACGCGATCTCGCCGCCGTGGCCGGCGAGCAGGAAGACCAGCTCTCGCAAGCCGGTGAAGGCGACCGCCGGATACAGCAGCGTGGCCGCGCCGAGCCCGAGACCGCGCCATCGGTCGCCGCGTTGGTGCCACGCCGCGGCGCCAAGCGCGAACCAAATCACGCCGGCCAGCACGATCATCTGCTCCGCGTGCATCGCCGCGGCGTGGCCGTCGAGGCGGATCGCCGGATAGGCAGGGCAACCGCAGAACCACGCCGCCGCGCAGTGGCCCATCTCGTGAGTCAACGACGTGAGGAACCAAGCCATATACCGCAGCAGCGGCGTCAGCCCGAACAGCGGCGCCAGCAGCACGCCAGCACCGCAGAGCAGGAGTGGTGTGCGCACGTCGACCCCAGCGCCGGGGGAGCTCGGATGGGACGACGCGGGCGAGACCGCGACCGGCGCCGCCTCGACGCGCTCATCTCGCGAAGCCGGCTGCGGCGGCGCATGCTCGCGCTGTCGCAAGGCACCACACATCGAGCAGACCAGCGCATCGGCGCTGTCCGCGCCGCGGTAGCCGCATGCCGGGCACGCCTCGGAGATCACCCGCTCGGTGTCGATCACTGCCGATTAACTCGGCCACCGCGCCCCGTCAGCCCGAGCCGTTGCCCACGACCCGCCCGCTCGCCGCCGGCCTACCGCCGCTGCGGCGTGAGATCGCCGTGCGCGAGCGGCAGCACGCCGCAGAACAGACCTTGGATGACCTTGGTCATATGCGGCAAGTCGAGGGTCTGCCACTCGTCGCCGGGCTGATGGTAGTCGTCGTGCAGCGAGCCCGCGGAAAAGCTGTGCGCCACCAAGCCTTCGCGCACAAACGACGCGTTGTCGCTCGCGCCATACAGCATCGCGCTGTAACGCGGATGGCGAAACAGCTCCACTCCACCACGCGCGGCTCCCGGCGCCATCAGCTCGCCCAAGTCGGAGTGCTTCCAACCGGTCATCCAGGCCTTGTGCTGCGCGTCCTCCTCCGGCCGGCCGAGCATCTCCAGGTTGACGTTGGCAACAATGTCGTCGAGCAGCCACGCCGGGTCGTCGCAGAACGCCCGCGAGCCGCGGAGCCCTTTCTCTTCGCCCCAGAACGTCATGAAGAGCAGGCTGCGGGCGGGCGGCTCGGGCAACGCCGCGAACGCATCGGCCAGCGCGAGCACCGCCGTCACCCCGGAGGCGTCGTCGTCGGCGCCATTGTAGATGCGGTCGCCCTCGCCTGTGCCGGTGCCGATGTGGTCGAGGTGTGCGCTGATCAGGATCGCCTCCTGGCGGCGCGCCGGGTCACTCCCACGCAGCACGCCGCAGACGTTGCGCACGACCTCGGCGGTGCGCACCCGCGGCGGCACGCGCAGCTGGATCGCGTCGGCGGCCCAGTCTTCGGGCACTAGGACGACCGGCATGGTGGCGAACCGCAGCCGATCGCGCGCGACCGGCTTGTCCCTGAGCGACGCGGCCATCTCCAGCAGCGGGCTCTGCGGACCGACGCGCACAAGCATCGCGGTGGCGCCGCGGCGCTCAGCCTCCTTGACCTGTCGGCGCAGCGGCATCAATGCGGCATAGGACGCGGGCCAGCCCTTCCGCACGCGTTCGGGCGGCTGCTCGCCGACCAGGACCGCGCCGGCGATGTCGGCCTCGGGATATGGCGAGACGCCGTCCTGCGGCAGCCCGGTGCCGGCGTCGAACAGCGCTCCGGCGAGCTCTACCGCGGCGTCGCCGGGCGCCGCGGCCAATAGACCTAGATGAGCAAGGTCGGCGCCGGAGCCATCGCGCAGCTCGAGGCCGCGGCTCGGCAGCGCGGTCATGTTCATCGCCGATTCGAGGTAGTACTGCGCGCAGCCTTCGCCCTCGCCGAGGCCCTCGAGGCCGGCGCCGGCAAAGCGCGCCGCGACGTAGGCGCTGGCAATGCGCAGGCCCGGCGACGGCGTATCCCGGCCGCCGAGCTCATCGCTCGCCAGGAAGGCGATCGTGGCGCGCACCACGCCCTCGTCGATCCGCGCCATCGCCGCAGTCTCGGCGGCGGTTAGCGGCGAGGGCGCAGGGACGGCCACGTCGTCCTGGGCCGGCAGCACCCCGGCCCCGCCGAGGCCGAACAGAGCCACCAACGCGCGGGATCGCAGCCGCGCGCCGCTCATTGGTAGCCCACCGTGACGTCGAGGGCGTTCGTCAGCCGCACGGCACCGGCGCCGTCCGCGGACGCACCCTGCGCGCAGAACGCGGTACCGGAGAGCGCACAACTCGCCGGTAGCGGAATCGCAAACGCCGTCCCCGGCGGGGAGAACAGCGACAGGGCTCCACTCAGGTCGCACAGCAGCGTGCCGAACGGCGACGGCACGTTGACCGGCACCGCGGAGATCAGTAGCACGTCGACCACTGCGCCCGGCATGAACGCGGTGTGGTCGATCGCCGGATCCCACGTCGCCCCCAAGACCGGCACGGAGGTGACGCCCCCACCGAGCGCCAGCGGATTGAGCGGGAAGCCCAAGCGCGGCACCTCCTGCGCCGGCGCGCCGAGGAACAGGCACTCGACCCAGTCCGGGTTGTCGATGAACGGGTTGCGATTGCCCTGAAAACCGAACACCACGTCATTGCGCCGCATTTCCGCCGCGTCGACCGGGTCCTGCCGATGCCAGGCCAGCAGCGTCAAGCGGAGGCCGAAGTAGGCGATGGACTCATTCTGGCCGGTTGCCGACGCGGCGATCTGCGTGACGTTGTCCGTGAGGATGAGGTCCGGCTCGGTGGCGCCGCTGGCGTGCCGGCCACCCTCGTAGCGGACGTCCAGGTAGAACATGGCCCGCGCCACATCGCCCTTGCGGTCGCTCCACTGCTCCCACGTCCCCGACGCGCCGCTCCCCCGCAGCCAGTTGGAGTTGCCGGGATACACGCCGCTGCCACCGCCACGGCCGTTGGTGAGCACCGTTACGAGCTCGGAGCACCCGGCGTCACAGTCGTTGTAGAGCGCGTTGCCGCGGCTGCCGTTGTAGCCCGAGTCGCTGAGCATCAAGGCGTGGCAGTCGACGAAGGGATAGTTGTTGCCGTTGTTGACCGGAAAGCCGTAGCTGCGAGGCCACAGATGGTCGCGGTCATAGAACGGGTTGCCGCCGCCTTGCTTGGCGATGCTGAGGTTGCGGTTGACGTCGACGATCCGACTGGCATTGGCCGGGTCTTGGTCGGCACTCTCGAGGATGTCCCAGGTGTCGGTGCTCGACGACGTGTAGGGAAACAGCTGATGGTCGTCGATGATCGCGTGCAGCGACTGCCGCAGCGTCGTGGGCGACGACTCGTTGACCGTGGCGTAGTAGCCCTGCGCGGCCACCTGCGCGGCCAGGGAGGCAGCGCCAAGCGCCAGGGCAGCGGCGCGGCCGCAGAGGACAAGCCGAAGGAGACGAGCCATGACCCTGAGTCTAGCGGTGGTGTACCGTGACCGGCAAAAACCGCCACCACACGCCGCCGCCAGGCCTAGCGGGGCTCGGGCCCAAGCGGTCGAATGGGGCCGCTTCATGCAGAGCCGGTTTGCACTCCTTCTTGCCGCTGCGGTCGTCGTCGGCGGGGCGACCGCGGCATTCACGACCCTGCTGCTCGTGGACTCGATGCGCGGCACCCGAGAGGCCGCCCCCGCGGGCCGAACCGCCCCGGGCACGCCAACCCTCGAGGCGCGGATGTCCGAGCGGTTGGCGGCGTTGCAGCGACAGCTACGCGAGCTGCGCCAGCGGCTCGACATGCTCGAGTCCCGGCCGGCGCCGGCGCCGCGCCGGCCCGTGGGCGAGTTGGTATCGCCAACCGACCTGGAGTCCTTCAAGGAAGAGGTACGGCAATCACTGGCCACCAGCAAGACGGGGAGCGCGCCGCCGCAGCTCCTAAAGACGCAGGTGGCCGAGGCGCTGGCCTCGATCCGCAAAGACGAGGCCGTCGAACGCGTCACCAAGGGGGCGGCGAAACGACGCGAGCAGTTGGAGCGACGACTCGACGGAATGACCCAATGGCTCGGGCTCGACGCCCGGCAGATCGATCAGATGCGGGCGGTCCTTACCGCGAGCGACGAGCGCGACCAGGACGTCATCCGGATGTGGCGCGCTGGCGTCGACGATGAGGTCCTTGGTCAGGCAAAGGAAAGCAACCGCCAGGAGTTCGTAGACTCCGTCGCCACCGTCCTCACGCCCGCGCAGCTGCAGGCGTTTCAGGCCGACGAGGATGGCGAAGGCAAGGACCGCCGGCCGAGGTGATCACGGGCGGCCACCGGATTCGCGAAGCGCCGAGGGCGGCTATGATCCAGGGATGGGAATGGAGACTCCTAGTGGTGTGATTCAGGAATCTGGGGCCTTATCCACGGCCCTCAGCGCCGCTCGCAGCGTTGGGTCGTCCTCGCCGTATCCACCAATATGCCTGCGGCGACCCGCCTTGCGACCGGCGCCGATGTCTCGCGGACAAGGCCCCATCTGCCTGAATCACACCACTAGAATCCCG
>JBCCGH010000208.1:0-15639 GCA_039029375.1 Planctomycetota bacterium
ACCGCGATCGTTCCACCCCGGCGCAGCTGCTCGGCTGGCTGCACCGGCCGCTCACCGCCAACGAGGTGTTCTCATGGCGGCAGGACTGGGGCACCCTGAGCGGCCACCCGGTTTCCCGCGACGCTAGAGCGATCCGTGAGGTGCTCGCCGCAGCGGCCTGAGCGGCCTGAGGCGCCCACAAGAAACGGGGCCAGTTTGCATCACCCGCGCCGTTGCCCTCGCCGACCTTGACGGCGACGGCGACCTCGACGCGATGTTTGGCAACGAAGGGGCCAACCGCATCGCCGTCAACCTCACACGCCACCTGTCCTGGACGCAGCTCCCCTCGCGTGGGCAAGTCCATGCCGTTGAACGTGCGCGGGGCGCCCGGCAGCCCCTGGGTGCTGTATGCCTCGGTCCAGAGGGGACGGACCCCGCTCCCCTTCGGCACGCTCGTCCTGGCGCCGTTCACCATCCTGCCGGCAGGGCTCGGCGTGCTGGACGCTTCGGGCAGCGCCACGGTGACGTTCCCGGTCCCCGGCAACCCGCGCTTCATCGGCGCCACGAGCTACTGGCAGGCGCTCGTCACCAACCCCACGGCGCTCACCAACCTCGAGACCACGACCTTCACTGGCTACTGACCCTTCCGGGGGCGGCCGTGCGAGCGCCAGCTCGGCGCACCGAGGGGTCGACACCAAGAAATCTCTTCCTCCCGGCGGCCGATTTGGCGTGACAGAGTCTGTGGGGGTGTCCCCGCGCAGACGGACCAGATCGCCATGAAGCACGCATCACTCAGTCTGAGTCAGCCGGCCACGAGCCTCGACGACGTTCGGGACCATCCGCTCCTCCTCAACGTCCCCGAGCGCTCGGCCATCACCGCCGCCGGCCAGCTGCGTGAGCTCGAGCCAGGAGTCCCCATCTACCGCCCCGGGGACGAGGCCCAGGCGTTCTATCTGGTTTTGAATGGCGAAGTTGAGGCATTCACGGCCACGGGCGGGGAGACGATGCCAAACTGGGTGTTCGGGCCTGGCGAAGGGTTCGGCGAATACGCGCTGCTGCGCGGCAATTCGCGCCGCACCACGGGTGCCCGGGCCCGCACGAAGAGCCTGGTCTTTGAGATTCCGGCGCCCGTGTTTGCCGCCCACCTGGCCAGCTCGCTGTGCGATGGCCGCGAGGACCAGAACTCGATCCTCGGGCTCTCGGTGCGCCAAACCGGCCTCGACGTGCTGCGCGGCCTGGTGCTCGACTCGGCGGACGACCACTGCTCGGTCGAGTCCTTTGCCACGGGTGAGACCGTGCTGTCGCAGCGGCGAACGGCGGAAGCCGCCTACTTCGTCATCCGGGGCGACGCCCATGCCATGCAGGGGGACAAGAAGCTCGCCGAGCTGACGGCGGGCCAGTGCTTTGGCGAGCTGGCGGTGATCGACGACGTGCCGCGCTCGGCGTCGGTCGTGGCCAAGACCGAACTCGTGGTGCTGCGGGTGCCGGCGGCCACGTTCACCGCCTGGGTGATCCGCCACCGGCCGCTGCGCGACCTCGTGGCCATCCAGCGGCAGGTGTACCTCGGGCCGACCGGCGCGAACGCCACCATGATCGCGCGCAGCACGACCGACGCGGGCGAGCCCTGCGTCACGTCGACCGTCTGTTACGCGGACGGTCGGCGCTACTCGGCAACCAAAGTGGCCGAGCGGGACGCCATGATCTGGACCGAGCTCTCGGAGCCCGCCGAGACGGCGAGCATCGTGGAGTGCGAGAAGGACGGCTTGGTGCGGCGCCTCCATCTCGCGGCAGACGCGCGCATCGTGAAGATCGAGGCCAGCGGTGATCTCGAGGGCATCGCGTCGCTGTGCAATCGGCTGATCTCCAAGTCGCCGCTGAAGCCCGCTCTCGAGGCGCGCTTCCGCTGGAGTGGCACCATCGCCAAGCCGACGAGCGGCGAGCTCCTGTGTGCGTGCGTCGGCCTCACCGTCGAGGACGCGAAGACGCTCGATCCGTCCCTCCTACGCTGCACGACCGGGGCGGGCTCGGTCTGCGGCTCGTGTGATCGGCGGGTTCGCGCGCTCCAAGGAGAGCCGTCTGCCCAGCCGGCCACCCAACCGTGCGCGGAGCCGTGCGCGGAGCGCTCGGTCGCGACCACCCCCGACGCCCCTGCCACCCCGGACTGCACCGGGATGCCCTATCCAGCCTTCGTCGAGCAGGTACTCAGCGGTGACCTGCAGCTGCCGAAGGCCGCGGCCGTCGAACGCCGACTCCGCGCCGACGCCCCCGGTTTGTTCGAACCGAGCAACGCCCGGACGGCCGGGGTCGTCGCGGTGCTGGTCGGCCGAGTCCTGGTGACGGGTCTGGCGATCGGCTGGGGCGCGACGCACGGTTGGTACTTGCTGATGGCGCTGGCTTGGGTGGTGCAAGCGCTCAATCTCTACGCTTGCCTCGTCGTCGCCCACGACTGCATGCACAACGCCGCATTCACGAGCCCGCGCTGGAACCGCGTCGTGGGCACGCTGCTCACGAGCACCTACATCCATCGCTTCGCCGGCTTCCGCGACTCTCACCGCGAGCACCATCAGTTCAACCAGAGCTTCGACGACCCAAAGACCGCCATGTCGTCCACGGTCGAATCCGTCCCGAGGCTCTACCGCAAGTACATCAGCCAAACCCCGGCAGTGATCCAAAACGTGCTGATCGCCGCCTGCGCCATCCCGGCCCTCTCGTACTTGTTCTTGACCCAGTACGAGTGGTCGCCGATGCGGCGGATTCGGTCGTGGTCCGACGCGGCCGACGTGCTCACGATTGGCACATTACTCGCGACCTGCGTGCTGACCCTCGGGTGGCAGCTCGCGGCGATCGTCTTGCTGCCACCGATCCTGCTTGCCTACGCGCTGCTCGCGGTCATCTTCCTCACCCACTCCCACGAGGCCTCGCTGTTCGCGGAGGAGGCTGATCCGACCGACTTCGAGCTGCTGAGCCTCAACGCCAACAACCTCACTTTGGGGCCACTCCTCGACGCATTCATGCTCCCGGTCCATCGATACCACGTCGAGCACCATCTGTTTCCCACGGTGCCGTTCTATCGGCTCCGCGAACTGTCGCAGCGGATTCGGGCCGACTACGGCCACCTCATGCTGCCGATCCGCCGGCCGACGTTCCGCTACGTTCGGCGGGGCCTCATCGACCGACTGATCCATCCCTCGACCGTCGAGATCGCCGGCCGCCGGTTCCTCGTCGGGTCGAGGTTCGCATCGGCCCGGGTGGGCTTTCCTGAGGGCGCGTGACTTTCTTCAAAGTCACGCGCTGACGGTCGTCCGGCTCTCGGGTTGGACTGCACGCCGGCTTCGCGGTTCGATGGTCGGTCCTTGGACGCGATTCGCTTCTCCGCCGCGCGATCGCCGCGCGCGTTTCTCGACGCGCAGCGCGCGTTCTACGACGGCGACCCACACTACGTGCCGCCGCTGACGATGGCGGAGACATGGCAAGTGGATCGAAAGAAGAACCCGTTCTTCCGCCATGCCGACGCCGAGTTCTGGTTGGCGGAGCGTGGGGGCGAGGTCGTGGGCCGAGTGAGTGCGGTTCGCAACCACCTGCACGACGACTTTCACGGCGATCGGGTGGGGTTCTTTGGCCACTTCGAAGCCCGCGACGAAGGCGCCGCGCATGCGCTGCTCGATCACGCCAAGGCGTGGCTCGCGGCCCGAGGGGCGACGGCGATGCGCGGGCCGGTCGACCTGTCGACCAACTACCGGTGCGGTGTGCTCCTGCCCGGCGGGGAACCCGGTCCGCCGGTGGTGATGATGCCCTACAACCCACCGAGCTACGTGGAGTGGCTGGAGTCGTATGGGCTCGCCAAGGCCAAGGACCTGCTGGCGCTGATGCTGGTGTCCTACACCGCGACGGCGGAACGGTTCGAGAGGCTGATCGCGCGGATCACCCAACGGACCGGCGCGGTGATTCGGCAGGTCGATCTGCGGCGCTTCGATCGCGAGCTCGACATCTTGTGGGACCTGTATCAGCGCATCTGGAACCGCAACTGGGGCTTCGTGCCCATGCTCGAGGACGAGTTCCGTCGCTCGTCGACGGAGCTGAAGTTGATCGCGCGGCGCGAGCTATTGGTGATCGTCGAAATCGAAGGCAAGCCGGTCGCGTTCGGCATCAACGTGCCCGACGTCAACGTCGGGATCGCGGCCTGCAATGGCCGACTCCTACCGTTCGGCTGGTGGAAGCTCTTCCGCGCGATGAAGAAGGTCGACCGGACGCGGGTGCTCCTCTTGGGCGTGGTGCCAGAGCATCGTAAGAGCGGGCTCGACGCGCTCCTGTTGCACCACTACTACGTGAACAACCCCGGGGTCGGCTGTCCACACTGCGAGGCGAGCTGGATCCTCGAGGACAACGCCGAGATGCTCCGCGTGCTCGTGAGCCTCGGGGGGCACGAGTATCGGCGCTACCGGATCTACGAGACGCCGCTGACAGCCGCAGCGCGGTAGCGACGGCCGGCGCGCGGGCCGGTCAGTGGCCGCTGCCGTGATCGGCAGAAGCGGGCGCATCGCCGGCTTCTTCGACGACGCCAGGGAACCAAGTCGCGTTGGGCGGCACACCGTAGAAGCCCGAGCGCATGTCGAGCGCGACAGTGATGCCGACAAAGGTCGCGATCAGCAGCACGCCGAGGACGGCGCCGGTGACGAAGATGCGGGGGCCTGGGTCGTTGCGATCCATTTCTGGGGTCTTATCGTCGTTAGGGCGGCGTATCCGTATCTCGGCGCGCCACCCGACGCAACCGAGAAGCGGTGTTCCCCCTCCGCGACAACATCCCGGCCCGCACCACCCCGGTGGTCAACTGGGCGCTGATCGCCGCCTGCGCCCTGGCTTTCGCGGCCCAGCTCATGACCGGCGAGGCCGGCGGCTCGCTCGTCGAACGCTTCGGCATGATCCCCGCCCGCGTCTTCGAGCCCGACGGAGTCATCCGCATCCTCGACTACCAGTTGGTCGAGACGTTGCGCGGCACGGTGCTCCGCGAGGTGTCTCGAGAAGCCGCGCCAGCCGGCGTCCCCGCCTGGCTGACGCTGCTGACCTGCATCTTCCTCCACGGCGGCTGGCTGCACTTCCTGGGCAACATGTGGTTTCTGTTCATCTTCGGCGACAACGTCGAAGACCGTCTCGGCCACGCGCGCTACCTGCTCTTCTATCTGGGCTGCGGCGCCGCGGCGAGCGTGACGCACCTGCTGACGGCCATGGACTCGACGGTGCCCACGATCGGCGCCAGCGGCGCGATCGCCGGCGTGATGGGCGCCTACATGTACCTGTACCCGCGCGCCAAGGTCCTGACCCTGGTGCCGATCTTTATCTTCATCGACATCTGGGTCGTGCCGGCGGTCGTGTTCCTGGGCATCTGGTTCGCACTGCAGCTGGTGCAGGGCGCCGCGTCGTTTGGCAGCCAAGGCGGCGGCGTGGCCTGGTGGGCGCACATTGGCGGCTTTGCGGTCGGGCTCGGTGTCGCAGTGCTCATGGGACGGCAGCAAACACTGCGGCCGCGGGTCGAGCTAGTGCGCCCCAACACCGAACGGCCTGGCCGCTACACCCGCCTCGATCTGCGGCGACGGCCCGGTCGCTGGCGCTAGACTCTCGCGGCGCACGGACGTGCAGCAACGGCCGGATGGAGCTCGCCGTCCATCACCCCCAGAGGCTGCGGCGCGACCGTCTCATCGACGGAGGTCATTCCATGCTCGCATCGTGCCTATCCCGCGTCGCCACGGTCGCCGCCCTCGTCGGCGGCATGGCCCACCTGTCAGCGCAGCAAGCCTGGCACCATCAACCCGCCACGCGATGGCGTACGACGCTGCGCGCGACCGCGTGGTGATGTTCGGCGGGCGCGACCGCTTCGGGCGAGAGGTCTACGTGCAAGCTGCGATCCCGGACGCGGCATCGCCCGCGGGGATCGTCACCAGCAACGGCCTGCGGTTCTCGATCGCGGCCGACCCGCTGCGCACGCGGCGCGGCCAGTGAGCCCTATTGGCGGGCGGCTTGCTCCAGTAGGAACATCCCGCCGATGCCACCGAGCGGGATGAGCAAGCCCTGCACCACGGGGTTGCCGGCCCAGGTCGCAAACACACCCGTCCGACAACCGAGGATGTCGGTGCCGTAGCTCAGGAGCCGGGCGCGCTCCTCGTCGTTCCCGTGCCCGAGTTTGGCGATGTCCACGTCGATGGTGCGCACCGCGTCGCTGCGGAGCGCCTCCGCGTTCGCGCGGAGGATCAGCACAGCGGCCACTAGCGTGAGCAGTCCTACCGCGGTGACGGCGATGATTGGCGCGTTCCAGTGCCAGTCGTCGAAGACGCGATGCTTCGCACACACGAGGATCAACAAGATCATGAACGGGAAGAGAACCATCCTCGACTCTTCCGTCGTCAGCGCGGCGACGTAGTCGATCTCGCGTTTCTCGTGGAAAGCACGATTCGGTTCGTCTGCCGCGGAGGCGAATCGCACCTCGTGGTTGCGGCACCAACGAATGAGGCGCAGGCGCACCGCCACCGCGTCGATGCAAAACACCAGCAGGACGACGGCGGCGGCTCGACTCACCCAGGCAACGATCGCGTCCGCCCAGTGGGCGACGGCACCGCGCACGGGTGCATTCGGCAAGCCAAAGAACAGGTCGGTGAGGACGATGGCGCCGAGGAATGCGGCCGACCAACCCACCGTGCGTCGCCACCGAGACGCCAGGTCGGCCCGCTTGTCGAGCTCGGTCCAGGTCGTCGACCCGTTCGAAGTCGCACCGAAGTCCGTGGCCACGCGCCGTTTCGCCAACCAGAGGCTTCGGGAGCTCGTCACCGCGAGCTTGATGCACAGCACTGCGGCCGCAAGCCGGATCGCCTGCGTCGGCCAGGCGCTGATCCCAGCGAACAGCGCGATCGGCTCAGCACTCGCGACGGCGACCATGCCCAGCAGGCCGAACAACGTGAGAGCGCCGAACACAAACGTCGCGCGGAGGAGCCCTCGATGCTCGCAGATGAAGATCACGTCGCCCGGCGCCGACACACGCCGGCGCCGCCGACACTCCCACAGAGCGAGGGCCAACGCGCACGCACCCAGAGCGGTTGCGGGCCACGCAACCCCGAGGACGCGAGAGCGGATCCAGGTCTGCTCGGAGAAGGCCGGATCGTGGCTGTGCTGGCCCTCGCACGATGCGCCGGCGGCAGCAGTGCCATCGCGTTGCCCGTGACCGAGCGCCACCGGGCCATAGCTGCCGATCTCGAACAGGTGCGGCGTGCCCAAGCCACACAGGAACGCCTTGCCGTCTGTGATGGCAACATCGGGTCGCCGCGTACACTGACGTGGTGTAGGAATCCCGAAAAGGCGCGAGATGAGCTCCGACCTGCGGGCCCTGCGGCGCCTTCTGCGGGAGCAAGGCGAACGAAGAGCCAACGATGAGGTTACGACACCATTCGATCTGAGAGTGGTGGGCGTAGCGCGCGTCGAGATCCGTGGTGAAGAACGGGAGGCCGCGCAACTGAGGCCGCAGCGCCTGCAGGATCAGAAGCTTGTCGTACTCGTCGCTGCCGACCACTCCGACTGCGGCGAAATCCCTCCCGCGGAGCCAGAGCATCCGCCGCGCCGCCTTGACCTTGTCGACCAGGCGACGCAGCGAGTCCAGCTGGCCCTGCCCATCCGGCACGTCAACGCGCTTGGGATCGGTCGGAGCCAGGGGTCCGGATCCCGTGGAGTGACCGTCCAAACCACGGAGGTATGTCACCCACCGGGCGACGGGACGCTCGCGCGCAGGCAGCGTGGCGACGGCCTCGTCGAGCGCGTGCACCACGTCGCGGCCGTAGTGCGAATCGAGTTCCGAGATCAGCAGGATCTCGCGATCCCGAAGCGTGACCCGGCGCTCGCGCAACTCATGTAGCACCGCCGCGAGAACCGTGGTATCCGTGCACGGAATCCGCATGAGCCAATCGTGACCAGCGCATTGGGTCCAAAGACCTGGGGGCGCCAGAACCCGTTGCGCCGCGGCAAAGAGCTTCGCGTCGCGAATCGTCGCGAACGGGGAGAGGATCCGCACGTGCTCGTGCGCCGGCACCCCATGCTGGGCTCGCAGCGCTCGGATCAGCGCACCAGAATCTGAGGGGCCAATGATCCGAATGGGCCACGTGGGAAGCCGCGCATCGCCGTCGCGCCAGCCCTCGTCGGCACGACGGGTCTGCTCCGCCTCCTGACTGAGCCTGATCTGCTCCGCGAAGCGCTCGACGAGGCCACGGCACCAGGGGATGAGAGGCAGCGCCGCGGACCGATCCATCGGGATCGAGCCTTCGTCGACCCACAGGACGACCACGTCTTCGGTCCATTTGCCTTCCTTGGCCTTGAACCACTCGAACGGCACCGGCCGCGGCGCCCTCTGGCGATCCACGTGCCCCTCGCTCGGGGCGAGACCTGCCTTGACCCAACTCGATTCCACCCAACCACCAAAGTCGGTCGGCGCCTCTGTGGTCATGGGGCCAGGGCCTCGCCAAAAGAAGACACCGAGGCGCGTGGCGTCGACCGGCACGTAGCCGCGATTGTGAAGCGCCATCACGACACCGCGGCGAATCCGCAGCCGCCGCTCGTGGTGCTCCGGAAACCCGACCGGCGGCACTAAGACCGGCAGCACCCGGCAGGACCGCACGCCCCGCAACGGGTACGGACAGTCGATGCCGCTCGTGGGCGGGTCGGGGTCGTCCTGCGACCCACGCGTCCCGGCACGGCGCCGCTCCTGCGCCAGCCGCTCCAGCACGACCTGCAGCGGATCCTGCCACAAGCGCGCCATGACACCGCTGCCGACGGGCGCCGGGCGATCGCCCGGCATCGGCGGCCGCGCGCTCTGCAACGGCCCCGGCTGCTTCAGGATCCCAGTCGCGACGAGCCCGAGCACGAGCACGACCGACAACAGCGGGCGACTGTCCTGCAATTCCAACGCGACACCTCTCTCCTAGAGGCACAACGCGCGACGCGGCCGCACGCTGACATCCAACTCGCCTTTCTCGGTGGTTGGCGCGGAATCCCCACCCACAGCGAAGAAACTTCGCCGTTGGCAGCCCCCTGGTTCCAGCGGGCCTACTCGGCAGCCGTCGCCGCCGCGGCGGTGGGCTCCAGCAAGTCGAAGTCGCCCGCCCACACCCGGTCCAGCCGACCGGTGCGCCAGCCGCGAATCGCGTCGCGCGCCAACGGTGACGGTGCCTCGCGGTATCGGCGCACGATCGTCGATCCCGTCCCGTCGACCCGCGCCAGCGCCTGCTGCGCCCGACGGCGCGCCTCGCGTGCGTCGCGCGGTGGCGACATGTCGAGCGGCGGCGCCACCCGCACTCGGGCGCGATGGCGCTTCGTCGCTCCGCCTTCGACGACCTCAAGCACGTGCAAGCCGGCCTCAGGCGCCAGAATGCGCCAGGGGCCGAACCCCGCCACGGCCAGCACGCAGCGGGCGGGCGAGCCGTCGGCGGGCTCCAGCTCCTCGACGTGCATCCGGCGCTTGCGCGCCCAGGCCCGATACATGTCGACGAGCTGGCCGGCGAACGCGTCCGCTTGCGGCGCATCCATCGCCCGCGCGTCGGTCACGGCGTCGATCGCGAGGATGACCTCACCGGTCCGCTTCTCCTCGAAGTCGGCGAGGGCGGCCGCGAGCAAGTAGAGCTGCTCGGCCAGGCGCTGCACGAGGGGACCGGGGTAGCTGGCGCGCTTGCGCTGGCCGTGGCCGAGGCGCCGCAGCAGGCGACCCGCCGTCTCGAGGCCACGCTCGACGCGGTCCATGGACTCGGCTCGATCGAGGATCACAAAGCGGTGCGGCGACGACCAAAAACCATCGTCGGAGACGGTCTCGAGCGCGCTCTGCTTGGCGCCGCGCCAGGCGTCGCCGTCCAGCCGGCCTCGCAGCTTGCGGTACGCCCCTTCGAGGAGCGCGACTTCCGCCGGCCGCCCAGTGGCATCGAGCGCCACGGCGCGCACGGACGACGCGGTCGGCGTCTCGACTTGGACCGGCGCGGCGGGCGGAGCATCGGGATCGACGAAGGCGACCTGCACGCCGTCGCCGTCCGAGCCGACGAACAAGAACTGATCGCCCTCGGGCGTCTGGTGCTGCACGATCGCCATGGCGAGCGGCGACAGCAGGTAGCGCTCGATGGCGCGCTTGAGCGGCCGCGCGCCGAGCGCCGGTGAGAACCCCTTCGCCAGCAAGAAGTCGAGCGCCGTCGCGTCCCATTCGACGGCCCACTGCCGGTTGCGCAGACCGCGCCGCGACAGTGCCTCGGCGAGCTCCTTCTCCAGCACCTCGCGCATCACGGCCTCGCTCAGGCTGCGGAACACGACCACCCGGTCCAGGCGGTTGAGGAACTCCGGCCGAAACGCCGCGGCCAGCGCGCGGTCGATCTCGGCACGGGCGGGTTCGCTCGACGCGCCGAAGCCGAGTCCGGCCTGGCCGGGGGCGCGGCTGCCGAGGTTCGAGGTCATGATGAAGATCGCGTGCCGGAAGTCGGCGGCGCGCCCCTGGCGATCGGTGAGGCGCCCGTCGTCGAAGACCTGCAGGAACAGATCGAACACGTCGGTGTCGGCCTTCTCGATCTCGTCCAGCAGCACCACACAGAACGGCTGCTCGCGCACGCGATGCACCAGCGCCCGCCGCTCGCTCCGCGGATCGGCGTCGCCGAGGACGCCGGCTTGCGCGCCGGGGCCGCTGAACTCACTCATGTCGAGGCGCACCATGCGCTCGGCCGAGCCGAACAGATAGTGGGCCAGCGCCTTGGCAAGCTCGGTCTTACCGCTGCCAGTCGGTCCGCAAAACAAGAACACGCCGAGCGGCCGGCCGGGATCGGTGAGCCCCGCCTTAATCATGGCGATGCGCTCGACCAGGCAGTCGACGCCCTCGTCCTGCCCCTTCACGCGCGCCGTGAAGAAGCCGCGCAGGCGCTCGAGCTCGAGGCCCTCGGATTCATCGAGGACCGTGCGCGGCAAGCCGGTCCGACGACTCAGCACGGCGAGCAGGTCGGCGCGGGTGACCGGCGCTGCGGCGACCCCATCGCGCGCGCGATCTTGCACCGTCAGCTCGAGCAGCCGCAGCAGGTTACCGGGCGGCGCCGTGTCGCCGAGATACTGTTGCGCCAGCTGCGCCATCTCGCGCAACAGGGCATCAGGCACGGGCGCGGCCTCGCCGTCCGCGGTCTGCCGCCCCACCCATTGGGTGGCGAGCGCGAGCGTGTCGGTCTCACTCCGTGGCGCCAGCTGCACGACTTCGGTAACACCGCGCAGCTGTGGCTTCTGTTGCAGGAGGCGGTCGTAGGATTCGGGCGAGATCTCACCAGCCAGCACGACCGCGCCGGTCTCGATGAGCGGCAAGAAGTAGTCGAGGACGCTCGACGAGCTGTAGTGATGTCGCCCGGCCCAGACCAGCTCGTGCACGTCGGGCACGATCCACAGGACGCGTCGGCCGCTGCCGATGGCGGCGGCGAGCTGCTGCAGGCGGTCCTCGAGCTGACCGTGGTAGCTCTGGCCGGCGAGCAGCTCGACGGCGCCAGCCTCAAACAACACCCAATCCTGGGCGATCAAGCGTCGGCCGAGCAGACGCAGGGCGACGGTCTTGCCCACGCCGGATTCACCCACCAGCAGCAGAGATCGCGGCGGGTCGCGGCGGAGGTTCCGTTCGAGCTCGTCAACGACCCGCCGCAGTGGCTCGTCCTCGACCAAGTCGCCGCGGTCGGCCGCGCTCCACACCTTGCCGACGCTGCGCAGATAGCCGACGTCGACGCGGCTGCGAAGCCGGCGTCGCACGGCGGTGGCCAGCTGCTGGGTCGGCGGATGGTCGGTGCGCGCCAATGCGTCGGCCAACCACTCGGCGATCTCGCCGGGCACGACGTCGAGCTCCGTGGCCGCGGGCTCGGGCTCGCCGCCCGCCAGACGCTGACCGACGAAGTCGACGACGAGCTGCTGCGAATGGGAGTTGCGCCACGGCACGGAGAACGCGGCGAACAGGAGCGGTAGGACGGGTTCCTCGAGCTCGCCGAGCACGCGCAGGACGAAGAACGTGACCCACGGCGTCTGATCGTTGACCGCGGCCAACAGGGCGTCGCGGTCCGACCCGGAGGCCCGCCCGCACAAGGCCTCGAGCGCCATGCATGAGATGATGTCGTTGTCGCCGCGGTAGTAGGCGACGAGATCCGCGGTGCTGAAGCCGCCATTGCCGAGGAGCGCAACGCCGCGTTGGAAGGTCTCCTGCTCGAGGAGGTCACGCGGGTGGGCGCTTTGGACGTAGAACTCGTCCATCGCCGCCGCCAGCTCGTAGAGGCGCGCGCGATCGTGGCTCGACTCGCCGCTCGCCCCCGACGCGTCGGTGCCCGAGCCGTTGGCCGCACGACCAGCGCCGGCGGCCTTTCCCGATCCGCGGCCCAGCCAGTATCCGGCAAGGACGCCGATCCCGATAAGCAAGCCCTCGATCACGAGAACACGTTCCGCTCGACGCGGGCATTCGTCAACGGCGGGCCCTGAGCACGGTGCCGCGTTGTTCCTGAGCACCAGTTTTGACACCCGGCGCGCGGCCCGAGAGGGCATTCTGCTGCTTCGGACTCCAACAGGACCCACTCACTATGACCTCGACCCTCCCGCGCTGGTTTTGCCGCGCCACGCCGCTCGCCCTGCCCGTGTTCGCGGCCCTCGCCGTTTCGCTGCCGGTCTCGCATGACCACAGCGCGTCGCCTCCGCTACCACACCCCCACTTCGCCAAGCGCCTCGAGGTCAAGCTCTCCGACCTCGAGATCCACGTGACGCACATCACGGTGCCGTTCAACGCCGAGAAGGCCGCCGAGCTCAAGGCTGGTGACGCTTGGCACCTTGGGAACGCGCATCTCGAGTTGACCGCGGACGTCAAGATCGGTGGGGTCGACGTGCCAGCAGGCAAGTATTCGGTCAAAGCGCGCAAGACCGAGGACGCGCATTGGGAGCTGGTGCTGGACGCGCCGTCGCGCTTCTCGCGCAAGCTCAGCGACGACGCCAAGCCGCTGAAGACGCACTTCGCCGCCGACCACCCAGACTTCGAGCACCTGTCGCTCGACATCCATCCGGCCGGCGACAAAGACCAGGCCAAGCTGTTCCTCGACGTCCGCTTCCACACGCAGCTGGCGCGCGTCGAGATCGTGCTGCCCGAGTAGCGGGCGACGCCACCACCGTCAGCCCCACGGCAAGCGCCAGCGCCACAACCCGCGGCCGCGACGCGCCGGATCGCGCGCCGCGACGAGGCGCCCCGCGAGCCAACGGCGCAGGTCGTCCGCCAACGCGCGCGGCGCCGGATAGCGCTGGTCTGGCGCCTTCTCTAGCGCCTGCAGGGTGACCCGGTCGAGGGCCTCCCAGTCGAGGTCGGCCGCCGGCGCCTGCCGCTGCTCGGCCCGGACCCGGCTGGGCGCCGGCACGCCCAGGCGGGTCACGAGGCGGCGCAGCTCGGCCGCCGGCGCATCGGCGAGCCGGGCATCCTGGATCGGCGCGCGCTCGGTGAGCAGCTCAAACAGCAGCGCCCCCAGCGAATAGACGTCGGCGCGGCCGTCGACGTCGGCGTCGCCGCCGAGCTGCTCGGGGCTGGCGTACTCCGGCGTCCCGAGCGCCAACGCCCGTGCCGCGGAGGCGCCACGCGGGCGATTTCCGCCGCCGCGCGCGTCGAGCGCCGCGGCGATGCCGAAGTCGATGACGACCGGGTCGGGCTGTGTCGCCGTGCCACGGACCAGCACATTGGAGGGCTTGAGGTCGCGGTGGATCACGCCGCGCTGGTGCGCGTGCTGGACCGCGTCGCACACCGGTGGCATCAGCGCCACACGCTCCCGCGGGGCGAGCGCGTGCTGAGCGGCAAACGCGGTGATCGAGGGCCCTTCGATGAACTCCATCGCCATGTAGGAGTGGCCATCCGGCGTCAGGCCGGCGTCATAGACCTGCGCGATGTTGGGGTGATTCATGCGGCCGAGCGCTAACCGCTCCCGGGCCAAGCGCCACGCCGGCGCCGCCCCCTCGGGCACGAGGTCCAACAGCTTGAGCGCGACCCAGCGCCGCGCTGGCGCGCCCTCCTCGGCGAGCCAGACCGATCCCATCCCGCCCGAGCCGAGGTGGCGCACAACGCGATAGGGCCCGAACGAGCGCATCGCGCCCGATGTATCACGCCCGGCCGACGACGCCAAGCGAGGGACACCGCGGATTCTGGCTGGCGATGCCGGACCTTTACATCCGATCGGCACGCCAGATCTTCGCGTTGGCGGACCTTTAGTCGTGGTTGAACGCCATCACGGGCGCCCGGCCGATGTGCCCCAGCGCGCCGGTGGGCGCGTTATGGGAACCCACGCCATCCGCGTAAACGACCCGGGCCTGGGGCGTCCGAGGCATGTAGGTCGGCGCTTGCACGAGTGCGCCGAGTGCCCATGCAACGATCGACTCCCGTCGCGTGGCCGTCGGGAGTCGGATCGAGCCGTCACCTGGCGTGCGGATTCTACTCGAATCCCGGTGCGCGATGCGGGCTCTAGCCCGCCGCGTCGAACGCGTGCTGCCCCGCCCGCGACCGGTCATCGCTGCGATGGCCAAAGAGGAACTGGAACGGCACGTGGCAGCGGTCGCCCCAGTGATGCTCGCTGTGGCGCCCCCCCGGGAACGCGAAGTAGAGGAGGGTGCGTCCCTCATCGAAGCCCGCGCGCACTAGGCGCGCCCGCATGTCGCGTGTGACCTCGAAGTTATCCTTGGGCCAACCGCTGTCCAAATACACCCGCAGCTCGGGCTTGCGCGTGGCCAACACTCGCTTCGCCAGGTCGTCGTCGTAGCCAAAGGACGCCGACAGGCACCCTGCCATGCCAAACCGATCGGGGCGTTCCCAGGCGCAGCTCAGGGCGGAGACTCCGCCCAACGAAGAGCCCATCAACGCGCAGTGCTCCGGCTGGGACAGCGAGCGATACTCCTCCTGGATGTGCGGCACGAGCCCGTCGCACAGGAACTCGCAGTAGGCCGCTTCGCCCTGCCGCGTGTAGTCCAACATTCGGTCGTTTGGATAGACGCCGACGACGATCACCTGCTCGACGCTTGTCATCTCATCGAGCGCCGCGAGCGTATCGTCGACGCCCCAGTCTTTGCCCGTCGACGACTCCTGGCGAAAGAAGAGGTTGTGCCCGTCGTTCATGTAGAGCGTCGGGTAGTAGTGCAGCGTGGTCTCGTCGTAGCCGGGCGGCAGGAACACGCGGTAGGAATAGGTCGCGCCGCCGTACGTGCAGCTCTGCAGCTCGGTCACCCGCGCCCCGGATGGCTCGAAGAACGGGAACACGTCGATCACCCGCTCGCTGGACGCCGTGGCGAGCCGGTTGGGCCCGCATGCCCAACGCTCCTCGCCGTCGGCGTCACGCAACACCGCCTTGAAGTAGACGAACGGCTCGGTCGGCCGCAGTAGATACTCGTAGCGACCCGCGTCGTGGTCGACGGACGTCGCCTCGATGTCCACGTCCCAGTCGACGTCGGCCCGCAGTACGGGCGCCTCGGTCAGGCCGGGGTAGTGGACGTGGACTTCGATCTCGTCAGCGCGGGTCGACATCGGCGGTGATCGTATGGAGCTCCCACAAAAAAGAACGCCCCGCCTCCGCACCGCGGGCGACGTCCAGGGAGCGGCGTCGAAGGCGGTATTGTCGCGGGGGGGGGGGGGGGGGG
>JBCCGH010000209.1:0-15399 GCA_039029375.1 Planctomycetota bacterium
CGCGGCGGCGCCGGCGAGGTCGAACGCGGCGGCGCGGTCCAGCGCGCCGCGGTCGGTGCCCAGCATCGCGTCGACGTAGCTGCCCCACGCGGCGTTGCGCTCCTCGGCGACCATGTCCTCGCGCAGGCTGGCGAGCTGGGCGCGGGTGTCGTCGGCGAGCGTTTGCCACCGCGATGGGTCGTCGAGTGCCGCCGTGGGCCAGCCGCTGTCGGGGTTCAGCGCGTTCTCAAAGGCGCGGATCACTTGCTCGAGCCCGGCGGGGTCGCGCGCCTCGAGAGCGCGGGCGCCGTCGTCGCGCAGGCCCGCCAGGCGCTGCTGCGCGGCGTCGCGCAACGCGGCGCGGAGTTCGACGATCGTCGCCTGCAGGCTCTCCTCGGTCGCCAGCTCCGCCGGCAGATCGGGGCGCGCTAGCAGTAGATCGGCGGCGCGGAAGTCGCCGCGCTCCAGGGCCTGCTGCACCTTGCCGCGCAAGGCGGCTTCGGCGGCCTGCAGGGCTTCGGCGCGCTTGGCGGCGGCCGCGAGCTCGCGCTCGTGCGCGGTGCGCAGCTCGGCCGCGGCGGCGCGGGCGGCGTCACCGGCCGCCGTGCCTTCGTGCTCGGCGGCGACGCGTTCGAGTGCCGCCGCGCGATCGACGAACGAGGCCGCGGTCGTCGCGGTCACGGCGCGCAGCCGCGCGATCTCGGCATCCTTCTCTTTGATCTCCTCGAGCAGCCCCGCCACCCGCGGGTCGCGCTCCTTGATGATCTCGGTGACGGTCTCGCCCTCGGGCCGCGTGAGGCCCCAGATCAGGGCCCCGCTCGCGACGAGCACTGCGACGGCGATGCCAGCAATCAGCATCCCGCGCCGCGCCGGCGGTCGGAGCACCGACTCGATGTCGGTGATGAGGTCGTCCGCCGCCTGATAGCGCTCCGCCGGGTCCTTCTGCAACAGGCGGTCGGCGATCGCGGCGATGTCGGAGCTGACCTCGGGGACCAGCTTCGTCAGCGGCTCGGGCGCCTCTTTGACGTGGGCGCGTAGGATCTCCTTGACGGTCGGGCGCCGGAACGGCGTCTTCCCGGTCAGCAAGCGATAGAAGGTGCACCCCAGGGAGTAGAGGTCGCTGCGTGTGTCGAGCGGCTTGCCCAGCGCCTGCTCCGGCGACATGAAGTGCGGGGTGCCAAGGACCTTGCTCTGGTCCTCCTGGTCGGTCAGGGCGAGCCCGAGGTCGACGATCTTGACGTTGCCGTGCCGGTCGATCATCAAGTTGTCGGGCTTGATGTCGCAGTGGACGATGCGCAGCGATTCGGCGTAGGCCAGGCCGCGCGCCGCGTCCTCGAGGGAGCGCAGCGCGTCCTCGACGGAGAGCGGCCCGTCCTTCTTGATCCGCTCCTCGAGCGAGCCCTCGTGCATGAGCTCCATCGAGTAGTAGTAGGTGTCGCCGTCGTGCCCGACGTCGAAGACCTGCACCACGTTGGGGTGATGCAGGCGGGCGGCGGCCCGGGCCTCGGCCACGAACCGGGCGACGAAGACCGGGTCCTTGGTCAACTCCTTGGACAGGATCTTCAAGGCGACCTCGCGATTGAGGCTCTTCTGCTCGGCGCGGTAGACCGTGCCCATGCCGCCGCTGCCCAGCACCTCGCCCAGCTCAAAGCCGCCGAGGACCCGGCGGCGGTCGGCGGCCGTCGCGGCCGCGCTGCCGGCGTAGCGCAGGCGGGTGCCGCCGATCTCGACGACGTCGCCGTCGTGCAGGCGCGCCGCCTTGACCGGCTTGCCGTTGATCGACACCGGACCGTCGAGCGCTTTCACGCCGAAGCCCTCGTCGCGCAGCGCCTTCACCACGACGTGGCGGTCGGCGATGCCGGGCTCGTCGATGCGCAGTTCGCAGTCAGTACCCTTGCCGAGGTGGCAGGGATGGTCCCGTTGGAGGGAATGGGCGGTTCCTTGTTGGGGACCGTTCTCGACGATGAGCTGGGCCATGCACAGGCGGGTTTCGCGGGTCCGAGAGGGGCGCGAAGTTAGTATGGCTCGGTCTCGGCGCTGGCGCCACCGAGCACTCGCACCTCGATGCAGCTTTGAGTGGCGTCGCCGACCCGTGCCCGCTCGCTCGGGGCGATGCCGGGGACCCACAAAATGTGGTCCTCGGCGTCCACCACGAGGGGGAGGCGGGCGCGGTCAAAGCGCGGCACGCCGTGGGCCTGCAGAGCGCCACGAAGGCGCATGGGCGCCGCCGACGGGGCGTTGCGTCGGCCGAGGGGGATCCACCGATCGCCGTGGCGCGGGGCGCGCAGGCGCCACGGTTGGGGCCCGGCGCCGGCGTCGAGACAGGCCCGCCACCGCGCGTCCGCGCCCGGCAGCGCGGCGCCACCGCGGGCGACTTCGCGCGCGGTCACCGACCATTCGGTGGCGCCAAACGGCTGGCTGCCGGCGCCGCCCACCGGCAGCAGCTGTGGATTGGGCGGTGGCGCGCCCACGCGGGCCGCATCGGCGAGCAGTAGGCCGCGCTGTGTGCGCTCGACGAAGACCGCGCCAGGAGCGCGGGACCCGGTGCGCGCGCGCGCGAGTGCGACGGCCCGCCGCAGCCAGGGCGCGCGTGGGGGTGGGCCGGGGCGCAGCTCTTGGTGCAGGAGGCGCAGCGTCGCGACGAGGAGCCCGGCGGGTTCGGGTGGCGCGCCGAGCTTTGCGGCCAGCGGCAGCTCGACGCGCCACGGCGCCGGCCAGGCGCAGTGCGCCGCCACGAACGCGGCGGCGCGTTGGCGCGAGGTGGCGGCGGCGGCCGCAGCGGCGGTCTGTAGCTCCAGCAGGGTCGCTTCGATGTCGGGTGCGCGGTCGCGCAGCGCCGGCAGCAGCGCGTGGCGGATCCGGTTGCGGGTGTAGCGCAGGTCGCGGTTGCTGGCGTCGTCGATGGGACGGAGCCCGGCCGTGCGGATCGCCGCGCGCAGTGCCGCGCGCCGCAGATCGAGGAGGGGGCGCACGACCTGCACGTCGGCGTCGAGCGCGCGCACCGCTGGAATGCCGGCGAGGCCAGTCGGCCCGGCGCGTCGCCGCAGGCGGAACAGCACCGTCTCGATCTGGTCGTCGGCGTGGTGGGCGGTGGCGATCGCTCGCGCGCCGCCGGCACGCGCCATGTCGACGAGTGCGGCGTAGCGGCCGGCGCGCAGGGCGGCCTCACTCGGTCGCTGCCGCCACGGTCCGAGTTGGCGTTGCGCGGTCGGCAGGCGGAGCCGCGCCGCCCAATCGGCCACCGCCGCTGCCGCGCGCGCACTGCCCGATTGGGCGCCGTGGTCGACGTGGCCGACGCAGAGTGGTCCCGGCAGGCGACCCGCCTCGGCCAGCCGCACCAGGGCCAACAGCAGCGCCAGCGAGTCGGCGCCGCCGGAGACGGCCGCCAGCACGCCGCGCGACCAAGGTTCGGGGTCCCGGGCCATCGCGCGCGCGACATGCTCCGCGACCTCGTCCAGCGACATCCGGCTGATCATTGCCGTTTCGCGGCGGTGTGTCGCCAAGGGCAGCGCTATACTCCGCGCCCCTCCCGCGGCGGCGGAACCCCGTTTGTGTGCCTGAGTTGCCCCCGTCGCCGCACGCATGAACGTCCCCACCAGGAGAACTTTCCATGGCCCTTCGGGTTGCGATTAACGGCTTTGGCCGCATTGGCCGCCTCGTCTTCCGTGTCCTTCACGAGCGCGCGGATTGCGAGGTCGTGGCGATCAACGATCTCGGCGACAGCAGCTCGCTCGCGCACCTGCTGAAGTACGACACGGTGCACGGTCGTTTCCCGGACGCGGTGCAGGCCAACGAGGGGAGCATCACCGTCGCCGGCCGCGAGATTCGCACGCTCGCCGAGCGCGATCCGGCCAACTTGCCCTGGGGGGAGATGAAGGTCGACTTCGTGGTGGAGTCGACAGGGGTGTTCGCCACGCAAGAGCTCTGCCTCAAGCACGTGACCGCGGGCGCCAAGAAGGTGCTGTTGACGGTGCCGCCGAAGGGCGACATCGACGCGATGATCGTGCTGGGCGTCAATGACGACATGCTGAAGGCCGAGCACAAGGTGATTTCGAATGCCTCGTGCACGACCAACTGCCTGGCGCCGCTGGCCAAGGTGTTGCACGACGAGTTTGGGATCGAGCGCGGCCTGATGACCACCGTGCACGCCTACACCAATGACCAGCGCATCGCCGACCTGATCCACTCGGACATGCGGCGGGCCCGCGCCGGCGCGATGAACATCATCCCGACGACGACTGGCGCCGCGCGCGCGGTCGGCAAGGTGATCCCGGAGCTCAACGGCAAGCTCGACGGCTTCGCGCTGCGCGTGCCGGTGCCGGACGGGTCGGTGGTCGACTTGGTCGCCAACCTGAGCAAGTCTGTCACGATCGAGAAGATCAACGGCGCGCTCAAGGCCGCCGCGGAAGGACCGCTCAAGGGCATCCTCGCCTACACCGACGACCCGATCGTGTCCTCCGACGTCATCCACGACCCGCACAGCTCGGTGATCGATGGCAAGTCGACGATGGTGAGCGACGGCGGCAAGCTCGTGAAGGTCGTCAGCTGGTATGACAACGAGTGGGGCTACAGCAACCGCGTCGTCGATCTGATCCAGAAGGCGCACGCCCTCGGCGGCTGATCGGGGACAAGCGTGGTTCGCAAGCTGATGGATCTCGACCTGGCCGGCCAGCGCGTGCTGGTGCGGGTCGACTTCAACGTGCCGCTCGATGACGCGCGGCGGGTCACCTCTTCGGCGCGGATCGAGGCCGCACTGCCGACCATCCGGGCGATCCTGGAGCGCGGCGGTCGGCCGGTGCTCATGTCGCACCTCGGCCGGCCCAAGGGCAAGGTCGTGGACGAGATGCGCATGGAACCCGTCGCGGCGCGCTTGGGCGAGCTGCTCGGCACGCCGGTGCGGTATGCCAAGGACTGCGTCGGCAGCGAGGCGGCTGCCGCGGCCGCGGCGCTTGGCGACGGGGAGTGCCTGTTGCTCGAGAACCTGCGCTTTCACGCGGCCGAAGAGAAGGGTGACGCGGCGTTTGCGGCGGAGCTTGCAAAGCTCGGCGACGTCTACGTCAACGACGCGTTTGGCACCGCGCACCGCGCCCATGCCAGCGTGGCTGGAGTGCCGGCGCTGCTGCCGTCGGCGGCTGGCTTGTTGCTCGAGAGTGAGATCGCGGCGTTCGGCCGCGTCCTCGAGCAGCCGGAGCGGCCGCTGTTGGCGATCCTCGGCGGCGCCAAGGTCAGCGACAAGCTCCCGGTGCTGCGCAACCTCATCGACCGCGTCGATGCGATCCTTATCGGCGGCGCGATGGCCTACACGTTCCTGCGGGCCGCCGGCGTTGGCATCGGCACGTCGCTGTTCGAGCCGGATCTGCTCGACGACGCGCGGGCGATCCGCGCCCGCGCCGCGGAGAAGGGCGTGACGCTGGGGCTGCCGGTGGACCACGTGTGCGCGGCCGAGTTCGCCGCCACCGCGCCGACGAGTGAGCACGGACCCGCGGTGCCAGACGGCCTCATGGGGCTCGACATCGGGCCGCAGACGGTCGCGGCCTATCGCGCCGAGGTGGCCCGCGCCAGGACGATCGTGTGGAACGGGCCGATGGGCGTCTTCGAGATGGAGGCCTTTGCGGCGGGCACGTTCGCCGTGGCGCGCGCCGTCGCCGACAGCGAAGCGTTCTCGGTGGTGGGCGGCGGTGATTCCGTCGCGGCCGTGGAGAAGGCCGGCCTCGCTGACCGCATCGACCACGTGTCGACGGGCGGCGGCGCGAGCCTCGAGCTCCTCGAGGGTAAGACACTGCCCGGCGTGGCTGCGTTGGCGTGAGTCGATCTCGGCGCTGGTTCGCGGCGGCAGCGCTCGCCGCCGCCGTTGGGCTCGCGGAGTGTGTGACGGCGCAAGGCGCTGGCGGCGGCGCCCCGGCAACGGCCGAGCCATGGCGGCTCGACCGAGCGCTGGCGGCGCCGGATTGGCTGCGGCTCGACGGCGAGATCCAGCTGCGCTACGAGGCCATCGACAGCCAGTTCCGCGGCGACCCGCGCCTCGATCACAGCGATCACCTCGTCGTGCACCGCACCGCGCTGCGGGCCGAGGCGCGCCTCGAGCCGGTGTCGCTGGTGGCCGAGCTGATCGATGCGCGCCTCTACGGCGCCGGCTTCGGCTCGGTGGTCAACGACGGCGCCAGCGACGCGGTCGACGTGTTGCAGGGCTACGCCGAGCTGCGGTTGAGTGACGGTGCGGCGGGCGAGCACCGGCTGCGCCTCGGTCGGTGGACGGTCGATCTCGGCGGCCGTCGCCTGGTGGGGCGCAACATCTATCGCAACACGATCAACGCGTTCACCGGCGTCGACTGGGAGTGGCGCGGAGAAAGCACCGGCGTGCGGGCCTTCTGGAGCATGCCGGTGGAGCGGTTGCCCGGCGATCTCCCCAGCTTGCTCGACAACGACGTCGAGCTCGATCGCGAGAGTCTCGAGCGCCAGTTCATGGGAGTGTTCGTCGATCACGCGTTGACCGAGCGGAGCCGGCTCGAGGTGTACGCGTTCGCGCTGGTGGAGGGCGACCGCCTCAGCCGTCGGCGCGAGATCGTCACGCCGGGCGCGCGTTGGCGACTGCGCCCCGCCCCCGGCGCCGTCGATGCGGAGGTCGAGGTCGCGTGGCAGCTGGGCAAGTCACGCGCCGCCATTGGCGGCCCGGACCTCGACCACCTGGCGTGTCTGCACCACGCGGCCGTGGGCTACACGCTCGACGCGGCGTGGCAGCCCCGGTTGGCGTTGGCGATGGACTACGCCAGCGGTGACCGCCGCCCCGACGACGGCGACCAAAACCGCTTCGACTCCTTGTTTGGCGTCCCGACCCAGGACTTCGGTCCGGCCGGGATCTTTGGCGCCGCCGGCCGGGCCAACCTGCTGTCGCCCGAGCTGCGCGTCGGGCTGCGGCCGAGCGACGCCGTGGCGCTGCACGCGGCTTGGCGGGCGATCTGGCTGGCGGACGAGAACGACGCGTGGACCACCGGCGGCGTCCGGGACGCGACGGGCGCGGCGGCCGCCCACGTCGGCCAGCAGCTCGACGCGCGCCTGCGTTGGCAAGCCGTACCGCAGACGCTGACGATCGATGTGGGCGGCGCTTACCTGTCGGCGGGTGGGTTTCGCGAGCGGGCCGCGCCGGCCGGGCGCCGCGGAGACACGGTCTACGGCTACCTGCAAGCCGTCCTGCGGTTCTGACCGTACCACGCTTTTGACCGTGCCGAGCCGTGGCGCGTGAATGCGGTGGTTTTTGTCGCGGCACCGTACGTTCGCTTGCGGCAACCTCGGCGCCGCGGAAGATCACGGCATGGCCCCGATTCGGATTGCGCCGTCGCTGCTGTCGTGTGACTTCGCCAGGTTGGCTGAGGAGGTCGCACGGGTTGAGGATGCGGGCGCCGACTGGCTGCACGTCGATGTGATGGACGCGCACTTCGTTCCCAACCTGACGATCGGCCCGCCGGTCGTTGCCGCGATCAATGCCGTCGCGAGCCAGCCGCTGGACGTGCACCTGATGATCGAGGATCCGTGGAAGTACGCGGACGCCTTCCTCGACGCCGGTGCCGACGTGCTGACGTTCCACCTCGAGGTCGCCGACCGCGGCGATGCGCACGCGTTGATTACCCAGATCAAGGGCCGGGGCGCCAAGGCGGCGATGGCGCTGAATCCGGACGCCGACGTCGAGCGGCTCGAGCCCTACCTGCCGGCCTTGGACATGGTGCTGGTGATGAGCGTGTTCCCGGGCTTCGGCGGGCAGAAGTTCATGCCCGAGGTCCTGCCCAAGGTGCGCCGGCTGGTCGAGATGGGCTTCGCCGGGGAGATCGAGATGGATGGGGGGGTGGCCCCGCAGACGATCGCGGCCTGCGCCGAGGCCGGGACCAACGTCTTTGTCGCTGGTTCGGCGGTGTTCGGTGCTCCGGATGTCTCGGCTCGGATCGCGGAGCTGAAGGCCCTTGCCACGGGCGCTGCGGGCCGCTGAAGCGCGAAAAACGGCTGGCCCCGCGGGCGCTGGGGTGGCCGACAAGATACGCTACTGGGGATCGCGGGACTCCGCGTGGCGTGCGGCGGTACGGCGCGTTCCGCGCGATAGACCACTCTTTCGGGCGACGAGGAATCGGCATCGACCATGGCCTGGACCAGATTCGGCAAGAAGAAGGACATGCCCGGCGGGCTGTGGATCAAGTGCGAGCGGTGCGGCACCATGCTGTTCCGCAAGGACTTCGAGGCCCGCAACCGCGTGTGCAGCTCGTGCGACCACCATTTCACGCTGCCGGCACGCGACCGGCTGGCGCTGACCGCGGACCCTGATTCGTTCGCCGAGCTCTACCCGTCGATGACGGGCACGGACCGGCTGGGCTTCAACGACCGCGTCCCCTACGCGGAGAAGCTCCGCAAGACCGAGGAAAAGACCGGCGAGTGCGAGGCGATGTTGATCGGCACTTGCACGATCAAGGGCATCCCCGCCGTGATCGGCGTGATGAACTTCGCCTTCCTCGGCGGCTCCATGGGCGCGGTCGTGGGGGAGAAGGTCGCCCTAGCCGCTGAGCACGCCTTGGCGAACGGGCTGCCGCTGATCTTGTTCTCCTGCTCGGGCGGCGCTCGGATGCACGAGGGCCCGATCTCACTGATGCAGATGGCCAAGACCTGCACGGCCCTGGCGCGGCTCCACGACGCCGGCGGCTTCTCGGTGTCGGTCATGACGCACCCCACGACCGGCGGGGTCACCGCCAGCTTCGCTTCGGTCTGCGATGTGCTCATGACCGAGCCGGGCGCGCTCATCGGCTTTGCCGGCCCGCGCGTGATCGCGACGACGATCAAGAAGGAGCTGCCCAAGGGCTTCCAGCGCGCCGAGTTCCTGCTCGACAAGGGCCAGATCGATCTCATCGTGACGCGCGAGAAGATGCGTGACGAGTTGGCGCGTCTGCTCGCCTACGCGACCGGCGCTGATCCCGTGATGGCCTACGCCTCGCGCGCTGACGCCGAGGATCAAGCCGACGCGGAGACCAACGGCGGCAACGGCAACGGGAACGGCAAAGCGCGCGCCGATGCCGACAGTGAGGCGAAGCCGGCGAAGCGCTCGCGGAGCCGCACCAAGGCCAAGAAGTCGGCCAAGTAGGCCGGACACGCGGCGAGCAACGGCGATTGAGCGGCACGCCGGATCCAGTCGAGCCGGGCACGGGTTCGCGCAAACCGATTCGCCCGGTGCCGCGGAGCTCTGCTGCGGCGCGCATCCCCGGCCGCTACAAGACGGACTGCGCCGACTTCGTCGTCGATGAGGTGCCGGCCTACGAGCCCAGCGGCGAGGGGGAGCACCTCTTCCTGCGGATCGAGAAGACCGGCCTGTCGACCCTCGACGCCGTCGCGCTGCTCGGCCGCGCCCTCGGTCGCCGGGATCGCGAGTTTGGCATCGCCGGCCTCAAGGACGCGCGCGCCGTCGCCCGTCAGTGGATCTCGATCGACGGGGTCGATCCAGAACGCGCGGTGGCGCTGAGCGCGCCTGGGCTGCGCGTGCTCGAGGTGCATCGCCACGGCAACAAGCTCAAGATGGGGCACCTGCGCGGCAATCGCTTCTCGATCCTGGTCGAGGGTGCGGGGCCGGAGCACGCCGAGGCGGCGCAGGCGATTCTCGACGATCTGACCGCCCGCGGCGTGCCCAACTACTTCGGCGAACAACGCTTTGGCAAGCGGGGCGCCAACCTCGACAAGGGCCTGCGGATCCTCTGCGGCAACCCGCGCAAAGCGGCGCGCACCATGCCGCGGCGGCTGCTGGGCCTCGTGGTCTCCGCCGTCCAGAGCGAGGTGTTCAACGGCGTGGTGCGGCGGCGGCTCGGCAGCCTAGACACGATGTTTCAGGGCGACGTGGCCTGGCTGCACCGCAACGGCGCCTGCTTTGTCGTGGCCGATGCGGCGCGCGAGGCGCCGCGTTGCGCGCGCTTAGAGATCTCCCCGAGCGGGCCGCTGCCGGGGCCGAAGATCCTCCGCCCCGAAGGCGAGCCCGGCGCGATCGAGGCCGAGGTGCAGGCCGAGCTGGGGATCGACCCGGCGTGGTTCGGGCGAATGCCGCGTGGCACCCACGATGGTGCCCGGCGGCCGCTGCGCGCCCCAGTCGGCGAGGCGCGGCTCCAGGTGGAGCCTCGCGGCCTGCGTCTCGAGTTTGAGCTGCCCCGCGGCAGCTACGCGACGTCGGTGCTGCGGGAGGTTCTGCGCGACTCCCCGTGGTTCGGATAGGGCGTCGGGAACTCGGTCCTGCGGTTGTCGTCGGCGCGCGCCGATCGCAAACCAAGGCGCGGCCGCGGCCGCGAGAGAAACCGAAATGACCGACCGCACCGACACCGAGCCGCAGAGCTTCCTCGACCAGCTTCGCATCAGCGCGCCGTGCCCAGCGTCCTGGGACCAGATGGCTGGCGACGACCGGACCCGATTTTGCGATCAGTGCCAGCTCAACGTCTACAACCTCGGCGGCATGACGCGGGAGGAGGGCGAGGCGCTGGTGCGGAACGCCGAGGGCCGGCTGTGCGTGCGGCTTGTGCGTCGAGAGGACGGGACCGTGATGACGCAGGAGTGTCCGGTGGGGTTGCGGCGCCGGTTGGTGCGCGGCGCGGTGCGGGCGGCGGCCCTGTGCGGCGTTCTGTTTGGCACGCTCCTCGGCTGTGGCCGCAAGCGCGCCAGCGGCGGGGATGCCGGCCCCTCCGGCTCGGCGCCGATGCAGGCGCCGTCGCTCCCGGCGCCGCCGACGACCCACGACCCGATGATCGAGATGGGCGACGTGGAGCCGGTCATGGGGATCATGGGGGAGGTGATGGTCGATCCCGACCCCGCGCCGGCCAACGCCGACGCCGGAGCGCCGCCACAACCGACGCAGTGTGAGGACCCGCACGTCTTGATGGGGCGCGTCGCGCCGGCGTTGCCGCGTAGCGATGAGCCCCGCCAGGACGAGACACACCGCTAGGACTTGGTAAGGTCGATTTCAGCGCCAGGCCAGCCGAACCACGCGGACATCGCCGCCGTCCGTCCAAGCCAGTAGGCGGCGGTTCGGCGCGAGGCTCACGGCGCGCACGCGCGCCGTCACGAGCCCCCGCTGCGGCGCCAAGGCACGCACGTCCCAGAGCGTTAGACCCTCGCCGTCGCGGGCGATGGCGAGATCATCGTTGAGAAACCGCCACCAGTGGACGAGCCGGTCGCGCTCCTGCGTATCGGCGAACGCGGGCACCGACACCGCGTGGACGCTGGCGGCCAGCGGCCGGTGGAGGCTACCGCCGCCTTTGGCGTAGACCAGCAGGTCGCCGCGCGGCGAGAAGGCTGCCGTCAGGACCGCGCCGTCAAAGCGCCGCGCAAAGCGCTCGCGGCCGCGCGCGTCGCGCACCAGGAGTGCGCCGCTCTCGCCGTGGTTGCCGGCCACCGTAGCGGTGGCCCAGAAGCGGCCATCGGGAGTCCAAGCGGCGTCGAGCAGGCGGCCCCACTCGTCGAGCTGGCTCGCTTCGCCGCTGCGCAGATCGACCGCGGTGGTTCGCGACCGAAAGCCACCGCCCACCACGAGCTGAGCGCCGTCCGGGGACAGGGCGAGGCAGGGCCAGCGCCCGGCGTGGACGCCGCCGGGCAGCGAGGCCAGCGCCTGCGCGGTGCTCGCGTCCCACACTTCGAGCCCGCGGTCGCGCAGAACCGCCACCTCGGCGCCGCGCCGGCCCGTCGTCACGGTCATCGAGTCGCGGACCGAGCGTTCGGCGCGGTTCGTCACGTTGAAGAAGACGGTGGCCGCGCCGCTCGCGACGACGAAGCGCGAATCGGCGCTGAACGCGAGGCTCCGGACTTCGCTCGGGTGACCGGCCAACGGCGCGGCGAGCTCGCCGTCGCGGAGCAGGTGCAGGCTGCCATCGTAGAGGCCGACGAGCAGCTCGTCGCCGCCTGGTGCGAAGGCGAGGGCCGCCACGTCGGCCTTGAGCTGGAGTCGCTGCGGCGCGTCGGCGCGACCGCGCCACAGCGAGAGTCGCCCCTTGCTGCCGCCCGCGGCAATCACGCTGGGGCTGCCGTCGACGGTCGGCTGGGCGGCGCAAGCGAAGATGGCGCCGTCGTGATGCAGCGCGTGCGCCGCGGCATCGATCTCGCCACCCGATCGTGCCTGCAGCAGCCCGTCGTCGAGCCACTGGAGATGCACCAGCGTGCCGCGGTCGCGGTCCGGCGCCGTCGGCGTGCCAGCGGCTCCCTGGGCGAGGTCCAGCGACCAGATCCGGCCGCGCCCGTCGCCGGCGTAGAGCGTCTCACCGTCCTCGGCAAACGCCAGCGTGTTGACCAGGCCGCGGGCGTCGCCGGGGAACGACTCCGTGAGGCCCCAGCGATCGGCGCCGGCGGCGCTGCGCGCATCGAGGACGTTCACGACCCCATCGCCCGAGTGGTAGGCGAGGCGCGTGCCGCCGGCGCTCCAGGCGACGCCCGCCGTCCCTCCGGCCACGCGGCGGTGTAGCTCTGCGCCGGTCTGAGCATCCCACACGACCAGGTCGCCACACATCCCGGCGATCATGGTGCCCGATGGGTCGAACGTCAGCTCGGCGACCGCTCGGTCGGTCGCGGCCTGTCGTTGCCAGCGCACCTCTTGTGTGTCGCGTTGCCACAGGATCACGTCGCCGCGCTCGCCGCCGGTGACTAGGGTCTCGCCGTCCGGCGCGAACGCAGCCGCCCGCGCCACGCCGCCCGGTACGTGCAGCGTGGCGACCGGCTCGAGGCGGAGGCTACCCCCGGCGCGGTCCGGCGCGGGCGGCTCCTGCGCACCCGTGCCCATTGCGATCGCCAACGCCCAGGCGGCGGCGGCGGTCCGGCGCCGGCATTGCGGTAGCCGCGCTTGCTTCAAACGGTGCACGACAAGATCCTACGCCGCGGTTCCGTTTCGACCCCAAACCGATGGCCGACTCCACTCCATCCGGACTCGATGAGCTTCTCCACGACGTGCCGTTGGTCGGCCGTGTCGAGTGGATCGGCATTGCTGCGGTGCGGCGCGCCGCGATGGAGGTGCGCGCCGAGGTTCGGGCGCAGCCGGGCCAGGGCATCGAGGGCGACCACCACGGCTCCCGTGGCGGCAAGCGCCAGGTGACCCTGTTGCAGGCCGAGCACCTGCCCGTCGTGGGCTCACTGCTGGGCCGCGGCCCGGCCGACCCGGCGCGGCTGCGGCGCAACCTGGTGATCGCGGGGATCAACGTCTACGCGCTGCGCAACCATCGCCTGCGGGTCGGCGAGGTCTTGCTCGAAGGCACCGGCCCCTGTCCACCCTGTCGTCGCATGAACGCGACCCTCGGCGACGGGGGCTACCACGCGATGCGCGGTCACGGCGGAATCACCGCGGCGGTGCTCGAAGGCGGCTGGATCAGGGTCGGTGACCCGGTGCGCCTCGAGCGGAAGTAGCGACCGATCCTCAGCCGCGCGCGCGCGCCAGGCGGAAGCCGGAGAACTGCCAGCGCTGGTGCGGGTAGAAGAAGTTGCGGTAGGTCGGTCGGACGTGCGAACGCGGAGTGGCGCACGAACCGCCACGGAGCACGTACTGGCTGCACATGAACTTGCCGTTGTACTCGCCCAGCGAGCCCGCGAGCGGCCGGAAGCCTGGGTACGGCGCGTAGGCGCTGGAGGTCCACTCCCACACGTCGCCAAACAGCTGCGCCGCGTTCTCGCGTGGGCCGGCTGGGGCCGGGCTCGGGTGCAGCCGCTCGCTCTCGACGAAGTTGCCCTCGATCGACTCGTCCTCGACGGCGATCTCCCACTCTTGCTCAGTGGGCAGGCGAGCGCCCGCCCAGCGGGCGAAGGCGTCCGCTTCGTAGTAGCTGAGGTGACACACCGGCGCGTTCGGCTCGAGTGGCCGGAGGCCGGCCAGGGTGAACTCGTGCCACCCGTCCTCGCGGTGGACCCAATAGAGTGGTGCGGCCCAGCCGTCGGCGTGGATCTTGGCCCAGCCGTCGGCCAGCCACAGGTCGGATCGGCCGTAGCCGTTGTCGTCGATGAACGCCAGGTACTCGGCGTTGGTCACCAGGCGATCGGCGAGCTCGAACGAGTCGACATAGACGCGGTGCCGCGGCCGCTCGTTGTCGAACGCGATCCCGCCCGCTTCGCGGCCGATCCAGCGCACCCCGGGCTCGAACGCCAACCAGCCTTGCGGCGCCGGCGCGACCGCGGGTGCCGCCGCGGCTTGCCGATACGCGGGGTAGAGCGGGTTGCACGCCAGCACGTGCTTGATGTCGGTGAGGATCAGCTCCTGGTGCTGTTGCTCGTGCTGGACGCCGAGCTGGACCACGCGCAGCCACGCCGGTCGATCGGTCGGTGCGAGCCGGCGTAGCAGCTCTAGAACGCGCTGGTCGATGACCGCGCGATACACCAGGACTTCCGCCAGCGTTGGCCGCGACAGAAGGCCGCGCTGGGCGCGCGGATGTTGCTCGCCGACCGTCTCGTAGTACGAGTTGAACAGCGTGCGGTACGCCGGCTTGAACGGCACGTAGTCGGCGATCTGCGGCTCGAGGACGAAGGTCTCAAAGAACCACGTCGTGTGGGCTAGATGCCACCGCGTGGGGCTCACGTCCGGCATCGACTGGATGGCGCAGTCTTCGGGCGAGAGCGGATCGCAGAGCGCCAGTGTGGCGGCTCGCGCGGCGGCGAAGTCCCGAGCGACGTCGGCGCCGGCGAGGGCGAGATCGCGCGTGGAAATGACCATGAGCCGCCGAGCATAACGCCGAGCGGTGGCAAAGCCGTGAACCTGCTGGCGCCGATGAAGCACCGTGCGGTGGCGTGACGTAGGCGGTGGTGGCCAGGCCGGGCTCGGCGTCGTCGATCTCCTGCTGACGATCGCGATCCTGTCGATCATTACAGCAATCGCCGTGCCGTCGTTTGACGCCACCGAGCAACAGGTGGATCGGGCGGCTCGCGCGTTGGTGGCCGATGCCCTGGAGGCCCAGAGCCTAGCAGTCGCAACCGGGGTGCCGCTGGGGCTGCGTTTCGAGGTGGAGAGCAATCGCTACTCCTTCGTGCTCGACAGCGGCGTGACGCCTCAGGCGGGAGTCGCGGCTCTCCAGGGCAACCCGGATCTGAGCAACGTCGAGGTCCGGCGGCTGCTCGAGGCGCGGAGCTCCGGCGAGCCGGTGGAGGGTGCGGTGCTGACGGCCGCGGACTTCGGCGGCGCCGCGGATCTGGTGTTTGGCGTCGACGGCATTCCGCAGATCGACGGCAGCGTCGACCTGCGTGCCGGCGCCGCGCGCCTGCGCGTGCGGGTGCAGGCCGCGACCGGCCGGGTCACGATCACCGTGCCATAGGGCTAGTGTTGCGTGTCGGAAGTTCGTCACATATGTCGACGGCCCTCAGCGCCGCTCGCGGCGTTGCGTCTCCTCGACTTGTCCACCAACAAGCCCTGCGTCGACAGCGCCTTGCGAGCGGCACACATGGCTCGCCGACTTA
>JBCCGH010000210.1:0-15280 GCA_039029375.1 Planctomycetota bacterium
GCCTTATCCACGGCCCTCAGCGCCGCTCGCAGCGTTGGGTCGTCCTCGCCGTATCCACCAATATGCCTGCGGCGACCCGCCTTGCGACCGGCGCCGATGTCTCGCGGATAAGGCCCCATCTGCCTGAATCACACCACTAGCCGTTCCGTCTGACGGCGCGAGCGGGCGCCGCCTCGCGTCCGACGCTGGTGCGGCGAGAAGCCGGTCCGCCCCCCAGGGGCTGAATCGCTTCGAGGGCTCGTGACCCTGTGGCCCCGCCGAGCGGGTGCCGGCGCGAGGCGCGGGACCGTGTGTCACACGCCCGGGGGCCCGGCGCCGCCACACTACACTGGGCCAGCTCCCGTGACTGCATCCACACCGACGGCCGCCGCGCTCGCGGCGCTCTTGTTCACGACGGCCATCGTCAGCCCGGCGCGAGGGCAGGATCCCGCGGCGCGGCTCGGCTCGGCCTTCGATCGCGTCTTCGCCAAAGATGCCACTGCGGTTTGCCTGGTGGCGGTGGGCGAGCGCGTGGTCTTTGAGCGCGGGCCCGCTGGCGCCCCGAGTGGCGGCGATGCGGCAGCCGAGATTGCGCGGTTCGACGCGGGCGCGTTGACGGAGACGTGGACCGCGGCCGCGGTGCTGCGCCTCCAGCAGTCCGGCAAGCTCCGCATCGATGATTCCTTCAGTGTGCAGCTTGCCAACGTCCCCACGATGTATGCGCCGTTGAGCCTGCGCAATCTGCTGATGCACACGTCGGCGTTGCCGGTGCAGCTCGACTTCGCGCCGGAGGACCTGACGACCCGTAGCGTGTTTCTGCGCCGCGTCTTCGCCGAGGCCTACTACGGTCGGCCTGGGCGCTTTGCGCGTGTTAGCGATCTGGACTATCCCCTGGCGGCGGCGATCGTCGAGGCCGTGGCCGGCGAAGCGTTTGAGGATGTGGTGCGGCGCGAGGTGTTTGCTGTCGCTGGACTGCAGGACACGGACTTTGCGTCGGCTCGCCCGGAGTCGATTGGTGCCGCGTCGCCGGAGGGGTGGCTCGCCAAGGGCCGGTCGGGTGTGTCGACTTCCCTCCGCGACTTGATGCGCTGGTCCGCGGCGCTGCAACGCGGCGACGTGCTGCAGCAGGACGGCCTGCGCCAACTCTTCGAGGCGTTCTACGACGGCCAGGCGCTGGGCTGGCGGGTCGCGCTGGACGAGGACCGGGCGCTGGCCTCCATCGAGGCGGGCGGCGTGTCGGTACGCGGCGGCACCTATCTGCGCCTGGTGGTGCCGCACGAGGTGCTCGTGGTCTTGCACACGGACGCCACGACCGAGGCCGAAGCGTCGCCAGTCGATCTCGCCGCTGTCGCGACCGAGCTGGCCGAGCTCGCGGTGCCCCAGTGGGAGGGCGCGGCGCGCGACGAGGTACTTGGCCGATATCGTCTTGGCGATGGGAGCGAGCTGGACGTCGTGGCGCGCGGTGATGCGTTGCAGCTGCGGGCGTTCGGTCCCGAGGCCGCGGCCTGGCTCTGGCACGGCGAGCCCGGAGCCGAGCCCGCGGCTCAGCTTGGGGAACGCGCCGAGGCGCTGATGCAGCAGGTGCTCGAGCCGAAGGACGACGGTGACGCCAGCCCGGGCGCGGCTGTCGCCGCCGCGCGAGCGTTGGTGGAGTCATTGGTGGCCGCCCACGGTGCAGCGCGGGAGGTACGGCTGCTCGGCAGCCGCCTAGCACCGGAGAGCTCGTGGCTTCGAGTGACGTTTGGCGAGACGTCCGTCACGCTGCGGGTCGATTGGCAGGAAGAGCAGCTCGGGCAGCTCGTCCCGGACCCGGACGATCCTCTGCTGGTGGACCTGGTGGAAGCCGATCGCGTGTTTCGCGCGGCGACGCGGGACGGTCGCGCGTGGCTGCGGCTCACCTTCGAACGGGGCGAGCGCTCTGCTCCTGCCGCGCTCCGGCTCTTCGGCCCTGGCGATCGCGGCCGGCGCGGACTCCGTTGCCCGCGGCGCTAGTGTTGTGTGTCGGAAGTTGGTTGCGTAAGTCGGCGAGCCATGTGTGCCGGTCGCAAGGCGCTGTCGACGCAGGGCTTGTTGGTGGACAAGTCGAGGAGACGCAACGCCGCGAGCGGCGCAGAGGGCCGTCGACATATGTGACGAACTTCCGACACGCAACACTAGAGCTCGTCGGGGCTACCGATCCGCCCGAGGAACGCCGACGCCATCACGACCAGCGGACTCGCCAGATACACCTGGCCGGGCCCGGAGCGCCCGGGGAAGTTCCGGTTGATGGCCGACACGGTGACCTGGTCGGGACGATCGGAGACGCCGGGCCCCGCTTTGATGCAGGCGCCGCAGCTGGGATCGATCATCTCGATTCCGGCGCTGCCAAACAGCTCCACGTAGCCCATGGTCTCGGCGTAATCGCGAATCCGCTGACTGCCGAACTGCAGGTAAGCCCGCACGTGCTCGGGCAGCTGCTTGCCCTGGTCGTGGGCCTTCCGCACCACCGACGCGTAAAGATCCATGTCGGTCTTCTTGGCGCCCGTGCACGAGCCGCCATAGGCGATGTCGATGCGCACCGGTCCCTCGAGATCGTCTAGGGGAATCCCGTTGCGAGGATCACCGGGCGTCGCCACCGTCGGCGGGATGGCGCCGAGATCGAGCTCGAACGTCTTGCAGTACGTCGCATCGGAGTCCGCCCGCAGGATCCCCTGCCGCACCGTATCGGCGCTGAGGCCGCGATTCTCGACCAGGTAGTCGACGACCAGCTCGTCGGCTTCGAGGATCCCGGTGAAACCGCCGGCCTCAACGGCCATGTTGGTCAGCGTGGCGCGCTCGTCGAGCGGCAGCCCCGCGGCACCAGGTCCGCCGAACTCCAGCACCTTGCCGATCCCGGCGCCGGTCTTGAAGAACTCGTCGCTGAGCAGGTGCAGCATCACGTCTTTCGCGCACACGCCCGCCCGCAGCTCACCGCGAAGCTCCACCCGCACCGACTCCGGCACCCGGACCCGCACATCCTTGGTGAACCACGCGTTGGCCATGTCGGTCGAGCCCACGCCGAACGCGAAGCAGCCGAGCGCGCCCGCCATGCACGTGTGCGAATCCGTGCCGAGCACGATCTGACCGGGACGGGCCAGATCCTCGATCACGATGTTGTGGCAGATGCCTTCGGAGCCAGCGGCGGCGCCGTTCCGCTCCACCTCGCCGTACAGCTTGACTCCCTGGCCGCGCACAAACGTCTCTTGGACGGTCGCCAGGCTCCCAGCCTGCTCCTTCAGCCCCATCTTGATGTGGGCCTCGGGCATCACTCGGTCGAGGAACGTCAGATGGTCGCGGAACGCGAAGACTGACTCCGGGTCAACCACCTTGGCCTCACCGCCGAGCCCCATGCGAAACAGCGACTCCGCCATGGGCGTCACGTACTCGTGACTGAAGCGCACGTCGGTTCGCACGAACAGCGCATCGCCGGGCCGCACCGCCGGGATTCCCTCGGCGCCGGTCGTCGCATCAGCGATCGCCCGACGCGCAATGATCTTCTCGCACAACGTCATCGGCCGCGGCGCCACTTCCACCGCCGGTGGCGTGGTCGCGCCGGCCAGCCGCGCCTTGTTGTAGGGAAACAGCCCGCCGTGCTCGACGATCGCCGCGCTGATCGGATCCGCCCCCTGCGTGAACGCCCCGATCTCGAGCTCCTCACCGCGCCTGATCCTCTCGATGAGGTCAAAGTCGGTGGACGTCAGCAAGCCGATGTTCTGACAGTTCTGGCCGTAGATCTTCTCGATGCTCTTTGCGATCACCAGCTGGATCCCAGCCTTGAGCTCGGAGAACGGCGCCGTCTCGCGGCTGCTGCCGCAGCCCTTGGAGATCCCGCTCACGATCGCGCCAAAGCCGCCATTCAAAATGGCGTCCTTCTCGACGTGACCACCGCGCAAGCCGACCAGGCAGTAGCGCGCCAGCGTCTCATCGTAGTAGTAGCACACCCAGCCCGGCGTGATCTCATCGGTCGAGATGTTGTCAATCAGCTTGCGCTGCGGATCCGGTTCTAGGTCGACGCCGTCGTAGAGCTGCGCCCGCAGCAAGTCGGGGTCCTCGGTGAGATAGAGAATGCGGCCTTTGATCCGCACCCCACTGCGCTCCGTCGTCATCGTGACTCCGCCTCAGATCCGCTCGAGGATCAGCGCGATCCCCTGACCACCACCGATGCAAGCACTCGCGCAGCCGATCGCCTTGTCGCTGTCGTGCAGCTCGCGCACCAACGTCAGCAGCAACCGTGCGCCGGTCGCCCCCAGCGGATGCCCCAGCGCGATCGCGCCGCCGTTGACGTTGACCTTGTCGCGATCCAAGCCCAGCTCGCGCTCACAGCCCAGATACTGGGCCGAGAACGCTTCGTTGATCTCGAACAGATCCACGTCGCCGAGCTGCAGCCCGGCCCGGTCGACCGCCTTCTGAATCGACGGCACCGGACCGATGCCCATGATCTCGGGCGGCACACCCGCGACTGCCCACGAGCGAATCTTCGCCCGCGGCGTCCAGCCTTCGGCCGCAGCGCGCGCGGCCGTGGTGACCACGAGTGACGCCGCGCCATCGACGATGCCCGACGCGTTGCCCGCCGTCACCGTCCCATCCTTGCCAAACGCAGCCCGCAGCTTACTCAGCGCTTCGAGCGACGTGTCCGGCTTGATGTGATCGTCGGTCTCGACCACCAGCTCCTTCTTGCCGCGCTTTACCGTCACCGGCGCGATCTCGGCCGCGAATTTGCCTGCTTTCACCGCCGCCGTCCCAAGCTGGTGCGACCGCATCGCGTACTCGTCCTGAGCTTCCCGCGAGATCTCGAACTTCTTCGCGATGTTCTCGGCGGTCTGCGCCATGAAGAAGCCGCAGAACGGATCGAGCAACGCCGCGAACAACAGATCCTCTAGCTTTGGCGTCGCCCCGAAGCGAAAGCCATCGCGGCCACCGTGCAACACGTGCGGCGCCTGACTCATGTTCTCCATGCCGCCCGCCACACACACCTCGGCCTCACCCGCCAAGATCGCGTGGGCCGCCGACACCGACGACTGAATCCCGCTGCCGCAGAGCCGGTTGACCGTCAACGCCGGCACATCGATCGGCAAGCCAGCCTTGAGGCCTACATGCCGCGCCCCATAGATCGCGTCGTTACTCGTCTGGAGAGCGTTGCCAAAGAAGATCTGGTCCACCTGATCGGGGCGCACCGCGGTCCGCTCGAGCGCAGCCTCCGTCGCCAGGGCGCCGAGGTCGAGGGCGGACAAATCCTTAAACAGTCCAAAGCCAGGCGTGCCGGAGTACTCCGCCATGGGAGTCCGCGCGCCACCGAGAATCACTAGATCGTGCGGCATCCGCGCAGCATCGACCATGAGGGGGCCCCCAAGCAAGAACTGCAGCCCCTGACTGTAGTTTCCCGCAGTGGCGCCGAGATTTCGGCACCCGCCGCGTTACCGAAGCGCGCCGCCGGCCACTTCACCCCTGGGCCTCACCGACATCCATGGACCGGGGCCCGACCACCGCACCGCAACAACGCCAAGGATGTTCGAGCCGCCCCGCTGCCCCTACGACGCCTGCGAAATGCACACATCGCCGACACCCCGGTTTGCGCGACCACACGGCTTCTTCATCGCTGCCTGCCGCGGCGGCGAGCGCGTGCCGCGCTTCCGTTGCACTCGCTGCCGCCGGACCTTTTCTCGACAGACATTCCGCATGGACTTCCGAGATCGTAAGCCCGACCGCAACCCGATGGTCTTCGAGCTGCTCGCCAGCGGGCTGGGGCTGCGCCAGACGGCTCGCGTCGCCAGGATGACCAGCCGCAACACCGAGATGAAGTTCCGCAAGATCAGCCGACACCTACGCCGCCTGAACGCCAATCTAAGGCAGCCACTGCCACCGGGTGCGACCCTGCAGTTCGACGAGTTCGAAACCTACGAGGCGAATCGCATCACGCGGCCACTCACGCTCCCCCTGCTCATCGAGCGCGACACTCGGTGCATTCTCGCGGCTCGATCGGCGCCAATTCGACCCCGTGGTACCAAGTCCCCTCGGCGTCAACGCGCGATCGTCGAAGATGAGGCTCGCCTGGGCCGACGTCCGTCGCGCTCGCGCCCGGCGGTCTACAGCGTGCTGCGACAGGGGGCGCGACTGTGTGACAAGCTGGCCACGGTGGTCCTCGAGACGGACGAGAAGGCCACCTATCCGGAGCTCGCTCGGCGCGTGTTCGGCCAGCAACGCCTCGCTCACACCCGAACGCCGGGAAAACTCGCTCGCACGACCGCCAACCCGTTGTTCCCGATCAACCACACAGAGGCGATGGCGCGCGACCTTAACGGCCGGCTCCGACGGCCTTCTTGGCTCGCGAGCAAGCGGCGCTGGTTCTTGAACCTCCAGCTCCACCTGCACGCGGCCTACCGCAACTTCATGCGCCGCCGCTTCAACCACGATCGCCAGCCCCCAGCCCAACGCCTCGGGTGGATCCCGAAGCCGCTGACGCCCAGGCATCTGCTGTCTTGGCGTCAGGACTGGGCCCAGCAGAGCGGACACCCGCTCTCGCCGAACGCCCGCCCCATCGCCGCCTGTATTGCGGAAGAACCCGGCGGCGACGGGTAGAGGGCGCCGGCGCCAGCGCCCTGCAAGGACGCGCGGCAGCGCCCCGCGGCCGCAACGCCGCGATCCGGGGTGCAGAACCGCGCCGCGGCGGATGATGGTCGCGCTTGCGCCCCCCCCCGAGTGCCCCATCGCTCTGGCCTCGGAGTTCGGCGCCACGCAGATCACAATCAGGGGCTGCAGTTCTTTCGCCAGACATACCAACGCTGCGCCCCCGCCCGGGGATCCCCCGGCACGTCCGGCACCGCGCTGTCCTCCAGCACGAGCGGCGTGAACACCGTCTCGGCCACCGCCGGCGTGACCAGATAAGGCGGCCGCCCCCGGCCGGCATGCGTCTCGGCCATCGGGAACATCAGGGCCAAGAGCCATCCGCCAGGCCGGAGCAAGCCTTGCACCACCTTCGCGTAGGCCGGCCGCAGGTGCGGCCGCAGGGCGCAGAAACAGGTGTAGTCGTACACCAACTCAAACGTGCCGGCGTACTCCGGGAGTAAGCCGAGCACGTCACGGCACAACACGGTGCCTCGGTCGCCATTTAGGGCCAGCAGGTGCCTCGCCTCCGCAACTGCTTCCGGGACAATGTCGAAACCGGTCACTTCCAGGCCTTGGCGGGCGAGCACGCGCAGGTCGTGACCCCGGCCGCAGCCAGGAACCGCCGCGCGGGCGCCCTCCGGCAGGCCGAGGTCCCGCAGAGCGCCGCTCGCAACGAGGGCCTCCAGGGCGGGGGTCGGACCCCACAATTCCCACGGAGTGCGCCGCTCACGCCAAGCGGCGTCCCAATCCAACGCCGGAGTCTCTGACACGTCCCGCCTGCTAAACTTCCAACCGTGAAGGCCAACTGTCTCAAAACCCTGGGCGCGGGCATCCTCTTCGGGATCCAGCCCGCTTGCAACCTCGCGCTGATCCCGGAGGGAACGATGAACGCCCTCGGCGCGGAGGCTTACGTCGAAGCCACGAGTCCCTACCGAGAAATCGTCGGTACGCCTGAAGCGGACATGGTGCGCCGCATCGGCGAGCGCATCGCCGCCGCGAGCGGCCGGAACTACGAGTGGGAGTTCAAGCTCCTCGACGCACCGGACACGGTCAACGCGTTCTGCCTGCCCGGTGGCAAGATCGCCGTCTACACCGGGATTCTGCCCATCACGCAAAACGAGGATGGTCTCGCCGTCGTCATGGGCCACGAGGTGGCCCACGCGACCGCACAGCACGGCAACAAGCGCATGACGCAAGGGATGGGGCTAGAATTCGGGATGAACGTGGCCAGCGCGTTCCTCAGCTCGAGCAGCAACCTGAGCCCCGAGGCTCACGACGGCATCATGACGGCGATCGGCGCCGGCGCGCAGTTCGGCCTCGTCCTCCCCTACGGCCGCGATCACGAGAGTGAGGCTGACGAGATCGGCCTCCGTTTCTTGGTACGCGCGGGGTACGACCCGTACGAGGCACCGAGGCTCTGGGAACGCATGGCCCAGGCCTTTCCCGAACGCCAGCCAGAGTGGATGAGCACGCACCCCGATCCAATGCGGCGCGCGAAGGAGCTCGAGGCGATGATCCCCAGGGTGCTTGCCGACGAGCGCGGCCGGTAGGTTCGCGGCGCGCCGCGCCGCTCAGCGCTACTGAACGTCGAACCTGAGGACTGGACCGCGCGACACCGAGACGCGGCCGGTGTCTGGCAGTGGCTCGCCGGGAGCGACCTCATCCGACACGACGACCGAGATCGTCCCGGGCGGCATAACGTCGCCCAGCGTGAGATCCAAAGCGTTCGTCGTGGTGATCCGGTAGGGCCAGTTGCACTCGGGATAGGCCTCGATGTTGGCCCACTGCACCGAGAAGTTCGCCGACAGGAGCGAGCTCAGCGGCGGGATCTGCACGTCGACAGACAGGAAGGCAAACCCTTCGCGGGACAAGGGGTCTCCGTACGCGACCGGAATCTGCACCAGCGGCAGCACGTGCAGTGCGCAGCCCGGCGCGGCCTCGGGCCCGAGGGGCACTGGCGCGGCGAGCGCGCTACCCAAGAGCATGGCTCCGAAGGACCAGCCGCAGCCGACCGAGCTCAGCGTCATCGTCGCACCCGGCACCATGTTCCGTTCCCAGGCATTTGCGGTGACTTGCGTTTGGCGGAGCTGGGCACCGCAGCCAGCGCCGCGCAGCTGCACAATTCCCACTGCCGCCTCGTGCTCGTAGTCGGCCCACCAAACAATTGGCTGGCTTAAGTCGATGGGCTCGCCTTCGATCTCAATGCAAAGGTCGCCGGGCGGAATGTCGAAGGGCGTGGCAAAAGGGATCCGAAGCGAATGCGGAAGCGCCCAAGGTGCAGGCACCCCAGCCCCAGAGCTTTGAGGAAGCTGGAGGATCCCGTCGAACACAACCAGCGGCGCGCCTCCCCGGTTCTGATCGAAACGCACCGACGGCGCAGTCGTCGACCGGCCGGCCGCGGACACGGTGACCCGGAGGCTTGACGCAGAGGCGGGAAACGTCAAACCGGCGAGCTCGTCGCGACGAAGCCAGAACCCCGAGAGGCGGCGTCCAGCCACAGCCTGGAGCGCCTGCCCAGAAACGATGACTTGCTGTCGAGAGCGCCCCTCGAATCCAGCGATACGGCCCGTCGAGTTGCCCTCGACGAACTCGCGGTGCTGGGGAACAGTGATCGTGCTCGGGCTTGGCGTCTGCGCGCGCAGGGGCACCAAAGAACAGAGCACCAAAAACGCGAACGAGGATCTCATGGCGACGAGGTGCTGAAGACTTCCACAATGGTGGCTTGAGACGTTTTCTCGAACGACCGCGTCGAGAAGCCGATGCTGAACGACCCAACGGGAGCAGTCATGGTGAAGCGGCCGGACTCGGGATCGACGGACACGCGCTGCCAATCACCGAAATCGACCCGAACATAGAGTTCGCCAGGACCGTCAAACCGCCCTTCGAAGGTCTGGCCTTCGACCACGCTTGCAGTCTCGACCACGATTCCCCCGGTTCCCTGTGATGCACCCAACACGGCATCACCCGCTCTTCTCAAGGACGAACCGGCACCACGACTTCATCGACCGTGGTGTCGTCGGTTGTCGCTTAAGAGCACGCATCAGCCCTCTGTTCGACCGCGGCACTCGGGGGTCGCTCTCGGCAAGAGCATGGGCGATCCGCATGGCGCCCAGCCAAAGCGTCTCGTCCTCGCCAAAGCGATCAGCCTCCAACAAGTACCCCGATGAGCCGCGCAAGAGGTCTTCAAGTGGCCCTTTCGCTAGCTGGCGCAATCGATCCAGCCCCGGCCCACGAGCCCGAACAGGATCCTGTGGCAGGGCCGGCGCGGCGGGCATCCTCGCCACCCCAACCCCGGCCGCCGCCCCCAGGGCTCCACCGACGGCAAGCCCAAGGAACATGCGCCGGCTAGCGCGCTTCCTCTCCTCCACCAGCTCATCCATCCGACGCAGGAGGGCCTCTTCCTGCCCAGGCAGTCTTCCGATCCGCATGGCTTCGCCATGTTAGCCACACGACGGCTTGGACGCTCGCACTTCCCCTCGGAGACGGCGCCGATGACCCAGGTCCGGCGCGGCACGACACTTGCCCCGGGGCCTGGCGTCGCCGCGCGCTAGCGATCGCCGGGTGCGGCGCCTGGCCCCTCGCCTCGACGGCCAACCGAGCCGCGGCGGATCGCGTCGCGACCGAAGCGCGCGCGAATGGCATCCACGGCAGCGTCCACTCGCCCGGCTTGAGGCGCGCCAAAGAGACCGAGTTGGACCGGGCGGCCATGCTCGACGAGCTCTGCGGCGCCGACGCCTAGTAGGCGGATCATTGGCTCGCGGTCGGCAATGAGCGCGTCAAACAAGTGCACGGCGGCCTCGTGCAGGACCAGGTCCTGGTCGCTCGGGGCCGGCAGTTTGACTTGGCGTGTACGGGTGACAAAGGGTGGGAAGCGGACTTTGATTCGGACGACACCGGCCCGCAGCTTCTCGGCGCGAAGTCGGCGCCCCACTCCCTCGCTCAGCCGCAGCAAGACGGCGTGACTGCGGTCTCGGCCGCGGAGGTCGTAGGCAAAGGTGGTCTCCTGGGAGATGGACCGGGCGTCGCGGTCGCTCTCGACGGGCCGAGTGTCTAGGCCTCGGGCCAAGCGGTGGAAGTGGCGACCGCCCGCTTCGCCAAAGAGCTCGACGAGGCGATCTGGCAAGAGCGCGCGCAGATCGCCAATGGTCTCGATCCCCGCACCGCGCATGCGCTGTTGGGTGACGGGGCCGGCGCCCCAGAGGCGCGCGACGGGCAACGGTGCGAGAAAGGCCTCCTCTTGTCCCGGCGCCACGACGACGAGGCCGTCGGGCTTGTCGAGGTCTGACGCTACTTTGGCGACGAACTTGGTGCTCGCGACGCCGACGGAAACGGCGAGGCCGGTGACGTCACGGACCCTTGCCTTGATGGCGCGCGCGACGGTGACACCGTCGCCGTGGAGAGCCAAACTGCCGCTGACGTCGAGAAACGCCTCGTCGAGAGAGAGTGGTTCGACGATCGGTGTGAACTCGGTGAAAATGGCGCGGACCTGGGCGCCGACGCGCGCATACACGTCCATGCGCGGCGCGACAAAGACGCCCTCGGGGCAGCGGCGCCGGGCCACGGCCCTGGGCAAGGCCGAGTGAACGCCGAACCGCCGCGCTTCGTAGGACGCGGTCGAGACCACGCCGCGGCGCCCCATACCACCGACAATGACCGGCTTGCCGCGGAGCTCTGGTCGGTCGCGCTGCTCGATGGCGGCGTAGAACGCGTCCATGTCGGCGTGCAGGATCGTGCGTGGCGCATCCATCGCGGCGCTCGATCCTATCCGGTTCGTCATGCCGCACGCGCGGAGGGAAAGCGTGCCAGATCACGACAGCCCAGGGCCCTGGAGCCCCGAACGCCGGGCGGTCGGCGAGTGCCGCGGCTATGCTCCATCGAACTACCCCTCGCGAGATCGGTCCACGCCATGAACGCACGCAGTCCATCCGTCTCCATCTCGTCTCGGATCGTCCTGCTCGCGGCGTCGGCCGCGGGCCTCGCCGCGCAGGCGCCGATTCAGTTCACCGACACGACGCTCGCCGCCGGGATCACTTGGCGCCACGTGGACATCGCCGAGCAGGTGGCGTCCACGATGGGCGCGGGCGGCGCCTTCCTCGACTATGACGGTGACGGCCGCCTTGACGTGTTCTTGGTCGGCAGTGTGTCGACGCCCGGGCTGTTTCGCAATCTCGGTGACGGCAGCTTCGCCGACGTCACCGTTACGGCGGGACTCGACCGCGCGCCGCTCGCCGGCGAGTGGTACATGAGCGCCACGGTGGGCGACATCGACAACGACGGCGACCCCGATATCTATCTCGGGTTGTTCGGCGAAAACCGAATGTTCGAGAACAACGGCGACGGCACGTTCTCGGACATCACCGACCCGGTACTCGCTGGTTTGGCCTGGACGACAGGCGCCGCGTTCGGCGACTACGACGGCGACGGACTCCTCGACCTCTACGTCGGCAACTACGTCGCCAATCCGGCGCTTTGCTGTCTCTCGCCCTTCCCCAATCGGCTCCTGCACAACGAGGGCGACGGGGTCTTTACGGACGTCACCGCGGCCACGGGGACGGCGGGCGCAGGCACGACGCTGGCAGTGACCTGGACGGATTTCGACGACGATGGCGACGTCGACCTCATGGTCGGCAACGACTTCGGCTCCGCCGTGGAGCCCAACCGGCTCTACCGCAACGACGGGCCCGGCGCGACGCCCGGCGCCTGGCTGCTCACTGAAGTCTCCGCCGCGATCGGCGCCGACATTGGCACGTTCTGCATGGGGATCGCGCCCGGTGACATCGATCGCGACCTCGACCTCGACGACTACTACACGAGCATCGGGCGCAACTTTCTGCTGCGCTACGACGGCGCCGCCGGCTACGTCGATATCACCACCCAGACGGGTACGGAGAACACGTTCGACCCGACGACGAGCAGCCCGCAGCTGAAGGCCATCGGTTGGGGCTGCGGCTTCTTCGACTTCGATCAAGACGGCTGGCTCGATCTCTACGTGGTCAACGGCGCCCTGCCCGATGCGTCGGGCACAGCGCGGCCGCCGTCGACGCCCAACGCGCTGTTCCACCACGACGGCGCGCTCATGACGTTCACTGACATCTCCGCCGCGGCGGGCGCCGGTGACCGCGGGGTTGGCCGTGGCGCCGCGTTTGGTGACTACGACCAGGACGGCGACGTCGACGTACTCGCCATCAACGTCAACGGGCGCCCGGCGCTGCTGCGCAATGACAGTCCCAACCAAGGCCACTGGCTGCGCGTGCACCCGACCGGCGTGCGCAGCCCGCGCGACGGGGAGGGAGCCCGCGTGCAAGTGGACCTCGGCGGCTTCAGCCTCGTGCGCGAGGCACGGCGCAACTTCTCCTATGAGTCGTCGTCGGAGACGACGCTGCATTTTGGTCTGGGGTCCGAGGACGTCGTCCGCCGAGTCTGGGCTCGTTGGCCGTCGGGCGTCGAGCACGAGTCGTGGTTCGAGTTCAGCCCCGACACGACGCTCCTGCTCGTCGAGCCAACCGTCACCGTCGCCGACTCATCGGTCGTGCCCGCCTCGGTGCGCGAGGGCGAGCGCCTCGAGCTCATCCTGGATCTGCAAAACCACGCCCCACAGGCACAGAACGTACAGCACCTGATCGCGATCCGGGCCAACGGGCAGATCGTGGCGTTCACACCGGCGCTGCCTGCCGTGGTCCCAGCGAGCGGCACTCTCCAGCTGCCGCTCCGCTTCGACGTGCCGGCGGGCTTTACCGGCGGCACGCCGCTGCCGCTCGAGTTCCTGTGGACGGTGCTCGACGCCGGCGGCAGCTTCGACCAGCTGCGCGGCGAAGTGCTCTTCACGCCGTAGCCCACTCGCACTACGGACTTCAGCGCGGCGGACGGGCGTCACGCACCGCCGCGAGGTTCGCCTCGATCATCTGCTCCTGCCCCGCCGGTAGCGCCTGGCGGGCCCGGCGGGCCCGTAGGAGTGCCGCCTCGGCCTCGTCCAGCTGGTCGAGATTCAGGAGCGTCGCCCCCAGGTTGTTCCACGCCAAGGCATAGTCGGGCGCCAACGCCACCGCGCGGCGTAGCAGGGTCTCGGCGCGCGCCAGGTCGCCGCGCATCCGCACGACCTCGGCCGCGCACACGAGCATGCGCACCGATGGGGGCTCGTGCGCAGCCTCGGCCAGAAACAGCGCCTCGTCGCTGCGCCAGACCGGATTGCGACGCCAGATCTGGCCGGCCGACAGTCCCAACCAGGCCAGCAAGGTCAGCGCCGCCGCCGATTGAGCAAGCCTCGGCCAGCGCGCCACCGCGCCGGCCACACTGGCCCCGGCGAGAGCAACTCCCAAACTCGGCGTGTAGTAGAGGCGCTCACCGAAAATCGTGCCGACGGCAAAGGGCAAGTTTGAGGTGATGCACGAGAAGCCCAAGAACGCAGCCCCCGCCAGCAACAGGAGCGGGCGCCGCCGCCCCGCCAGCAACGCCCCCACCGCAACCGCCAACAATCCAGCTGTGGCACCGAGGACGCGAACGTCGACGAGCGACGACGCCAGGCCAAACGTGGGCGGCCCGTAGTCCGCGCGCAGCGCCCCGAACGGCAACAGAGTCATCGCCAAGCCGTAGCCCCAAACGCACAACCCCGTGCACACCCGCGTGACCGTGTCCACCTGCGCGAGCGGGTTCGCCGCCCATTCGATCGGCGGCACGGCTCCCGGCAGCGCTGCGATCATGGCGGTACGGAGCCCTAGATAGACCGCTGCCGGCACCACGGCCAACGCCACCGCCGGTAGCGCCGCGCGACCGCGGACCACGGCGTAAAGCGGCAGCCACCCAGCCCAGGCGAGCGCGCTCTCCTTCGCACCAAACGCCAAGAACAGCAGCGACGCCGCGACCACCGCGCGGGCCATCACGCTCCAGGTGCGGCCACCCGGGCGGGCATCGACCCAGACGCGCGTGGCCATCGCACCGCCGACAAACCCCAGCAACTCCGCCCGGCCGACCACATTGGCCACGACCTCGCTGTGGATCCCATGGAGACCGAACACCGCGGCGGCGATCAGACCACCGCGGCGACCGCCGCCCGCATCGCGTACGAGCGAATAGACCAGACCGGTCGCCACCAGATGCAGGAACAAGTTAAGCGCGTGGTGCGGCGCGGCCTGCAGAGCCTCGCTCATGCCGGGACGCTGCGCGGCGTTGACCAACGCGTAGCTCAGGATCGTCACCGGGCGATACAGCTCGCTGAGATGACCAGAGACGGCGTGATAGTTGGCGCCGAAGTAGTCGCGCAGCGGCGCCACCCGGCCCACCAACGGCAACGGCCGCCCGGCGTCGTCGGCCGGCCGAGCGATCCACAGGTCGTCCATGGCAAAGCCGTTGCGCAACGACGGGGCGTAGACCGCAAGGGTCGCCAGCAGCACCAGGCCGAGGCCGAGCGCCGTCTTGTGGGAACGGGGGGACATGCAGGCTCCCCCTCTTCATCGGCACGGCCGCCCACACCGGTGAATCCGGGCGCTAGACACCGGACCGGCAGGGCGGGGCGTGGCGTGGCGAGTGGTGGCCTGGGCTCCCGCTAGTGGTGTGATTCAGGCAGATGGGGCCTTATCCGCGAGACATCGGCGCCGGTCGCAAGGCGGGTCGCCGCAGGCATATTGGTGGATACGGCGAGGACGACCCAACGCTGCGAGCGGCGCTGAGGGCCGTGGATCAGGCC
>JBCCGH010000211.1:0-15258 GCA_039029375.1 Planctomycetota bacterium
CGGCTTCGGTCGCGAGGCGGACGGCGGCTACGAGCTGAAGTTCCACGTGCGGTGCCGCGATCCGCTCTGCGCGCCGCTCATCCTCGAGCGCGTGCGCCCGTTGCCGGGAGTGAACGAGGCGCATTGGTCGGGCTGGGTGCGCTAGTGTCCTGGATCCGAAGTTCCTGCACAGATGGCACCCGTCCGGCCACCGCTCGCGGCGTCGCACCACCTCGACGTATCCACCAATATGCCTGCGTCGGTGCTTCTTGCGAGCAGCGTCCGGTCACGCACCCTCTGCACAGGAACTTCTGATCCAGGACACTAGTCGAGCCTGGACTACTGGCGATCCAGGACAAGCACCGCGCGAAGTCCCTCGGGCAAGAACGTCAGGGTTGCGCTCATCTCCCTGAGTGAGCGCATCGCCGTGGCCAACGCGCTGTCCTCGTTGGGCTTGGCGGGTTGGCGGGGCGCGTTCGCGGTCCCGTGCTCGCTGCACGACATGGATCCGTCGGCGGAGGCCGTGTAGCGCCCTTGTTCGGGGCAGAAGAACCACGTGCCGTAGGCTCCCGTCGCGAGCGCCGCGATGGCTGCGCCGTCGGTGAGTCCGAACGCGCGGGCGATGTTGCTCAGTGGTCCGAGGTTGTGCAGGCAGGCCTCGCGGTTGCTCTCTGCCCAGCCCAGCTCGTAGTCGTCGAGCACCGCGGCCCAGTGTTTGGCGCGCACCCGCAGCATGGCGTGGCCGACCGGGCCGTCCGTTGGGTGTTGCGCGCCGCCCAGATCGCGCAGCAGCGACTTCTTGCTGGCGATGTAGACCGCGTCGTCGATCCGAGCCCAGAACATCCGCCACTTGATGGGGCCGAGCGCGATCGAGGCGCAGCGGACCCGGCGACCTTCTGCCGTGGGCAAGACATAGAAGTCGAGGTCTTCGCGGAACCAGCCGCCGCGCGCGGGCGCGCGTGCCGCAGTCGCGAGCGTTCGATCCAGCTTGCCGAGGAAGGCATCGACGATCTCGCCATTCTCGACCGGAAGCGCGACGTACACCGGCGCGCTCAGCGCGGTGACGAAGAAGCTGATCCACAGAGTCTCGTCCATGTCGAACGAAGATCGGCCGTCGAAGCTGCCGAGGGCTTGGCCGAGGAACTGCGGTAGACTGAAATCGAACAGCGGGTCGGTATCGCACGCGTGCAGCGAGACCTGGTTGCCGAGCCCCGTCTGGAGCAGCTGCGTCACGTCGGCTTCGGTCAGCTCCGTCGCGGCGTCGAACGGCATCCAGTAGCCCACTGGCCCCATCTCCGCCAGCAGCGCGCGCTTGTCGAACCGCATCGCCACGCTGAAGATGCTGCGGGTCGGCACGGGCAAGGCGTCGAGGGGCTCGGGCGCGCCGAGGCCGAGCGCCTGTGCCATGCTCGAGTAGATCGAGTTGTCGATCAGTGGCAGGATCAGGGTCTCGACGCGGTAGCGCTCCGGTCGGGCCTGGACTCGCAGCGCGATGGGATCGAAGAACGTGCGCCAGTAGCGCTCGTAGTCGGCGAGGAACTCCTGGTACGCGCTTGCCTCATCGGCGGTGACGCGCGCCACGGGGATCTCGACGCAGGGCCTGAGCGACCGAGCGCTGCCGTGGTGCGTGCAGGAGCCAGACAGCCGATCCGACGCCAGCGCATAGGTGCCGGCATCGGGGCAGGCGAACCTGCCGGCGCCGAACGCCGCAGGCGCACAGTCCGCTTCCACGAGGTCCGCCAGCGTGGTGGGCAGCGTGCCTCGCTCGGTTTGGTGGAGGAGCGCGGCGTGGCCGATCATGCGTAGCGTGTTGTAGCATTGCATGCGGCGGCGCTCGGTCAGCTTGACCTGGGGACCCACCAGGCGGCGGATCAGCGGGTCGGAGAGATACACGAGCCCATCCTCGAGCTCGTCGCCGCGCGGCATGAGCGTGCGGATGTAGGCGTACTCGTCGGTCTCGCCCAAGCGCGATACCGGCGCGCCGACTTCATCCTTCCCGGCGATGGCGGCCAGAATCCGGCGGAAGGCGACCACCGAGTTGCTGCGCACGTGCAGGTCGGGGCGTGGGTACGCGGAGAACACGTGGACCGCGCGGTCGGGCGTGGTGACTTGCTCGTAGCCGACCCCGAGCCACTCGCCCGAGCTGCGCTCCGCGCCGGGCAACTCCGCCGCCCTGTCGAGAAAGCCATCCATTTGCGCGCGAAACAACGGTGGCCGGCGGAGCTCGAACAACAGGGTGACGTCGCTCCCCTCGCGCAGGTACAGGTCGCTACCCGTGATGCCGACTCCGGCCACAACTTGGTCGTAGAAGGGGCGCAGTCGCCCGGTGGTCACTACCGCGAGCTGGGTGCGCAGCCGATCAGAGATCTCCTGGGACTGCGCGCTTTGGTCGGCCTGCGCGAACAGATGCGTGGTCCACAGGTCACCGGTATCGAGAACTTCCAGCATCTTGGTCAGCTGGCCGAACTCGACCAAGTAGAAGTCCGCCGGGACCATGAGGGAGAGGGGGGACACCTCGGGCTTGCGCCCGGCCAGCATCTCCGTCCACGGGTGGCTGACCACGGTCGGCCCCGTGAGCGTGTTGACCTCCACCCATGGCTCGGGTTGCCCAACGAGCTTGGCCATGTCTGCGGCATCTGCGGGCAGCAAGGCGTCCAGCTGTAGGCTCTCCTGCACGGCTAATGCGCCGGTGAACAGGCTGAACACATCGACGTCGCGACGAGCACGGTCCCGGCCGGCGTTGCGACGCGCGCTGCGAAGGCCGTCCGCGAACTCCTCGAGTTGGCCGTCGCGGCGGGCGAGCTGCATGCCGACGTACTGGAGGTAGGGATCGGCGGGCGTGAACGCCAGCCGCTGTCGAACTTCGGCCAACGTCCACGGGCGCGCCGATGCCGGAGCAGCGTCTTGGGCGGCGACCGCCGCCGACGCGAGCAGCAGAGCCGAGCCGGTGAGAAGGTGATGTCGCATTCCTGGTTCCTCCGAGTCGCCACCCCGCAGGCTATCGGCGCGAGTCGCGTGCCGAGGCCGGTTCTCCGGCAGAAACCGCGTGACGCTTTGGTGGGCCGGAGGCGGCTGGACACGCGTGCTGTTTTCTCGCGGTTTCCTGATCACGATTTCGCCTGGGTTCCGGGTGGGGGGGTGAGCGCGAGGGACGCTCCCGCACATCCCGGCGCGGCGTGACGTGCCGGCATTCGTCGCCGGGCAGCCTTCACTCGACACGGAACCGACACGTCAAGACCATCGTCGTCGACTACGAGGCCCCGGCCGCGCAGGTCGTCAGCATCCTCACGACCGCGATCGGATCGGCCGACGGCGTGCTACAGGATCAGCCGAACATCGTGTCGCGTGCCGTCGTCCGGTAGATTGCCTTCGTGACGAGTTCATCGAGCGGCGAACCCAGGCCCGACTATCGCCTACGCGCGGGGCTGCGGCAGCTGGCTCGCGCCGAGCGCCTTGGCGCCCGGGTGACGAGTGCCGAAGCCAACGGTCGCGCGCGCCTGGCCCGCACCGGTGCCCGCACCGTCTTGGCCGCCGGGCAGGCACGAGCTTGGACCGGGGCGCAGCTGCGCCGCGGCGTCCATGCCGTGCAGCAATGGTGGCAGCGCCTGCGCACTCCGGCCCCCGCGGTCTCGGTCCCGGGCCCCGACGCCTTCCTCGTCGTCGCGCATCGAGGTAGCTCGGCGGTCAAGATCGAGAACACGATCGAAGCGATGCGCTACGCGATCGACGTCGATCACGCGAACGCAGTTGAGATCGACCTGTCCTTCACTGCGGACGGCCAGGTCGTGCTGTGGCACGACTGGTTGCCCAACGATGCCGTGGCGTTGGCGCGCCAGCTCGGGCTCGAGCCCGGCCAGAAGTACAAGCCCGACGCACCCGACCTTTGGAGCTCCTGGCGTCGCCCAGCGCACCAGCTCACGCTCGAGGAGCTCCGCACGCACTACGGCTACAAGAAGAAGGCGTTCTTGGGCTTTAGCCGCAAAGTCACCGCGCACATTCCCACGTTGCGCGAGTTCTTGGAGTGGGCGAGCGGTGCCGCGGAGTTGCGCGCGGTGTTTATGGACATCAAGCTGCCCGAGGACCAAGTCGCCTTGGTCCCCGCGTTCGCGAAGGCCATTGGTGACTTGCTGGCCGAGTTTCAGCCCGAGTACGAGGCGATCTTCATGACGCCGCGAGAAGCGGTGCTATCGGCCTTGAAGCAGTGTCCGGGCGATCGCGCGTTTTCGTTCGACGTCGAAGTGCCGCCGGGCATCGTCCTCAACGCCACAGAGCACAGCGGCACGCGGACGGCGATCGAACATCAAAACGCCTACGCCAGCGTGGGCCGCCCGGCCTTGACCTGGGGCGCGTGGCGGATCTATCAGGAGATCATCGAGCACGACGTCGCGCTGCGGGCCAAGCACAACGAAGCCGGCGCTGGACCACCGGTGCGGCGGTTGATTGCTTGGACCCTCAACAATCCGGCAGAGTACCGGCGGGTGCTGCAGCTCGGCGTGCAAGGGATCCTGACCGATAAGCCACGCAAACTGCGCCGGACCGCCGAGCGGCTGGGCGTGTTGCCGCAGCGGGCCCGGCACCGGGCCTCGTCGCTGTCCTGACGTGCCCGTGACCTGCACGAGTTCGGCACTCGCTCAGCAAGACCGTCGAAGTCGGTTTGCCCGATCGAGGTGATCCGCCACGCCGCCCGACCGGGCAGCCACCGTCCTCGACCTCCCAAGAAACCGAGCGAGATTGTGAGACGTGTTTGGCTGGTTCATGCGCTCGCCCCAGCGACCGCGGGGGGCGACCCCCGCTTTGCCTCTAGACCCAGGAGCCCGGGACCCCATGCGTACCCCCAACTTGCTCTTCACCGGCGTTCTGTCCGCGCCTCGTCGACGTTCCACAACTCGCGCCAAAGGTGGCCGACCACAGTGGTGCCATTTGGCCGGCGACAAGGTCTGTGTATCTTTGACCCCACTGGCTCGCGTCTCGTGTTCGGTAGCTTGGAGGCGGGCGAGTTGGTGTTCTTTGACGCTGCTTCAGGGCGCGAGTTGCTCACGTGGGCACTGCCGCACCGGGTCACAGCGTTGCGGTTCTCGCCCGACGGGCGCGTGCTTGCCGTGGGGACGTTTGATGGCAAGGTGCACTTGTTCGAGCGTGCACCCTGAACCCAGACCTCTCGGGCGGAACGTCCAGAGGCGACACGGTCGAACCGTGGAGTCCGCAGTGTCCGCTCGCCGCGTCGCTCTCAATTCTGCGCGCGGACGGCCGGTACCAGCGTGCCGCCGAGCTCCGACTGCCGTTGCCAGACGTCAGACATGTCCAGCTCCAGCTCGTGGCGTTGGCCGTCGCGCAGCACGGCGATCGGCTTCTTGCCGGGCGCCCGGCGCATCTCGTAGAGATTGGACGGGTTCAGCTCGGCGCCATCAATGGCGACGATCATGTCGCCAGCGCGGAAGCCTGCTTGATAGAGCGAACCGTTCTGCGACGAGATCGCCACTTGCCAGCAGTCGTTGGGGGCGCCCTTGAAGAGTACGCTGGGTCCCGGAACCTGAGCGTCGATCGGCACGGCGATGCGGCCGCCGTGCACGCGGTAGGCGCCGGCCGGTAGGTTGCTCCAACGGATGCGTCGGTCCGGTCCGAGTCGGCCGCTGCGACTCATGGAGACCGCGTGTTGGCTGCCGTCGGTCACGCGTTGCAGCATCAGCCGCGCGCCGGGATCGAGGTCGGGTGCGTGGACTTCGAGGTCGTGCAGGGCGGGGATGGGGAGGTCGACGCGGCGCGTGCCCGATCCGAGCTCGACCTCGAGCTGGGCGATGGCGCCTTGCCCCGAGCCCCACTCCGTGGCGTGCTGCGCGAGTAGGCTCACAACCCAAGTGCCGGGCGCGAGCGTGTCGTACACCGCCCTGCCAGTGGAAGTCAGCTTGGCTTGGTCGGAGCGAGAGCCGCCGAAGTACCCGTAGCGGTGGTGATCGTCGGAGCCGCTCTTCTTCTGGCGGACGCCGATACGGAGCTTGGCCCGGATCGGGCTCGTCTCGTAGCCGAGAATCTGCACCTCCAGCTGGCACGGCGCCGCGAACCGGATCTCCAGGCTGCGTTGCGCCGGCACGAGGCGAACGGTCTTTTTGCCAAAGCGGCTGTGCTTGGCCGTGAGCTCCAGGGTGTGATCTGCGGGGAGGGCATCGAAATCGACCTTGGCGTCGCGCGGGATCATCGAGCGAGGCGCCAACCAGTAGGCCCCCTCGGGTGAACGCTTCACCGACGGCGATCCGGACGAGGAGCTGTCGTTCGAGCGATAGCGGTAATCAAAATCGACGCCGGACAGCATGTGGCCCTGCGGTCCGATGCACGTCGCGCGAATGTAGTTCGCTGGATCGGGCTCGCCGATTTCCAGGTCGTGGCGCGTGAGCGCGTCGCCTACGGTCACCACTTGGGAGTGGAGCACTGTGCGATTGCGCGACATGGCCGCTACGCCGTAGGTGCCGGGCTCTAGGTCGTCGAAGTGGTAGGTCGCGCGCCGCGTGCTCGTCGAGCGCGCCGGGTTGTCAAACAGGCCGTCCTGCAAGCTGCGGCTGGCGCCGAGCTCGATGAGCCTGACCTGATATCCACGATTGGCGCCCCAGGTGTCGCGGAGTTCGCCCCAGAGACCGGTGTTGGGCTGCAGCTGCAACGTCACCTGACGGATGTCGGCGTCGCAGGATTGCGTGTCCGACTGCATCGCCGGCGGGCTCGTGCCTCCAGAACCAAGAGCGACAATCCCGGCTCGTGCCTGCAGAGTGCCGCTGCCCTCTCGTAGGCGAACGGTCGGTCGATCCGGACGCCACTCGAGCGTCGACGTGTCGTCGCCGATCTCGGCGCGGACGGCGGCGATCTCCGGCTGGGTGCCGTCGGGGAGCCGGACGTCGATGTCGACCTCGCGGACCCGCGTCCCGGTCAAATACACGACCGTTCCAGTCGCTGGCACGTAGCCGCTCGGCGAGCTCTCGAACACCCAACCTTCGGCGTACCCGCGCAGGGAGTAGTTGGCCATGGGCAGCCCGCTCAGCTGGAAGCGGCCCTCTCGATCAGCACGCACCCGGTACTTGCGACCCCGCGACTTGGCCCAAGAGCTGGCCGACGATTCCAGGGATTCGCGGAGGGAGCGCTCGGCGGGGTTGGACCGACCGACCTCGTCCGGGTCGCGGCCGTACAGCTTGGTCGAGCGGGAACGTTGCGAGGCGATCAGTAAGACCCCAGCGATCGGTTGGCCGTCGACCGAGCGGACCGCGCCCTCGATCTGCCCGCCGCCCGCGGCCGGTGGTGCGGGCTGGGCGGCAGCCTCGGCGGCAGCGACCACGCTTTCGATCTCGGCGGTGGGGATGTGGGCCGCGACAGGGGTTGCCGGGTGCTGCTCCGCAACGGCGATGCGTTGGGTGGGGCGGCGATCGACGGCAGCTGTTGCAGGGACGTGACTCACGCGGGCCGAACGCGTCGCCGCGGTCGGCGCCTCGTTGCGGTCGGCGCTGCCCAGCAACATGGCGCCTGTAAACCCAAACCCGGCGCCGATCACCAGACCCGCGATCAGCGCCACTGCAGATTTCTCGTTCGTCACGACGCAACCTCTCCGTTCCGCTGCCCCGAGAGCATAGCGAATCGGAGTGCTCGAGAGTGACGTTGCCCGAAGGGCGCCTGTCACCCATCAAGGAGGGGGGATGTGGCTCTCTCGGGGCGGCCCGTGGTCGGGCGTCGCCCCCAAGTCAGAAGTGCCCGCCGACGAACTTGCGGTGGAGTCGCTTGCGCAGCCAGATCGCGGCGAGGTTGAGCAGCGCGATCAAGGTGATGAGTAGCAGGGTGGTGGTGTACACCATCGGCTTCGCCGCCTCGGAGTTCTGGCTCTGAAACCCGAGGTCGTAGATGTGGAAGCCCAGGTGCATGAAGCTCCGGTTCGCACCGAACGGGAACTCGCTGTCGACCGGTAGGCTGGGCGCCAGCTTCACCGCACCCACCAGCATCAGCGGCGCCACTTCGCCCGCCCCGCGCGCCATGGCGAGGATCGCGCCCGTCATGATCCCGGGCATGGCCCGCGGCAGCACGATGCGCCGGATGGTCTGCCACTTGCTCGCGCCGCAAGCGTAGCTTCCTTGCCGCATTGAGTTGGGCACGGCCGATAGCGCTTCCTCGGTCGCGACGATCACCACTGGGGCAGTGAGAAGCGCGAGCGTCAACGACGCCCACATGAGGCCACCGGTCCCAAACGTCGGCTGGGGGAGCCTGGCCTCGAAGAGTAACTCGTCGATGCTGCTGCCGACGATGTAGCAGAAGAAGCCCACGCCGAACACGCCGAACACGATGCTCGGCACGCCGGCCAAGTTGTTCACGGCGACGCGCACCGTCGAGATGATGATCCCGCCCTTGGCGTACTCGCGGAGGTAGAGCGCGGCGAGCACGCCGAACGGCACCACCACGAGGCACATGATCAACGTCATGATCACCGTGCCGAAGATCGCCGGGAACACGCCGCCCTCCTTGTTGGACTCGCGCGGTTCGTCGCTGAGGAACTCCCACCACCGCGCCCCGTACACCCCGAGCTTGCCAGTCCAATCCAGCTGGTTGGCCGGGTAAGCGCGGACGATCTCGTAGAGGCGGAGCAACGCGGGCTGCCCCTGCGCGGTCTGCATCAGGAGTGCCTGCCTGTCGAGCTCGCGGTCGAGCTCGTGAATGCTCGGCGCAATCCGCTCGGCTTCGGCTTGTGCCGCCGTCTCGGTGGCCTCGGCGGCGGCGACCGCAGCCAAGAACTCCGGCGACGGCTGACCGAACTCGTCCTCGATCAGCTGGAGTCGGCGCTCCAGCCGCGCGATTTGCTCCTCGTCACCCTCGGCGCGGACTTCGCGCAGTGCGCGATACGCCGGCACCCACGGCGGCGGCGGCTCGAGGCGCAGCTCGGCCTCGCGCAGCGTGATCCGCGCCTCGTCCATGCGCTCGAAGACCTCGCCCATGTCGTGGTCTTCGAGCCCGCGTTTGCGCTGCCACAACTCACGGATCCGTGGCTGATGGTCGAGGTAGGCGCGCCACGCCGCCTCGCGTCCATTCCTCACTTCGGCCAGGGCCACGACTCGGTCGACGTCGGCCACGTCCTCCAGCGGCACGAGCACCTCACGCCGGGACCCGTCGACGTCGCGCTCGACGAGCGCCTGCAGCTCTACACCGGGCTGCGGCTCGGTGCCCTCGGCCAGCGCCCGGAGCTGCTCGCGCGCGGCGGTTCGACTCTTGGCCTCGATCGCGGTCAAGTAGACGTGGGCTGCGGGAAAGCCGTAGAACCTGCCCCACTCCAGCCGCTCGACGACGACGGCCCACTCGGGCTCCTCCCGGCGTTCGACCGAGAAGTCGTCCATCCACTGATAGTGCGAGCCGGTCAGTCGGAAGTTCCCGGTGCGCAGCATCTCCCGCCGGGCCAGGCCCTGACTGGCCTCCAGCTCGGCCCGAAGTCGTGTCGCGGCGCGCTCTGGGAGGTCGGCGGTCGCGGAGTCGCCAGGCTGGTAGAGCTCCTCCCGCGCCACTTCGCCCATCCACACTTCGCCCTGCGCGGTCGTGACTTGAACCACTGGGGATGGCCAGAAGGTGGCAAAGCCCTGGACCGCCACCCACACCAGCAGCGCCACGATCATGATGACGCACACCACGAGTGCCGAGCCGGTCACCCACAGCATGGGCTCACCCCGGGCGATCATGCTGGACGAAACGCGCCGCGGCTTGGTCGGCCCAGGCCCGCTGCCGAACCTCTCGCGTGTGGGGGCCCGCTCGAGCGCTTCGCTCACAGCTCCACCGCCCGGCGGCGGAACCTGAGCCGCACGATCTCCGCTAGCGTGTTGATGATGAAGGTCATGGCGAAGAGCACTAGCGCGGCCAAGAACAGCGTCCGGTAGTGCGTGCTGTCCCGAGGGGCTTCCGGCAGCTCAGTCGCGATGTTGGCGGACAGCGTGCGGAAGCCGCTGAACGTGTTCATCGCCAGCACGGGCGTGTTGCCCGCGGCCATCAGCACGATCATGGTCTCGCCGACCGCGCGGCCCAGGCCGATCATGATCGCGGAGAACAGGCCGCTCATCGCGGTGGGCACCACGATGCGAGTGGCGGTCTGCCAGGGCGTGGCGCCAGCACCCAGCGACGCCGCGCGCAAGTGCCCTGGCACGCTTGACAGCGCGTCTTCGGCGATCGTGTAGATGATCGGAATCACCGCGAAACCCATGATGAAGCCGACCACCAAGGCGTTGCGTTGGTCGTACGTGCCGATCGGCGACAGGTCGAAGTCGCCAAGCGCCAGGCCGCCGCGCGGGTCCAACGCCGCCAGCCCGAATGCGGTCGGGCCGTCGTGGCACAGATACGCGAACCCCAGCGCGATCGCCAGGGTCGCGGCGGCTCCGCCGGCGAACTTGGCCAGGTGCAGGCTGGCCTCACTGCGCGGTGTCCGATCACTACGCCGCAACCGTGGATTGAGCCAACGGGTTTGCAAGTACGCGACGAGCACCGCGGCAATCGGCAGGAACATCATGAACCAGGCGGCGTGGCCGGTGCCGACCTGACCGTCCAACCAAGCCCGGATATCGCCGGCGAACAACAGCCGCTCCGCCGGTGCGGCGAGCGCCACCGCGAGCACTCCACCGCAACCGATGGCCAACGCGCTCAGGCACAGCCGGAGTCCGTCGAGACGCACGGCCAGAACGCGCGGCACCAGCCGCCACAAGTACGCGCCCGTCAGCACGGCCAGCGGGATCGTGGCAAACGCGCATAGCACGGCGGGGACGACACTTTCCACGAACGGCGCCACCACCAGTGCTGCCAGGAAGCCAAGCACGACCGACGGCAGACTCGCCATCATCTCGATCAGCGGCTTGATCCGCGCGCGGGTGCGTCGGTGCAGGAACTCGCTGGTGTAGATCGCGGCCAGCAGCGCCAGCGGCACGCCGAACAGCATCGAGTAGAACGTCGCCTTGACGGTGCCGAACACCAGCGGCACGAGCGAGAACTTCTTCTCGAACTCGTCGGTCCCGCTGGATGACTGCCAGGCGTAGCCGGGCCCATCGTGCCGCTCGTACCACACCTTGCCGAACAAAGCCCGGGTGGTCACTTCGGGATGCCGCGGGTCGAAGTCCCATTGCACGACGCCACGCTCGGTGGCGGCGAGCAGCGCGTCGTCTTTGGCGCCGATGGCGACCGCCAGCACGGGGCCGCCGCCGGGCACCAGCGCGTGCCCGAGGCGCTTTTCTGAAGTCATGAACAACGCGTGGACCGCGCCGTCGTCGGTCCCGGCCACAAAGATGCGTTCGCGCTCCGAGGTCGCGAAGCTTCGCACAGCGGCATCGCCGAGCTGGAACGAATGGCCGCGCACCAAGCGCGTCGTGTCCACTTCGTTGGTGGGATCGTTGCGCACGAACCAGCCGTGGACGCCGCCCTGGGAGTCGCCCACGAGTAGCGTCGAGTCACCGAGCAGCACGCCGCACGCCGTCATCGATCCCCCGGCCGCCGGCACCAGATCCACCTGCTCGGCGAGTACAGGGGGGGTGTTGCGCACCGACACCCGCGCCGCGTCGCCGTCTCGCCAGGCGACCACGACATTGGAAGCGAGGTCGATGACTCGAATGAACGCGGGAGGGGAATCGTGCTCTGGCAACGGTAGCTGGACGGGCGCGCGCCACACCAGCTCGGTCTCCATGGTCAGGAGATCCTCGCGCAGCTCCCCGGTCCGGAGATACGCGCGGCCGCGGCCGTCGGCTCCCGCCGTCAGCACCGCGAGCACTGGGCCACCCGCGCGCATGGCGCGGTGCACCCCGAGCACGGGCTCTCCGAACTCGGCGGGCTCGGCCACCTCGATCACCGGGGTCTGCAACCGGTACTGCCCGATCGGTGTGCGCTGGATCAGGCCGTCGCGCCATCGCGAAGTCACGCCAAGGTCCAGGCCGCGCACCTCGGCGGGGACCTCCTCTGGGGCGAAATAACGGGTCTCGAACCGCAGCTCGACGGGCACGACGTGCCCGGTGCCGAAGCCGAGCGCCAAATCGACCACCGTCGTCCGCGCATCCGGGCGGCGCGGTTGCGTGGGGACCGAGACGGCGGTCAGCCCTTCAATCTCGGTCGACGTGAGGTCCCGGCGCAACAGCTCGGCGCCGTCGTGCAGTGACAGCACACGCAGGCTACCGCCCGCGACGACTTCCCAGGCCAGCGTTCGATACTCGTCCGCTCCCATGCACACCGGCTGCCGGGCAGCCGTGAGCTCCTCGCTCGGGCCGATCTCGGCGGCGCCGAACAGGTCCTTGACGACCCAGAGCAAGAACAGGAACACGCCGCAGACGGCGATAATCGTGCCGATCCCGCCGAACGTGATGAGGCCGCGGGAGAGCCGCTCTGCCCACCACACCGATGCGCGCGTGCCCTTGCGACGTCGGTGCCGGATATAGCCTTGGGTCATGCGCGGTTGCGACCTGAGAGCGCGCGCGCCACGCTACGCACCAGTGGCCGTGGAGTCGAGGCCGCATCTTGGCGGATGCTGTCGATCAGTAGCCGGCTTCGGAGGCACCCTTGGCCCCGAGGCCGACCGCGGTCAACGACCTCTGGCACACCTTGGCGGGTAGCGGCAGGTAGCCATCCTTCACCACGACTTCCTGCCCATCGCGGCAAAACACGTAGCGCACGAACTCGCGGCGCAGCGGGTCCAGCCGGCTGCCCGGCTTGTAGTTGAGGGCGAGGTAGAGATATCGGCTGAGCGCGTAGTCAGAGGCGCGCTCCGGCGTCGCGGCCACGAATGCGTCGCCGTCGGCGCGCGCCAGCGGCACGGCCAAGACGTCGGCCGTCATGTAGCCGATGCCGCTGTAGCCAATGGCAAACTTGTCGCTCGCCACGCCTTGCACGACCGCCGAGCTCCCAGGCTGCTCCTTGACCTCGTCCTTGAAGTCGCCGCCGAACAGCGCCTTGTCCTTGAAGTAGCCATACGTGCCCGACGCCGAGTTGCGGCCGAACATGCTGATGGGCTTTTCCGCCCACTCACCGGTCAGGCCGACATCGCCCCAAGTACGCAGCTCCTCGCTGCCGCCGCCCTTGCGGGTCTTCGAGAAGATGGCGTCCACCTGCTGCAGCGTCAGACCGCGCTCGGCAATCGGATTGTCCTTGTGCACGTACACTGCCAACATGTCGATCGCGGTGGGTAGCTCGGTCGGCTTGTAGCCGAACTCCTTCTCGAACTCGTCGCGCTCACTCGCCTTCATGGCCCGGCTCATGGGACCAAAGGTCGCGGTGCCCTCGATCAGTGCCGGCGGCGCAGTCGACGATCCCTTGCCCTCGATCTCCACTTTCACGTTCGGGTACAGGCCCTGGAAGCCCTCTGCCCAAAGGGTCATGAGGTTGTTCATGGTGTCCGAGCCGACGCTCTTGATGCTTCCAGACACCCCCGCGGACGAGGTCTTCTCGTAGGCGGGAATCTTCGAGTCCACATTGGACTGGGACAGGCCGCTCGTGCCCAGCAGGGCTGCGGCGGACACACCGAGAATCAAACGAGGAACACAGTTCATTTGCGATCTCCACTGCAACAGACGAGGTAGCAGAGCCATCAGGCCTGCACCGGGAGACGAGAGTAGACCGTGTATGTGAAGGCCCCATGAAGGCCAGGACAAGTTCGGCCCGGCCCGCAGGTGGGGGGCCACCCGAGTCGCCCTGCGACTACAGCATGACCACGTGCGTGCGCAGCGCGTCGCCGTCGAGCTCGAAGCAACGATAGCCCGACCTTCGGGACGCCGCACGCGGCCACCAGCCGCGCGGTGGGAACTGGTACGCGGTCGACGGGGCCGTCCAAACCGGCACGCCCGCGAGCGTGCCGGCATGGGACTGATGTACGTGGCCGCAGGCAATCCCACGCACCGTCGAGCTACCCACCGCGGCCGAGTACGCGCGGAGATCCGGGGCTAGATCCTTGTCGAGCCACCAGGTTCCCACCCGGATCGGCGGGTGGTGCTGAAACAACAGCGTGGGCCGAGGCTCCGCCAGCTCGCCGCGCAACCACTCGATCTGTTCGTCGGAGATCCGGCCGTGCACGCGTCGCGGCACCGTGCTGTCCAAGCCGATCAGCTGCCACTCGCCGAGCGACGCCGAGAAGTTCGAGGTCGGGCGGTCGCCGCACAGCCGGTCGCCGAAGACCTCTCGCACGAGAACCGAAGAGTCGTGATTGCCGGGGACCAAGTGCGTCGACGTTAGCGCTGCGCCCAGTGCCTCGCGCAGCCGCTCGTATGTTGCGCGCCGGGGTTTGTTGGCCAGATCCCCGGTCAGCACCAAGCGATCAAAGTCCTCGCTGCGCAGCGCTTCCAGCACCCGATCGAACGCGGTCCAAGTGTCCGTCCGCCACGCGCGACCGCTGCGATCCTCGGTCAAGTGCAGATCGCTGATCTGGACGATGCGTGGCATGGATTGGAGCGCTGATCTACCGACGTTCCACCGCGTGGGTCTACTGGCCTCGGTCCTCCCTGGCTGCGTCGATTAGGCGATCGATTTCGCCGATGAACTCGTACGGCACGCGCCGGCGCTGGTGCTTGTTCCACAGCACTTCTCGAAGGGACTCCAAGTCGTCCAAGTCGATCGGTTGGTGCTCGGTCCACTCGGATTCCGACTTGAGGCGCGATCGCAGGGTCCAACGCGCAGACTGCCTCGTCGCAGTGACCAGTCGGACGTCCCCATCCTCAGCCGGCTCGCGCCATTCATGCTTGCTCATGTTCGGTGCACGGAGTTCCGCGAGGCGCCAAGGCTACTGGCTGGGGAGCCCTTGCGTCGATGAATCCTCGCGGTCGGAGCACGTGATGGCGCGCACTCGTGCCTACGGTGCCCGATGACCCTTCCGGGGGGGCGCCTGGGCTTGCCGACCAGCCAATCGATGCGCCGGCGCGCGGGCCGTTCCGCGTGTTGCCGTTCGAGTAGGGGGGCGTGGGAAGACCAGCCAGGGAGTCGGCGGGTGGTGCTCCCGGGGTTCGGAGTGGCGTGCACGATGCCGACGGGCGAGTGAGCTCGCGAGTACGCCAGCGAGACGGGTCTCCGGTGGGGGGATAGGGCTGCCCTTCCACGTCCGGCGTTCCTCCGTCCGGTCGAACGCGGAGTGAAGTGAAGAAAAACGCGGGTGCGGTGAGAGATCAAAGCTGAGCCGCGCGCAGATCTAGTGTTGCGTGTCGGAAGTTCGTCACATATGTCGACGGCCCTCTGCGCCGCTCGCGGCGTTGCGTCTCCTCGACTTGTCCACCAACAAGCCCTGCGTCGACAGCGCCTTGCGAGCGGCACACATGGCTCGCCGACTTA
>JBCCGH010000212.1:0-15168 GCA_039029375.1 Planctomycetota bacterium
GGCCACGAGCGAAGGCGTACAGCGGTGGCCAATACAAGCCACATAGCTCCTCGAGGGCGCGGCCACGACCCCGACTCGGCACTCGACGTCACGCAGGGGTTCTTCGTGGACCTGTTGTCGCGCCCTCTGGTTCAACGCGCCGACCGCGAACGGGGCCGATTCCGGACGTACCTGCAGGTCTGCTTCGCCAACTTCATGGCGAGCCAGCGCAGTCGAGCGACCGCGGCCAAGCGCGGTGGAGCTTGCGACGTCGTGTCGATCGACGCGGCGACTGCCGAGGCTCGTCACGGCCTTGAGCCGGTCGACACGGCGTCCCCGGCCAAGCTCTTCGAACGTCGCTGGGCCCGCGCGGTGATCGCCGCGGTGATCGAGCGACTCCGGCAGGAGTATGCCGCGCGCGATCGCGCCGCGTTGTTTGATGGGCTGAAGACCTACCTGCAGGACGCGCTACCCACCGAGACCTACCGGCGCAAAGCGGCCGAGCTCGGCACGAGCGAGGGCGCGATCAAGGTGACCGTGCACCGTATGCGGCAGCGCTTTGCCGAGCTGCTGCTCGAAGAGATCGGCGAAACGCTGCCCGGGGGGAGCGATCCGCGGGCGGAGCTCGAGGAACTCCTCGCGGCGCTGGCGTCGTCTTAACCGCGCCGACCGGCTCTCCTTTCCCCCTAACTCGGCGTGATGGAGAGGCAGAAAAACCGCGCCATCGGGTAACCATTGCCCTCCCTCTGCGGAACAAGAGGGCATGGCTTCGGCTCCCGACCCAGCCCTCGACCCGCGGCGGCTGTTGGAGATGGCACTCGAGCGCATGCCGGCGAGTCCCGACCGCCGTGGCGCCAGCGCCGATGAGGTGAGCGCGGCGTTTCCACAGTTCGAGATCTTCGGGCTGGTGGGCAGCGGTGGGATGGGCGCGGTCTACAAAGTCCGCGACAAGAAGATGGGGCGCGTGGCGGCGCTCAAGGTGCTACCCAAGGAACGCGCCGCGGAGCCTGAGTTCGTGGAGCGGTTCGCGCGGGAGGCGCGGGCGCAGGCCGCCCTGAGCCATCCGAACATCCTCGCGGTTCACGACTTCGGCAACAGCAACGGGTTCTGCTACCTGCTGACCGAACTCGTCGATGGCGTCGACTTGCGGCAGCTCCTGGCCATCGACGGCCCGGCGCCTGCTGAAGCGCTGCGGATCATTCCGCAGATCTGCGATGCACTGCAGTACGCCCACGACCAGGGCGTGGTGCACCGCGACATCAAGCCCGAGAACATCCTCATCGACCAGCGCGGCCACGTGCGGCTCGCGGACTTTGGGTTGGCCAAGCTGCTTGGCGACGATCCCGGCTGGCTGACGCGATCCGCACAACCGCTGGGCACGCCGCACTACATGGCTCCCGAGCAGCTACGCCGCTCAGCCGAGGTCGATCATCGCGCCGACATCTTTGCCCTTGGGGTCGTGCTCTACGAGATGCTGACCGGCCAGCTCCCGGTCGGCTACTTCGCGCCGCCATCGACCACTGCGCAGACCCATCCCGGGCTCGATCAGGTGGTGCTGCGGGCGTTGGCGCAGGGTGTCGAGCAGCGCTACCAGAACGCGCGCGACGTCAAGTCGGATCTGCAACGGACGGCTAACGAGCCGGCCACGAGCGAGCCGAGCCGCCTGTGCAAGGGCCCGCTGGTCGGCCTTGCCGGTACCTTGATCGTGTTGATCGCCGGCAGCTGCCTGGCGTACTTCGCGGTCGCCGACGAGGACTTCCGCGGCGACGAGGGCAAGCTCCAGCTGCTACCGCTGCTGGGCGTGGTCGGCGCCGTGATCCTGGTGGTGGTGATGTGGCGCGGGTTCGCAGCAACGCGGCGCATCCGCGCGTCCCGCGGTGCCCTGCGCGGCCTCGGCATGGCGCTGTGCGTCGCGTGGTTGCCGGCGCTGGCGCTGGCGGACCTCGCCATTGTTGGTCCCCTCGCATGGCTCGGCACGGACGTGGGCGTTATGGCCGCGAGCTTCGCGGCGATGACTCTCCTCGTGTTGAACACCCTCTTTTTGCGGTGGCAATACCGCCGCCACCTCGCCCTTGTCCCCAACACCGAGAATCAACCATGACCCCGATCCCGTCGACGCACGTCGCTGCACTGCTCGGCTTGCTCGCTGCCGGCGCCAGCCCGCCGGCGCAAACCGACGATCCGTTCTACCGCACCGCGAAACAGCTCGGCGATGAGCTCACCGAGCGCCATCACGTGCCCGGGATCGCGATCGCGAGCATCCGCAACGGTGAGGTCGCTTGGACCCTGTGTTGCGGCTTTGCGAACGGCGTGAAGCAGACGCCACTCACGGCACAGACCGTGTTCAATGTCGGGTCGGTTTCGAAGGTCGTGGCGGCCTGGGGCGCGATGCGGTTGGTCGAGCAAGGCAAGATCGACCTCGATGCCCCGGTGGGTGACTACATCACGCGCTGGCAACTTCCCGAGACGACGTTCGACGCCGACGGCGTGACGCTGCGCCGGATCCTCAGCCACACCGCCGGCCTGTCGCTCCACGGCTACCCCGGGTTTCCGGCCGGCGAGGATCTGCCCACGCTGGAGGAATCACTGGCCGGCGCGACAGGCGGCAGGGGCGACGTGCGGCTGGTGCACGAGCCGGGCTCCAAGTGTCAGTACTCCGGCGGTGGATACACGATCATGCAGCTCATGATCGAGGAGGTCAGCGGGCAGGACTTCGCGACGTTTATGCGGGAGCAGGTACTGGAGCCGCTCGCGATGGCATCGAGCGACTATCGCTGGACACCGTCGATCGCTGAGGCCGCGGCGACGCCACACGATGACGACGGCGGGCCGCTCGGCGTCGAGCACTTCACCGCACTCGCCGCGGCGGGGCTGCAGACGACGGTGCTCGATCTGGCGCGTTTTGGCGTCGCCTCCCTGGCGCGCACGGAGGCGCAAACCGCTGGGGTCCTCACCCCGGAGACTGTGGCGCGCATGCGCGAGCCGTTGGACGTGCCCGGCGTGAAGCGCCGTTCGTGGGGGCTCGGCTACGCGACCATGGAGTTTCCGCAGGTGACGATTGTGGGGCACACGGGAAGCAACACGGGCTGGGAGGCGGCATTGATGCTGCACCCCGCTACCGAGTGCGGGTTGGTGATGTTGACCAACAGCTCCAGCGGCCAGCGGGTGATGCGGCCTGTCCTCGCCGCGTGGTCGAAGACGGTGATGAACAGATAGCGCGGCGTCCGCAGTTCTCCGCGACAACACTAGGCCTCGAACCAGCGACCTGAGGTGCGGTTGTGGAGGCGGTCTTTGGGGTGGGAGCAGCTCTGCCTCGGGCTCTGGGCAGGGGCCGCCCTGCCCGTCCGGCGGGGTCGACTTCGCCCGCTCGCCCCTTTGGGGGGCGAGCGAGCCGGCGAAGCCGACGGTGACGGGCAGGGCGGCGGGACCGCTCTGCCTCTGGGGAGTGCGGGGTACGGGATGGGCGCGTTGGCCGCGGTTGGCGCGGTCGGCGCGGCGTGCGCACGCCGCGGTCGCGGGGGCAGGCGGTGGACGGGGGTGCCGTCGGCGGACATGAAGTGAAGCTGGCCGGCGTCGGGGTTGCCGTGGATCGACAGGAAGCCACGGTGCACGGAGGCGTGGCAGGTGCCACAGAGGAGGACCAAGTTGGTCGGTGCGTTGCTGCCGCCGGCGGCGCGCAGGCTGATGTGATGCACTTGGAGATCGAAGGGGCGCTGGCAGTTACGGCACGCGCCTTGGTCGCGGCGGTGGACCGAGGCCTCGGTGGCCGACGGAACCGGGTCGCGGTTCGGTGGAGTCTCTGGGGTTGCGGGGGCAGGCTTCGCTGCAGGCGCTGGCTCGTGGAGTTGGCGGCGGAGCAGCTCTTCGATCACCTCGGTGTCGCTCAGTGGCTTCTCTGGTTGGTCGGAGAGCATCATGCGGACGCGCTCGAACATCGCGTAGGTCACGTCGTCGAGCCTAGCCTCGATCACGACGCGCTTGTGGACCAGACCGTAGTCGCTGCCTTCGCCAGGGAGGTCGCCTGGCCTGCAGGCATGGATCTCTTGGCGGAGCTCACGGAACGTGTGGGCCTTCGCGAAATCGACCCATGCTGCCTGCGTTTCGCGTTGCACGACGGGCAGCATCCCGACGACCTTGGACCAACTGAGCTCGCCGTCGACGAGGGCGTCGCGGACGCGATCGAGCTCGAGCAGCGTCTGCCCAACCTGGATGTATTCACGGGTGCGGCGCGCATCCATCTCGAGCTTCGCTTCGGCGAAGTGCACCGTGCTCCCGTGCCCGGTGACTTGATACAGTCGCCGCTGCTGCATATCAGCGAGATAGAACGCCAAAGCGTGTTTGTAGTGCCCTAACCGCTCCGCTGCCTCTACTAGGTGACCCGCAACCTTATGAGCGGGAAGGCCAAACCCAATTGCAATCATAGCTACCACCGCACTCCTCCACTGCTGCTTTGATTATAGATTGTATCGCCAATGGAGTCACGGATTAGATGTAATGATTGCATGTCAATCATGGCGCAAAGCCGGCGCACGCCCGCCAACGTACGCCTGACAGGGTCGGGGCCGCCGCCCTGCCCGTCGCCGTTGGCGTCGCCCGCCCGCTCGCTCGCCTTTTGGCGAGCGGGTGGGCGACGCACTGACCGGAGCGATGGGTTGGGCGGCTCCCTGCCCCGAGCCCGCGGTCGAGCTACCCGCCGACTCAGTGAAGACCGCGCCGAGAGCGACGACCGGCCCGTCGCTGCCGCCGTGACGATCGGACGTCGTCCCGCGTCGCGGGTGCCGGTCGACAAGCTGCACGCCAGCTGGGCCTACACCGTAGTGGCGACGCCCGTGTGGAACTTGTCGCGCTAGCTCGCCCTCGTGCCACCAGAGTCACCGCGCTAGGCAAGCCGACACCGAGACGACAAGCACAGCCTGTGGACGATGCGATTCTCGACCTGTCTGAACACACTCATGCGCGTGCTCGCGCACGTCGTCCAAGAGGTTCGCCAGCTGACTCGACGTCTACTCGCAGGGCATCCTGGCAGCACGGCCCGGTCACTCGCTGGTTCAGCGCCGAGTGGCGCGGGACGGGGTCGCATTCACTGCAGGACGAGGCGCTCGGGATTGCTGAGCGTCAGGCCGGGCCCGGCGATGACCGCGGCGCCTTGCAGCGCGACGCTCAACCCGGCGGGCAGCGCCGCGTCGACCGGCACCGCAAACTCAACCTCGCCGAACGCGTCCAGGGTGCCCGCCGCGATCGTGGCAAGCGGCGTGGCGCCGAGGTGGAAGAGACCGAAGCGCAGCGGGATACCGGCGGGGGTGCCGACGCCGAGCAGCACGCCAAAAGCCGCGCCGGCCTCGCCGCTGAGCCCGACGTGGAACACGCCGCCGACCGGCACGACGTGCAGCGCGCGACCGCCATACCCGGCGAACGAGCCGAGGTTGTCCAGGCGCAGGGCGGCGCCGCAGCCGCGCATCGGCTGCAGGCCCGGCGCTGGCGCATCGTCCTGCGCAAACACCAAGACGAGGTCGGCGAACTCGTCGATGCCGATGATGTCCATGTCGCCATCGCGGTCGTGGTCGACGATGAGCGCGCACGAGCCCGCTTGCACGGCGGGCAAGGTGATCGGGTTCTGCAACACGCCGTCGCCGCGGTTGAAGTAGGCGGTAAAGCTGTCGGACGCCAGGTTCGAAGCGACCAGATCCAGCGCGCCGTCTCCGTTGAGGTCGCCGACGTCGACGGCTAGGGGCGAAGTGCCGACGGTGTAGGTCGCGGCCGGCAGCAAGCCACCCGCACCGTCGCCGCGGACGACCGCGACGCGCGCCGCACCCGAGCAACAGGTGATCGCATCGACCGCGCCGTCGCGATCCATGTCACCGGTCACGAGCATCCACGGTCCGGTGGGTACGCTCTGCGTGGCGGCGAGCGCAAACACGCCGTTGCCTTGGTTCAGCAGCAGCGTCACCGTGTTGGACGAGAAGTTGCCGACGAACAAGTCGGCCAAGCGATCCCCATTCGCGTCGGCCGCGGCCACCGCGGTTTCGCCCACGCCACCGCCTTCGAAGAACTCGGCCGCGCCAAAGGTGCCGTCGCCGGCGTTGCGAAAGAGCGCCAGATCGGACGAGACGCGGTGCGCCGTGACCACGTCAAAGTCGCCGTCGCCATCGGCGTCCAGGACCGTCAACCCACGCGCTTGGGTACCGGCGGGATACGTCACCGCCGGCGCGTAGCTACCGGCGCCGTCGCCCATGAGGATCGACATCTCGTTGCCGGTGATGCTGGCGACCGCGAGGTCGATCCAGCCGTCGTTGTTGAAGTCTTGGCCGGCGTTGGAGCTCGGCCGGCCGCCGACGGGCAGCTGGTGCAGCTGCGGCGGCGCAAACGCGCCGCAGCCATCGTTGCGCATCACGCGCACGTCGCTGGTGAACTCGTTGGGCAGACTGAGGTCCGGCGCGCCGTCGCGGTCGAGGTCGCCGGCGTACGCGCCATAGGTCTGAATGAAGAACTCACCCTTCTGCCGGACGGGTAGGGTCGCCACGTTGGTGAACTGCCCGGTGCCCGGCGACGACGCCGTCCAGAAGGCGCAGCGCGCGCCGTCATCGAGCGTCGCGCCGCCGGTCGCAGCGCGGATCGAAGCCGCCGCGGCGACGGTGACGCGCTCCCCGGGAAAGAACGGCCGCGCTGGCTGCAGAGTGACGCGCCGGTCGCCGTCGGCAAAGGTGATCGCGCCGCCGCGCACGCCGCTCCAGTCGCCAAACACACGCAGCGTGCTGGCATCCACGCTGGCCCGGTCGACCGCGGCGTCAAACTGCAGCACGATCGACGTTGCCGTCGGGGCCGCAGTGTCGTGTGGTGCGGGCGACACGGACACGACGCGGAGCTGAGCGTGGAGGGGAGCGCAGAGTACGGCGCCGAGCGCCGCCAGGCCTGCCGTTCGAAGCATGGACATCATCGCGGGAGAGAGAGCGCGGGGGTGTACCGCAGAGGCCGGGGCGGGCGACCCGCATGATCGCACGGGTCTGCGCCGTCGGCCAGGGCCTCGCGGCGCATCAGCCGGGGACGTGGGCCCGAACCCACGCCGCGATCGCGGCGGCCTGCAATGCGCCCGTGCGGCGCGCGACCTCACGGCCGTGATCGAACAGAATCATGGTGGGAATCCCCTGGATCCCGAGCCGGCCGGGGATCTCGCCATGGGCCTGCGTGTCCAGCTTGGCGAGCCGGGCGGTGCCGGCGAGCGCCGCCGCCGCTTCGGCGAAGTCGGGGGCCATGCGCAGGCACGGGCCGCACCAGGGCGCCCAGAAGTCGACGACCACGGGCAGGTCGCACTTGGTCGTGAAACGCTCGAACGTGGCGTCCGTGAGCTCGGCGGGCGGGCCATCGAGCAGGTGCCCGCGGCAATCCCGGCACACGGCAACATCCCGGAGCCGAGCGCGCGGCACGCGGTTGAGGGTGCCGCACGCTGCGCACGGCACGACGACGGACTCGTTCATCGCGGTTGTCCCTGTCGAGGCGATGCGGGCTCTCCCGAAGAAGTCGGCGGGCGGGCTGGCGGTGACGCGGCCGCGGGAGCGGCGCCCAGTAGCGGCCGGGCCGGCCGCAGCCCCAGCCCAACGTAGCGGACCGTGGGCGCGCTGCTGTTGCGGTTGGCGGCCCGCGCGAGCCGCGCGTTGTAGACGTAGCTGCCGCCGCGGAACACGCGCATGGTGCGATCGTCGATCTGCCGCGCGCCATCGCCAGGTGCCGTCGGCAAGTGGTAGCCGCCGTACGGATCGAGGCACCACTCCCACACGTTGCCATGCACGTCGTGGAGCCCGAAGGCGTTGGCCGCAAGCAAGCCCACCGGCCCGTGGATCACCCGGCCGTCGTCCCACGGCACGCACTCAAGGGACCACGGGATGTGCTCCCGCGCGCCTTGGTCCAGGAGGTTGGCGACGCCGTGCAGACCGTCCACCGCGTCACCGGGCCACCAGATGGTGTCGGTCCCCGCGCGACAGGCATACTCCCACTGCGCCTCGGTCGGCAGGCGCAGGCCATGGTGTTCGGTCAGCGCGCGGCACATCGCCCAGTCGACGTACTCGACCGGGTGGGTCCAGGTGATCGGCTCGTCGTGGCCGGCGCGGCGACGGCCGGCGCGGTACCGGCTTGGCTCCTCGCCGCCCGAGAGCCGCCGCCATTGCCCCTGCGTCATCTCGTGGCGCGCGATGAAGAAGGCCTCGAGCGTGAGCCGGTGCACGGGCGCGCCGTCCGCATTGGCGTCGGGGTCGTACCGAGGCCGCGTGGGATCTCGCTGCTCGCCCATCCAAAACGCGCCGCCGGGGAGGAGCACGAACACGATCCCGCGGTCGTCGCTCACGGCTAAGCGGCCGCGCGCGTCGTAGTCCTCCGGCCCCGGGATCGGCAAGGTGCTCGGGTCGGCGGCGGCGGCGGGGTCCCAGGCCGAGCGCAGGTGATAGAACTCCCAGAGCCGGGTCGCGGGATTCATGCCGATGGGGATCAGGCCGACCTGTGGGTGCAGGTCCACCGGGTGCGTCGCGTAGAGGTGGCTGGCCCGGACGTCGTCGGCGGCGGCGATCGCGGCCCGCGCCGCGCGCCAGCGATCGCGCTGCGCGGTCACCGTCCAGTGCTGCACGCGCTCCGCCCACCACAGGCGCCCGCGCACGCGCGCGACCACGGTGCCCTCGAACGCCTCGAGGTCGGGGAGGGCGCGCTGCAGTGTGTCGAGCAGAAACCGGTCGGCTTCGTCCAGGGTCGCGGCCGCGCGCAGCTCGTGCAGCGTCTGTTGCACCAGCGGCACCTGCGCCTGCACGCGCCCTTCGTAGGTGTGCAGCCAGGCGCGGAGCGCCGCGGCCTGCTCGGGCCACGCCGGGCGCAGCTGGCGCTCGGCGGCGGTCGCTTGCTCGATCGCCATCACGGCAGCCAGGCGGTCGAACCGACGCTGACGCTCGTCGGCGCGCAGCAGCCCGAGCACGGCCCCCGTCGCGCCGATGATCAGCGCGACGGTCCCGGCGCCCACCGCCAGCACTTGCGTGCGATTGCGCCGAAACAGCTTCTTGAGGCGGTAGGTCGCGCTGGGGGGGCGTGCGGCGATGGGCTCGTGGTCGGCAAGCCGTTGCAGGTCTTCGGCCAGCGCGGCGGCCGAGGCGTAGCGGTCGTCCGGCTGCGCCGACAGCGCCTTGGCGACGATGACGCCGAGGTCGCCACGCAGCAACGGCGTCGCGCTCCGGCGGCCCGCGGCCGGGAGGGTGCCCGTCGTCAGCTCGTGCAGCAAGACGCCGAGCGAGTAGAGGTCGGCGCGGGTGTCGACCAGCGCCCCCGCGGCCTGCTCGGGCGCCATGTACTCCGGGGTCCCCATGACTTGGCCGTGCCGCGTGAACCCGGACGCGTGCGCGTCGTGGTCCATCGCTTTCGCGAGGCCAAAGTCGAGGATCTTGGGCACCGGCCGATCGCCCTCGTGAGTGACCAAGATGTTCGCCGGCTTGAGGTCGCGGTGGATCACGCCCTTCTGGTGCGCGTGGTGCACGCCGGCGCACACTTCGCGCAGGAGCTGGAGCCGCGCCGGCAGGTCGAGGCGGTGGGCGTCGCAGAACTCGGTCAGCGGCCGGCCGTCGACGAGCTCCATCGCGAAGTAGGGTTGGCCACGATCTGTGGCGCCCGCATCGAGGACTTTGGCGATCGCCCGATGGCTCATCGCCGCGAGCGTTCGGCGCTCTTGCTCGAAGCGCGCCAGGATCTGGGCGCTGTCCATGCCGAGCTTGATCACCTTGAGCGCAACCGTGCGGCGGAACGGTCGGAGCTGCTCGGCGCGGTGGACGCTGCCCATCCCGCCTTCGCCGAGGCGCTCGAGGATGCGGTAGCCGTCGATGTGCACCGGCGCCGCGCCACCCGGCGGCGCTGCGGTCAAGCCGAGGTCGCCGAGCGCCGCGAGGCCCTGGCGCAGCGCTGCGGCGTGGGCGGGATGGGCGTCGCAGAGGCGGGTGACCTCGTCGGCATTCCCTGCCTCGTGCGCCAGGACCACGCGCTCCATGAGGTCGTCGAGGAGGTCGCTCGGCGGGTCGGCGCCGGACGGCACCGGGGTCGCCGAGGTCACGGGGCGGACTCCGCGCTGCGGCCGACGAGACGCAGCGCGAGCTGTGCCAGCGCCCGAGCCAAGAGCTGCCGCGTCGCGGCCTCACTTCGGCCGAGGGCTTTGGCCGCCTCGGCGTGCGGCAGCCCGACGACCCGGACCAGCGTGATCACCTGACGGTGATCCGGCGTGAGCTCGCCGAATGCCCGCTCGACGCGGCTGAGTTCCTCGCGCGCGGACGCGTGGCGGCTCGGCGTCGCGGCGAGGGAGCCGAACGCCTCGAGCACTTGCCGGGCTGCGGCCTCGACGTGCTCCACGGGTTGCTCGCGGCCGGAGTCCCGGCAGGCGGCGCCGAAGTAACGCGCCCGGCTGACGATCTTGTTCTGAGCAACGGTGAACAACCAGTGGCGGAACGCCGCGGGGTCGCGTTCTCGAAACCCGGACAAGTCGAGGAGGACCTCGCGACACACCGACTGCACGAGGTCCGACGTGGACTCCTTGGCGCGTAGCCGCTCGTCCGAGTGGACCCGAACGAAAGCGCGCAGCCCGGGCAGATGGGCCCGAAGCAACTGGTCTCGCGCTGCGTCATCGCCGGCACGGGCCGCGTCGAGGATCTCGCCGAAGTCAGCCATCCCGGCCCGATTGTAGAGCCCCGGGCTCGCGGTTGGTCGTTCGGGCCGCGCCGCGCGGTCGGTTCAGTCCGTGTCGGCCGGCATGCCCGGCGGCACCGGGGACACCGCGAGCGTGAGGCAATACTCGCGCTCCTCGCCGCTGGCGACGTGGCGCTCGAGAGCGAACTCGGTCAACTCCAGCAGCCGCCGCCGGACCTCGGCGTAGTCCTTGCGCTTGAGCTGCACGTGCACCTGCAGGACGCCGGTCTCGCGCTCGGTGCCCTCGGGCCGGTCGGCCTCCGCTGTCAAGGCGCGGCGCAGCGTGCGGCCCGCGTGACGCAGCGAAGCGGCGTAGAGATCGCCCAGGGTCTCGAGGTAGGCGGGGTCCGTGGCCTTCGGATCGACTTGGATGAGCGGTTGCACCAGCTCGTACACCGCCTGCGGGCGGCGCCGCCCGGGCCGGCTACCCGCGGTGCGCGCCAACCCGCCCTCGACCAGCTTGTGCAAGTGGTAGTAGAGGGTCTCGGCCGGCCGGTTGAGGCTGGCAGCGAGATCGGCGGCTGTGCTCGGACCGAGTCGGCTCATCGCCATCACGAGCTGCAGCCGTGCTGGCGAGCCGAGCAGCTCGAGCTGCGCCACGTCCCGCACGACGTGCGCACGCTTGCGCTTCATGACCAAATACTAGAAAACTGGCAAGATCTAGAGTCAAGCCCCGAAGGCCTTGCCATGCGAACCCCCTCCCTCGCGTTCTTCTGTCTCCTGTCCGCCCTCCCTGCCCAAGCCACGAAGGCGCCGCCCCAGCTCGCCTTCCCGGAGACGCACGCGGGCCGGGCTGCCCAGGCTTACTTCGCCGCCGTGGCGGATGGGACCGAGGCCGCGTGCGTTGCCTTTGAGGCGGCGTGGCGCGCGCCGGAGAAGCTCGAGACGTCCTCGGCAGCGGAACGGGGCAGCCGCTTGGTGGAGCTCCTCGATCGCATTGGTGTGCTGCAGCCGGTGCGCTTGGCCGCGGCCGACGCCGCTTCGGTTGCCGTGGTCGCGCGTTCCGACCAGATTCCGATGGCGCTGCAGTGCACCTTCGAGATGCAGCCACAGGCGCCGCACAAGCTGCTCAGCATCGCGATCCGGCCGGCGATGACCGAGGCCGAAGAGGTCGAGGACGATTGGGAAACCCTCCCCGAGCTGTTGGGACGCGTGCGCGAGCAATGCGGTGCCCCGGCGCTGGCCGCAGAGATGGTGCGGGACGGCGAGGTGGCGAGCATCGGCGCGGTCGGCGCGGCCGCGACCGGGACGGACACCGCCGTGCAGGCCGACGACCGGTTTCACTTGGGGTCGATCAGCAAGTCGATGACTGCGACCATGATCGGTCGTCTCGTCGAGCGCGACGTGCTCAGCTGGACGACGACGATCGGGGAGGCGCTGCGCGAGCTCGACGTGCGCGAGGACTACCGCGCGGTCACGCTGCGGCAACTGCTGCAACATCGCGGCGGGATCCAGCCACACCTGTTGTTTAGCGATGAAGAAAGTGCGCGGTGGAGCGCGCCCCCGACCCCGTTGGCCCAACGGGCCGCGTTCGTGGCGGCAGTCCTCCAGGAAGAGCCGAATGGCACGCCGGGAGCCACGTTCGACTACTCCAACGCCGGGTATGCAATCGCCGCGCACATTGCCGAGCGCACGACCGGCAAGACCTGGGAGACCTTGATGCGCGATGAGGTCTTTGGGCCGCTGGAGCTCGAGACCGCGGAGTTTGGCTGGCCCGCGTCGCCGGCCCGACCGACGCAGCCGCAGGGGCATACCGTCGAGGGGGAGAGCCTGACGCCGGAGGGCCTCGAGGCGGAGCCGGTCGGCGGCTTTCTGGCGCCGGCGGGTGATGTGTGCATGAGCATGGGCGACTTGGGGCGCTTTGCGCGGGCCCACCTGCGCGGCTTGGCGGGCGAGGACGGGCTCCTGACCGCGGCGACCGTGCGGACGCTGCACACTGCTCCCAAAGCGACCGGGGGGATGGTGTATGCATGCGGCTGGATGCTGGAGGAGCGCGACGGGTTGATCGCGCACGTGCACGCCGGCTCCGGCGGGACGTTCTACGTCTCGATGGAGCTCTATCCTGAGCACGACGTCGCCATCGTCGTGGCCGCCAACGCCGCAACCGCCGAGGTGCTGGGCGGCATCGAAGCGGTGCTGACTGCACTGCGCACCCGGCACGACATCGGCGAGTAGGCGACCCGGACGGGCCGCCGCCGTATCCTGTGGCGGCCGGCGGTGCGCGATCGACCGGCGACGCCAACGACGCACGCCCATGCCGGAGATCCTGATCCTGAAGACCGGACGAACGGTCGAGTCGCTGCGGTCCCGCCGCGGCGATTTCGAGGACTGGTTTCGCGCTGGCCTGGGTCTGGACGCCAACGCCGCGCCGTGCGTCGACGCCCCCGCGGGAGCCACGCTGCCGCCGATCGCCACGGTGCCGGCGGTGGTCGTGACCGGCTCGCCGGCGAACGCCACCGATGGCGCGCCGTGGAGCTTGGCGTGTGAGGCGTGGCTCGCGGCGTTGGTGCAGCGGCGGACACCGGTGCTCGGGGTGTGCTACGGCCATCAGATCCTGGCCCGCGCCCTGGGCGGAGCCGTCGGCGACAACCCCAACGGTCGTGAGATGGGCACCCAGACCGTGCGTCTCACCAAGGCCGCGCCGGGCGATCCGCTGTTCGCGGCGCTGCCGGACGAGCTGATCGTGCAGACCACGCATCAGCAGTCGGTGACCAGGCTCCCATCGGCCGCCCGGCTCCTGGCGCACAATGCGCAGGACGGGCACCAGGCATTCGCCGTGGGGGAGTGCTGCTGGGGACTCCAGTTCCACCCGGAGTTCGACGCCGACATCGTGCGTGGCTACGCCGCGGCGCGGGCCGACGTGCTTGCGGCCGAGGGCCTCGACCCGGCGGCCGTGCGCGACGCCGCCCGGGACTCGCCGCATGGCCGGGCGATCCTGCAGAACTTCCTCGGCGTCGTCCGCAGCCGCGCGTAGCCGGGCTCGGAGGAAATCGAGCGCGCCGCGTCACGTCCCTCACGGCACCACCATTGCCCGGGAGAAAGGAATGTGATGATGAACGCACTCAACGCAACTCGTTCGACTTTGAACTCTTCGTTCGCGGTGCTGGCGCGCCGCTCTGCCGCAGCCGCGACTGAGAGCGGGGCCCAGACCGCGGGGCAGGCCAAGGCCATGGCGGGGGATCCGCGCCGCGCGGCCGCCAGCACCTCCGGCCCCAGTGGCTCGCTGACGCTGCCCGGGCTCAGCCCCTCGCAGGGGACCGAGATCGGGCTGTGGATCCCGGCCCTGAAGGTCGAGGTGACCGACTCCAGCGGCGCGACCAAGCACATCGAGGCGGGCCCCACGCTCAACCTCGACTACGAGCATGATGAGCACGGCCTGCAGTTCCAGCTGGATGCCGGCGTGTCGGTGATGGATGGTGAGGAGGAGCTGGAGGGCGGGCTCACCCTGGGCCACGATCAGCGTGCCGACCGCAACGGCACCGGGGGCGGTCAGTTCGGTGTCGACGCCGGAGCCTACGTCGAAGGCAACAACGCGCGGCTCGAGCTCGGTTGGACCGCAAACGTGGATCAGCAGGAGAGTGCCGACGGCTCACAACTCGGCTTGGACGGTGGGATGTTCTTGCAGGCGGGCGAGCGGACCGAGTTTGGCGGCACGATCAACCTCGACCAAAGCGAGATCCCCGGTGGCGGTGGCCAGCAGACCATGCTCGACGCTGGGCTGTTCGCCGAGAACGACTCGGGGGTCCGCCAAGAAGGCGGCCTGACGGTGGGCTACCAGGACTTCGACAACGGCGGCGGGATCTTCGTGGGCTCCTACGCCGAAGACGAGAACGGTCGCACCCAGAACGGCATCGGCGCCTCCGTGACCCAGTCGAGCGACGAGGTGACGCTTGCCGTGGGCGGCGAGCTGCCCTTTGGCGGGCCGACGTTCCAGGGCAGCGTGACGATCGATCTGGGCCGCGGCGAAGAGATCGCCGAGGAGATCGGCGCGTTTGGCGCGGCTGTGGTTGGCGCGGTGAGCGACGTCGTGACCGCGACGGCCGACACCGTCGGTAAGTTGCAGGAGGTCGTCGGGGACGCGACCGATGAGGCGATCGACGCGGCCCAAGAGGCGGCCGAGAAGGCTGCCGCGGCCGCGGAAGCCGCCGCCGAGGCCGCTGCCCAGGCTGCCGCCGACGCCGCCGAGGCCGCGGCGGCCGCCGCGCAGGACGCCGGCGAGGCGGTGAACGACGCGGCGGAGGCTGCCGGCGAGGCGGCGGGCGACGTCGCCGATGCGGCCGCCGACCTGTTCAATGGTCTCTTCGGAGGCTGATGGACCTGCGGGGACGCACGGCCCTCGCTTCGTGGTGTGACTCAGACAGATGGGGCATGACCCGCGAGGTATCGGCGCCGGTCGCAAGGCGGGTCGCCGCAGGCATATTCGTGGATACGGCGAGGACGACCTAACGCTGCGAACGGCGTTGAGGGCCGCGGAGAATGCCCCAGATTTCTGAA
>JBCCGH010000213.1:0-15142 GCA_039029375.1 Planctomycetota bacterium
GATTCAGGAATCTGGGGCCTTATCCACGGCCCTCAGCGCCGCTCGCAGCGTTGGGTCGTCCTCGCCGTATCCACCAATATGCCTGCGGCGACCCGCCTTGCGACCGGCACCGATGTCTCGCGGATAAGGCCCCATCTGCCTTAATCACACCACTAGCGGGGCGGCGTGGCGATCTCGGTCGATGGCGCAGCACTGGACGCCGGCTGCGCCGCCAGCGTGCCACGCGCCAGACGCTCTAGCTCGGCGGCTCCTGCCACGAAGCCGGCGGACGGCTGACCTTCGGCCAGCTTGGGCACAATCACCGACCGGACGAGACCGCGCGCTTCCGCGGCGAGCGCCGGCGGCCAGGCCGGTCCCAGCTCGATACCGATCTCGCGTCGACCGGGACAGCCGAGCAGCAGGACGGCGTGCGTGGCCGTGTCGTCGGCGAGCCCGAGCGCCTCGAAGAGGGCGCGCTTGTAGCGTGCCATGCTGTCCTGGCCCTGAAACTGCTCCGGAAAGTCCTCGACGCTCACGACGAGGATCGGACAGGCGCCTCCCGAATCGGCATACAGCCGGCGCAGCCGCCATAGCAGCTCGTCCTCGTCGCTCTTGATCAACATGTCCGCGGCGTCGAGCACGAAGCGACCGTGGTTCGGCGACTCCTCCCAACGCCCTCGCATCGGCGGCGCGCCGAGCACCGACCAGAGGCTGGCGTGGTCGTCGGTCCAACGCACCGGCGCAGCCTCGGGCACCTTGGTCTCGGCGGCGAGACGCAGCTTGGGCGACGCCGCGACCGCGCCGCTCTTGGTCAGCAGCGCCCAGCGAGTCGGCCACGTCCCAATCCTCTCGCGGTCGCCGGGCGCCATCACGACGAAGTGGTGGTAGCCGCCCCGCTTCGCCAGCGAGCGCACAACGGGCTCGACGTCGACGTAGCGGTTCGACACGTGGAAGGCGATGACTCCCCCCGGCGCCAGGTGCGACTCGTAGACGGCAAACGCCTCCTCCGTGAGCAGGTGCAGCGGGATCGCGTCGCCGCTGAACGCGTCCAGCGCCAACACGTCGAAGCGCTGGGGCTCGCCGCGCCGGAGCTCGTCCTCGAGCGCGATCCGCGCGTCGCCGATCACCACGTCGACGTCGGCCTTGCTGCGGGCGAGAAACGTGAAGTGCTCGCGCGCAAAGTCCTCGACGCTCGGGTCAATCTCGTAGAACCGCACGGCGTCGCCGGCCTCGGCCAGCACCGCCACCGTGCCGGCGCCCAGCCCCACCACGCCCACGTGCAGCGGCTGCCGCGTCTCGTCGTGGCGGCGCGCGGCCGCGTCCATCGCCACCGCGAGGCCGCTATCGGGGCCGTAGTAGCTCGTCGGCCACAGGCTCTTGTCCGGCTCCAAGAACTGCGTCCCGTGACAGATGCCGCCGTGCGTGAGCTCGATCACCGGCCGGCCGAACGGGTCTCGCGTGCGCTCGACATGCAGCGTGCTATAGAAACTGCGGCTCGAGTCGTTCCAGCGCTGATAGCGCTGGTTGGCCTGGTAGCTCAGCACCACGGCAACGGCGAGAAAGCCCACGTAGCCCGCGCCGAGTCCCCACCGGGTCGCCGCCGGGCGCTGCGTCGACCGATCCGCGCGATGGATCGCCACGAGCATCAGCAGCCCAGCGGCGAGCAGGCCGACTTCGTATTCCCAGTAGTCGACAAACAGCGCCGGCGCGCCAAGGGCGACGAAGGCCCCGCCGAGCGCGCCGCCCAGAGCGAGCATCAAGTAGAAGGCCGTCAGATGCTGGGCCGCTGGGCGAGCGCGATAGAGCTCGCCGTGGCAGACCATACAAGCCGCCAACAGCGCCACGCCGTAGGCGCTGACCTGCGCGACGAGGGGCGTGTCGTAGCCGAGCCCGCGCACGGTCGCCACGCCGGCCGTCGACAACAACAGCAGCGGCACGAACACGCGCCGGTCGTACCAACGCTCGTGATCGAAGCAGAGGATGAACGTCAGGAGGTAGATTGCGAGCGGCAGCACCCATAGCAGGGGGACCGCGGCGAGGTCCTGGCACAGCCGATTGGTCGTCGCGAGCAGCACGATCGAGCCCGTGGTCGACAGCGCCAACCAAAACGCGGCTTGGGGAACGCCTGGCCGGGCCGTGCCCGTCCCCGCAGCGACCGGCGCCGTCATCAGCCCAGCGGGAATCTCACGGCCCAAGCGCCAGGTGACCGCAACCCCGGCCAGAGCGAAGAGCGCGTAGCCCAGCGTCCACGCCACCGTCTGCAGGCGCAGCGCCACCACCGGCTCAAACAGGAACGGATAGAGCAGCAACGCCGCCAGCGAGCCGGCGTTGGATAGCGCGTACAAGCGGTACGGCGACCGTGTGGGGAACGAGCCCCGAAACCAATGCTGCAGCAGGGGCCCGGTCGACGACAGCAAGACGTAGGGCAGACCGACCGCGGCCAGCAGCATCCCTGCGATCTGCAGCGTCGGCGAGCCGGACGCGCCGGCGAGCCCCGCGTCGCCCAACGCAATCGGCATCCAGAGCAGCGAGCCGAGCAGCAGCACGCCATGGACCATGGCCTGCGCCTTGGGGCGCAAGCGCGCGGCCAGGAAGTGCGCGTAGCCGTAGCCCAGCAGCAGACCCGTCTGGAAGAAGAGCATGCACGCGGTCCACACCCCGGCGCCGCCACCGAACTTCGGGACCAAATGGCGCCCGAGGATCGGCTGGACCAAGAACAGCAGGAACGCGCCCAGGGGGATCGTCAGGGCGTAAAGCAGCATGTGGGGATAGGGCACCGTTGGCGCCGAGGAGGGGTATTCGTTGCCTCGGCGTTTCCCGCGGCGGTGCTTGACCGTTTCGCGAGGGCCAAATCGGGCCGCTCAACCCCGCTCCGCGCGCCACGCCGAAGTGAACCCGCGCTGCACCGCATGAGTTGTGCCACGCAACGTGCCGTCCGCCCCAAGCCGCACCGTCGTGTAGTAGTCACACGACCCATCGTTGGTGACAAACGACAAGTGCGGCACTCCCCACGCGGTGTTGGTGCAGACCTCGCGAATTGGCGTGTCGTAGAACGTGCCCTCGACGCCATCTGGGCTCGCTGCCGTGATCTCCAGCGTGGCGTAGTAGGGATCAGCATCGGGCGTCGGCCGCAGATCGGCGCGCCAGGTCCCCACCATCGCCTCGAGGGTCGGCGGGGGCGCCCGGCGCACCGTCAGCGTGTTGCGTAGCAGCCAGTCGTCGTCGCCAGCGCCGCCATCGGTGTAGCGCACGGCCTTCGCCGACGTGAACGTCTGGTTCACCAACCTCCGGGTGATCCGAAACTCCGCCGGGCGGCCGTCATCGGTACCGCGGCCGGACAAGACGATCTCCCAATCGTCCGCGTCGCGACGCTCGACGCTCAAGACCTGCAGCGTCTCTCGGTCGGCTTCGCCGCTGGACACCGACTGCGAGATCAGGCTCTCGCCCCGATCGTCAAACCAGCTCACGCTCAACGACCGAACCATGCGCCCCGGATCCTGGAACGCCATCTGCGAGACGAGCCACCGGCCATCCCCCCACGCCTGCACGTTCCAGAAGGCCGGCAACGCCACCTGATCGCCCGACTGGTAGTCGAGATAGGTCAGCTCACCCTCCCATTTGCCAGTCAGCGTTGCCAAGCAGTTGGCGATCGGCAGATCCGCCGGGTCGCCATCCTGCGCGGCGCCGACCGCGCTGACCGCCGGAAGAACCAAGAGAGACAGAACTCGCTGCGCTCGCATCATCGTTGAATCTGCAAAGACTGCCCTGGACGGGGCGAGATCGGCATCGCGTCGACGACCTCGCCGCCGCGCAGGAACTGCAAGGACACCGCGTTTGAGGTGATCGTCAGCACGCCGGATCGGCCGTTGACCAACGTCACCTGACTGAGATGGGAGTAGCCATCGGCGCGCATGGCCAAGAACGGCACGATCGATCCCGCGTCGTCGACCGCTTGGATGTGCTCCGGCGCCCCCTCGCGAGCGGCCACCTCGACCTCTAGGTGCACCCGAGCCAGCACCTCGACGTCGAACGCATCGGGATCGCGGATCTGATCCACGCTCGCATACGCCGGCGCGATCTGATCCGACACCAGGTGCAGCTGCACGTGCTGCCGCGGTAGCTCGATCAGCTCGAACCGTCCCTCGGCATCGGTCTTGGTCGAGTCGCCCAGGAAGAACCGCATCACGTCGGCGGAACCACCCCCGCCGATCGGCTCCACGAAGTGGACCGCCGGCACCCAGGTCGTGATCGTTACGCCCGGCACCGGATCGCCAGCCTCGGTCCGCACGCGACCGCGCACCCGCGGATACGCCACACCATCCGGCACGACGATCTCGACGTTGCGCGACCCCGCCGGCACCGACTCCTTGATCGCGCCGAAGTGCAGACCGGGATCGGCGACGTTCAGGGTGTAGGACCGCTCGAGAAGCCCCGGCAACTCGAACCGCCCCTCGGCGTCTGTCTCCACCCAGTAGGCCAACGCGTCGCGGCGTGAGGCCGGGCGCGCCGAGCCGGCCGAGCCGCCCGCCGTCCGCGTCGCCAGCGAATCGATGGCCTCGGTGGGCACCTCGCCACCAGCTACCAAGGCCTCGAGCCGCAGCGGGAACGTACCGACGACGCCGAAGCGCGAGGGATCGCCAAGCCACACCCGCGCCCCTGCCTTGGGGGCACCGTCCTCGCCGACCACTCGGCCGGCGATCGAGAACGCCGGCGCTCCAAGCCACAGCTCCACGAACCCGGGCCAGCCGCTACGGCCGTCGCTTTGCGCCGCGGGGCGCGCCAACGTGGCCGGAAGATGCCCCGGCGCCACCGCTGAGATCGTCTCCGCATCCCCCGCCGCGCCGAGATCGAGAGTGAACAACCCGCGCGCATCGGTGCGCACCGTCGCGTAACCCAACGCGACCAGCGCGTCCACCGCCGGCGCGCGGTCGGCGAACCGCACGACACCGCGCAGGGCCCGCCCCTCGGGGATGTTCGGCGTGCGCAGCTCGACCACGAGGCGCGACGAGGGCTGCGTCGGCGCCGGCATCACGACGGGCTCGTAGTCATCGTGGACCGCGCGCAGCTGGGCGCCGGTGATGGCCGGCACTTCCACCAAAGCGAAACCACCGCCCGCATCGCTGGTGACCACCCACTCCTGCAAGAACGACGCATCGAGGGCCTGATCGAATCGCTGGCCGAAGTCCGCCGGCAACGCCAACGTCAGGCGGACGCCCGGGACTCCGCGCCCCCACTCGTCGACGGCGTTGCCCTGCACGCTGATCGCCCGCGCCACAACCAACACCGGGTCCAAGGCGCCATCCAGCGACCACGAGCCGGTGCGCACCGCCACCCATTCCGGGTCGGCGATCTCGACGGCAACGCGCGGCGCCGTCGTAGACAGCTCGAAGGAGCCGTCGGCGGCCGTCTTGACCGAGTGGTCCGGCACTTCTTGCAACCGCACTGAGACACCGGGCACTGGACGGGCGTCCGTATCGAAGACCCGGCCGCGCACGGGGTGCGGCTCCGTCGCGACGGGCTCATCCCGAGCCGACCGCGGCCGCGCCGCAACCGGCGCCTGCAGTGGCGCGCGCCGCGGCGTAGCCCCCGGGCCGCGCCTCGAATCGCCACCGCGCGAACCGCGGCCGGCGCCAATGGGCGTCGCCACCTCATCGACCGGCGCGGGCGTACTCGCCCCCGCCGCCGGCCACCACAGCCACGTGCCTGTCGCGGCAACGACGGTCAACAACAGCACGACCAGCCAGGCCTTAACGTTCAACAGTAGTCCTCCTGCTGCCACTGCGGTCGCCGCGAGCGGCATGGTTGATGGTTGGAGGAGCCAAGGACCGAGTGCCGTGACCCACGCCCGCCGGTCGCCGTAGTCCGCGTCCAGCCGCGTTCGCAGCTTCGCGAGCCCACGGTTCAGCCGGCTCTTCACCGTGGCGATGGGCACCTGCTGCCGCGCCGCGATTTGCCGCGGCGGCAGATCGTCATAGAAGCGCAGCAGCACCGCGGTCCGGTACGGCTCCTCGAGTTCAATCAGGGCATCGGCCAAGCGCCGTTGCGTGTGCACCCGGTCGACCAGCGCCTCCGTCGACGGCTCGGCCTCATCGCGCGCCCGCGCCGCTTCGCGCCGGTGCCGCGCTCGCCGCGCCGCTTGCTCCTCGCGCAGCCGGCTGGACAGCACGCGGTGCAACCAGCCCCGCAGCCGCGACGCATCGCCAGGCGGCCGTTCGAGCGCCTTGACCATCGCGTCCTGCGCCAGGTCGTCGGCCAAATGCCCGTCGGCAACGAGGCGTCGCGCGAGGGCTCGCATCCACTCGGCATGCTGCGCGAGGAGATCGGCGGTGGGGGGAACGGACGAATCGCTCATGGCTCACAGACCAAAAGGGTGCCGGCGGCGAATCGGTGGCAAGGATCGGCCAAAAAAACCGGCTCGCCATCACGCGACGGGGTGCTGTGGCTGAGGCGCAGCGAGCCGGAGCGCCGGGCAGCCGGCACTCGCTCAGCCGAACAGCCCGCCGCCCGCGTACTGCTCGATGTAGCCCTTCACGCGGACCTTGCGCGCGGTGTTCTGCGAGCTCATGAAGCGCACCGTGCCAAAGACCGGTCGCTCCGGCCCCCATGGTCGATCAAACCGACCTAGCACCCAGAAGATGCCGCTGTAGGAGTTCGGGTTGCGGCCATCGAGCGCGTACTTGTTGTTCAGCTCGATCATGACGTCGAGCGCCGCGGTCGGCGCGGGGCACCACTCGAGGATCTTCTTGCCCCATAGCATGCGCAGGTAGTTGTGCATGCGCCCTTCGCGGACGAGCTGGCGTTGCGCCGCGTTCCACAGCGGGTCGTGCGTTTGGGCCTGCTCGAACTCGTCCAGCGCGTAGAGGTGCTCGCGCGGATCGTCGGCGTGCTTCTGCAGGGTCGCCTGCGCCCAGTCGGGGAGGGAGTCGAAACGGTGGTAGTCATCGGCGCGGTGAAACGCGAAGCCGTAGCCCACCTCCCGCCAGGTGACGAGCTCGTCGAGAAACGCCTCGGCCTCGGTCGACATGCCCCACCATCCAGCGCGGTGGCCACGGCGATCCTTGCTAAGCCGCTCCGGCGACCAGTCCTCGCGCGTCGCGAGCTTGGCAAACGCCTGATGCGGCGACAGATGGCCAAAGTGCAGATAGGGCGAGAGGCCGCTGCTCGCCTCGACCTCGGGCTGGTTGCGCTGCTCGGCGTAGATCGGCAGTGCGCGCTTGAGGAAGCGCAGGAGCTGCTGCTCCGCCGCGGCACTGCCGCCGCGCAGAGCAGTCTGGCCGACCGCTTGGTCGACCGGCTGCGCGCGCAGCCACGCCGTGTCGCCGCTCAGCGCCGCCTTTGGGACCGCCGGCCAGCGGTCGAGCACCGGGCGCGGGATCGTCGCTCGGCCGAGCCGCTTCAGCCCGCGGAGAGGGTCGGCCATTGGCATGTCGTCGAGGTGATCCGGCAGCGTTCGCTGCAAGAAACGGCGAAACGCGTAGGCCGTCGGCCACGCGCGATCCGCGGCGCGCAGCGGTAGCAGCCCGTTGGCGTCGACCTGCTGCAGCGCGACGTCCAGCCGCGCCGCGGCAGCGCGCAGCATGCGCGGCAGGAAGAAGCACGGAAACTCGTCCGCGACCACGAGGCAGGCGCGCGCCGCCAGCGCCTCGAGCAAGCCGCGACCGCCTCCCGCGACCGGCTCGACGTAGGGGTGGTAGCGCACGCCGACGGCCTCGCAGCGCGCGGCGTTGGCCGCCATGCCCTCGACCACGAACGCATGGAAGCGCGCCGAGGCCCACTGGTAGTCGGCGCGCAAAGCCTCGAAGATCAGCAACGGCTTGCCGATCTCTCGCGCGTGCCAGGCGGCGTGCTGCAGCGCGTGGTTCCACACCGTGCGGCGCTGCGCGGTCATCCAGTAGAGCACGAAGTCCCGGTCGCCCCGCACCGGCGCGGGGTTGAGATCCGTGACCCGGACCGCCGGGATGGGCGCTCCCATGACCGGGCTAGTTCCCCGAATCCAAGGCTAGACGACCACGACCTGCGACCCGCCGTCGCGCGTGGGCGAGGAGGGTTGGCCGAAGCACACGCCGAGCCTGGCCTGCCGATACTCGAAGATGCGCTGCACATCGCCGCGGACCAGGCAGCGATGGATCAACGGCTCCAGGATTCCTCCGGGCGACACGAAGCGCACTTCGTCGCGGATCGCGGTGCCGCCATCGATGGCGGTGAAGAAATGCTCGTGGCGCCAGAGCCGGTAGGGTCCGCGCCGCTGCTCGTCCACGAAGCGGAAGGGCGGCTCCCACGCCGAGATCTCCGTTTGCCAGCGCAGGGGCACGCCGTGAAGGCGTATGCGGTAGTCGATCAGAGTGCCTTCGCGCATCTCGACCGGCATGGGCGTGAGGATACGAAAGCGGAGCCACGGCGGCGTGAGCTGCTCGAGGTTCGTCGCGTCGGCGAAGAAGCCGAAGACGGCCTCGATCGGCCGCGGCACCCAGATGTCCGACGTCAGACGGTGGAACCTCATGTCACTGGCCAGGCTTCGCTCGACCACCCCGCCTAGATGCACGGCCCGCCAGGCCGAATCGACCTTGATCGCGGCCTCCTGAAGGGCATGGACGGAGCCGCCGCCACCCGCGACAATCCCCGCCAAACCATGGCTCCGAACCCGCACTCCGCCCTGACCGTGATGACGCGCCGCCTGGATGCAGCGCTCGAGCTCCCCTCCACCGAAGATCGCTGCGCGGAGGTAAGCCGCGCGATCCAGACCTTCGTGGCCGCCGGCGAACGGCTGGATGCGGAGTGGCTCCAACCGGGCCCGACGTCCTACGGCCGGCGGCTCCTTCACCGTCATCCCGAGGGGCGCTATACGGTCGTCGTGATGACCTGGGCGTCCGGGCAAGGCACCCCGATCCACGACCACGCCGGGCTGTGGTGTGTGGAATGCGTCTACCAGGGGAGCATCCAGGTGTCGTCCTTCCGCCTCGTCGACGAGAGCGAGGACGGCGCGGTTCGCTTTGAGCGCGAGTCCCAGATCACGGCCGGCGTCGGCGCCGCCGGTGCCCTGATCCCGCCGTTCGACTACCACGTGATCGAGAACCCCTTCGCCGAAGTCGCTGCCACCATTCACGTTTACGGCGGCGAGATGGAGCAGTGCGCGGTGTTCGAGCCCACGGCCGACGGGCGCTACCGTCGCTGCGCCCGCGCGCTGGCGTACTCGTCCGCCGAATAGGGCGTGCTCTGATCCGGAAAGGACGCCGCACCTCGAGTCGGCAGATGCGGGCCACGCGCTGGCATTCGCGACCCTCCAGCGCCGGCCGCTAACGTCGCGGCCCGTGCAGCGTCCGGGCTTGTGACTTGGTGGCAGGCCCAGAGCGCCACCCCACGCGCGGGCTTGGTCGCGGCCGACGCCGCGGCTAACGTCCCCCCCGCTCGAGCGACCCTCGGCGCCCACCCGGACTCGACACCATGCCTTTCAACCCCTGCGGCCACGGCCGCCGCGCCGCGCTCCCGCTGGCGTTCGCTCTCGCCTCGAGCCTCACGGCTCCCGTGACCGGCGCCGCCCCCGAGCCGGCGCCGCGGACGGTCGCGGCCCGTGCGACCACGACGCCGACCGCCTTCGTCACCCGCGTGCGCTTTGCCAACTTGACGATGCAGCGCCGCCAACAGTGGGGCGTGGCGACCGTGCCCTTCCCCATCGGCGTATGGACCCCCGGCAAGTCCTTCACGGTGCGCGGCCTCCAGTCCGAGCTGGTGCCCTTCGGCGCCCGCTGGCCCGACGGCAGCGTGCGCTACGCGCAGCTCGTCGTGCCGCTGGACCTCGCGCCGGCAGAAGAGACGCTGGTGGAAGTGGTCGAAGGCACGCCACCGCGCGCCCCGTTTGTCGCCTCGGACTGGCTGCTGCATGGCCTGCGCACGTTCGACCTACGGCTCGCCGTCAAGCTGCCGACCCTGGGCTGGCGCACCGCGAGCCTGCCCGCCGGACGCCTGATCGAGAACGGCGCGCACCGCAAGATCTACCACTCGAGCGGCCGCATCCCGGACACCGACCTGGTCTACGACCTCTGGCTCTCGTTCTACTCGGGCCAAGACCACGTGCCGTTCGAGCTCCGGCTGTTCTCCAGCAGCGCCGGTAGCCAACAGTGGCAGGAGTCGTTCGAGGCCGTGGACCTGTGGGTCGACGGCGCCGAAGCCGTGGTGCGCGGTGCGCCCCGCCGCGGCGTCCAGCTCGTCACGGCCAAGCCGGGCGGCCCCAACTTCCTCAGGCTTCTGGGCCCGGACTCGTTCTTCGACGGCCAGGGGCAGGAGTGGTTCGGCGACCTGTTCTTCGAGTACCCAACCGGCGCGCCCAGCGATGCGCGGCGCCTCGCCACGTTGGCGGCGGTCCGCGAGCAGACACTCTACGGCGTGAGCACCGACTGGGCCGCGTCGGGCGCATTCGGGCCGTTCGGCTACGTGCCGCCGGCGCCGCCGTGGATCACCGATGGCGGCCGCGCCGCATCGCTCAGCCAGCTCCAAGCCTACCGCAGCTGGATCCGCAGCGCCGGCGGGCCGTGGGACGACATGCCGATGGGCATGCTGCCAGACCCCAGCTCGCCCGGCGACCAGCTCGACTTCGGCGCCGCCAAGCTGGTGCAGATCGTCGCCAGCGGCCTACCTCACAACATCGAGGAGGCGCGCTTTCAAGCCAGCGAGGAGGCGCGCCGCCCTACGCACCACCGCGAGGTCAACACCGCACCGGTGCGCTCGGCCGCGCACCCCGACTGGGTGTCGTGGAGCGGCCGCACCCACTTCAGCACGGTGATCAGCCCAGATCGGCTCGGCAAGCCAGAGCCCCAAGCGTTCGTCGAGGGTCACGGCTGGTTTGGCCGCGACCACGAGCACGCCTCTAGCCTCACCCTAGCGAGCACCTATCTGCTGACCCGCAGCCTCGCACTGCGTGATGAGCTGGACAACGAGGCCGAGCTCTACCTGTCGAGCCACACGTTGCCGAGCCAAAAGCCGGGCTGGTCGACCAGCGTGCTGTTCCCGGCCCGAGCGCTGGGACGCACCATGCTGAGCATGTCGTGGAACTACCTGGCGACCGGCAACGACGTGCTGCGGCAGCGGCTCGCCGCCCGCGCGCGCGAGGTCGTCCGCCCGCAGGCCGAAGGCACCACGGTCGCGGGTCCGGTCCGCCCGATCCAGCTCTACGCGCCGGATCCGCGCCAGCTGAATCGAACCCACTGGCGCCCTTGGGAAGAGGCGCAGGCCGTGCTGGGTCTCGAGGCGGCCTACCGCATCACCGGTGAGCGGGACGCCCACGCGGTCGCGGTCATGGCGGCGAAGAACTTGATGAACTACGGCTGGCTGCTCACCGCCCGCGAGACCATCATCGCGACGGCCGTCACCTGGGAGCTCCAAGGCGCCGCGCTCAGCCGCGGGAAATACAACAGCTCGAGCTGGGTGCTTTGGTCGCACCAAACCAGCTTCAGCGAGTGGTCGATCCCGGCGGTCAAGCTGGCGATGCGCTACGGCCAGCAGTACGGCGACCAGCAGCTGCTGTCGCGCGCGGCGTATGTCTACGCCGAGCTCACGAAGGCGCGCACCGCACCAGCGCCGCACGGCGGGTGGGATCGCTTCGCCGATTGGGACGCGGTGTTCTGAGCTCGCTCGCGCTGCCGAGCGCGCGCGTTGACGCCGCCTTCACCGTACGTTTCGCGGGGTAGCGGAGCGTGGCTTTCCACGTGCATCGCCACAGCGTTGACGTTCTGCTGTCGCCATGCGCCGGGACGACGTCCTTTGTGTGGTGCTCGGCGGTGGCCGGGGGACCCGCCTCGACCCACTCACCCGTTACCGGTGCAAGCCAGCCGTCCCCGTTGGCGGCAAGTTTCGCCTGGTCGACATCCCGATCTCGAACAGCCTGAACTCGTCGCTGCGACGCATCGTCGTCCTCACACAGTTCAACTCGGCGTCGCTGAACGCGCACATCGCCCGAACCTACCGGTTCGACCCGTTCGGCGGCGGCTTCGTGCACGTCCTCGCGGCCGAGCAGACCCACACCGACGCGTCGTGGTTTCAGGGCACGGCCGACGCGGTGCGCCGGAGCCTCGTGCACATCGAGCCGCTGCGGCCGCGCGACGTGCTGATCCTCTCCGGCGATCAGCTCTACCGCATGGACTTTGGCCCCATGCTGCGCGCTCATCGCACGACGAGTGCCGCAGTGACGGTCGCGGCCAAGCCCGTGCCGGCGGCGGCAACGCCGGCGCTGGGCCTGCTCCGTGTGGGCGAGGACGCCCGTGTCACCGACTTCCTGGAGAAGCCCAAGGACCCGGCCCTGCTGCGCGGCTACGAGCTGCCACCGGGCCACCGCGACCCGGCCTTGTCGGCGGAGCAGTACGCCGCGTCCATGGGCATCTACGCCTTCCGCCTCGACGCCTTGCTCGAGTGCTTGAGCAACACCGAGCACACGGACTTCGGCCACGACGTCCTCCCGGAGATGGTGGCGACCGCGGACGTGCGCATGTTCCCGTTCCGCGGCTACTGGGAGGACATCGGCACCATCCGCGCCTACTACGAATCCAGCCTCGAGCTGGCGCGGCCCGACCCGCCGTTCAAGTTCCACCAGCGCGGCGCACCGATCTTCACCGAGCCGCGCTTCCTTGGCGCCAGCCGCGTGCAACGCTGCACGGTCGAAGACTCGTTGCTGTGCGACGGCTGCTTCCTCGACGCCGAGACCATCGAGAACTCCGTCGTCGGGATTCGCGCGATCGTGCGACACGGCTCCCACATCCGCCGCTCGATCATCTTGGGCGCCGACTCCTACGAGGGCGAGGTGCCGGCGCCCGCCAACGCCCCGCCACTCGGCATCGGTGAGAACTGCCACATCGAGGGCGCCATCATCGATAAGAACGCGCGCATCGGCGACGGCGTGCACATCACGCCCAAGGCGCCGGGCACCAACGAGGACGGCGAACTGTGCTTTGTCCGCGATGGCGTGGTGGTCGTGCCCAAGAACGGCATCGTGCCGCCGGGCACGGTGCTGTAGCCAACGTTGCCTCGCGTGGGGGCCGCCCGCCACATCGCGCTGCTGTCGATCGCCGAGCTGTTGGCGATGTCGCTGTGGTTCTCAGCGACGGCAGTGCTGCCAAGTCTGGAGCAGCAGTGGGAATTGACCGCAAGCGGTGCGGCATGGCTCACCGCCTCGGTCCAACTCGGATTCGTTGCCGGCGCGCTCGGTGCCGCGTTCTTCAACCTCCCCGACCTGCTGCCGCCGCGCCGGCTCATCGCCGTCAGCGCCGCGCTGGGCGCACTCGCCAACTTGGCGCTCGCGTGGTGGGTCTCGTCGCTGGGACCGGCCCTGGCGCTGCGGTTTGCCACCGGCGCGTGCCTAGCCGGCGTCTATCCGCCGGGCATGAAGGTCGCGGCGGGGCACGTGACCGGAGCGCGACGCGGCCTGGCGATCGGCGCGCTGGTGGGCGCACTCAGCCTCGGCAGCGCCACGCCGCACCTGATCGCCGGGCTCGCGGGGCCGGCGGACCTATCGCCACCCGAGGTCCTCACCGTGTCCAGCGTGCTCGCGATCATCGGCGCGCTCCTGGTCCTGGTGGCCGTTCGCGACGGTCCACATGGCGCCGCCCCGGTGCCGTTCGACCCGGCCCAGTTGGGGCGGGTCCTGCGCGACCCTGCCGTGCGGCTGGCCAACCTCGGCTACTGCGGCCACATGTGGGAGCTCTACGCGCTGTGGAGCTGGCTCGCGGTGTTCTTGACCGCCGCGGCCCACACACCAGACCTCACCGCCGCGCGGCTCTTGACCTTCGCCGCCATCGGCGGGGCCGGCCTCGTCGGCGCCACGTTCGGCGGCCTCCTAGCCGACCGCGTCGGCAGGGTCACGGTGACGATCGCCGCCATGGCGATCTCCGGCACCTGTTGCCTGGTGAGCCCGTGGGCCTACGACGCGCCATGGGCGCTGCTCGTCGCGTTCGGTCTAGTGTGGGGCGCGAGCGCCCTGGCCGACTCGGCACAGTTCTCCGCCGCGGTGACCGAGCTGGTCGAACCGTCCTACCTCGGCACCGCGCTCACCCTGCAGACCTGTCTCGGCTTTGCCCTCACCATGCTGCCCATCTGGCTCCTGCCGCTGCTCGCGGCGCAGACCGGGTGGCAGCTGGCGTTTGTCGCGCTGGCGCCGGGGCCACTGCTGGGGTGCGTGGCGATGGCGCGGTTGCGGCGGCGGCCCGAGGCGGCCCGGCTGCGCGCCCATACCGGCTCGCGGCAACGCCGATGATCGGTCTCCGCCTGATCGGCCCCGAAGCCGCTCTGCACGCCGCGATCGATCGGATCCTGGTCCGCTGCGCGGTGGCCGGCATCGAAGAGCGGGCAGAACAGCGCGACGTCTGGCTCCATGCGGACTCGCCGCCCCTGCCCGCCCTCGACGACGTGGCCGTGACCCGGCTACCGCCGCCCACGGCCGCCGCCGCGGACTGGACCGCTGGCGACGCAGCGATCGAGGTGGCGCCCGACTTGGTCGTGCGGCCGCCCTGGGTCGCGTCGCTTCAGCGCCCTGGCATCGAGCTCGTGGTGCCGCGGGGGATGGCCTTTGGCAGCGGCGAGCACGAGAGCACGCGCCTCGCGCTGCTGGCGATGCGCGAAGCGGTGCGCGGCGGCAGCTTCGCCGACATCGGCACCGGCTCGGGCATCCTGGCCCTCTACGGGCGCGCGCTCGGCTGCAGGCCTCTCGCCGCGTGTGACGTCGAGGAGGCCGCCATCGAAGCGGCGACCGAGCTGGTCCCTGAGCTCGACGCGCGGCTCGGCGGCCCGGCGATGCTGCAGCCCCTCGGACCGTTCGATCACGTCGTCGCCAACCTGCGCGGCGAGGAGCTGTTGTCGTGCCTCGACGCGGTGCTGGCCTTGTGGAACGGCAGCGGCGCTATGGTGCTGTCGGGCCTGCGGCCGCACGAGCTCGACGCGCTGCGGCGGCGGCTCCCGGCGCGGCCAACACCAGCGGTCCACCGCGGCGAACGATTCGTGTCGGTGCGCCTGGCCGAGGCGCTCTAGACAGGCAACTTAGGCGAACAGACCGACCAGGTCGCCGATCGGTCGATCACTGTTCGGAGCCGCACTAGTGGTGTGATCCAGACAGATGGGGCATTAACCGCGAGGTATCGGCGCCGGTCGCAAGGCGGGTCGCCGCAGGCATATTCGTGGATACGGC
>JBCCGH010000214.1:0-15103 GCA_039029375.1 Planctomycetota bacterium
AGATGGCACCCGTCCGGCCACCGCTCGCTGCGTCGCACCTCCTCGACGTATCCACCAATATGCCTGCGTCGGTGCTTCTTGCGAGCAGCGTCCGGTCACGCACCCTCTGCACAGGAATTTCTGATCCAGGACACTAGTGGCCCAGGCGCCGCGCTTGCCGCCTGCCGGTCTACAGCGCTCCGGGACCGACGTGTCCCAGGGCGACCTGTCCAATGCCAGCCGCGTCACCATCGAGGGCTCGCCGTGAACCCCGCCGGACCCAAGGAAGAAGGAACCATGCCTCGTCATCCCACCGCGTGCTGCGTCGCCCTGTTCGCCATCGCGGCCGCTCTGCCCGGCCAACGCCCGGCCCGGGTGCTGGCCGAGACCGCCAACGGTTTGGCCGACGCTGCAGGTGTCCACGTGCTCGATGGGGCCGTGGTCGGCGCGGGCCCGGGATATCGCGCGTCCTTTGAGCGCTCCGCGATCACGGTCGCGCTGACAGGCGCGGGGAACGCCGACCATCGCCTTCGCTTCGAGCTCACCGGCGCGGGTCGGGAGGTCGGCCCCGCCTTGGCGTTGCGCGACGCCGAGCCGCGTTGCGAGGACGAACAAGTCATCTACGAACGCGGCCCCCTGCTCGAGCGCTATGAGGCGCGCGCGAAGGGCGTCAAGCAGAGCTTTGTGTTCGAGGAGATCCCACCGGGCCATGGGGACCTGCTGGTGACCGGCCGGATCGTGGCGCCCCCTCGCCTGCACCGCGCCGACTCGGATCATCTCGAGCTCGGCTTCTACGCGCGGCCGTTGCTGCGCGTGAGCGACATCGTCGGGATCGACGCGACCGGCGCGCGGGTGCGCGGCACGTTGGGGCTCCGTGGCGACGTGCTGGAGATGCGCCTGCCGCCGACGTTCGTCGACGAGGTCGTGGCGCCGCTCGTCCTGGATCCGTTCATCGGTCCGGCCGCAGGGCTCGCGACCAACTTCGAGGGCACGGAGTTCGACGCCGCCTACGACGAAGCCAATGACGTCTACCTAGTGGTCTGGCATCGGATCGTCGGAGGCACCGCGCACACGGGCTACGCGATCGACGCGCTGGGGCAGCGGGTACGCGGGAATGGCACGTTCGTGGGAGGGCTCATCCGCCTCAGCTCCCAACCCGGGGTGCTGGGACGGGCCTCCGTGAGCGTCGCGAGCGTGAACGGCGCCGATGCGTTCGTGGTCGGAGGCGAGTCCGCAGTGCTGCCTCGTCGACGTCGACCTGTCCAACGCGATCCGCGTCACCATCGGCGGGTTGCGTTGACCGGCGGCCCCACTGCACCCGGGCCCGCCTGGATCCGCATTCCGGGCTGCCACTGCAACGCGACGGGCCGTGCTGGCGTTCCCTGCCCCAAGCCCCCCTTCCCGAGAAGCTGCTGGAAGTCCAAGCCATGAACCGTCGCAACGCGTGCTCGTCTGTTCTTCCACTGGTGCTGGCGGTGACGCTCCCCGTGACCCTGCCGGCGCAGACTCCGGACCGTGAGCTGGCCGCCGCGCCGTCGAACATGGTGGAGGCAGTCGGTATCGGGATGCTCGACGGCGAGGTCGTCGGCGTGGGGCCGGGCTACCGCGCCCGGTTCGATCGCTCGACGGTCACGGTGGCCCTGCCGGGGCCGCGCGAGGACCGGCATCGCATCCGGTTTGAGCTGACCGGCGCCGGCCGTGAGCACGGCCCCGCCCTCGCGCTTGGAGACGTGCCTCCGCGCTGCGCCGACGGCGTCGTCGACTACGATCGCGGTGGGTTGGTGGAGCGCTACGAGGCGCGCCGCCAAGGGTTGAAGCAGAGTTTCGTCTTCGCCGAGCTGCCCAAGGGCGCCGGCGATCTCGTCGTCTGTGGTCGGATCACCGCGCCGCCAAAACTCCATCGGGCCGACCGCGACCACTTGGAGCTTGGCTCCGAGTCGCGGCCACTGCTGCAGATCAGCGACGTGGTTGGGTGGGACGGGATGGGCACACGCGTGCGTGGCTCGCTGCTGCTGCGCGGCGACGTGCTGGAGATGCGGTTGCCCGCCGCCTTCGTCGACGCCGCGGTGGCCCCCCTCGTTCTCGATCCGTTCATTGGGCCGACGGCGCGGCTGACGACCAACTTCCAGGACACCGACTTCGATGTGGCCTACGACGAGACCAACCAGGTCTACCTCGTCGTGTGGGCGAGGCAGTTCGGCTACGGCGGCTTCAGCTCCGACGTGTTGGCTCAGCGCGTGCAGGAAGACGGCACTCTCGTCGGCGCGGCGATCGTCATCGCCACCGGCATACCGACCGGCGCCCCGCTGAGCGTCGCGGCCGTGAACGGTGCGGATGCCTTCGTGGTGGGATACCGAGATGGTGTGCGCGCCGTCGACGCCAGCAACGGCAGTGTCTCGCCGGTCAGTGGTCCCGCCAATGTGACCGATGTCGCGGGTGACGCCGGGACGACCGGCACCTCAGCCGTCGCGGTCCGCCTCATCGGCGGAGCCGTCGCGGCCTACAAGCTCGACGTCGGCGTGGGAGGCGCCACCGTCAGTACCGTCGCGACGGCGCTGGTGGGGCCACCAGGCACGGGACCGATGTCGCCGCGCGTCCCCGCCCACGGTGGCGCCGACGGGCGGTTGCTGGTGGTGTGGTACCGGACGACCCCCGCCGAAGTCCGGGGTGCCGTGTTGGACGTCGACACGATGATCGCGGAGCCGGACTTCGTCGTGCATCAAGCCAGCGGCGTCGCGCAGCCGCGCGTCGATGGCGATGGCCGGCATTGGCTCGTGGGCTACGAACAGGTGGTGGGCGGGCAGTCCGACCTCGGCTGTCGCACCGTGTCTTGGGACTCCGTGCAGCAAGTCGCCGTGCCGGCGCCGGCGGTCGCTCTCACGGGTGGGTCGCGGGCCGAGCGGCTGTCCCAGGTGGCTTGGGCCGGGAACTCGGTGGTGCTGTCGTACCGCCGCGAGTTCTCCACGAACCGCTACAGCGCCTTCGTCGGCGCGATCGATCCGTTCACATGCCTCGATTGCGAGGGCGAGGTGCGCGTCGACGGCCACGACCCGACCGCGACGCGCAGCTCGGTCGTGTTCGCCAGCCGCTACAGCGGCGGCTTGGCGGCGGGCGAAGGCGGTCTCGCGGCGTGGGAGCGCACCGTGTTCCCCACCACGTACCCGTTTACGTCGAGTACCCGGAGCTTCGTCGCCCCCTTCCGCTCGATGGACGGCACGGTGGTGGATCTCGGCGGCGGCTGCGGCAGAGGTGGTACCGCGGTGGCGACGTGTGCGCTGACCGGTCAAACCGAGTTCTACCACCGGGCGCGCGGCACCATCCCGGCGGCCCCGTCACTGCTCTTGCTGGGCGCGACACAGCTGGGGTTCCCGTGCGGGCCGTGCTCGATCGTGCCGGATCCGTTGACCGGTGTCGCGCTGGCCACGACCACGAGTGCGGCGGGGAACGCCGAAGTGCGCACGCCGATCCCTGCGTCGAGCGCGTTCATCGGTGCGGCCCTCCTTGATCAGTGGCTGACCCTGTCGCCGACGTCGCGGTGCTCGCTCGTCAACGTGGATCTCTCCAACGCGCTCAGCGTCACGATCGAGGCGCTGCAGTAGGGCGATCCGCGCCCCACTAGCGACTACCTACTAGCTCACCGCGACGCCCTTCCAGAACGCGACGCGGCCCTCGATGTCCTTGGCCGCCTCCTTGACGGTCGGGTAGGTCCAGGCCGCCTTCTCGTTGACGTCGTCGCCAACGACGACGTCGAAGTAGCTGGCCGTGCCCTTCCAGGGGCAGACGGTCGTGTGCGCGGTCTGCCGCAGCAGCTCGGCGCGCACCGCCGCCATCGGAAAGTAGTGGTTGCCTTCGACGACGACCGTGTCCTCGCTGTCGGCGATGACCGTGTCCTTCCAGATGGCACGTGGCATGCGGCGCATGGTAGGGCGCGGCGGCACCAACGCGAGCGGCGCGCGGCGGCCGCGTTGGCTCGGTCACGTCAGAACGTGCCGAGGCGTAGGTCCTGCGCGTTGCTCAGGGCAAAGCCGGGGGCGCCGCCGAAGTGCACGGCCTGGGTGTAGACCACCAGGCCGGCGAGGCTCGGCTCGGCTGGGATGGGCAGGCCTTGGGTCGCCATCGGGCCCGGCGCCGGCGGTAGATCGAAGAAACCGCCCGGCGGCGATGTGATATCCACGAGCAGCGCGTAGCCGCGGAACGCGATGTCCGCAGGGGCGGCGAAACCCAGGAGCTTGGCGTGGCTGTGCCCCGTGGCCCCGACGTTGACCGTGACGCCTACGGTCGTCCCGATCAGCGGGCGCTGGGCGGCGTAGCTGTCCGGGTTCGCGCCGCCGGTGCGGCTGGTGACGGACGCGGCAGCGCCACCGGTGGTCGCGAGATTGGGGCGCCAGTTCTCGAGGGTGCAGCGCATCCGCCGGGTCTGCTCGGCAGTGAACCCCGTCATGCACAGGTCGTCCGAGTAGTCCATGTAATTGCTCACCGGGTCCGGGCTGCCGCACGTGGACTGTCGGGTCGGGCAGCCGTAGGCGGGCCGTTGCTCGGGGTTGGTGTCGCAGATCAGGTCGCCGGAGCGATAGCAGTTGCTGCCGCCGCAGCCGCCGTCGAAAGTGTGCAGCAGGCCGAGGTAGTGCCCGACCTCGTGGGTGGCTGTGCGGCCCTGGTTGAACGGGGGGCCGGCCGCGCTGCTGCGGCCAAAGGAGTCCCAGGCGCAAACGACCCGGTCGCCCGTGGTACCAACGAGCGTGCCCGACTGCGGGATCTCCGGGACATAGCCGAGCGCCCCGCCACCGTTGTTGGTGTAGAGGTTCATGTACCGGTTGGTGTCCCACGCCAGCTGGCGCCAGTAGTTGCCGCCGTCGCGGAACCACGTGTTGTTGGTCGAGCGGGTGATGCCCGTGCTGGGCGCCCCCGAGGGGTCGCGGTCGGCGAGCACGAACTGGATCATCGTGTCGACGCCAGGAGCGCCGGGGCTGCCGGCGAGCGCGCGGAAGTCCTCGTTGAGGATGTCGATCTGGCTCTGCACCTGCGCGTCGGTGAGAGCGCCGCGGCCGCTGGTGGCCTGGATGACGTGGACGACCACCGGGATGGTGTAGAGGGTCGTGGGCGCATACTGCGCGGCCGGGACCGTGACCGAGTAGCCGCAGTCCGACGGCGAGTCCGGCAGGATCGAGCGGTCGTGGGCCGGGGTGCCGCAGGCGCGGCCTTGGCTGGAAGCCGATGCCGCGAGGGCGAAGATCACGATGCCCGCCGTGGCAGCGCGGGATGCGAACGTGGAGAGAGATGATCTCATGGGATGATGGGAGAAGTGCTGGGGGGCGGCGTGGGACCCTTCATCGCCGATCGATGTCCGCAGAATGCGACCAACATGTGACCGCGGCCAAGATCGCCCGCGGCCGGCGCGCGCGCTGGGGTGCCACCGCGCGCTACACTCGGGGGAGGCCCTCACTGGCCACGATGCAGAACGGCACCCGAACCCAGCAGCGGCTCCTCTTGGTCGAGGATGACCTGCGTATCCGCGCCGAGCTGACGGACGCGTTGGCGGCGCAGGGCTTCGACGTCGAAGTCGCGGTATCGGTGGCCAGCGCGCGGGCGGCGCTCCTGCGCAGCTACGACGTGGTGCTCCTCGACCTGGGCTTGCCCGACGGCGATGGCTTGGATTTGTGCCGGGAGCTGCGCGCCCAGGGGCGCACGGTCCCGGTGCTCGTCTTGACGGCGAGGGATTTGCCGAACGAGCGCGTTCGCGGCCTCGACGTCGGCGCCGATGACTCTGTCACCAAGCCGTTCTACCTGCCCGAGCTCATCGCCCGCATCCGCTCGCTGTTGCGGCGCACTGGGCGGACCCCGGGCAGCGGCCCCATCACCTATGGCGATCTGCTCCTCGATGCCGACGCGCGCAAGGCGACGAAGGCCGGGCAGCCGTTGCGGTTGAAGCCGCGCGAGTTCGACCTGCTGCTGTTTCTCGCGCAGCGCCCAGGCCGCACGTGGACCCGCGAGCAGCTACTCGAGGCCATCTGGGATACGGGCTTCGATGGCGACGCGCGAACGGTGGACTCGCACGTTCGCCGCGTGCGCGCGCAGATCGAGGACGATCCAAGCAGTCCGCGGCGCCTCCGCACCGTGTGGGGTGTCGGCTACCGTATGTGTGAGGAGTGATGCTGGGATCGGATCAACGCTCCCCCTGGTGGTGCCGGATCAGCGTGCGCGTCGCCCTGCTGAGCGCGATCGGCATGGTGGCGTTCTATCTCCTGGGTCGGGAGCTCGAGGATCTCGTTGCCGATGCGCTGGCGCTGCCGGATGCGGTGCTCTTGACCGATTGGATTGACGAGGACCTCCTGCGGGACGCCGAGCAGCAGGGCGAAGGCCACTGGGTGCCGAGCGAAGAGGCCGTGGCGCGTCTGGCGGACGACGAGGCCGACAAGGGCTGTCGGTTCGCATGGCTCACGGCCGACCTCGTGCTGGTCGCGGCGAGCCCCGACGCGCCGTGGCCGCTGGGCGAGCCATGGCAGGGCGGGGCCGAGCTCGCCCAGACCGTCGCGTGGCCCGAGGTGGGCGAGGCGCCGGCGATCTGCGTGCCGGTGGAGCACGACGGCGAGATGGCCGGCTTTATGGTCACGGCGCTGGTGGACCGAGCCCACCACGCGGAACGCCACGGTGTTGCGGTCGCCGAACTGGAGGACCTGGAGACCTGCTGGTTTTCGGACCCCGCGAGCTCGTTGCCGCTCCCGGAGATGCAGGCGCAGAGCCTCCGCGTGAGCACCGCGGTGTCGCTTCTCTTGGCGGTCGTCATGGCGTTGGCCGTCGCGACCGCGACATCACAATGGGTGACTCGTCGCCTCTCCCGGCTCGCCCGCGCGGCGGCCGCGGCGCCGGCCGGCGGTGACGCGGCGCTCCTCGAGGTCCGTGGCCGTGACGAGGTCGCGACGCTCGCCGCAGCGCTCAACGAGATGCGTGGCAGAACCGCCGAGCTGCTCGGCGACCTCGCTCAGCGCGATGTGGCCCGGCGCGAGTGGGTGGCCCAGGTGGCCCATGACCTGCGCACCCCGCTCACCGCCCTGGGGGTGTGCCTCGATCGGGCCGAGTGGGCGAGCCCCGACGCGCTACGCGAGATCCTGCGCGTGGCCCGCCTCGACGCGGCGCGCGTCGCGTCCATCGCCGAAGACCTACTGGAGCTCCATCGGCTCGAGGGGGAACCCCACCTGGACCTCGAGCCCGTGCTCCCCGGAGAGCTCGTCGACAGCGCGGTCGTCGGTCTGCGGCCGTTGGCGGAGCGCTCCGGGATCGAGTTGGGCACCAAAGTGGAGCGCGGGTTGCCGGTCATGCGCGGCGACGGCAAGCGGCTGCTGCGCGCTCTGGAGAACTTGATCGAGAATGCGGTCCGCCACGCCGCGGCGCGCGTCGTCGTCGCCGCGAAGCGGACCGCCGAAGGCGTGCGGTTTGAGGTCCGCGACGACGGCAGCGGGTTTCACGGGCTGAGCTCGGGAGCCGTCGATCTGGCGGCGGCGCACACCTCGGCGTCGCGGCGGGGCAGCGGCTTGGGGCTCACCGTGGTCGACCGGATCGCCTGCGCCCACGGTGGCGAGCTCGCCGCCCGCAACGAGCCGTCCAGTGGCGCGGCGGTGTCGTTTTGGCTCCCCCTGCCGGGGCCCGAGCAGGCGTGATGGAGGCGCTGTTTCGAGTCGACGGTGCGCGCCGGCACGACCCGGCGATCGCCGCCTGGCTCCGCGACCAGGCGTCGCCGCTCGGGGCGCTTGCCGAGTTGTGGTTCGCCCGTCTGCGCGCGTGCGGCGCCGACGTCGTCGAGCTCATCCACGACGGCTGTCCGGTGGCCTGCGTGGCCGACGCGCCGTTCGCCTACGTCAACGTGTTCACCGCGCACGTCAACGTCGGGTTCTTCCGCGGCGCGGCGCTCGCCGATCCCGCGGGCCTCTTGCGGGGTACGGGCAAACGGATGCGGCACGTGAAGCTACGGCCCGAGTCCAGCGGCGAGGGCACCGCGCTGCAGGAGCTGATCGACGCGGCCTATCGCGACATCCGGGAAGGCCTCGCGGGGACGCAACACTAGTGTTGTGATTCAGAAATCTGGGGCATTCTCCGCGGCCCTCAACGCCGTTCGCAGCGTTGGGTCGTCCTCGCCGTATCCACGAATATGCCTGCGGCGACCCGCCTTGCGACCGGCGCCGATCCCTCGCGGTTAATGCCCCATCTGTCTGAATCACACCACTAGCGGCCCTGGACGAGGGCCTGGTAGTCGTCGCGCTCGCCGAGCGCGGCCGCAAACGGGGCGCCGGCAACCTCGGCTTGCGGCACACCGGCCTCGCGGGCGGCGCGCTGCAGTGCGACGACCGCTGCGTCGGGGTTGCCGGCACGGACCTCGAGGCGAGCGAGCTCGAGCAAGGATTGGCCGAACTGGCTCCGGTGGACGCCGTGCTGCACCCGTTCGGCCGCGCGCCCGTGGTGCTGGCTGGCCTTGGTGAGGGCGTCACGCGCCTGGTCGTTGTCGCCGGCGCGGGCGAGCTGGGCTGCCCAGTTGTCGTAGAACCCACCGACCTGCGCCAGTGCCGATGGGTTGGGGCGCGGCCCGGCGACGGCCGTCTCCCACAGCTCGGCGGCGCGAACCCAGTGACGGGTCGCAGCCGCAGTCTCGCCGTCGTGATGCAGGTGGGCCGCGAGCTCGCTCGTCACCAGCGCTAACCGGAAGGGGAGAGCGTTGGAGTCTGGGTGTCGGTCGAGCGCGGCCTCGCCGAGGGCTAGGCCCTCCCGGAGCTTCTCGTGGGCGCTCGCGTGCGCTTGGTTGACGAGGAGCAGCTCGAACAAGCGGTGCAGGTTGATCAGGAACGTGGCGGCATAGGAGGAGCGGCTGGGATACTCGCGCGCCGCGTTGTGGAGCAGCTCATGCGCCTCCAGCGCGTGGGCCAGCGCCTCGTCGGGGCGCCGGCAGTTCTGGTCCACGTGCGCCCACGCGGCGAGAGCCTTGCCGAGGAAATACCGTCTGTCGCCTGACGTGGGCTTGTCGGCCAGGGACCCTCGCATCAGCTCGATCGCCCGTTCGTACGTCGGACGGTGATCACCGCGGGCGTTGATCCCACGCAAGTAGGCCAGGCTTTGTAAGGTGGCGGCGAGTGGATTGCGGGAGCGGAGGTGTTGGGCGCGCGCCAGATCCAGTTCGTAGTGGTCGGCGGCCTCCTGCAAGCTGGCCAGGGCGCTGTCGACCTCGCGCTTGGCCATGTGCAGGGACCCCAGTGCGCGCCAAGCTTGGCCGAGGGCATGGTCGCGGTCTGGCCACTCCGCAGGCGTCTCTTCAAGGGTCGCGAGGAGTTCGACCGAGAGCTCCTCGCAGGCTTCTAGCTGACGGTCGCGGCTCAGGAGCTGGGCCAGGGACGTTGTCGCCGCGGCCCACGCCGTTAGGTGGTCGTGCTGGTCGCGCTGCAGCTGGCTGCTCGCGGCGACCGCGCGTTCGGCCGCGGCGACCGCACCGGCGATGTCGCCAAACCGGAATCGCAGCCCCGACAGCCCGGTGTGGGCTTGCACCACCCGCAGGGCGAGCTCCGGATGTTCCGCCTCCTGCTTGCTCAGGCGATCAAACAGGTCCGCCGCGCGCTCGAGGAGGGCCTCGCGCACCGGGTCGCCTTGGGGTGTGTTGATGAGCTCTGGCGCGTTGGCTTGCGCGATGATCTCGTCGAGGGCGTCGATCGCGGCGAAGAGGCTGTCTTCACTGTCCTGCCGCGCAGCGGCGCGTTCCTTCGCGACGCGGTCGTCGCTGGCCTGGGCCTGCCACTGGTAGGCCATGAGCGCGATCAGAGCGATGAGGGTGCAGGTGACGATCGACGCCACGGTGGCGGGCCGGCGCTGGGTCCAGCGCCAGAGCCGCAGACCCGGCCCAGGTCGCCGGGCGGTGATCGGGCGGCGTCCGAGGAAGCGCTCGAGATCGTCGGCCAGCGCGGTCATGCTCTGGTAGCGGCGCCCGGGGTCCACGTCCATCGCGGTCAAGCAGATCGTGTCGGCGTCCCACGGCACTGCGGCGTTGCGGCGGCGAATCGGCACCGGTTGCCCGTCCAAGACGAGCTGCATGGTGCGCTGCGCGGTTTCACCCCAGAAGGCGAAGTGCAGCGTGAGGAGCTGGTACAGCGTCACCCCGACCGAGTACACGTCGGTGCGCCAATCACTGACGGCGGTGTCGCCGCAGAGCTGCTCGGGGGCCATGAACGGCAGAGATCCCAAGACCGAGCCGCTGCGCGTGATCGACGCGGCGTTTTCGGCGCGGGCGAGGCCAAAATCGAGGACCCGCACACTGCCGTCGGCGGTGACCATGACGTTCGACGGCTTGATGTCGCGATGCAGCACGCCGCGCTCGTGGGCGTGCGTCAGGGCTTCGACGGTGCGGAGCGTGAGGCGCAGGCACGTGTCGACCCATGATCCCGCAAACGCCTCCGCGCTGGCGTCGACGGTCGCTTTCCCGCGCAAGCGGCGGGTCAGCAACGCCGCTAGGTCGGCGCCGCGCAGCTGGTCGGGACGGCGGGTGCGGAGCTCGTTGATCACCTCGTGCAGGCTGAGGCCGACGACGTACTCCATGGCGAAGTAGGGCACTTTGGCTTCTTCGCCCACGACGTACACGGTGGCGATGCCGGGGTGATGGAGGCGAGCGATGGCCTCGGCCTCGCGACGGAAGCGCGCGTGCGACGTGGGGAAGTAGGCGTGATCCGGACGCACGACCTTCAGGGCGACCCGGCGTCCCAGGGACTCCTGCTCGGCCAGATAGACGATGCCCATGCCGCCGCTGCCCAGGCGCTCGAGCAGCCGAAACTCGCCGAGGCGCTCGGGGATCTGGTCGCTTTCGTCGCCGTCCAGGAGCCCGGCCGCCTTCAGCGCTGCGAGGCGGGTGCGCGCGGCTTCGGCCAACGCGGGGTGACGAGACAGCACCGCTTCGACGGCCGCGTCGCCGCCGGTCTCGAAGGCGTCGAGGCAGGTCTCGACCAACCGAAGCAGGTCGCTGCCAGTGTCCGGGTCGGAGTCCACGGCACCCACACGATACGTTTGGCCGATCGCCGGGTCACGCGTCGCCGCGATTGAGTCAGGGAGCCGATGGCCGCCCCGCCGGCAGGTCGCTCGCAACGGCTCGGAGTTCGCGGATGAGGGCGGTCGGCCGGAGACCCTCGATGTGGGCCTCGAGATCTGGGGCGGCGAATAGAGCCAGGATCCTTGGGTGCCGCTGCAGGCGGTAGAGCGGCGTGATGCTGCCCTGGCGCAGTTGGGCGATGTCGGCTTGGATCGCCGGGTCGTTGAGGACGGCGCGCATTTGTGGCAACTCGACGAGAGCGTGCCAGCCGCGGTGGGCGGCGAGGCGGCGTTGGGCGGCCGGCTCGGCCGCGAGGATCGAGAGCAGGGCATCGGCCTCGTCCCCCAAGGGACCGACGTACGGCAGATGCGTGACCAAGCCCCGGTGCGCGACCCGGAAGAGTTCGCTCCACGGGTCGTCGAGAACGCGTCGCCGCTCGGCATCACCGCGGGCGAGCGCCGCGCGCACGCCGGTCGCGGTGAGCGCGCTCGCCCACAGCAAGGTCGCGAGTCCCAAGCCCGCCACCAGACCAGCCAGCAGGCCAGCCATCTGGCCAGCGATCTGGCCAGCGACGGCGCCCGCGGCACTTGGCGTCGGCGCAGATCTCGTGCGGCGCGGTCGCGGGTTGCGGCCGGCACGCCGACGGCCGACGAGGCGCCGCGCGACCACCGCCACCAGCGCGCCCGTCATGAGCGGCGTGACCACGCCCCAGGGTTCGAACCAGCGGGCGGCAACGGCCGCGCTGGTGGTCCCGACCAACGCCGCGACGGGCACGAGCCAACGCAGCACCGCGGCCGCCGCGGCGGCACCGCGCCGGTAGCCCCAGAGCGCGCCGGCCAGCGCGATGGCGAGCGTCAGGCCGCCGACTGCCGGCGCGACCTCAGGCATCCTCGACGTGCAGCCAGGAGTGCCGCACCTCGACGCCACCCTCGTGGAACGTGCGGGTGCTGTAGGAGCGGAGCGCGCCGAGGGCCTGCTGTACGACCTTCACGTGCTGGAGGAAGAGGTGGATCTTCTTCCGCGACGCCGCGGACGCATGCTTGGCGTCGTGGCGGGCGAGGACGTCCAGGTCCTTCACGAGTAGCTCGGTGAGGGCGGGGATGTCGACCCAGACCGCTTGGTTCGCTGGCGCGGCGAAGTCGACGAGCGCCGGGTCGGGCGTCGGCGCGGTGCCGTCGAGGAGTGCGGCCGTTTGTTCCCGCGACATGGAGAGGATGAGACGATTCGCTCGCACGAGCGCGTGTGGCTCGAGCGACGCCGGCCAGTCCCCTGGCAGTGGCAGCCGATACAGGGTGCCACCCGCGAACCGAGTCTGTGCCATGGGCGGAATCTCAAAGAGGTCCACGCCCTGACGCTGAGAGAAGGTCCGCATGAATCCGTTCAGGGCGGCGCGGTACTCGCCGCAGGCCTCGACGAATTGCTCGCCGTCGTTGAGCTGTGCCACCATGGCCAGGCGGGGCAACCGCAGCTGGCTCGTCACGCTGGTGGGGGCCCAGGGGAGGTCGGGAACCGGTCCGCCGTCGTCGAGCAAGAGGGCGGTCTCGGCGCCGTCGATCGCCGGCAGGAGCTGGCCGCGGGTGATCGCGGCGAGCTCTTCCGCCAACGGTGCCACGTTGGTCGCGAAGACTTGGTAGTCCTCGCGCTCGGTGGCGTTCATCGTCGGCACGATGGTGTCTTCGAACAGGCGGCGACCCGCCGCCAGCAGCGCGGCGAGCTGCTCGAAGTCGTCGCCGACGGTCGCCGCTCGAGACCCCGCCAGCAGGAGGGGGCGGGCGGTGGCGGACCGAAGCAACTCGAGCGGCGCACTGGCATCGCCGGCACCGCTCTCGATCCCAAACTCGAAAGTCTCCAGGCCGTCGTGGCGAAACGTCACCGAGGCTTCGGGTGGCCGGGTCTTCGCGGTGCCCAGCTTCGTCAGGAAGCGGCGGACCTCGGCCCGTGGGTCAGGGCGGGACGCGGTTTCGCCGGCCGGGGCGGCCCCGAGCAGGTTCCCGACACCTCGCGCCAGGCCAGCGAAGAGGCGCGTCTCCGTGCCGCGCAGCGCGCCGCTTCGATACTGAAAGGCCAACAACCCGTGCCGGAGGCGACGCCGCAATCCGCCGAGGTCCTCGCGCTTGGCCAGGCTCGTGGTCGTCCCGAGGTCCGCGAGGTGCTCCTCGCTCGCGCCCACCGACAGCAGGAGGTAGTCGTCCCGGAGACCCAGAGCGACGGTGAGGCGCTGGGCTTGCAGGAAGTCGAGTAGCTCGACGACGAGCTCAGCGGGGACGCGCCCGTGGAGCTCGCGCTGGAGCTCGTAGCGCCATCCCGGAATCAGATCCGGATGCAGCCGAACGACGTAGAACTCGCCGCCGCCCAACGCGCGTTGGTTCACGCGGAACGGCGCGGATCGCGGCACGAGCGCCGCGACATCGCGCAGAAACGCGCGGGCGCGTTCGGGGGCGGCGATGCGGCCGCCCACGACGATCGGCGGCACGCGCAAGTCTTCGGCCTGGCGGAGCACGGCTTCGAGCAGCCGCGTGTGACCGAGCTGCGGCGGGGCGCCGTTGAGCTCGGCGTGCACGTTCACGGCCCACGTCTCGCCGACCAGCTCCATCACGGCGCCCATGACGTCGGTGAGCTCGCGACCGGCGTAGACGAAGGCCTCGCGGGAGATCGCCTCGACGGCGAGCTCGAGGCCGGTGTCGAGAAGGCGGCTGCGACGCCGCCACCGCGCCAGGTCCCGCGCCGGCTCGCTCGTGGTGATCTCGTGCGCGATCATCTGTACGGCGAGGAGTCCATGCAGGCGGCGGAAGGCGCGACTCTCGCTGATCTCTTCCCACAGGTCCTTGAGGTGCACAAGGCTCGAGAAGTAGCTCGCGTCCGCGGGAACCCAGTCCGCGGCGCCGAGGACTGCGGCGAGCCGCGCGGTGTCCTGCTCCAGGGCCCCAGTGGCCGGACCGGCACCCGGCGGAGTCGCCGGAGCTTCACTGGCGACGTTCGCGGCGCGCGACCCGCCGCTCGTTGCTGTTCCCTCGTCGGCGCATGCGGCCAGCAATGCCAGACCACAGGCGCCCCAAACGACCCGCTTCATCCTTCGATCCTCCCCTGCGCTCGCCAACGGCGCTGGCACGAGTCCTATCGGCAGGTCCTTACCGAGGGGTCAAGCAGGTCGGGGCGCGCCCCGGCCGCCGTCCCGGACCGGGGGGCGGATCAAACCGGGAAGCGGAGCGTCAGCGCCTCGCCAAACGGCGTCCCCCGCCACTGACCCTCGAGCTGCCGCAGCCGCTCCTGCACCCGGGCGACCAGGTCCACGTCGAGCCAGGCCGGGCACGCCGCGCCGACCTGGTCGCGATGACGGCGTAGCTCGGCGACGAAGCGCACCGGGTCGAGGCCCCGACGCCAAGCGCCCTGCAGCGGCCCGACGACGGTCTCGGTGATGACGAGCTCGTCGGTGCTGGTGGCCCATTCCGCGGGCGGCGGCGCCGCCAGCGCCGTGTAGTCCCCCCCGCGCGCGAGCCGACCGTAGAGCGAGTCGGTGAGGCCGGCCTCGGTCTCGACGGCGAAGTGCACGAGGTCGTGCAGCAGACAGCTCCGCGTCTCCAGCGTGGCCGAGCCCGTCGTCCCGTCGGGGCGGGCCCAATCCATGCGGTGATGGGTGTTGGACAGGCGTTTGAGATGGACTTCCAAAGCGCCTGCGGCGTGGTTGGGTCGGCGAGTCACGTCGGCGCCGCCATGATCTCTGCGGCCGGTGTTTGCGGCAAGCGAGTCGCGCCGCAACCGGCGATCTGCCAGCGGCCACGGCTTTGTTTCCGGGCGGAGCCCGGGCACGCTAGCCCGCATGGAAGAGCTCCTCCGCGGCGCGTTGCCGTTCCTGGTGCCGGCGATGGCACCCGTGCTCGCCATCCTCTGGGCGCCGTTGCTGGGGCGGCGCGGGCGTCTCGTCTTGGCCGTGGTGCTAGTGGTGTGATTCAGGCAGATGGGGCCTTATCCGCGAGACATCGGCGCCGGTCGCAAGGCGGGTCGCCGCAGGCATATTGGTGGATACGGCGAGGACGACCCAACGCTGCGAGCGGCGCTGAGGGCCGTGGATAAGGC
>JBCCGH010000215.1:0-15053 GCA_039029375.1 Planctomycetota bacterium
GACCTTCAGGCCGAGGCGCTTGAGGATGTCGACCACGCTTACCTCGTCCTCCCGCAGCGAGTCGCCGCGTCGCAATAGCAGGTGCTTGGTACGAGTCAGGCTGTCGTCGCCTTCGGCAGTGAGGGCCCGGTGCTCTTCGCGGCGGACCTTGTCGAGTGCATCGCCGAGGAGCTTTGAGACGTGGAATCGGTCGAAGCAGATCTTGGCCTCCGCGTCCGGGACGTGCTTCTTAGTGGAAGAGATGTAGGCCTTGCACATGTCCATCGTCACGCACTCGATGGCTCCGATCTGTTCCGGCGTCAACGACTTGTAGAACCCGCTGAGAGTCCTCTCTTCTTGCGGTCGTCGGCCACGTAGATCACGTCCGTTGAATCCAGGTCTGCCACCACGGTGACGTACTCGTGCCGCTTCTGAAACGACGTCTCATCGACACCGATCGCCCTGAGCTTCAGTGGCGGTCGACGTGCGAGGCCTCGTGCCACTGCTCGCTGCATGATCCCGTCGACTTCGTCCCACGTGAGCTGCAAGCGCCGCGCGACAGCCGCCGTGGTCGCCTCCTTCAGCCAGTCGATCACCACGGCCTCGAACAGCGCGGTGAACCCCGATCCAGGCTCCCCCCAAGGAACGTGAACCTGCAGAACTTCCGTGCTCGGCGCAGCTCACCGAGGAACCCGAGCGACCAAGATGGTCTGAAACTGGCACGTGTCCAGGTGCCTCCATCGCCGCTCCCGCGCATCGCGCTTCGGGCAGTTGAGGCTGGCGTTCAGCTCCGTCACCTTCGCCGCCAGCGACGTCGCCTCGTCGTAGCGAAAACGCCGCAGCTGCACGAGCCACTGCATACCCATCTGGCGCGACAGGCTCGGCTCGATGCGCAGCTCGCGGTCGCCGGTGCCGAGCACGCCGACCGGGCTCACGCGGTCGAGGCACGCCAGCGCCAAGCCACCGGCGATGTGCAACGCGATCGCGTACTTGCTGCGCGCCACCGACGTCACCGCCATCGACGCCGAGGTGTCGAGCAGCAGCCACGCCGGCAACCGCTCGGCGCCTCGAACTCTTTGATGTGGTAGCGCGCGGTTCGCGCGGTCACGCGCCAGTCGATCGCCCGCACCGGGTCGCCCGGCAGGTAGGGGCGCGACTGCACGTAGTCGATGCCCGAGCCCAAGAAGCGCGAGTGGTCGGTGCCGTGGCTCAACGTGTCGGCGAGCCGGCGCACTGCGATCAGAAAGCGCCGCGTGTCGAGCAGGTCGATGTTCTCGAGGTAGCCCTCGAGGGGATCGCGGCTGGGGCGCGGGGCGCGCTCGCGGCGATCGAGACGCTGGGGGCCGTCACGCTGGAGATTGGGGGCGCTCATGCTGCTCCCTGCGTTGGCCCCACCAGCGGCCGAGCTCGTCGAGCAGCTCCTGCAAGATCGCCGCCGGCGTCCGGCCCTCGGCCAACGCCTCGTAGGTCGGTCGCACGCGGTGCAGGATCACGTCCTCGGACAGCGCGAACAGGTCTTCGGGGATCACGTAGTCGCGGTCGAACAGCAGGGCGCGCGCCCGCGACGCCTTCAGCAGTGAGATCCCGGCGCGCGGGCTGGCGCCGAGTTCGAGGTCGGGATGCCGCCGCGTGCGGTCGACGATCTCGACCACGTGCTCGAGGAACGTCTCCGACACGTGCACCGTCTGCACCGCTTCCATCGCACTCGCCAGGTCGGCGACCCCGCCGACCGGCTTCTCGCTCAGCACGGTGCGTGCGGAACTCGTGCGTTTTTCACGCGAAAGCGAAGCGAATCGAGAAACGTGCCTGCGCTCAGAACGGGGTTGGTCTCGGTGTAGCGTCTTGCGACGTCCGCCAGCGGATCTGGGGGGTCGGTGACCACCAGGATGGGAGTATGCGGCGCGGCCGCGGCGATCTGCGGAATGACGTCGGCGTAGACATCCGCGTTGTGGGGTAGAAGGCGGAGCCGACCGAGCGCGTCGCTGCGGTCGACGGCGCCGCCGGACTGTTCGTTGATGCCGGCGGTCACGACCACGACCGACGCGTCGGTCAGGTCTTGGTACGACCCGGTGCGGATGCGCGTCGGCGGGCAAAGAACTTCGCCGTGCGAGAGGTCGTTGGCCACGCCGCTGGCTCGACTCTGGACGATGTCCACGAGGACCAGTTCGGCACATGAACCCCGCAGCAGCGCGGCCTTCGCGCAGGCGGTTCCGACTGCACCGACGCCGATGATCCCAACCTTCACGAGGTCCCTCCCTTTTCTTCTTGCGGCACTACAGCCACTGCCACGTGCTGAAGTCGAGATTCACTAGCTCGATGTAGTCTTGGACTTCGGAGTCCCGGGCCTGCTTTTCGCTGACGAGCCTCTTCAGCTCCTCCACGTGAGTATCGCGGATTGGCGTCGAGCCGTGGCCCCAAACGCGGTCGTAGGCGGCTCGAGCATTCGCGACGGCAACGGCTTCAAAGTGCCTCGGGGACCGGCTCGTGAGATGCGCTTCGCGCAGCTCATCGTGCACAAGCAGGTGGTCGCCGATCAGCGTGAGTCCCCTTCCCCCCTCGAGCCAGTAGTTCTCGTCCTCGACGAGCCTAATGGCGACCGCACTGCCGTACCGATTCCTCGCCTCCGCATGCAAGAGGATGCCGATCTGCACCTCGTGGTGCAGGTCGAAGAGTCTCCGAGCCTTGCCGCGGAACATCCTTCGAATGCGGAAGCCCTCGCGTCTTAGTTGATCGAATTGCTGGAAGTAGAAACGGGCGGCGTACTCCCCTTTCGTGCCGCAGTAGCCACCGACATCCCAGCAACCCGCCAACCTCTTGTTCGCCTCGTCCAACGCGGTGGCTGGGTCGCAGACGGGCGGCAGCCGATACGACGCGATCCGGTACGACTGCGGCAGAGTTGTTATGGCCGGTATCTCGTAGAGCATCGTGGCCACGTCCGGGTCCTCCAGCGTCTCCTTGAGCGCGCTCGCGACCTGTTCCTGCAGTTCTTGAGTGGTCCTTCCGTCGTAGACCACGATCCTCCGATGGGCGAGATCCGATGGAACGTCCTTGATCGTTCGCGCCATGAGAACCACCGGTTTGGAAGCGCCGTGCGCCAAGCCGAGCTCGTAGCAGACGTTCGTCGACTGCTCGGTCAATTCGGCGACCAGGATGGTCGCGGATTGGATCTGGCGCCAAACGGAGGACACGAAGGACTCCGCAGCAGACGCGCTGTCGCCCTTGCGGCAAACAAGGCCGATGGAATCGGCCGCTGGGCCAATGACGTCTCGATAGCGGGACCGGAAATCGGAAGAAAACGGCATCAGCACGAAGCAGGTCCGTTTCGACTCGGGCCGCACTGCTACCTCCGCTGCGCCACGTGACATGGGGCGGGCCTCGCTACAGGAGCAAGCGGACCAAGAGCCGTAGATCCTTGTGGAGCGCGTGACGGACTTTCGTCGTCCCGAGACTGCCCGACGCAGGACGCTCGCGCAAAGCACGCAGGCCCTGGTCGATCGCCCGCAGTGTTGCATTCATTCTCGTTTGGTCGAGTCTTCGCGCCGCGGCTGGCGGAGCGGTGCGCGCACGGGCCATTCGGAGGCACGCGTCGCGCCTGAGGTGCTCGGCCAGAAACTCGACATCCCCGATCCCCGGGCTCAAGCACGTCCACCGCCGTGCGTAGGCCGTGCGCACGGCGGGGTGCTCTTCGCAGGTCGTCCTGGCGAAACTCTCGAGGGCGAACTTGGTCGCGGGTTGGCGGGTCATCGGTTTCTTGGGGAGCTCGCGCCGGGGAGCTGCAAATCGGTGACACTAGAGTCTCGTTGAGACGAATCAAGGTTCGTGATGCATTCGTTGAGATAAGTTCAACGAAACTCAGCAGGACTCATTGAAAGTAGTGGCGAAGCGCCGCGCAGCCTGCTCGACTCGCGCAAGACCCGCCACGTCCAACGCTCATCCCACGACCCCGATGTCGCGAACCCTCGTTACTCCGCACTCCGACCATCTCGCCGAGGTCGGCGTGACCCGCGTTCAGGCGCTGAAGCTCGGCCGCCGCTTGGATCTGTCGCCCAACACCATCGCGAAGATCTTCGACAGCCGCCCCGTGTCGGTCGCCAGCCTGAAGAAGCTCTCGGCAGCGTTCCCGCAGGTGCGCTTCGACGACCTGGTGCGCAATCAGGCGCGGCCGAACTGGCAGTCCGACATCTCCGAAATCCGTCGCAACCTCCGGCAGGTTACAGATGACTCGCCGCTGCGTTGCTGGGTCGCGCGGCAGATCCTGCGCAATACCGCGGGTGCCTGCGGGAGGATGGCGGCCGCCCCCCCGCAGATCATGAGCGAGGCGAAGTTTCTGTCATGGATCAAGGTCCAGTTTCTGACCGAGGTCCTTCTGAGGTCGAGACTCGAAGCCGTCTGCGGGAAGAAGGCGTGGGGCCACCCCTATGTCAGAGCCTATTTCGAGGCCAACTTCCTGTACGCGAAGCGGCTCGGGGCCGTGGAGAAGACGCAGCGGACCAGAGTTCGCCGGATCTTCATCGAGCCGGTGAGCGGGTTCTCAGCCGAAGAGAAAGAGACCATCAACCGTCACGTCGAGTGCCGCGACCACGGGGTCGAAGCCTGGCTCTTGCCGGCCTCGCGTCACGGTGACATGGGAGGATCGGTCCTCGGACTCCAACGGCAGCTCCTCGACGAAGGGCTCGGGCTGCTGTTCTTCTCAACGAAGACGAAAAAGGCGGCGGTGACCCATACCATGCACGGCGACGAAATGGCGGTTTGCCACTTCGAGCACCCATATGCCGTGCTCGAATTGAGCGAGCTCTACTCCTCGCTGCGAGACATCGCGGAGCAGATCGACACACCTCTGAAGTAGCCGCGCGCTGCGCGCCACGAGTTCGGATCGCCGAGTGCTGCCCTCAGTTCCGCAGTGACCACAGCCGCCGTTTCAAGTCTGCGCCCGCCGGTGCCGGCGTCGGGCCGAGCACGGCCTGAAGCGCCGCCCGCATCCCGATGGGCACCGCGGCGTTCGGCAGCGGCACTCCGAGGCTCCACTTGCCAGAGCCGGTCGAGAACGCCGCGAGCACGGCGATCCCCGCGGGGCTGACCTAAAGAAAGCACGGCGCACCGAGCGAGGTGGGGGCTGCGTTGCACCGATGAGCACGAGTTCCGCGGCGCCCGGAGGCGCGCCATCGCCGGACAAGGTCGCAACCCGCCCGACCACGGGATCAGTGGCCTCGAGGCTGGGCCGGCTCGGGACGAGGCCCAGGTGGCAAGCGTGAACGCGGTGTAAGACGAGACCGTTCGTCGCCTCGCGGCGCGCGGCGCGGGGTCGCGGTGACGCCGAGACCGCAGCCGTGCGCGACGCCAGTGCAGCTGGCAGAATCGGCTCGATGTCTCGGAGCATCCTGGTCGCCGCTGCGGTGATCCTCGTGTGGGCCTGCCAGGCAGCGCCCGCAGACCAACATCGATCTGCGGAGTTGGCGCGAGGCGCGGCCCACTTCATCGGCAAGCGGCCGAACATCTTGTTCTGCATCGCCGACGATTGGGGCTGGCCGCACGCGTCGGCGTACGGCGATCCAGTGGTGCGCACGCCGGCGTTCGACCGCATCGCGCGCGAAGGCGTTCTGTTTCGTCACGCCTCACCGAAGACTGGGACGAGGCGACCGTCACCTGGAACACCCGGCCGGCGGCCTCGGGACCATTCGCCACCTTGTTCCTCGCCGCTGGCGACGACGGACACGCGGCTCTCGGCTTCACGTGGGCAGCGCGCTCATCCGGAGCCCGCGCCCGGAGCGATTCCCGACTTGACGGCGTGATCCTCTCCGGTCGGGCGGGATTCCGCGGGGCGCGCCCAACGCACGACGGCGTCTTGAGCCCCGGCGGTGGCCATGCCGTGCCGCGCCCCCCCGGTTGTCAAGCGTCCACCAAATAGGTGAAGGTGCGACGCGTCGCGTCGAGTTCCGCCTGACGAACCTCGAGTTGGATCCAACGCACTTCCTCCCCGTCGATCGGAATGTGAAACCAATAGTGGCGCTTCCTGGGTTGACGCCCCCACGAGACCCGGTTGCCGTCCCCCCAGTCGTAGTCGCGGTACGGCTCGAGATTGGTCCGGTAGCGCAAGTCGAGACGGGCGACGTTGCCGTCCAGCTCCAGCACGAACCACCCTTCGAGGGCGCGCTCGTCCGCCGCCAGCCCTACGCCTTCTGGGTAGAAGTGCACGCGGTCCCAACGCAACAGTTGCCGCACATCGGTCTGCGCGTTGCGCGCAAGGTTCGTGCCGATGTCCGCAGCAATCGCGTCTTGCAGCTTGCCCGTAACGCTGCTCGATTCCGCCGACACCCAGCCCGACGGCACGACAACCGACAGGGCAAAAGCACCGAGGCCATCGCCGCGGTCGAGGAAGTCGAGGCGAGCTTCCGACACCTGGGCCTCGAGCGTGGTGACCCTGGTGCGCCGATCCGGCGGCCGCACCTCACCGATGCCGTGCGCGCTGAACACGCGCGCTTCGAGTCGGGCGTCAAAGTAATAGCTGCGATCGTTGACGAACCAGTTGAACGGCCCACCGATAAAGAAGAACGGCAGGTTGACCCAGAACGACCCGTTCAACCCGGTGTGGATTTTCCTGTCGAACAGCAGGGTCGCGTCGAGGATCAGGTCGGCACCACTCTCGGCGGCCTCCGCCACCCATACCTCGTAGTTCTCCTCTTTGCTCAATCCACGGTTCGGCTTGGAGAGCAGAGTCGTCTTGGCGAACGGCCTCGAGGCCGCGTCCACGAGCTTCTGCGTAACCTCTGTTTCGACGAAATCGAGTGACAGTTCCGTCTCACCACCGTGCTCGATCGGCAGGCCGGCACCCATCTCGTCCACGTCGACGGGGATGACCGCGACGTGGAAAGGCAGTGTCTGCTCCGCCGCTTGGTCAGACGTACCGCAGCCGGCAAGGCAGAGAGCCAGCAACGCGCCCGCACCCAGGTTGACTTCGACTCTATTCATGCTTGCGGCTCTCCAACTTCGTATCTTTGCCGGACCTGACCTGGTCCATGCGTTCCGCATCCACGACACAGCGGAAGCCCAGGTAGTCACTCCGAAGCGTCACCGCGACGGGCTCGATCTTGTTGAAGTACACCGTCGCAATCTGGTCATCGAAGCTCGCACCGGCGGCACAGGCCCTGCCGGCCCCATTCGACGCCCACTCGCTCACGTTGCTACACAGGTTGCGGACCCCGTCGGGAGTGATGTCAGCACCGTCCTGCACTGGCCATGGCGCTTCGCCCTCGACGTTGAGGTGCTTCCTCAGGTCGGACCAATCCCGGCTGGCATCCGCGCACGACAGCGGACGGTAGGCGTGACCGCCGCGCACCGCGTATTCCCACTGCTGCACCGAGGGCAGGGCTTTCCCCGCCCAGTGTGCATAGGCGGAAGCCTCGAAGTAGTCGATGCCCGTGACCGGAGCTTGTGGCGCGCGGCCTCCGACAACGTCGGTGACCAAGTCTTCGGCCGAGCGATGGCGGTAGGCCTTCGGGGCACCGACGCAGGTAGCGAACTCCGCTCCTGCTTCAATGTCCGTCAAGAACGCCGCGAACTGCTCCACGGTGACCTCGGTCTCGTCAACGTAGAACGCGGGCATCTCCGGAATCCCCTTGGCCGCGCTCGGACGCTTGTATTTGGGCGCCGGCACCCCGAATGCCGCAAAGCTCTCCATCTCGGTCGCCTCGTCGCGGCCGCCAAAGTCGTAGTTCAAACCTCCCTCGACGAGAACCATGTGCGCGACCTTCGACCGCGACTCGCCCTTGCGGATGACTTCAACGCGAACCGGCCGTTTCACTTCGAACTTGTCAATCGTCATCACCGCGGTCCGTTCCTCGACCGTGTTGCCGTACGCGTCCCGGGCGAACAACACCAGTACCGCGCGGGTTCCGGAGAACTCGCTCGGCAGCGACAGGTCACCCACCCAGCCCGTCCCGGTGTCGTCTAGCGAATGCGACTCCGTCATGGCGCCGGTCTCGACGTTCTCCACGGCGCAGGAGACCAAAGCGACCCCGTTGCCGTCCGTCGCCCCGACGGCCACTCGAACCAAGTTGCCTTGCTGGGGCCGCCAGATCCCGTCGCTCGGAAAGCGATAGTCTAGAGAGGGCCCGCTCCGGGCGACCTCCCACGAATAGCGCACGGCCTCAACGGGGTTGCCCGCGGCATCAGCTCCGGACACTTCGAGCTCGTAGCTGCCGTCCGCCAACTCGCCGTCGAGACCGATGTCTGCCAAGGACAGCGGACCCGGCTCGCATTGGCGCTGATAGCTAGTGCCGGGTCCGGTGACCCGCGCGCGCAGTGTCGGGGGCGCCTGCCGTGCCGAACCGGAATCCCGAACCGACAGCCCAACCGACCAATCGCTGGCGGCTCGACCCCGCACAACGAGTTGATCCGGGCCCGTGAGCGCGACGGTCGGCGGGGATCGATCCAGGACGATGCGCAGAGTCCGTGTCCATTCCGCCGGCGCAGCTCGGTCCGGGCCTAGCAGTCGACCGGCGCGGACGCGACAGATGTATTCCCCGTCCGCCGGCAACTCCAACTCCTTCTCTTGTCGATCTGCGGTATCCAGACTCAGCACTTCGCCGGCAAGCAGCTCCGTGCCGTGAGAGTCGCTGAGCGCAAGGCGCAGCTCCGCCCGCACCGCATCGCGCTCGAACAACAGGCGAACCCGCGGCGAGCTCGTGTAGAACGTCTGGCTTGGGTTGTCCGCCACCCACTTCACGTCGTCGGCCGCGGCTTGGAGCCGCAGCTCTCGGCGGTCGTAGTCGATGTTGAGTTTGGCGGTGGCATTCTGCGGACCGGTCGCGTGCCAAATATCGCGGTCGCGTGCCGTGATGAGCAGCGAAGCTCGGTATCTCATTTGCTCAGCGGCCGTCGGCGGTGGAAGTGACAGCAGTGATCCATATCTCGTCACTTCTGCTTGCTCGATGTGTAGCGGCGTGCCGTCGGACTTCTTCGCCGTCACCAACCAATCGATCGCTCTGTTCGCAGCGAGCCGCAGTCGCACGCTCGGCGTAGCGACGACGTAGTTCGCGTCGCCGGCCTGCAGGCAACCCTCCAGCTGCGCACCCAGCGATAGGTCGCGGGTATCGAGATCGAGCCGGCAATCTTCCTGTTTGGTGCCATCCGCCCGGTCCCTAATGTGCGCCCGGAACGTGTGCCGACCGCTCGCGATCTCCCGCAGAGACGGAAAATCGGCGAACGCAACCTCATACACTTGCCGGTCGCCGAACTGATGGCCGCTGGCTCGGGCCACCAGAGTCGTGCCGCCCACGTGCTCCACGCGCACCTGCGCCAGATGCCCCGAACCCGCGTCCACCGCGACTAGCAGCTTGGTGTCGCGCGGATCCAACACCGGCTCCCGAAGCCCATCGACGAACACGCGCTCGATGTTCCACGCGGTGGCTCCCAAGAACACCAGGCGCATCACTTGCGAGTACTCCGGCGTGCCGCCGCGCACCCACAGACGCGCACGTCGCTCCTCGAGTCCCTCGAGGTCGACGGGAGCCGTGATATCCGCGTAGAGACGCTCGTCCCGCCGCCGCAACTCGATCTGCCACCCGCTAAGAGGCAGCTCGCCGCCCTCGGCGACGAGGCTCGGCCTCGCGTCCGCGCCAGCCACTGCGAGACCCGCAATTGGCAACCGAACGGTTCGCCGATCCGGTCCAAAGAAGACTCTGTTCCCGTCTGCCGCTTCGATCTCGAAGCGGGGCGGATCTGGCCACGAAGCGAGCACCACGATGCTTGCGATAAGAAGCGTCGCGGCGCCGGCGCTCGCGGCTAGCGTCTGCAGGAGACGGCGACGCTTCGCGCGCTGCCAAAGATCGTCGAACCGCACGCCAATCAGCGCTGCGACGATCTTGACGATGGCCTTGTATGGCGTGTCACCGCCCCCCTTCTTCCGCGGCCGCAGGTCCGCTGCGAGCGGTTGTACTCGATCTCCTGACGCCGACGAGGTCAGTTCGGGAGGAAAACAGGCCGGCGGCTCGCCATCGCCAATCACCGCGAGGATGCGGCCCCCCGGCCGCTGCTTGCGAAACAGGGAGATTTCTCTCCCCACCCACGAGCCCGGCTCCGTCGCGCGCGGCGTGCACAGCACGATCAGGTGTTCGGAAGCGGCTAGCTCCGCCGCGATGACGGTTTCGATGTCGGCGGCAGTTCTTGCTTCATCCCGATCGCGAAATACTCGGCCGACGCGATCCGGTACACGCCCCAGCTCCCCCTCTTTGCCGATCAAGTCGCGGGGCACGCGAAAGCCCTCAAGCGAACGGTGCAGCCAGCGCGCCTGCCGGCGATCGGCCGTCCGGTAGCTCAGGAATGCCGTGTATCGGAACTCCCGGCGGGCTTGCCTGCTCATTGCGATTGCATGATGCCCCCAACCCACGTCCGCCGAATGCGGTTGTGGACCGTGTCGGCGATGTAGAGGTTGTTCCAACGATCGATCAGGAAGTCCCGCGGCCGGTTCATTCTGGTCACCCGCGGGTCCTGGCCATCAAAGGGTCGGGCCAGCAGCGAGCTACTACCGACGAGAACACCTTGCGCGGCAATTCCGCTGGAGGCGTCAAAGTCAACGAACTCGATCGTGCCATCGAACGAGTTGACGAAGTAGAGCCGTCCGTCCGCATCGACGGTGATCGCCTCGACCACAAGCCCGGGGAACTCGACTTGGCTAACGCCGGCTCCGTGCGAGCCGCAGGACATTGAGTTGATCCCGACCACTGGGAACTTCTTGTGGCAGCGGACGAGGATCTCGGGACTACAAGGAATCGGAACCCCTGTTGCGACTCCCGGTCCGTTCGCAGAGAACCGGAAGCGCAGGACTCGAAAGTTCAAGGGCTCCCTACAGTCGGGATCGTCCGAGTCGTACTTTCCGTCACCGTCGTTGTCCAAGCCGTCGTGACAGTCCACCTCGAACATGTCTTCGATGTTCGGGGCACCACCGTAGGTGTACTCCTCAAAGTCATCGCCGACGTCCGCTGCGACGTAGAGTTCGACCTCGCCGGTGGCCAGCTCCCGCAGACAGAAGTCGTACAGAATGCGAAAGTCGCAACCGGCGCCGGCGCCGATGGTCGTATGTGCCACCGGTGACGCGTCCAGATCGACGACGCGAAGCGCGGGGCGCGGCGTGGCCTGTGTCGTACCCTCGCCGCCCAGGTCCAGCGCGAACAGAATGCGCGGACCGAACCGAAAATCGTGAAACCCGACCGTTGACGGTCGCTCTACATCCGTACCGCCGAGCACGACGGAAAGCACGTCAGGATCCGGGTCCATCTGCACCCGCAGCAGTTCCCCACGGCCGCGGTCTGCGACGAATAGCTCGTTGTTCTGCGAGTCGACCGCCAAGCCGACAGGCCGCTGCAGCGCCACCTCGGTGGCGGGTGTTGGCGTCGCGCTGGGGGCCGTGGCGCTGGCCAGGCTACCAGCGACGGTCCTCATGATCCCGGTCGCTTCATCTGCATAGCGGACCAGCCCATTGCCGGTGTCTGCGACGAACAGCCGACTGCGCGATCGGTCGAGAGCGACTCCCTCCGGCCGCGCCAGCGGTGTCGCCGTGGCCGACGCCCCGTCTTCACCGGACTGTGCCAGGGACACGTCGGCCTTGCCCAAGCCGCTTGCTTCTCCCACGGAGAAGCGGTTTTCGATGCCTCAACCAGTCGATGGCGTGTGCTCGATCTCGATCTCGTTGACTTCGATGCCAAGCCCGTCGACTACCTGCGCCAGCTCCTTCATGGAATCCCCGGCGGACAACTCCTGCGCTAGCTGCGCCGACGGGGATGCCACACTGGGGATCGTCAGGACCTGATGCCCATGCGCTCCCGCTTCGAGCATTCCGCCGCCGCTCTCCACAACGAAGAGGTTGCCCTCGCCGTCCAGAGCCAACCCGCCCGGGCGCACGAGCGAGCGAGTTCCGCCGCCATCGAGCTCGACGGTGTCGATCACTTTGGCGATCTGGTTGGTTTGGGTTTCGACGGCGACGACGAGATTCGCCCCCGTATCCGCGACGTAGTAGTGGCTCGGCGATACAGCCAGTGCGGCCGGTTCGGTGAGCCGGATACTCCTCGCGTCCAGATCGGCCACGGGCGATTCGGTGCCGCTGCCCGCCACGACCTGCGTTCCCGCGCCGTCCATTCGAACCACTTCCGCAGCGGCTCTCTTGGCGACGTAGATCGTCGATCCGGCGGCTTCGGCGAGTGCCGCGACCGCCGACGGATGGCCCATACTCGCCACTAGTTGACGCGGTGCGGAGCCCGGATTCTGCACGGGATCAACGCGACCAAGGTCGATGCGCCAAATAGAGTCAGCGGACTCGTCGGCGACGTACAGCATCTGGTCCTGCGCCACGCAGATACTGCTCACTCGCTCCAGGAAGCCACCGAGGAACTCCGAAATCAAACCGCTCTCCCGCTCGTAGTACCTCAGCCTACTTCCGCCGAACCCGTCCTTCTCGGCTACGATGAGGTTGCCGGCCACGTCCGCCGCGAGGGCAATCGGACTGCTCATGCTGGTCAGGCGAGCGGCACTGGTACCCGACAGCGCCATTTCGAAGCCATTGCCGATGATCGTCTCAATCCCGGACGCGACGGTGCCATTGACCGTGACCCTGCGAACCCGGTGGTTTCCGGTATCGGCAACAAGCAAATCCCCGTACGCGTCGACCGCGGCGCCGACGGGGTCGAGCATAGAGGCCTTCCGCGGCGCCGTGCCATCGCCGACGCCACCACCGGCGACGGTCTCAACCAACGACTGGTCGAGATAGAACTCGTCCGTCACGCGCGTCAGGCGCTCGCCGGTCGCCGTGTTCTCGATGCTCACGCGCAGCGCGACGCGCGCCGATAGCGGCCGGGTGACCGCCCCCTCGCCCAACAATGCGTCGGTGTCGTGGTGCGAGTTCCAGACGAAGACGAGATAGTCGCTCTTCAAGGAAGCCGCCGACCCGCCGAGCACCTGACCGACCTCGACGTTCGCCGGAAACCCGCGCGCTGGCCTCGCCGGCCTGAACGGCATGCTCTCGCGGAAGCGGTATTCCACCGACGTGATCCTGATCGCCTCTTTGGGGTCGACATCGAGGTCGATGGGGAGGACGACCCTGCCGGCTTGGCCGTCGGCGGGAGTGACCAGGGCCAAAGCGGTCGGGGTCCTTTCGCGGGTCTTGCCGTTCTGTTCGGAGATGCCCAATACGACCCCTGCCGAGCCCATCCCACACCCCGTGAGGGTTACTAGGACCATGGCCGACAGCGGGGGCCAAGCCATCGCACGCCGTGACAAATCCATGACGGTACTCCTTCGTGCTTCCTACCCTGGGATAGCGAGGCGGGGGCCTGGATCGGGCCGCCGAAGCGACGCGACTCTTCCTCCCACCCCCTCACCGAGTACAGGGCATCCGAGGCACTCCGTCAAGCTCGTTCCGCTCGCCGTGCGCTGGGGGTGCGGAGGCGCGTGCGGGGCGCGTCGTCGACGACTTCGTCTCGACTGTCGACCTCGCCCCGACCTTTGCTCGAGCTCGCGGGCCTGGCGATCCCGCGCGTCACGAGCGGTCGAAGCCTGCTCCCAGTACTCGCCGCATCCGCGTCGGGACGCATCGACCCGACGCGCGACCACGTGCTGACCGTAACGGCGCGCCACGTCCCCGCGCAGGAGCGGCCGAGCTGGGGCGGCACCCCGATGCGCGCGATCCGCACGGCCGAGTTCCTCTACATCCGCCCCTCCACCAGGTAGTCGAGCAGGATGCGTAGGCTCCGCAGATGGCGCTCCATGCTGCCGTGCCCCTTCGCGGCGACGACGCGCCACGCCGCGCGAGCGAGGCAGCATGAGCGGACTCGCCCCCGGAGCGAATCCGCCTCAGCGAGCGCAGCGCCGAGCGATGGCGAGAACCACGACGAATCCACCGATTCGCTTGCGTTTGCGGGCGTCAATCTCGATCGACCGTCGCCAGCCTGAGCAGCAAAGCACTTTTGATCGCCCTGCTAGTGAACGGGATATGGTGTTGGCTGACGCTCCCATGCCTAAGAAGACGACCCGCAAGAAGAAGGGGCCCGAGCCGCTGTCGCTGGGCCTGGCGCCGCACGAGGCCACCGCGGATCCGCCCGCCGAGATCCAGAAGCTGGTCGCCGCCGTGGAGGCCGACGGCGGCGCCGCGCTCGCCGCGTACCGCGATCCGCTCGGCGGCCACTGGCAGATCCTCGCCAGCCTGCCGATCGAACGTGTCCACCCCACGCCGTTCCAGCGCGACCTGTCGGACACCCACGTCAAGCGGCTGAGCCAGGCGGTCGAAAAGCTCGGTCGCTTCCTCGACCCGATCATCGCGGTGCGCCGCGACGACGGCACGTACTGGACGTCCAACGGCAACCACCGCCGCGCCGCGATCGCCGGGCTCGGCGGCAAGTCGATCACCGCGCTGGTCGTGCCAGACCCTGGCATGGCGTACGAGATCTTGGCGCTCAACACCGAGAAGGCGCACAACGTGCGCGAGAAGTCACTCGAGGTGATCCGCATGGCGCGCGACCTGGCCGAGCTGGATCCGCTGCCCGAGAGCCAGTACGGCCACTTGTTCGAGGAACCGAGCTTCTTGACCCTGGGCGCGTGCTACGAGCAGAAAGGGCGGTTCGCGGGTAGCGCGTACCAGCCGGTGCTCAAGCGCGTCGAGTCGTTCTTGGACGTCGAGCTGCCGGCCGCGATCGAGACCCGCGAGGGGCGGGCGCAGGCGCTGTTCGAGCTCGACGCTGCGGTCGCTGCCGCTGTGGCCGCGCTCAAGGAGCGCGGCTTCGACAGCCCGTACCTCAAGAACTTCGTGGTCGCACGGGTCAACCCTCTGCGCTTCAAGAAGGACGTCGACGCCGAGTTCGACCCAACCATCGAGAACATGACCCGCGCTGCCGCCGACCTGGACGTGACCAAGGTCAAGGTCGACCAGGTCGCCAAGGCGGCCGGCGCGGCGGGCGAGTGATCCTTGTCCGTTGCTGGCTCGTGCCGGCGCACCCCGGCGCGAGGACGAGGATGGGCGCACCCCACACCACCACCCCCACAACAACCACATCACCCGGAAGGTCCGGCGGGCGCCGGCCCGAGCCAGCAAC
>JBCCGH010000216.1:0-14968 GCA_039029375.1 Planctomycetota bacterium
TCGAACTCATCAACCATGGCGGCGAGGAGGGTTTGGCTTTGCCGGTCCATCCGCGGCAGGCGCCACAGCATGAAGCGCAGCGCCCGCAAGTCGGGAAGGTGATTCAGAATACCGCGTTCCAGAGGATCGGTCTGCTGAGCTTCGGCGGATTCTTGCGCTTCTTCGGCCGGCATGGCGTTCGCGACCTGACCTGGGCTGGGTGGATTCGCAAGGAGACCCTCTTCTCGGTCCGCGGTATTCTGAATCACCTTCCCGACTTGCGGGCGCTGCGCTTCATGCTGTGGCGCCTGCCGCGGATGGACCGGCAAAGCCAAACCCTCCTCGCCGCCATGGTTGATGAGTTCGAGCGCGAGGGCTTTCGGGTCCGCGATTCCACCAGCGTGTGCCGCGACCTCCTGGTCGAGGAAGGCGTGCTGACGGCCAAGGGCCCCACGCGCAAGCAGCTGGCAGACATCGCCTTTGGCTGGCGCGTGGCCAAGCGGATGGCTGACCTGGACGTCGGCCAAAGCGTTGCCGTGCGCGACCGGGCCACCATCGCCGTGGAAGGCATGGAGGGGACCGACCGCAACATCGTCCGCGCCGGCGAGCTGTGTAAGCGCGGCTTCACCGTCGTCAAGCTGGCGATGGACGGGCATGACATGCGCTTCGATGTGCCGACCATCGGGCCGCAGACCGTCGAGACCCTGAAGACCGCAGGCGGCGCCGTCCTGGCGGTCGAGGCCGGGAAGACGATTGTGCTCCAGCGCGCGGAGACGATCGCGCTGGCCGACCGCTTTGGCATCGTGCTCGTCGCGTTGTCTCGACCACCCGAGACCTAAGGCCTGTGACCTCGCCCCCTCAGCCCGCCCCGGCCGGGAGCGCCACCACGCCCGCGACGCCTTCGAAACAGCGCGTGGCTGGGAACTTCATGGTGTCGGCCGCGGGCCACGCCGTCAGCTTGCTGATCGGCGTCGTCACGCTTGGCGTGCTGATGCGCTACCTGGCGCCCGCCGGCTATGGGCAGTTCACGCAGGCCACGGTGTTCTTGAACCTGGTCATGCAGATCGCGGCGTTCGGATTGCCGCTGGCTCAGCTGCACCTCATGGCGCGCGGCGACCTGGACGAGACCCGCGTCGTCAACGGGATCCTTGGCCTCCGGTTGCTCATCGGCATCGCCAGCATGGTGCTGGGGCCCGTGCTGTTCACCGCTATCTACGAGGACCCCGCGACGCGGCAGCTGGTGTGGATCGGCTGCGTGGCGTTCTTCTTCAGCTACCTGGGCAACTCACTCCGAGCCGTGTTCCAGCGGCATCTGGTGATGATGCGCTCGGCGGCGGCAGGCGTGCTCAACCGAGGGGTGTTTCTGCTCCTCGTGTTGGTGTGCGTCGTGGCCGAGTTGCCCACGTGGTGTGTGATGGTCGCGCTCGTCGCGACCCAGTTTCTCACGCTGCTCTTGATGCTGCGGCTCGTTCGCTCCCTGGTCCGGGCGCGACCCCGCTACGATGCGACGGTCTGGAAAGAGGCGGTGCGCACGAGTTGGCCGGTGGCGTTGCTGACTCTGCTCGGCAGCCTCTGCATGCAGGGCGACATCCTGGTCCTCGGCAAGTACCGACCCGAGTATGAGGTCGGCCTCTACGCCGTGTCGTTCCGCGTCCTCCTGCAGCTCGTGGGTGCCGTGCCGGCGCAGTTCATGCCACTGCTGCTCCCGCAGCTCACGCAAGCTTGGCACCGTGGCGATCGCGGCGCCTTCGCCGAGCACCTGCATGGGGCGTTCGACTTCATCACGATGATGCTCGTGCCGCTGGCTGTGGCCATCGGCGCCCGCGCCGACGAGATCGTGGCAATCCTGGACCCGGAGTACGCGGCCGCCGCCGGGATTCTCCGCATCCATATCCTGGCGGTCGTGGCGATGTTCTTCGGCGTGCTGTACCGACAGCTCGGAGTGACCGTCGAGCGTCAGCGGCACCTCATCGTGCCCACCATCGTCGTGACGTCTTTGACCATGGCCGGCTTCCTGTGGCTCATCCCGATCTACGGCGTCAATGGTGCCGCGTGGGTGAAGGTCTTCCACGCGACCGCCGGAGCGATCGTCACCTGGGTTGTCGTGTTCCCGGCGGTGCGGCACGTGCCGCGGTTGATGATCATGGCCAAGGCGCTGCTGGCGGGCGGTGCGATGTGGGGCGTGTTGCACTTCCTGCCGAGCCTGCCATTCTGCCTCGAGTTGCTCGTCGGCCTCGGCGCGTACGTGGGCGCCCTGTTCGCCACCAGAGCGCTCACGCCACGGGGCGTCCGGGAGACGATTGCCGCCCTGCGGGCGCGCGGGCCGGCGCCGGCCAGCGCCGAGCCGGGCACCGAACTCTGACGGTCAGTGCTCGCCGGCAGAGCGCGCCGGGTAGCCCCAACGTCGCAAGAGATCGCGCTCCAGGGCGTCCCCGAGCGCTTCGACCCGGTCGCGGAACCGCGCCCGCAGGGCTTCGCGTTCGGCCTCGGGCAACGGGCGCCGCGGGGCGGGGCGAGCATTGAGGCGCTCCACCCAACTCGCGCCGCGTCGGATCAGTTTCCGGCTCGCGGTCGCCGCCAGGCCCGGCCGAGTTTCCCAGCGCGCGGCGCGACCGACGAGGGCCCGGTGCAGCCGGTTCAGCCGACGCGAGCGGATCTCCCAGCTGCTGTCGTTCACTTCTGTCGCGGCGGGAAGCCGGCACGCGTCCAGCCCGAGGAAGTCGCAGACCTCCGCCCAAGCCGCGTCGGTGTCGTCGCGGAAATCCTCGAACAGGATGACCTTGATCTGTGCCGGAGGGAATCGCGCAGTGAAGCGCCCCAGGTGCTCGGCGTAGCGGACGGCCTCGTCGTAGAAGACCATCGACGGGACCCGCACGTCCCGCGGCACTTTGCGACCGGCCCGGCGCTCTGGCTCCAGGTCAATCGCCGCGGTGAGGGAGGAGGCGTCTTCGTCTCCCATGCCGCGCAGCCGCGTGTAGAGCGAATGGAGGTAGGCGACGGGCTCGCGAAACATCGCCACGACGCGGGCATCGGGGGCGTATGCGGCGATGTTCGCCGCGGCCTCCGTCGACACCAGGTGGTAGACGGACGACTCACCGACCACCGCGGCGTCGCCCGCGTCGGCGAACAGCCCCTCGTAGTCGGTCAGGGTCCGGAACGGGAAATAGGTGGCAGCGCCGTGGTAGGCGTCGCACTCACGCCGCAGGTCGGCGCAAAAGTAGTGCGGCTCTTTGAGCCGCGACATGAAGGCCTGCGGGTGCTGGGCCAGGTAGCCGTGGAGGGCCGTCGTGCCGGAGCGCGGTTCACCAACGATGAAGAGGTTTGGCTGCGGCATGCTCCGAGTGATTGGTGCTCGACGGGTTGCGATGGGACGGTCGCGGCACGAGGCCACCCCGGGGAACACGGCGCCACCGGGAATGAGTTGCTGGCGCGCGTGACCGCCAGGGGCCGGTACCGCGGTGAGGGCGTGTGACTCAAGGTCACGCGCTCTTCGCGACGCGGAGCGGCGCCAGGCGCATGGCTCAGAGGTTGTAGCATCGACTTGGTTACAGGCCCTGAGAGCGTGTGACTTTTGTCGAAGTTACGCGCTCTCCGCGACGCGGAGCGACGCCAGGAGCATGGCGATACGGGCGCGGCCGGCGCCAAGCGCGTGTCGCTCGTGGCCGTCGATTCCCCGTGGGCGGACCCGCCGACGGCGCGGGCGCGCCCGGGCCGCAAGGCGCGGCGGCGGACTCCGCCCGGGGATACCGGCTGTGGGCCCCGTCGTGCCGGCGTTTGGGTAACTCGCGGCGCGCTGTTGTGGCGGCCCGGCTCCCAGCGAATAATGAACCGTCGTGAACGTCGGCTTGCGCAAAGTGATGATGGCAGGCCTGGTGGCGGCCTTCGCAACGCAGACCACCCTGGTCTACGCGGATCCGACGGCCGAGGCGCAGGCGCCCCTCGACGAGGTGGCGTTGCATGGTCGGCAACTCTGGCACGAACACAACTGCCAAGTCTGCCACCAGCTGCACGGCTTCGGCGGGTTCCTAGGGCCCGATTTGACCAATGCGGCCTCTCGTCTGTCAGAGGCTCGGGTCGCCGAGGTGCTGACCGACGGGGCGGGCCAGATGCCGGCGTTCGGCATGGCGCCCGACGACATCCGTGCGATCCACGCCTTCCTCCGCGGGATGGACGGCACCGGCGTCGGCCAAGCACGGTACGCGGCGCTGCCTGAGCCAAGCGAGGTGCGCGCGGCGGTGGACGCGCACGCGGCAGCGCGGCAGCCGAGCGCGTCCGTGGGCGAGGGCCGTGACTTGTACCGCGCGTTCTGTGCCACGTGTCACTGCCTGTTTCGGCCCCAGCCGCTTGGACCCTTCTGTGCGCCGGACTTGAGCGACGTGGGCGAGCGGCTGAGCGACGCGGAACTAGAGCAAGTGATCGCCGAAGGACGCCCCGCCAAGGGCATGGTTCCGCCGCCCCTCCAACCGGCCCAGCGGGCGGCGGTGATCGAGTTCTTGCAATGGGTCGGCGCCGAACGCGAAGCCATCCGAGAACGGCTCGGAGCCGATGACGCCGCGTCCGGCACGCCCTGGTGGGAGTATCGATGACCGCTGAACCTGTCCGGCCCCTGTTGCTTGTGCAGATGCGGATGGCCCTCATCTGCATCGTCATTGCTGTGCTCGGCGGCCTCCTCGCGGCGTTGCACTACATCCCCGAGCTGTCGCCCCAACTGCACGACTCGGGGCTCGGGCTGACGAAGCTCCGGCCGCTGCACACGACGTTCGCGTCCGTGTGGATCTATGGCGCGGCGATCGCTGTCATCTACCACTTCCTGGCGCACCAGGGCAGCGGTTTGCAGCGCGGTGACGTACGCCGTTTTTGGTTTCACACGGTGTGCTGGATCACCGCCGGGATCGGGATCGTCGGCACGCTCTTCGCCGGCGTATTCACCGGCCGCGAGTACCTTGGCTTCCACCCGGCGTTCTCAGTCTTGCTGTTGGCCGGGTGGCTGGCGTTGGCGTGGTCGTTCCTGCGACGCGCCCTACCTGGGTTCTGGGGCAAGCCGGTCTACATCTACTTCTGGACCGTCGGGATCCTCTACTTCCTCTACACCTTCGTCGAGGGCCACGCCTACCTGTTGCCCTGGGTGCAGGATCGACCCGTCCGCGACATCGCGCTGCACTGGAAGGCGTGCGGCACCTTGGTCGGCTCGTTCAACTTCCTCGTCTACGGGTGCCTCCTCTACGTCTCGGAGCGCCTGTCCGGGTGTCCCCGTTACGCCCAGTCGACCCTCGCGTTCTCGCTGTTCGCCGTCGGCTGCCTGAACTCCTTCACGAACTTCGCGCACCACACCTACCACCTGCCGCAGAGTCACGCGGTGAAGTGGATCGCGTTCGTAGTGAGCATGACCGAGGCCGTGATCTTGCTGCGGCTGCTCTACGACACCGTGTGCATGCTGCGCCAACGAAGCAGCGGCACGGAGTTCGAGCCGGTCGTCGGCTACCTGAGCTCGGCGAAGATCTGGACGACGGTCATGTTGACGACGTCGATTCTGATCTCCGTCCCAACGCTCAACAGCTTCATCCACGGCACGCACGTGGTCACCGGGCACGCGATGGGTGCGGAGCTCGGCATTGACTCGATGGTGCTGTTCGGGTGCGTGGCGTTCTTGTTGCGGGAAGTGCACCCCGGCGCCACCCATGTGCGGGCCATTCTGGGGGGCGGCGTGATGCGCGGGCACCTCGCGGTCCTGAACCTCAGTATGGCGGCGCTCGTCCTGTGGCTGACCGTGGCCGGCCTGGCGCATGGCATCTACCGCTACCGTGGGCTCGCCTCGCCGGAGTGGGTCGGGCTTGGTGCGGTAGTGTTCCCGTTGGCGGGCTCGGTGCTCGCCGGGGCGCTGCTCTTCCTGGTTTGGCGCTGGTTGCCGCTCCTGACGCGGCCCAGGACCCAGGAAGGCGCGCTGGAGAGCGACGCGGCCGCGACCCAAGGAGCCGCCCGCGCCATCAGATGATACAATAGCGACTTCGGTGCAAGGTAACCCGAACCCCGACGATCGACCGATCACCGCCCTGGCGAGCCGGCTTGGGCCGGGGGGCATGCTGCGCCTGGTGGTCGACAGCATCGCGGATGGGATCGTGGTCGCCGACCGCGACGGCAGCTTCGTGCTGTGGAATCCGGCCGCCACCCGGCTCGCCCCTCCTGGGCACTCGGACGCCCCACCCGAACGTTGGCCCGAGGTGTACCACCTGTACCGGCCGGACGGCGTGACGCTGTTTCCTTCGGATCGCTTGCCCCTGGTGCGGGCCATCGAGGGGGAGTCGGTCGACGCCGAGCTGATGATCGCCGAGGATCAAGCCACGGGTCAGCGCCGGACGCTCTCGGTCACCGGGCGCCCCATCGTCGAGTCGGATGGCGAGATTGTCGGCGGCGTCGTGGTGTTTCGCGACGTGACCGACCACCTGCGCATGGAGCGGGAGATCCGGCGCAGCAACAGCACCCTGCACGAGTTCGCGGCGACGGTTTCACACGATCTCAAGTCGCCGCTCTCGACAATCATGGGCTTCGCCGACGTCCTCCAGTCCGAGCACGGGCACCTCCTGCCGGACGAAGGGCAGGCGTCGGTACGCGAGATTCGGGACGCGGCGCTGCGCATGCGAGACCAGATCAATGCCCTGCTCGCGCAATCGCAAATCGGCGAGGGATGGGCGACGCCGGGCCCAGTTGTACTGACTGGGGTGCTCGAGCGTGTGCTTCGGGATCTGCACGGCGTGATCGCGCAACGACAGGCGCAGGTGGGCGTGCTGAGCCGCCTGCCCACGGTCATCGGCCACGAGCTCGGCCTGCGGCAGGCCCTGCAGAACCTCATCGAGAACGCCATCAAGTTCACCCCGCCGGATCGGGCGCCGTTGATCGAGGTGGGCTGCGACGAGCACAAGGGCTGGTGGCACTTCTGGGTCCGGGATCAAGGCATCGGGATCGACCCGGTGCAGGTCGACCGAGTCTTCGACATGTTCACGCGCCTACACCCAAGTGGGTTCGAGGGCAGTGGGGTCGGCCTGGCTCGCGTGCGCAAGATCGCCGAACTTCACCACGGCGTGGTGCGAGTGGAGTCCAGGCCGGGCCACGGCAGCACGTTCACCCTGTCGCTACCGAAGGACCCCGGCGGGTAGTCCCGTCCCGCGGTTACACCGTGTTGAGCACCATGCGCTGCCCCGTCGCGGCGGCGGCGTAGGCGGCATAGACCACGCGGGTGACCGCGACGCCCAATGCCCCGTCGGCCCGCGGGGCGCGGTCCCCCGCAATGGCTGCGGCGAAATCCTCGCACATTGCCAGCTGGCCGGACGTCCAGTCCTCATCGGCCATCGGCGTGCTCCAGCCGGCGGTGGTCGAGGCCTTCTCCATGATGTACTCGTCCCCGAAGGTCGACGCCGCCGGCGCGTAGGCGCGCAACATGTCGTTGGGGCTGAGGTCGCACTCGAAGTGGCTGTTCGACGCCATGATCGAGAGCCGACTCTCCATGCCGCCCAGCAACCCGTCGCTACCTGAGGCCACCCCGTGCGCGCCATCGGCGAAGGACACGATCGCGCAGCCCCAGCTCTCGACGTCCACAAACCCCTGCGCCAGGAAGCTCTCGCCACCTGCGCGGGCCGCGAGCTTGGCGTGGTCCGCGACTTCGGCGGAGACCGCCACGGGCTCGATGGGGCGACCGTTCCGGGCGAGGCCCTCCGCGCGCTTGAGTTCGAGCATCGCGCCGATCGGGTGCGCTCCCAAGCGGATCAGCGCGCCGCCCCCGGCGTCGCGCCAGCGCATGGAGAACGGCGAATGCGACCCCGAATGGGCCTCGAAGCCACGCATCTCGAGGATCGTCGCCTGCGCTGCCGTGAGCAGCTCCCGGGCCCGCGTGATGGCCGGCGCGTAGACCCAGTTCTCGCCGTACATCAGCAAGACCCCCGCGCCTGCGGCGGCGGCGGTCATGGCCTGCGCGTCGGCGACAGCCACCTGCCACATCTCGAGTCGGTCGCGCGCCGCGACCGCAGCGTCACTCACGTCGGCCCCGAGATCTTGACCGACATAGGCCGCCAGGGGTTTGGTGCAAATCACGTGCTTGCCGGCGGCGGCGGCGCGTTCGGCGAACGGGCGGTGCAGGAGGTTGGGGACGCACAAGTCCACGGCGTCGACGTCTGGCCGCGCCAGGACCTCATCGAGGTCGCGGCAACACGCCGCGACACCGTGCTGCGCGGCGAATTGCGCCGCCCGCTCGGGCCGTCGGGCCGTGACCGCCACGAGCCGCGCATCAACGCCCGCCACCTTGCGCCAGCAACGGGCGCGTGTTGCTGCGAGAAACCCCGCTCCGACGAGCCCAATGCCGATCGACCTGCGCATGCTGCCAGAGGATAGACTGGCGCCAGTGACGCCTAGTGGCGAATGCCCAAACTGCGGCGCCGCGGTGCGCCGCGGCCGGCTCGCTTGCCCAGAATGCGGCAGCGACGCCGAGACTGGCTGGCGCGAGGCCGAGGACATCGACTACCTGTCTGTCGACCTACCCGACGCCTGGGGGGAACCCGAGGAATCTCGATCCCAATCCGGGACCGCCGGCTGGCGGCGCCTCGTGGCGTTCGTGCTCCTACTCGCGCTCGCCGCGGCGATTCCGCTGCTGTTTCGCCGCTCCTGACGGGGCTGGACCGATGCGTGCCCGGGTGGTCCCGCTGTGGGGGTCACGCTCATGACCGAGCCTGGCCGAAACAAAGACGGTCGTTCTGGACTACTACCTCGAAGATGCACCCGCTCCTACTCATCGTCATCACGGCCGCCATTCCGGTCTCGCTTGGCTTCTTCGGGGCTCCGCTCTGGGGCTGGCTCGTCGCTGTGGCGGCCTGGCTCTGGTGGCTGGGAGCGCCGACGTGGCTCCTGATTGTGCTGGGCGCCCTGGCGGTGCCGCTGGTGGCCCCCTCGCTGCGCCGGGCGTGGATCTCCGGCCGCGTGCTCCGGCTCATGAAGGACCTGAACGTCCTGCCGCCGATCTCGGCCACCGAGCAGACGGCGATCGAGGCCGGCACGGTCTGGGTGGATCGGGACCTGTTTTCCGGGCGGCCCGACTTCCGGAAGCTGCTGCGCGAGCCCTACGCGGACCTTTCCGCCGAGGAACGCGTGTTCCTCGACGGGCCGGTCGAGGAGGCGTGCCGGCTGACGGATGACTGGGACGTTTGGCAACGCCGGGATCTGCCGCCGCAGGTGTGGGACTACCTGAAGCGACAACGCTTCTTCGGGATCATCGTGCCCAAGGAGTTCGGCGGCCTTGGCTTCTCCGCGAGCGCCAACAGCGCGATCGTGCAGAAGCTGTCGTCGCGGTCGTTGCCGCTTGGGATCAGCGTGATGGTGCCCAACTCGCTTGGGCCGGCCGAGCTGCTCGCGCATTACGGGACGCCGGAGCAAAAGGAGCACTACCTGCCGCGGCTGGCACGCGGCGAGGAGATGCCGTGCTTCGCGCTGACCGAGCCAGGCGCCGGCTCGGACGCGACTTCGATCAGCTCCAAGGGCGTCGTCTTTCGCAACGAGGACGGCGACCTATGCCTGCGCCTCACGTGGACCAAGCGGTACATCAGCTTGGCCGCGGTCTCCACGGTGCTCGGCCTGGCGGTGCAACTCGAAGACCCCGACGAGCTCCTCGGGAAGGGCAAGCGGCCAGGCATCACGTGCGTCCTCTTGCCGAGCTCGACGCCGGGCGTCGACACCTCACAGCGGCATGACCCTCTGGGTGTGCCGTTCTTCAACTGCCCGACGTCCGGCAAAGACGTCGTGGTGTCGGTCGACTGCATCATCGGCGGCAAGGACGGCGCGGGCCGTGGCTGGCAGATGCTGACCGAGTGCTTGTCTGCGGGGCGCGGCATCTCACTGCCGGCGAGCGCGACCGGGGGCGTCAAGACGACGGCTCGCGTGGCCGGCGCCCACGCCGCGATCCGCAAGCAGTTCGGGCTACCGATCGGTCGCTTCGAAGGCATCGAAGAACCCCTCGCGCGCATCGGCGGGTTTGCCTACCTGCTGGAGGCCGCGCGTCGCTACACCTGCGGCGGCCTCGACCAGGGCGCGAAGCCGGCCGTCGTCACCGCGATCGCCAAATACAACTTCACCGAACTCGCCCGCCGCGCCATCAACGACGGCATGGACGTGCTTGGCGGCAACGCGATTTCGCGCGGGCCACGCAATCTGCTCGCGCACGGCTACATCGGGATGCCGATCAGCATCACCGTCGAGGGCGCGAACATCCTCACCCGCACTCTGATGGTGTTCGGGCAGGGCGCCATCCGCTGCCACCCGTATGCCTACGCCGAGATCCAAGCGCTGACGAGCAACGACGTGCACGGCTTCGACAAGGCGCTGTGGGGCCACGTGGGCCACGTCGTGCAGAACGGGTGCCGGGCGATGGTCCTGAGCCTCAGCCGCGGTTGGCTGGCGCATTCGCCCATCGCCGGTGCGGCGAGCCCATACGTGCGCAAGCTGTCCTGGGCCTCGGCGAAGTTCGCGCTGCTGGCCGATCTCGCGATGGCCGGGTTGGGCGGCGACCTCAAGCGCAAAGAGGCCGTCACCGGGCGGTTCGCGGACGTATTTTCCTGGCTCTATCTCGCCACCGCCACGATCCGGCGCTACGAGGCCGAGGGGCGGCAGCCCGACGACACGCCGTACATGGTCTGGTCGCTGGAGCACGCGCTGGGTGAGATGCAGAAGGCGTTTGAAGGCCTGTTGCAGAACCTCAGCCTGCCGGGCGCGACCTGGTTGCTACGCGGCCCCGCCTCGTGGTGGACGCGCCTCAATCCGCTCGGAACCGGCCCGTCGGATCGCCAAGGTCACCGAGTCGCCAAGGCCTTGCAGACGCCGGGCGAGGCCCGCGACCGGCTGACCGCGGGTTGCTACATGCCAACCGAGCAGGGCGAAGCGCTGCGTCGCCTCGAGCACGCGTTCGCACTCTGTACGCAAGCGGATGGCGTCGAACGGAAGATCAAGGCGGCCGTCAAGGACGGTAAGCTGCCCAAGGGGCGGGCCGAGCAGTTGGCCGGGGACGCGGCCGCGGCCAACATCATCACGGCCGCCGAGCTCGAGGTGCTTCACGCGGCGGAGGCGGCACGCGCCGACGCGCTCGCGGTCGACTCGTTTGGGTTGCAGGAATACCTGGCGATGGGCGGCGCCGACTCGGGCGAGCAGCTCTCGTCCGAAGGCGCCTTGGCGACCACCCCGCGGGCGTAGCCCGCGGTGCTGGTCGGGCGATCCGCGTCGATCGCGCCGCGCGGTTACTGCGGCGTGGCCTCGGCGCTGATGCGCCGCAGCCGCTCTTGGAACTTCTCTTCGAAGACCGACTCGAAGTCGAAGCCACCGACGAAGTCCAGCCGTGAGTCCTCGGGGCGCCGGCTGAGTAGACCGGCGTCGACGAGGTTGAACACGATCTCGCCGAAGTCCTCGCTCGAGCGCACCCCCCACTGACGGAAGACAAACGACGCCATGGCGCCGAAGTGTTCCGCCGCGAGATCGCGGACGCCATTGAGCAGCTCCTTGGCGCCCACGTGGCGATCCTCGCCCGTCAGCTGGTCCTTGCCGTAGTGAACCAGCGTGTGGTCGAGCGCGTCGAGAAGGAAGTAGTAGGCGTTGCGGGCGTAGCGGCGGTCACGACGTCGGATTCCCATGATCCGTTCGTCGGGGCCATCCCGGTCCGGGCACCAGCTCATGATTTCGGCTCCTGCAAGGGTCCGAGTCGGAGAACTGTTGGGATGAAGGCCACCAGCGCGCCACAGGCCCGCTGGTATCGGCATTCGTCCCTATCGGCCATCGCCGAACTGCCCTTGAACGGCCGAGCTGTGTGCCCGCGCGCACCTCGTGTCCGGCGCATGGCGCCCGACCCACTGACCGACCCTGACCAAGGGTCTGCCAATCCTGGTGCTCCGTTCCCCCCACCAATGCGGTGGCTACCAAACCGCGTCGTGGTCCTGCTCGCCGACCCGTCACGCGGAGCGCTCGCCGATCCGCAGGAACGCGGTACAGAGCGCTTGCTCCGCACCGATCCGCTGATCCAGATCGGCTTCTGCTTCGAGTAGAGTGTCGGCGACGTCGGCCCATGACGCGAAACCGGCGGCACAGTAGGTGCCCTCATGAGATGACGCAAGCGCTTGCCAGCGCTGGCTCAGCTCCGAGCGAACGGCCCACAGTACAAGTCGAGCGCGGGCCTCGGCGTGTTTGCGCGACTCGGCCCCGACCAACAGCTGGCGGGCTAGCGAGACCGCCGACATGTCGGCGCGACCGTCGAGGAGTGCCACAATCTGTTGATGCAGCTGGAGGAGATCGCCTTCCAGCAGCTGTTGCGCGACGCCGAACGAACCCCGTGCCAAAGAAATCGCGGCCGGTCGATTTTCTGCCGCGCCAACCCCTTGGTCACTGAGGGCCGCGGTCAACGCTTCGGCGGCCAGTGGGCGCACGCGGACCCCGATGGTGCGCGAGCGGACGGTGTCGAGGAGGCCGGCTGGACGGGCGGTCACTAGCACGAGAAAGGCGTGGTCGCCGGGTTCCTCCAAGGTCTTGAGGAGCGCGTTCTGCCCTTGCTCACTCAGTCGGTCGGCCGGGTCGAAGACGACGACTCGCGCGCGCCCCTCGAACGCATGCCGCTCCAGCGCTGCCTGCACCGCGCGCACCTGCTCCACCGAAATATCCTGGCGGTCCTCGGCAACACCGACGTGGTGTACGTCGGGATGCGCGCCAGACGCAACGCGCGCGCAGGCCTCGCACGCGCCACAGGCCTGCGCCGTATCGGCGGACGTGCACAGCAAGGCCGCGGCGATCTCGAGCGCCGCCGTGCTCTTGCCGACCCCGCGTGGCCCCTCAATGCGAATGCCGTGATGCAGCTGCAGTGACCGTGCCTGTCGCAGTACGCGCTCATAGGGTGCGCCTTGTCCCAGCAACATCATCGGTGTTCCCCGAGCAGGGCCAAGACGCGCGCGGCGATCTCCTGGTGCACGATGTCCGCGTCTGCCTCGGCGTTGATCACGCTGACGATCGGGTCGCGACGGGCGAGCTCCAGGTAGCCGCGACGGACTCGCTCGTGGTAGTCGCGGCCTCGTTGCTCGATGCGGTCGGCGACACCGCCGTGACGACGTTGCACGCCGACCTCGTAGGAGACGTCCAAGACGAAGATGCCGTCGGGTCGCGCGGCGCCATGCGCCGCCTCGGTCAACGCGGCCGCGAGGTCGGCTCCCAGGCCATGGGTCGCCGCCACGCCCTGGTAGACCTTGGTGGAGAGATAGCAGCGGTCGGCGACGACGATGGCACCTGCGGCGAGCGCCGGTGCGACTTCCGTGCGTACCATCTCCGCGCGAGCCGCGAAGAAGAGGAGCCCCTCGGCGAGGGGGCTCATCTCGCCCGTCGCCGGATCCAGAAGAAGCTGCCGCAACGCTTCTCCGACCGGTGTGGATCCAGGTTCCCGCACGGCCGCCACTTCGCGGCCAGTGGCGCGGAGCATCGCGACGAGCCGCTCGACTTGCGTCGACTTGCCGCCGCCGTCAGGTCCATCGAACGCGAGGTACATGCGTCACGCCACGGCGCCAACGCTGGCCGCAGAGAGCTCCATCAGGACGTCATCCCATCGACGGTCGCCCGCACGTCGGGATCGTCCGCCATGCGTCGCTCGAGCGCCTTGGTGGCGTAACTGACCGCCGCCCGCGATCGCCCGCCGAGGTAGCGACCGACTTCGGCGCGACTCAACCCCTCGCGCACACACAACCAGCAGAGCACCTGACGCGCGAAACTGACCCGACGCCGCTGGGTCGGGCCGGTGACCTCGGCGGGGTCCACCTCGAGGCGCTCCACCACCCGGTCGCGGATGCGAAGGAAAGTCTCTCGGGGATCGATGAGGCGCAGTTCGGTCGCGCCGCCCAACTGGTGCCGATCGATGGCCCACGCGCGCCGCAGCTCGGTGTAGCCGCCGCGGACCGCGCGAGCCAGAGTCTCAATCGCTTCGGCCCGCCCGTTCTGGGCGCGGGCGCCCTCGAGCGCGCGCAGATACCGCAGTCGGGCGTGCGGTCCCGGCATGTCCACGCGGGTGACCAGGCCCGACACCAAGAGGGAGGCGAGCTTGGGCTCGAGGTTCCACATCTCGCGCGGGTGCCAACGGGACGCGGCCAGGACGGGGCCCGCGTCCTCATCGCGTTCCTCCAGCGCGGCGACGAGCTCGCGTTGGATCCGCCGGTGCCCACTCACGCGGTGCAGCTCGTCGATCACCAACGGGCCGCGGGCTTCGCGGAGCTCCGTGCGAATCTCGCCGACGCGACCGTCGCGCAGGCAGGCTTGGAACGCGCGCACCAGCCCGGTCCCGTTGAATGACTTCGGGCGGGGCAGCGTCTGCTGGGCCCACCAGCGCAGGAGGTAAGACTTGCCAGACCCCTTGGGGCCGTGGAAGAGCAGGAGGTTGGCCGGCAGAGGCCGCGCCTCGAGCAACGCCGTCAACACCAGGAAAGCGACGCGGTTGCTGCCGTCGACGATGGGCTGCAGCGGTCCCACGGCCACCCGGTCGGGGGCCAGACTCTCGGCCGCCGGCACGAGTGTCACGCCAAGGCGCGTGCCGATGTCGCCGGAGACGACTTCCTCCAACAGCCCGCGGTAGAGGCGATCGACGCGCTCGCAGATCAGGCGATTGCGGCCCTCGAGGTAGCAGATGCCGCGCTCGAGAGCGATCGGCCGCAACTCGGCCAGCCAGGTATCGTAGGCCGCGTCGCCTACTCGACTGCGCAGGTCGTCCTGGATGCGGATCCAAGTCTCACTGAGCAGCTTCAACATGGCGCGAGCCGCGCCAGGTTAGCGAGGCCTCTGCCACGCGACAAGCGCGCGCCGAAGACTCAGAGCCTGTAACTAAATCGATGCTACAGGCTCTGATCCATGCTCCTGGCGCCGCTCCGCGTCGCGGAGAGCGCGTGACTTCGAAAAAGTCACACGCTCCTAGCGCGGGCGAGCGCTTCGCGCTCGCCCGACAACCCAA
>JBCCGH010000217.1:0-14758 GCA_039029375.1 Planctomycetota bacterium
CATTCTCCGCGGCCCTCAACGCCGTTCGCAGCGTTGGGTCGTCCTCGCCGTATCCACGCCGCTGCCCTCGGCGACCCGCCTCGCGACCGGCGCCGATACCTCGCGGTTAAGGCCCCATCTCTCTGAATCACACCACTAGAACGGAATCTCTGCGGGATCCACCGCCGGGGGTTCGCGGCCGGAGTTTGGCGATGCGTCGGTGGGTGCGTCAGGGATCGGGCGATAGCCGTCGTACGGTACCTCGTTGCGCCGGACGGTCTCCCCGCTCGGATCCTCGAACTCGCTGGGGCGCACCTCGACCAACGCGCGTCGGCCCTCGACGTCGGCGGGAGCGAGGTCGACCTTGCCCTGATTGGGTAGGCCCAGCGCGCCCAGAATCCGTCGCACCCGCGCGCGACCGCGACGCGAGAACACCAAGCCGTCCCACGCCGCTTGTCGCCCGGTGTATTCGCCTTCGGCAACGATCAAGCGGATGCCCCAGCGGGGATCACCGGCGCGCGTTGTGCCCGGCCGCACTTCGGCGATCTCGCACACGTAGCTGCCGGCGGGGACGGTGATGTAGTCGTTGATGCCGTCGGCGGGGGTCAAGTCCACTTCCATAGGTCAGCTCCTCAGTGCAATGGGGTCTCCCAATGCAGAGGTGCGCAGTGGCGTGCTGCGGTAACGCGAAACCTGGCCGCTGCCTGGCGGAGCGGCGCGAACGATCGTCACCCACGCGGTTGCGGCTCGCTACAGTGCTGCGGCGCATGTCCGTCGCCGCGCCCCGCAGTCGCTTTGGTTGGCCGCATACCGAGGCCCGCCTGCGCCAGCTCATGGCGCTCGGCCCGGTCGCGCGAGAGCCCGATACCCAGGCGTTTGTTCTGCGGGCGCCCGACGGCGCGGTTCGCGCCAGGCTCGTGCCACCGGCAGTACAGCCCGTCGGGCCGCTGGTTGAGAACGCTGCGGACTACCTAGAAACCCTGTGCTTGGGCCGCATCACGGTAGTGCTACTCCGGGCCGGCCGCGCCGCCCTGGGGGTCTGGACCGACGCGGGCCTAGTGCGGCACAAGGTGATCACCAAGTACGTCGTGCGCGGCCGCGGCCGGGCTCAGCCGACGCACCTGCGAATCAAAGGCAAGTCCAGTCCTGGATCGCGTTTGCGTCTGCGCAATGCGACTTCTCTGTTGCGCGACGTCAACCAGAAGCTCCACGAATGGTGGCGCGAGGAGGGGCCCTCGGGCCGGGTGTTCTACGCGTGTCCAGTCCGCTTGTGGGCCGAGGTGTTTCGCGCCGACCCAACGCCGCCCTTCCCGTGGGACGAGCCGTTGCGCGTCGGCACTCACGTGCACGCGCCGAGCCATCGAGAGTTGCTGCGCGTCTGGCACCACCTCTCCCGCGGTGAGTTGACGCACTACCCGATCCCTTGATGAGCGTGCGTCGGACCGCAACCGGTGCTGCGCATCATCCCGCGGGCTTGGCTACAATCTCGCCCCTCACCACCTCGTCACTCATGTCGGGCCGTCCTTCTTCCGACGGAATGCTCATGCTCGCACCGGCCGATGGTTTCATGGCTCGGGTCGTCGCCGTAGCGCAGGGTCGCGATTGCGATCTGGAGGCTGCGCTGCGCCGGCTCGCGATGGAGTTTCCCGACCGCTCCGGTGAGATCGACGGCTGGTTGGCCGCCGCTGGTGAGCCGATCGCCCTGGATCGGATCCTCGCCTCGGTCTCCGCCACGTTTGCCGCGGAGATTGATGGCAGCACGCCGACCGCGCGGCGGATCGGTGGCTATCGCACAGTGCGACCGCTCGGCCACGGGTGCATGGGCATCGTGTACGAGGCCGAGACCGACGCCGGTCGGCCGGTGGCGTTGAAGTTGGTGCACCCGGGCTGGCTGGCGCCAGGTGGTGAGCGGCACTTCACGCGGCGTATGGGCGCCCTGCAGTCTCTGCGCCACGACGGGATTGCCGCCGTTTACGACGCCGGTGTCGCCGATCTCGGCCAAGGGCCGCAGCCATTCATCATCGGCGAGCTGGTGCGCGGCACTCGGCTCGGGTCCTTTGCGACCGTGCAGGGGCTACGCCCCCACGACCGGCTCAAGGTGTTCGCCGGTCTTTGCTTGGCTGTGCAGCATGCCCATGACGAAGGGTTCGTCCACGGCGACCTGAAGCCGGCCAACCTGCTGGTCGAGACCGATGGTCGGGTCAAGGTTGTCGACTTCGGGCTGGTCGAAGCGCTTGGGCTCGACGTGACCTGCGCGCGCTCCCTGTCGGATCCGGCGGACTTCGTCGAAGCGCTGGCCTATCTCAGCCCCGAGCGCGTCGCCTCGGAGGTGGATCGGGCAGACATCGCGGCGGAGGTGTACTCGCTGGGCGTGGTGCTGTTCGAGCTCATCACGGGTCGGCTGCCGCACTCGGTGCGGGGCAAGTCGGTCGCCGAGGCGATTCGCATCATCCACGACGAGAGGCCGCTGGCGCTCAGTGACGCCGACCCCGTTCTGCGCTGCGGGCTGGAGGAGATCCTGGCGAAGGCGCTGTCGCGACGGCCAGAAGAGCGCTATGCCACCGTCGCCGACTTCGCCGCGGAGGTAGAGCGTTTCGCCCGCGAGAAGACGATGCAGGCCGGTCGCCCGGGGCGCCTGTACCAGCTGCGGAGCTTCGCCAGCCGCGTGGTCTCGCGCTGGTCGACGCACAGCGCCAAGGTCTAGGAACGCCGGCTCCGGACCGGTTGGGGTCGGCAGCCCGCGTCGCCGCCCTTGCACCGCGCCCACACCTATGGTGAAACGGCCGGCGCGATGACCGACTACACCGCGCTCGCGGCAACGCACTACGAGAACTTCCCGGTGGGGTCGTGGGTGCTGCGCAAGCGCGAGCGGCGCCACCTGCATCGCATCTATGCGTTTGCGCGCACCGCCGATGACCTGGCTGATGAGCTGCGCGACGCGCGGGCGCTGGCGGCGTTTCGCGAGGCGTTGTCGGTGCACCTGGGAGAGGCGCGACCGCCCGAGCCCACGCCGCTGCTGCACGACCTGGTCGTCACGATTCGCGAGTGTGAGTTGCCGGAGTCGCTGTTCTTCGACCTGCTTGATGCGTTTGCTCTCGACCTGGAAGTGACGAGCCACGATCGAGAGAGCTTGTTCGCCTACTGCCGCAAGTCCGCCGACCCGGTGGGGCGGCTCGTGCTGCGCGTGTTTGGCCACGACGACGCGAGCTTGGATGCGCTCTCGGATCGGATCTGCACGGGCTTACAACTGGTCAACCATCTGCAGGACGTGCGCGAGGACTGGCGGGAGCGGCGCCGGGTATATCTTCCCCGGGAGGACTTGGCGCGCTTCTCGGTGAGCGTGGACGAGCTCGGCGGCGACTCCACGCCGCCCGGCCTGCGGGCGGTCGTGCGGGATTGGGCCGACACGACGCGCGCGATGCTGCGCGAGGGATGGGAGCTGCCTCGCCGGCTTCACGGCCGGCTCGCGGTCGAGCTGCGCGCGATCCTGCGGGGTGCCGCCGCGGTGCTGGGCCAGCTGCACGCCATCGACTACGACGTTTTGGCGACGCACGTGCGCTTGCCGCGTCGCACCAAGGTCGGCGTGCTGCTCGGTGCGGTGTTCAGTCGCCGCATGCCCGCGGAGCTGCATGGACTCCGCTAGCAACCAGCGGCCGGAAGGCGCCGTCGAGATGCCGGAGGTTGCGGCACTCGAGCCGGGGCAGATTGCGCGGCGCTCCGGGTCGAGCTTCCTAGTGTCGTTTTCGGCGTTGGCGCCCGATCGTGCCGCGGCCCTCACCGCGATCTATGCGTTCTGCCGCGTGGTGGACGACGCGGTGGATGACGCCATCGACGCGACGACCGCTGCGGCGGAGCTGGCGTTTTGGCGCGACGAGCTCGAGCGCGCGGCGGCCGGCGCACCGCGCAGCGCGGTTGGGCATGCTCTGCGCGAAGCTGTGCACGAGCTCGGCGTCCAGCCGCGCTGGCTGCATAACGTCGTCGACGGCGTCGCGGCGGACCTGCAGCCGGTGGACTTGGCGACGGTGGCCGAGCTCGAGCGGTACTGTTTTCTCGTCGCTGGGTCCGTCGGGCTCGCGTGCTTGCCCGTCTTCGGTGTGTCGGAGCAGGAGGGTGAGCGCTACGCGATCGAGCTGGGGCACGCCCTCCAGCTCACCAATGTCCTGCGGGACCTGGCGACGGATGCGCGGCTGGGCCGAGTGTACGCGCCGCTCGATCTGCGGCAGCGCCACGGGGTCGAGGCCGATTGGCTCGCCGGGGGCGGCCCCGCCGACGTCTACGTCGCGGGAGGGCCCGTGGCGCGACTCGCGACCGATCTAGCAGAACGCGCCGAGGCGCGGTTCGCCGCCGCGGCGAGCGCCGCCACAGGGCCGCCGGATCTGCAGAATCAGCTGCTGCCGGCGGAGATCATGGGTGCGGTGTATCACGAGCTGCTGGTGCGCTTGGCCAAGCGGGGCGGCTCCATCTGCGTGTCGCCGCGTGTCCGCGTGCCCCGCTGGCGCAAGCTCTGGATCGCGACGGCCGCGCGACGCCGCGCTCGATCGAGCCGATGACCGCGCGGGCGTGGGTCTTGGGCGGCGGCGTCGCGGGGATCGTCGCGGCGTTTCGCTTGGTGGACCGCGGCTACTCGGTCGAGTTGGTCGAGGCCCGCAGCCGGCTCGGTGGACGCGTTTTCTCCATCGAAAGGCCTGGCGCGGACGTGCCGCTCGACAACGGGCCGCACGTGATCATGGGCTGCTACGACGAGTTTCGCCGCCTGCTCCGGCGACTCGGCACCGAGTCTGGATTCGTGCGACCGCGGGCGCTGCGCGTGGGTTACCTCGCACCCGGTGGCGCGGAGACGCAGCTGGCGCTGCCGCCACTACCCGTGCCCGTGGCGATGCCGTGGGTTCTCGCGCGTTGGCCGGCCTTGGGCGCTGCGCGGTTCCGCGCGGTGCGAGGCGCGATCGCCGCGGTGCGTGGTGCGCCAGCATCGTGGTCGGTGGAGGACTGGCTGGTGGCGCGTAGGCAGTTGGGGGCACCGCGCGAGTGGCTTTGGGACCCGCTGTGCCTCGCCATCATGAACGCGGAACCGGCCGAGACTTCGGCGCAGGTCTTTCTACACACGCTGCGGCGAGCGTTCGGCGGCCGCCCTGGCCGCGCGGCGATCTGGATTCCACAACGACCGTGGGGGGCACTCGTGGGGGATCCCGCGCTCGCCGCGTTGCGCGCTGCTGGGGTTCGCGTGCGCCTCCGGTGTCGTGCCGAGGCCGTCGAGGTGGCGTCGGGTCGTGCGCGGCGACTCTGCCTGCAAGGGCGTGTGTCCGTCGACCTCGCCGCACCAGATCTGGTCGTGTCGGCCTTGCCGTGGGCGCAAGCCGCGCGGCTCCTGCCGGCGCATCTGCCCAACGCGCGCACTTTGGAGGGGCGGTCGATCGTGAACCTCACCTTCGCCGCCGCCGGCGGCGATTGGTGCCGCACGAGCGAGCCCCTTACCGCGTTGGTCGGTGGCCGTCCGTTTCAGTTCGTGTACCGAACCCCTGGGGGTTCGCCGAACCGCGGCACGTTGATCGCCGGCGCCGCGGCCGCGCTCGATGGGCTGCCGGCTCGCGAGATCGCCGACCGCGGTCGGGCACAGCTCGCTGCCTACGGGCTGGCCCGGGGGCTTTGCGATGAGACCGCGTTTACCGTGTCGAAGGAGGCGGCCGCGACCGTGCGCGTCGCCGCCGACCATCGCGATTGGCGGCCGCGGCCCGGTTCGGTCCCCGGCCTCGACAACGTCCGCCTGTGCGGTGACTGGACGCAGACCGAGCTGCCCTCGACGTTGGAGGGTGCCGCGGCCTCAGCCGCACAGATGATGCGAGATCGCCTGTAGGGGCCGTCGCCGGGATCCTCGTTCTCTTGGTCCCCTTCGGGCCATGCGCTATACCGGGGCGCCGGTCGCCCCGCGGGGGAGCCGCGGACCGGGGCGTGCTCCGGACAACTCACTCGAAACACAATCCAAGGAAACACCAATGGCAGTTCTCGTCGGAAAGGAAGCTCCCGATTTCACCGCGCAGGCCGCGATGCCGGATGGCAGCTTCAAGGAGCTGAAGCTCTCCGACTACCGTGGCAAGTACACGGTGTTGTTCTTCTATCCCCTGGACTTCACCTTTGTTTGCCCGTCCGAGATCATTGCGTTCGACAACCACCTGTCCGACTTCAAAGAGCGCGGCTGCGAAGTGCTCGGCGTCTCGATCGATTCGCACTTCACGCACCACGCCTGGAAGAACACCGAGCGCGATAAGGGTGGCATCGGGAATATCCAGTACCCACTGGTCGCCGATATCACGAAGAGCATCAGCCGTGACTACGACGTGCTCACCGGCGACGGCGCGGTGTCGTTCCGCGGCCTGTTCTTGATCGACAAGCAGGGCTTGGTGCGCCATCAGATCGTCAACGATCTGCCGTTGGGTCGCAGCGTCGATGAAGCGCTGCGGATGGTGGATGCGCTCCAGTTCCACGAGACCAACGGCGAGGTTTGCCCGGCCAACTGGAACAAGGGCAAGCCAGGCATGAAGCCAACTGCCGAGGGCGTGGCCAGCTACCTGTCCGAGAACCAGGGCAAGCTCTGAGGGTTGGTGTGCCGTCGTGACGCGCCGCGCGTGGACGACGGCATCGACCTCAATCTTGCTTCGGGAAGAGCTCCCGAAGGGCGCGGCGCACGCGGCCGGCGAAGGAGCCTGGCAGCTGGCGCCGCGCGCTGATCGACAACTCGGGGTCGAACAGCACGATCCCTGTCAACAGGCGCTTCATCGCGGGCGGCGGTAGCAGCTCCGGGCGCTTGGCCAAGACGTACCAGACCTGTCGCGGGTGGAACCAGGGCAAACGGGTCGCGTGTAGTCCGGCCTCGCGCGCAAACGCGGCGACGGCGGGTTCGCGGTACGTGACGCAGCCTGGGTAGATCCAGCCGTCACCGTCGTGGTCGGACGGACCGTCGACGAACGTCGCCACCACACGGCCGGTGTCGCTGAGCGCGTCGGCGAAGTTGCGCAGCGCGCACCGAGTCAGGTCGAGCCCCGTGTGGGAGAAGATGGACTGCGCCACGATCCAGTCGAACTTCTCGCCAAAGGCGGCGACCGAGAACTCTTCATTGTGGTCGAAGCGCGGCTCGTTAAGGCGCACGAAGTCGGCGCCCAGGCGGCTCTCGATCGCCTCTTCGATCAACCAGCGGTTGGGCTCCACACCGCAGTAGTGGCCCTTGTTGAGGTAGGCGATGAGGAATCGTCCGGCCCGCAACGATCCGCAGCCGAAGTCGAGGAGCTTGTGCTCGGCGCGCAAGCCCAGCGAGCACAGCAGCCGAAACTGCGTGGCGCCCATGAAGTCGTAGTGCGTGGGCGGTCCCACGTAGGCCATGTAGTGGTGGTCCCCCGCCTTTAGCTTGGAGACGTCGACATCGCTGGGGCTCATAGCATGTTCCACTATAGGGTCGCGGCTGCTGCGAATCGCGACTCCCGATGTCTCAAGACGGAGCGGGCTTGGCGCCGATGTCATCGGAGTCAAGGAGAAGCGATGATCCCCAAGGACTGGAGCCGCGAGATCGCGGCACTGACCCCGTTTGTGCAAGGCACGACTCTCGAGCTGCCTGGCGAAGACCACGGTCTTCTCAGCGGGACCAGACTGCTCGGCTACGACGCGCGTGGCGGCTGTCACGGCTTCAACGGCATCGCGGACGGCTCGGTCGACGCGATCGTGGCTCTCGGCATCCCGAGCCGAGTGGCCAATTGGGTCGAGGAGATTGCTCATTGGCGCCGTGCGCTCCGCCCGGGCGGTGCGGTTGCGCTGGTCGCCACGGATCACGCCACGGCCCAGGGGATCATCGCCCTGCTCAATCAACTGGGCGGGTTTGAGGTTGGCGCGGTGCGCGCGATCCGCGAGTCCTCTTCGGCTTGCCTTTGCGTGGCGTCCCGCAGCCAGGTTGCGGAGATTCGCAACCCGCTCGGGTCGCTGGGTGGCCGGGTCGCCGCGTTGGCGTCGGGTGACAACGAGGCGCGGAGCGAGCTCTACTTCCAGCTGGGCACGATCCTGCTGCAGGCTGGTGACCCGCAGCTGGCCCGCCAGTGCTTCGACAGCATGCTGAGGATCGAAGGCAGCAATGGCGACGCGCTGTTCGGTCTCGGCATGTGCGCCGCATCGGCGGGGCAGTGGGCCGAGGCGAAAGAGCGGCTCGAGCAGGCCAAGAGCGTGGATCCTCAAAACCAGGAGATCACGCGCTGGCTGCAGCTGGCCGACCGGAGCCTCGCCGGTACGGCGCAGGGCACGCCGGTCACTTCTTCCGTTTGAATAGCTGATTGAGACCCTTCTGCAGCCCTTGCTGCAGGAGGTCGTCGGCAGCCTTCTCGACGGCGCCCTGCAGGGCGCCCTGCACTAGCTGGCCGACGTCCGGCATGACGAACTGCGGGGCATCGAGCGTGCCACCGAGGGTCGCCTTGGGCACGTTGCCCCCGAGCGCCTCGAGGACCTTGCGTCCATCCCTGTGCTGGGCGAGCGCGCTGGAAATATCGATGGCGTACTCGATCGAGCCGTCGAGCCCCGTCTTGCCGGTGACCCCGAACTCCGCGGCCTTCTTGCCGAACTTCATCAGCGAGGTCTCGACGAAGCCCTGCGCCAGCTGGAAGTGCGTGTTGAGATCGTCGAACTTGATCTTGCCCGACTCCCCGGCCAACTGCAGGAGCGGTTGCAGCGCGCCGGCTGGCGTGAAGGCACCGTTAGCGAGTGCCAGGTCACCTTCGCCACGCCAGTGGTTTAGCCACGCGAGCCACTCGGCGTCGCCCGCCAGTAGTGGTCCGGACAGCGATAGCTCGGTGGAGATCTTGCTCTGGAAGTCGAGGGCCGCGTCGGTGTCGAGGCCGGCGAGCAGCGGCACGGCGTAGCGGAGCAGCTCGACCGACGGCGCCAGCACGTCGGCGTCCTTCCAGGCCAACGTCAGCTCGCTGGGCCAGGTGGCGCGGTCTGTGGGATCGACCTGCATCGCCAGGGTCAGCGGTCCGCCGCCGGCCGTCCCTTGGGCCTGGATGCTGGCCTGACCCGCGTCGAGCGCGAGCGACGCGGTCAGTCCTTCGACGCGATGCCCCTGGATCGACAGGTGGTCGACTTTGGCCTCGATCTGCGCGGCGAACAGGTCCAGGAACTTGGCGGCGAGCTGCTCGGGGTCGAAGGCGTCCGGAGTGACGGCGAGCGCCAGCTTGCCGTCGACCGCTCCCGCCGCGTCGGCGAGCTCGGCTGGGATCGGGCCGCCCATCTTCAGCACCGCGCCGAGGTCCACGGTAAAGGCGACCCCAAGCGCGTCGCGACCGCCGATGAGGGCTTTGGCCGGCTCGGCTGCGAGTCCGCTCAAAGTGGCAAAGCCGAGGTCCACGCGGAGGCCGGAGGCCTCGATCTTGGGCGGCGCGCCGTCCTCGGCCATGGCGATCTCGACGTCGGGCTCGAACGACCAGCGCGGCGCGGCAACGTCGAGCCCGGCGAACAGCGGCCCAGCGAAGTGCGGCGCATCAACGGCGAGGTCGCCCTGAAGGCGCACTTCCTGGCTCTGCAGGTTCACGGTCGCGCGCGCGTTGCCGCCGACGACCCCGGCGAGTGCCGTCACCTGGTCCTTGCCCATCAGCGCGCTGACCAGGGGCTGATAGCGCGCTAGATCGAGACCCAGCACGTCGAGGTCGGCGATCAGCGGCTTCTTCAGACTGGCGTCGGCGGCAACCTCCACGCTGAGTCGGCCGGAGTCCTCGCCGGTGGGGCGGTCGAGCTCGGCGTCAATTCGGAGTTGGATCTCGGAGCCGCCGTACTCCTTGTGGATCGTCGCGTTGACGTCCCGCAGGGACTCCAGCAAACCCTCTGTCTCGTGCGCGATCTCGATCGTGGCGTCCACGAGCTTGAGATCGAGGCGGAGGTTGTCGAGCACCCCGGTGGGGATCTCCGACTCTGAAGTCTGCGGATCGTCGTCGCTGGTCCGCACCTCGACGCCGCCACCGTCGGGCTGGAGGGCCAGCAGGTTGGTGGTCCCGTCCGTCTTCTGCCAGACCCGCACCGAGAGGCCTTCCACGGTGGCGTCGACGTCGAGTTTGCCGGTCAGTAGCGAGAGCAGTGAGACGTCACCCCTGGCGCTCTCGAGCCGGACGGCCTTCCGGTCCTGCGGGAAACCCGCAGGGTTATCGATGGCAAGAGGGCCAAGGCTGAGTCCGGAGAACCAGCTGAGGCCCAGCTGCTCCACGGCGACGCCAGTGCCCATCGCGTCCTGCAAGCCACGCTCGATCTTGCCGCGGACCCAGGAGGTCGACAGCACCAGGGGGGCGAGTAGTAGCAGGGCGATGAGGACGCCGAGCAGGATCGCCAAGATCTTGAGGAGCCGAGGGAGACGGCGCGGTCGGGTCGCGGCAGCGTTTTCCATGGAGCTTGACCGGTACCTTATGCCGAAAGGGGAGGGCGGGCCATGACCGCAGGGAACGAACGGCTGTCGCTACTCGAGCGATTAGATCTCGCGTTGGCGGCGCGAGTGGTCGCAGATGCGAGTCTGTTGGGGGCGCCGCTGTCGTGGCAGGCGCCGTGGCGCGAAGCTGACGTCGCTGAGGATGGCCTGTGGGTGTCGCGCGTCCTCGCTCTTCGCGGCCTCCTAATCGACCCTCGGGACGCCACGTCCATCCTCCGCGGCGGCAAGGGCCGGTACTCGGCGGCGCATCAGGAGCTTCACCTGGTGCGCGGCTTGGGTCGCATCCTGGAAGGGATGCGGGAACGCGCCGCCCCGCCCGACGGGTGGACCGCCATGGACGACTTCCGACGGTTGACGGAGGGCGTGCCGCGCTTCGCGAACAACGTGATTCGTCGCGACGTGCCGTGGGACGGTGTCCACGGAGTCACCTACCCTCCGGCCGACGGCATCACCGATCTGCTGGACCATTTCCGGGTGGCGGAGAACTTCGGCTTGGGCGCCGGCTTTGCCAACGGGCATCCGGTGCGGCAGGCCGTGCAGGTGTTCTGGCGGTTTGCGCGGATCGCCCCGTTCCCCGACCTCAACGTGGTGATGGCTTTCGTGATGCTCAACGGCTTCCTGCTGGGCCGGGGTTATCCCCGGATCACGCCATTGGCCGAGGATCGTGCACTTCTGGTCCGCGCCGTTCTCGGCCGTCGCCCCCAGCGGTTGGTCCAGTTCGAGACTCGGCTCGTGGCCCAGTTCGAGAACTCCGCGCCGCGGTGACGCGCCGATCGACACTTCCTCACGGGACTCGCTGAAGTCCGCGGGGTCGAAACGCCGATCACATGGTCGAAGGCCGCAAGGCCGAGGATCGACCATTGAGCTGGAACGACGACAGCCGACTTCCCCACGGCTTTGCCGGTCTTGCGTCCACGCGGCGCGAGCTCGAGCCAGATCGTGGCAGAGTGCTGCACATGCCGCGCGACGGCGTGCGTGACGGCCCGTTTTTGCGGTTGCCCGAGGGCCCGTTCGACGGTGCGGTCGTCTCGGGAATGACCGAGTCGCTCGGGCACGTCGGTGCGGTTCTGCGCACGCTGGCGGGGCGGCTGCTGTCGGGTCGTGAGATTCTGATCGACGTCGAGAACCAGCTGGCGCCACGGGCGCTACGGCTCGCCGTCGAGGGCAATCCATGCACGCTGGAAGTGTCGGGCTCAGTGCGCGACCCCGAACGGCCGGTGCTGTTGCGATCGCTGCTCGAGATGCTCGAGGCAGCGGGGCTGTTGGTCACCGACTGCTACGGCGTCCCGGCGCGACCGGGCTCGGTCAGCCCAGAGCTCCCTCGAGCGCTGCTGCGCGAGGGCTTCTTGGCGATCCACTGGCTCGACGGTGCCCCGCCGGCGCGGCTTTGGCTGTGCGCTCGGAAGGTCGCGGCTCGGGCCGGCTCGGTGCTCGTCGGGCCGGGGTCGGACGAAGCGCGTGACCGGACAGACGCGGCGCTGGCGAGCTTCTTGCCGGGGCCGTGGGAGATCATCCGCTGCCCCGGTGATCGGGAGCTCGCGGCGTTCAACCGTGGCGTCTGCCTGTCGCAGGGTGAGGTGTTGTGGTTTGTGCCCGCGGGCGCGCAGCCCAGCGGCGACGTGTTTTTGCGGCTCTGCGAGCAGTCGGCGTCGGCGCCGGCGATCCCTGCCGCGGCCGAGCAGACCGCCGGCGGGCTGGCCGGGCTCATGGCGCGTCGGATCGACGTGTTGTCCGCTGGCCCGTTGCCCGACCACTGGGACTACCCCGGTGTGGGTTGGGAGGACTACGGCATGCGGCTCGAGGCGATGGGCCGCGGGCCGGTGGTCGTGGCCGGCGATTTGGGCCCGGTGCCGGACGCGGATGCGGCGGTCGGTACCGAAACGATGCGGCGCGAGGTCACCGCTCTCAGCGCGAAGTGGGAAGGGCTGGACGCGTACCCGCGATCGGGCTCGGCGCCTTCGACGCCGACCGAGCCTGGCGAGGCGCCGCCCTGGACCGGTCGCGAGCCCAAAGTCTCGCTCTGCATGATCGCCCGCGACGAGGAGGCGTTCCTGCGCGGTTGTCTCGAGAGCGTAGCCCCGGTCGTCGACGAGATCGTCATCGTGGACACCGGATCGACCGACAGCACGGTGACGATTGCCGAAGAGTTCGGTGCGCGCGTGCTGCACGCGGTCTGGGACGATGACTTCAGCGCCCCGCGCAACGTCGGGCTCGAGGCGGCGACCGGCGACTGGATTCTGGTGCTGGACGCGGACGAGCGGCTGACTCCGGACGCACGGGAGCGACTACGCGAGCTCGTGCGGCACTCCGAGATCTCCGGCTACCACGTCGTGATGCGCAACGTCTACGACGGTGGCAAGACGCAAGGCGTCCGGATGGTGCGGCTCTTCCGGCGCCTGGCTGGCGTGGCCTACGTCAATCGGATCCACGAGCAGGTCACGCCCTCTCTGGCGGCGGCCGCGGCGCGCGACGGCTTGGCGCTCAGCTCGAGCGACCTGCTCATCGAGCACCTCGGGTACTCGACAGAGGTGATCCAGGCGCGCGGCAAAGACGATCGCAACGAACGGCTGTTCTTGCGGCACATGGCCGAGCAGCCCGACGACATCTACATGCTCTACAAGTACGGCGACTTCTTGCGCCGCTTGCCGGGGCGAAGCGAGGACTCCTTGCGGTACCTCGAACGGGCTCTAGAGCTCGTCTACGAGTTGTCCCCGGGGGACCAGCACGCACTGCCGTACGCCGGGGAGATCGCCGCGCTTTGCGTCTTGGAGTACGCGCGGCAGGACGCGTACGAGCAGGCCGACGAGATCGCCGAGCGAGCGTTCCGGAGCTTCCTCGCGACACCGAATCTGCATTACATTACGGCGGGGGTCGCGCTGCGCCTCGGACGACCGGACGAGGCCATCGCGCACTACCGACGTTGTATGAGCTGGGCGGACCAAGTTCTGGTGGTGCCAATCCAAGAGGGTGTGACCTCTTGGGTTGCCCTCACCGGCATGGCCCAAGCCTGGATCGAGAAGGGCGAGACGGGTCGGGCGATGCGACTGCTGGAGCAGTCGCGTGCGGTTCGACCCTCTTACGAGGTCACTGCCCTGGCGGCGTCGCGTCTCCACTTGGAGCGAGACGACGCCGCAGCCGCGCTGCAGGTGTTGACCGACTTCTTGGCCGACTACCCCGACTCGCCGGGCGCCTGCCAGCAGGCGACGCACATCCTTGCCCGACTCGGCCTCGTGCCGCAGGCGCGCAAGATGGGCGAGCGAGCCGTGGTGCTGCTCGAGCGAGCGAATCTAGAGGCCGAGGCGGAGCGAGTGCGCGACGCCCTGGCTGCGCTGACCTAGCCGATGCGGGAACCCCAAAGACAGGAGAGAAGAGATGCAAATCACGCAACATCCGCAAGAGCCCCTGGGTGCGTCGGGTTTCACCCCGATTCCGACCCGTATCCGTGACGTCCCACCGCTGATCGTCGAGCCGGAGGCCGCTGCGGATCCCAATCTGCGCGACCAGGTGATGACGCAGCTGCACGAGCTCGCCACGAACATGGCGCGCACGCACCGTGCCGCGGCGGAGGCCTATCTGTCACAGGGTGCCTACCCCGAGGCCCTGTCGCATCTCGAGGCTTGTGTGACCTTCGCGCCAGAAGAGTCGGAGTACCACAACCAGCTCGGTTACGTGCGCTACATCCAGGGCGACGACCGCGGCGCGGTCGAATCGTTCGAGCATGTCCTGAGCCGGACCGGTGACAACCCGGACTCCCTGTTCAACCTGGGCATGGTGCTCTTCGGCCAAGGGGACCACATGCGCGCCGAAGATTGCTTCCGCCGCGCGATCGAGTGTGGCCGGCCGGACGCCGAGCTGTGGAACAACCGCGGGGTCTGCCTGCACCAAATGGGGTGCGCCGAAGAGGGCCGGGCGTGCTTCCAGCGGGCGCTCGAGCTCGACGCCAACAACGAGGACGCGGTCGCCAACCTGCAGGCGGTCGGTACCGCGGTCTGATCGGTCCGACCCACCGCCGACCGCGTTGGGGTGGACGGCTGGTCGGCAGAGTCCGGCCGGCCCTTCCCGACCGCCGGGCCGCCGGGATCGCCGTGGCTCCCCAGGGCCACGCGCGACCGCTTGGGTGGCCGGTTGGCTTGCTTGTCCGATCGGCCGCCGGGCCCCGCGGCGCCCCGCCGCGCGGGCTCGGGGCAGAGAGCCGCCGACGGCGACTAGTGTCCTGGATCAGAAATTCCTGTGCAGAGGGTGCGTGACCGGACGCTGCTCGCAAGAAGCACCGACGCAGGCATATTGGTGGATACGTCGAGGAGGTGCGACGCAGCGAGCGGTGGCCGGACGGGTGCCATC